>JBBSCF010000041.1:0-31372 GCA_038250545.1 Candidatus Limnocylindrales bacterium | reverse complement strand
GTCGTCCCGGCCGTGGCGCTCGTGTGGCGACGGCACGACCGGCAGACGAAGACCCGGCGCTCGCTCAGCAGCAGGGCGTCGTCGCTGCCGCAGCGCGGGCAGCGGAACCCGTCGGGCCAGCGGGTCTCCACAAGGTAGCCGCAGCAGGCCGCGTCATCGGGGAACCGGCGGTAGAAGCCGGCCAGCGTCTTGGGATAGTCGCCCCGCTTCCGTGCTCCCATGAGCCAACACTACGGGTAGTGGTGTGTTGAGGCAAGCGGATAAGCATTACAGCAGTTGGGTAGGCTGATACGAGATCATGCTGCTCGTTGAGGACTGACCAACCAGCGAGTCCTGACATCCCCGCCCTGACACTGACAGCCCGCCCTTCACGGGCAGGGTGTCTTGGCTATCGAGAGCCGTGCGGCGGCGGCCAGCCTAGCCGCTGTTTCCCGTCCCGAACTGGCGGTCGCCCGCGTCGCCCAGCCCGGGCATGATGTAGCCCTTTTCGTTGAGCTGGCGGTCCAGGGCCGCGGTGTAGATCTCCACCTCCGGGTGCGCCGCCAGGACCGCCCCCACGCCCTCGGGCGCGGCGATCAGGTTCACGAGCTTGATCCGGACCGCGCCCCACTTCTTGAGGACCTCGATGGCCGCCGTCGCCGAGCCGCCCGTCGCGAGCATCGGGTCCAGGATCAGGCACAGGTCGACAGTGCTGGTGTTCGGGAGCTTGTTGTAGTACTCGACCGGGCGCAGGGTCTTCTCGTCGCGGAACAGGCCCAGGTGCCAGACCTGCGCCGTGGGCATCAGCTCCAGCATGGCGTCCACCATGCCCAGGCCGGCGCGCAGGATCGGGATCAGGCCGATGCGGTCGGCGAGCTCCTCGCCCTCCATGAGCTCGATGGGGGTGCGGACGTCGAGTGCCCGCGTATGCGCATCCGCGAGGGCCTCGTAGCCCATGAGCCAGGACAGCTCGCGGACGACCTCGCGGAACTTCTTGGGCTCGGTCTCCTCGTCCCGGAGGATGCCCAGCTTGTGGCGGACGGCGGGGTGCTGCGACACGTGGAGGTTCGGCCAGTCAGCCACGGGGGTCCCTCGCGCTACGGGATCGGGCGGAGTGCCGCCCGGGCGGCACTCACCTGCCGGTCGAGCACCAATCGTATCGCGGCGGTGCGTCGGGTGGCGCACGGCGCGCTATCCTCGCCAGATGGCCACACGGACCCCCGGCAGAAGCACCCGCGCCGCCGCGCGCCCCGCCCGGTGGACCGTCCCGCCCGTCCTCGTGCGGCAGGAGCGGAACGGCGTGATCGAGTCCGTGCACCGCGGCGACATCGCCGAGGTGGACGCGACCGGCCGGACGCTGCTCGCCCTGGGGGACCCGGAGCGCCTCGTGAACCTCCGGTCCGCCGTCAAGCCGTTCGGCCTCGTGGCGCTGCTGCGTGCCGGGGGCCAACGCGAGTTCGATCTCACGCCGGAAGAGCTGGCGGTGATGGTCTCGAGCCACTCGGGCGAGGACCTCCACGTCCGGACGATCATCGCGCTGTACCGGCGAGTGGGGATCGCCCAGGGCCTGCTGGCCTGCTCGACCGACCCGACGCCGATGGACACGCTGACCGCGGCCAGGCTCGCGCGGGACGGGGAGCGGCCCAGCCAGCTCCGCCACATGTGCTCGGGGCAGCACTCGGCGTTCCTGCTCCTCGCCAAGCTGGGCGGCTGGCCGCTCGAGACCTACTGGCAGGACGAGCACCCGGCCAACGAGGCCTTCAGCGTGACGATCGCGGAGCTGTTCGGGGTCCGGCCGTCGGCCCTCGCGACCAGCATCGACGCCTGCGGGATCGCCACCTTCGCCTTCCCCCTTCGCGAGATCGCCCGGGCCTACGCGATGCTCGCCGATCCCGAGGGGTTGCCGGCCGACGACCCGCGCGCCGGGCTCGCGAGGCACCTGCTCCCGGTCCGCGACGCGATGCTCGCCCACCCGGAGCTCGTGGCCGGCACCCGCGAGCGCCTCGACACCTCGCTGATGAAGGCCGTCCCCGGCCGCCTCGTGGCGAAGGGCGGCGCCGAGGGGCTGTCCTGCGTCGGCATCCTCCCCGGCGCGCGTGGCGCGGGCACGCGGGCATCCGGGCTGGCCCTCAAGATCGAAGACGGTGGTGGGTACGAGCGCGCGGGCTGGGCCGCGACCGTCGAGGCGCTCCGGCAGGCCGGGGTCGTCGAGGGCCGGGCGCTCCGCATGCTCGCCCGCTTCCACCGGCCGCCCAGCCTGGACCCGCACGGGCGGGTCGCGGGCGAGGCGGTGCCCGGCTTCGAGCTCGCGCCGGTGGGCGAGCTCACCGGCTGACGATCGCGCGTCCCACCAGCGCCGCCACGGAGGCACCCGATGACGTCCCAGGGAGACCCGTACCGGACGCTCGGCGTGGCGCCCGGGGCCTCCCTCAACGAGATCAAGTCCGCGTATCGGCGCCTCGCCAAGCAGTACCACCCCGACGCGGCCGGCGAGCGCGCGCTGCCCCGGTTCCTCGCGATCCGGGCGGCGTACGAACAGCTGGTCGATGGTGAGGGCCGGCTCCGGTCGCCGGGCTCCGCGCCAACGCCGCGGCGACCCGGGGGCGACGGACCCGGGGCTGATCCCTGGCGCGCGGGCCCGGGCCGGGCACGGGCGTCGCGCGACGCGTGGCGCGCGCGGCGGTCGGGGAGCGGCGGCACCGCGGGCTCCAGGGCGTCCGGCGGAGGACCCTCGCGGCCGGGTCAGGGCGCCGGCCCGTCGCGGCCCGGCCCCGGGTCCGCGGACCCGTCGGGGCGGGCCACGGGCGCGGGGGATCGCCAGCACGGCGCGGGGGAGTGCCACCACCGGCGGGGACCGCGGACGGCGACGCCCGGCTCCACGACCTACGACGAGGCCGCCGAGACGCCGCTCGACCCTGACTGGGACGGCGGCGCGTGGTACGGCCCCACGTCCGGCACGTACTGGACGCTCAACCCGCGCGAGTACGCGGACCCGCGCAAGCACGGGCCGGAGTACCTCGCGCGGGCTCGGCGCGCGGCGGGTGGCGGCGCGACGGAACCCGGGCCGGGCGCCGGCGTCGGTCCGGGCGCCCCCGATGGCGCCCCCGATGACGCGCCCGATGACGCGCCCCGCACCGGGGGCGAGGCCGAGACCGCCGGCTGGCAGTGGACCGGCACCGGCCGCACCACGACCGACGGCGGCGCCGCGGCCTGGCGGGCCCGCGCCTGGACGTACGAGGCCCGCGAGGACGGCGGCGCCGCCTGGACGCCGGGCCCCGGGCCGCGCCCGGGCGCCGGACGAGGCGTGCCGCCGAGACCTGGAGCCGTCGACGCCGCCCCGCTGCCCGACCTCGAGGCGCTGATCCGGCTCACCTTCCCGGAGCACCTGCTGCGGCTCGCCCGGCGCCCGGATCGCCGCTGGCGCGTGCTCCTCGCGCTGGTCGCGTGGCCGCCGATCGGCTACGCGATCGGCGGGCTCGTCTCGGCAGCAACGGGCTGTGCCCGGTACTCGGCGTCCTGCCCCGAGGCCGTGCCCGTGGCGCTGATCCTGGCGCAGCCCGCGATCGTGGCGGCGCTCTACGCCGTCCCGCCGGCCGCCGCAGTGGCGGCGTGCGCGGCCCTCGCCGCGCTGGCGGTCGCGCTCCCCTCGGGCGCCATCCTCTCGGTGGGTGCGCTACCGCAGCCCGTCGTCGAGCCGTTCGTCCTCGGGATCGTCGTCGCGGTGACCTACGGCATCGGGCTCGTGGCGGCAGCCGTCCGGTTGTGGAGCGGGCCTCGCCCGGCCGAGCCCGGCACGTAGACTGGCCGCATGCGCCGCACCGCCAGCGCCGACATCTCGGCAGCAGCCCAGGAGTACCTCCTCGCCCTGCGGGTGATGGGTTCGGACGGGCGGGTCGCGACCTCCGCCCAGCTCGGCCGCCACGTCGGCGTGTCCACCCAGGCCGCGAGCGAGATGTGCCGCCGCCTGGCGAGCGACGGGCTCCTGGAGCCCTCCACCGGGCGCGGCCTGGCCCTGACGTCGGCGGGGCGCGCCGCCGCCGATGCGATCTTCCGTCGCCACGCCCTGCTCGAGTGGCTGCTCACCAGCGTCGTGGGCCTGACCTGGGCGGAGAGCGACGTCGAGGCGGCGCGTCTCCAGGGCGCCCTGTCGCCGCGCGTCGAGTCCAGGCTCGACGAGCTCCTGGGCCACCCCGAGACCTGTCCCCACGGGAACCCCATCGACCTCGAGACCGCCCGCCGCCGACCGGCCGGCGTCCCGCTGGCCGAGATGGAGTCCGGGTCCCACGCCACGGTCCTGCGCATCACCGAGGAGGCCGAGGAGGACGCCGGGCTGCTCTCGTACCTTGAGGCCCGGGCCCTGACACCCGGCGCCCGCGTCACCGTCCTCGCCCGCTCTGAGTCGCTCGACAGCCTGACCCTGGAGGGCCCGCGCGGCCGCGCGACCCTGGGCCTGCGCCCCGCCGCGCTCATCCGCGTGCTCCCGGGCGAGGCGGACCCCGCGCTGTTCCACCGGGTCCCGGCGCCGCTCGGCGGCTGATAGAAGGCTCGCAGGTCCGTCGCACATCGACTCCAGCATGATTGACAGCTGCAGCGGGAAGTTGTAGCTGTCGCGTGACGCGGAGTTCTCAAGGGTCCTGCGCCGGCCGGCCGCTCTCCTCTCCGTCGTGGGTTTTCCACTCGGCGCGATGGCTCCGATCGCCCTTGGGGCGACGTACGGCATCCCGGACGTGGTCGTCGTCGTCGCCCTCGTCGTGGTCATCCTGCTCCTGACGGGATGGGCCGGCTACAGGTGCTATCGGTTCCGCGGTGCCCTCGCTCGGGCCCCGGACGCGTTGCTCGACGAGCGGCAAGTCGTCGTTCGGGATCGTGCATATCGCGACAGCTACCGGATCTACGCCGGCGTCCTGGCCACGACGCTCTTCGCCCTCCAGCTCGGTCAGGCACTGTTCCGATGGACCGGCGATCTCTCGCTCGCGTCCCCGATGTGGCTGTTGTCCCCCGTGGTCGCATCGATCGCCCTGCCGAGCGCAGTGGTCGCATGGCAGGAGCCCGACCTGGCGCGGGAGGCCTGAGGTGCCGCGCCGACCCGCTTCGCCTGATGCGGCCCTCTTTAACCGCCTCGCCGTCCTGCGCGCGGAGCGGGGGCTCACGCGCCAGGAGCTCGCGGACGCCCTTGGGGTGAACTACCAGACCATCGGCTACCTGGAGCGCGGGAAGTACAACCCGAGCCTCGATCTGGCACTTCGGATCGTCGAGCACTTCGGGCTCCCGGTCGAAGCCGTGTTCTCGAGGACGCCCTTCCCGCCGATGAGTCAGCAGCTCTACGGCGACCGATCCTGAACCTGCCGGCCCGTGGTGCCGTGTGACGATCGCACCACTGCCAGCGGCCCGCCGCTGAACGGAGCAACGAGCCGCTCCCCGAACGAGCCAGCCGCCCGGCGGCAGCCACGTCCGGTGGCGAGCCTCTGAACCGGACAATCCTGCCACCCAGAGTGTGAAACGTCCGGGGACCGGACCGTTGCTCCGGCCCGCGGCTCCCGGCGCCGCTCGGGGGCTGACGCCCCGGCGGCTGACCGGGCCCGGAGCCCGCACCCGCCCGCTCTACAATTGGCGCATGCGCTCCGACATCCGCGTCCGCATCGCGCCCAGCCCCACCGGGCCCCTCCACATCGGCACCGCGCGCACCGCGCTGTTCAACTACCTGTTCGCCCGCCACACCGGCGGCACGTTTGTCCTGCGCCTCGAGGACACGGACGTCGCCCGGAGCACGGCGGCCTTCGAGAAGGACATTCTCGACGGGCTGCACTGGCTGGGGATCACCTGGGACGAGGGTCCGGGCGTCGCCGGCCTGGAAGAGGCGGGGCCATACGCGCCCTACCGCCAGATGGCGCGCCTCTCCGACTACGCCGCCGCCGCTGAGGAGCTGCTGGCGAAGGACCTGGCGTACCGCTGCTACTGCACAGCCGAGGAGCTGGACGCGGATCGCAAGGCCCAGGAGGCCGCGAAGGAGCCCGTCCGGTATCTCGGGCGGTGCGCGGGCCTGACCCCGGACGAGCAAGCGGCCCGGGAGGCCGAGGGCCGCCGCAGCGCCGTGCGCTTCCGCGTCCGCCCGGGCGTCGTGGGCTGGAACGACCTCGTCCGCGACCGGGTCGAGATCGACACCGCCAACCTCGGCGGCGACTTCGTCATCGTCCGCGGCGACGGCAACCCGCTCTACCACTTCACCGTGGTGGTCGACGACATGTCGATGCAGATCAGCCATGTGATCCGCGGCGAGGACCACGTCAGCAACACGCCCAAGCACATCCTGCTGTTCGAGGCGCTGGGCTACCCGCTGCCGATCTTCGGCCACCTGCCGCTCATCCTCAACCCCGACGGGTCCAAGATGAGCAAGCGCAGGAGCCAGACCGCGGTCGCCGACTACGTGGCCCAGGGGTTCCTGCGCGAGGCGCTCGTGAACTACTTCGCGTTCCTCGGCTGGTCGCCCGGCACCGAGGAGGACGTCCTCGCGCTCGACGAGATCGCGGACCGCTTCGAGCTGGACAAGGTCCACAAGGGCGGCGCGAAGTTCGACCGCGAGCGCCTGGAGTGGCTCAACGGCCAATGGATCCGGCGCCTGGACGAGGAGGACCTGGTCGACCGGCTCATGCCGTTCCTGGAGGCGAGCCATGTCGCGGGGGAGATCGGCCGGCTGCCGTCACCCGACGAGGTCCGCACGCTGCTGCCGATCGTCCGCGAGCGGATCCCCACCCTGGCGTCCCTGCCCGAGGTCGTCGGCTTCCTCTGGACCGACGACCTCGCGGTGGATCCGGGGACGATCATCCCCAAGCGCTGGGACGCCGCGACGACGCGCGAGGCGCTGGCCGCCGCGCGCGAGGTCATCGCGGCGCATGACGCCGTCACCTGGGAGGCCGACGAGCTGGAGCCGCCGCTCCGCGCGCTCGTCGAGGCCCGCGGCTGGAAGGCCGGCGACCTGTTCATGGCGATCCGCGTGGCCACGACCGGCCGCACCGCGACCCCGCCGCTGTTCGACACGCTCGTGGCCCTCGGCCGCGACCGGACGCTCGCCCGGATCGACACGGCCGTCGCACGGCTCGGACCGTCCGCCGGAGCGTGATGGACCCAACCCGGCGCAAAGGACGTGAACCCGCCGTGAACACGGCGTTAACGGCCCAGGCCCACGATCGCCGGCGCATGGCCCGAACCATCCTTGTCGTCGACGACGAGACGACCCTGCGCGAGACCCTCGTGGAAGCCCTGGAGCTGGAGGGCTACCGGGCCATTCCCGCCGCCGACGGCCGCGAGGCCATCGTCCGCTTCCGCGCGGAGCAGCCCGACCTGGTCCTCCTGGACCTGATGCTCCCGGAGCTCTCGGGCGTCGAGGTCTGCCGCATCCTGCGCGCGGAGTCGGCCGTGCCGATCATCATGCTGACGGCCCGCGACGGAGAGGTGGACAAGGTGGTCGGCCTCGAGCTGGGCGCCGACGACTACGTCACGAAGCCGTTCAGCCTCCGGGAGCTGACCGCCCGGATCCGGGCGATCTTCCGGCGCGCGGAGCAGGCGGCCGCCACGCAGTCTCCGCCGCCGCTCCTGGATCTGGGCCGCGTGCAGGTGGACCTTGCCGGCCACCGCGTCCTGCGCGACGGGAAACCCGTCGCCCTCAAGCCCAAGGCCTTCGAGCTCCTGGCCTTCCTCGTGCGCAACCCCGGCCAGGTCTTCACCCGAGACCAGCTGCTGGAGAAGGTGTGGGGCTACGACTACGCCGGCGAGACCCGCACGGTGGACGTGCACGTCCACTGGCTGCGTGCCGAGCTGGAGGAGGACCCGGCCGCGCCCGTGCACCTCCAGACGGTGCGTGGCGTGGGCTACGTGTTCCGCCGCGACGGCTGACGCCGCCAGCCGCGACGGCTGATGCCGCAGGCTCGCCGCCGTCCGCAGGTCTGGACTTGCCGCGGCGTGGGACACTGGTCACCCGCGGAGGCGAACGATGCAGATCAAGCACGAGACGGGCGGACAGCCGCACGAAGCGCCGGGCCCCGGCCCGGGCGCGGGTTCAGGTGTGCCGCTCGCCGATCGCATCCCGGCCCCATCCGCCGACCTGAGTGGCCGCAACGGCTCGGCCTTCCCACCCATCGGTGACTACGCCTTCCTGTCCGACGGCGAGGTGAACGCGCTCGTCGCGCCGAGCGGCACCGTGGAGTGGATGTGCCTGCCACGGTTCGATTCCCCCAGCGTGTTCGGGGCGATCCTGGACCGCGACGCTGGCGGGTTCCGCCTCGGCCCCGCGGACGTGATGGTGCCGGCGGCGCGGCGCTACCTGCCCGGCACGATGGTGCTCGAGACAAGCTGGGAGACCGCGAGCGGCGGCTGGGTGATCATCCGCGACGTCCTGCTCATCGGGCCGTGGCACAACACGGAGGCCCGCTCCAGGACCCATCGGCGGGCTCCCACCGACTACGACGCCGAGCACGTGCTGTTGCGGATGGTCCGGTGCGTGAACGGGGAGATGCAGCTGACCCTCGACTGCGAGCCGCTCTTCGACTACGGGGCGTCGACGGGGGAGTGGTCCTACACCGGCGAGGACTATCTCCAGGGGGTGTGCCGCGGCCCCGACGGCGTTGATCTGACGCTGACCAGCGACCTCCGCCTCGGATTCGAAGGCCCCCGAGCGATCGCCCGCTCGCTGATCAAGGCCGGCGAGACGAGGTTCGTCGCGTTGTCGTGGGGCGCAGGCCGGCCCCCGCAATCGGTCGCTGAGGGCCAGGAGCGGCTCGTCTGGACGGCGCATCACTGGCAGCACTGGCTGGCGCGTGGACGCTTCCCGGATCACCCGTGGCGCTCCTACCTGCAGCGGTCGGCGCTGACGCTCAAGGGCCTCGCGTACGCGCCGACGGGTGCCATCGTGGCGGCGGCGACGACCTCGCTCCCGGAGACGCCCGGTGGTGAGCGCAACTGGGACTACCGCTACAGCTGGGTCCGCGACTCCACGTTCGCGCTGTGGGGCCTGTACACCCTGGGCTTCGACTGGGAGGCCAACGACTTCTTCTACTTCCTCGCCGAGCTGGCCGGCAACGACGGGGGAGTGCAGGTCATGTACGGCATTGGGGGCGAGCGCGACCTCCCGGAACGGACCCTCGACCACCTCTCCGGCTACGACGGCGCCCGGCCCGTCCGCGTCGGCAATGCCGCCTACAAGCAGCGCCAGCACGATGTCTGGGGTGCGATCCTCGACTCCTTCTACCTCCACACTTCCTCCCGGGATCGGCTGGACGATCGCATGTGGTCGATCCTGAGCCGCCTCGTGGAGACGGCCATCGAGGAGTGGCGCCAGCCGGACCGTGGCATCTGGGAGGTCCGCGGCGAGCCGCGGCACTTCACCTCGTCCAAGGTCATGTGCTGGGTCGCGGCAGACCGTGGTGTCCGCCTGGCCCATCTCCGCGGCGAGCCGGAGATCGCCGCCCGCTGGCAGGAGGCAGCGGACGAGATCAAGGCCGACGTGCTGGCGAACGGCGTCGATTCGCGAGGGGTGTTCACCCAGCACTACGACACCACGGCGCTCGATGCGTCCCTGCTCCTGCTCCCGCTGGTCCGGTTCCTGCCGGCCGATGATGCGCGGATCCGGAACACCGTGCTCGCGATCGCCGACGAGCTGACCGAGGATGGTCTCGTCCTGCGCTACCAGACCGAGCACACGGACGATGGCCTGTCCGGCACCGAGGGGAGCTTCACGATCTGCTCCTTCTGGCTCGTGTCGGCCCTCGTCCAGATCGGCGAGCTGGCCCGCGGCCGGCGCCTGTGTGAACGGCTGCTCTCGCTGGCCAGCTCCCTGGGCCTGTACGGCGAGGAGATCGAGGCGGAGACCGGTCGGCACCTCGGCAACTTTCCGCAGGCGTTCACCCATCTCGCGCTGATCAACGCCGTCATGCACGTCATTGACGCCGAGGGTCGCCACCCGATGTCCGGGATGCATGCGGCAGCGACCTCGGATGCCCGACGCGACCGGACGACCGCCGCGTCGATGGGACCCCAGACGGAGGACGACCCGCACAACGGCGGGTGACGACCGCCCTCAGCTCTTGGCGAGGATCCGCTCCATGACCTCGGCCGCGTCCTCGGCCGCGTCGATCGTGTCCTCGAGGCTCTTGTAGAGGTCCCGCTTCTTGATGACCTCGAGCGGGTCGTTGCCGATCTCGAACAGCCGGCCGATCGCCGCCCGCGAGAGGCCGTCCGCCTGGTGCTCGAGGTCGTGGACCGTGGCGAGGTGCGGATTGAGGCCCTTGCCGCGCTCCAGCTTGCTCAGCGCCTCGAGGAGCTGCACCGCCTGCGCCGCGAGGATCCCCACCAGCTGGCGGGCCTCCTCGGTGGGCCGGTCGATCTTGTAGATGAGGAACGTCTCCGCCGAGGCCTGGATGCCGTCGAGCACGTCGTCGAGGTGGACGGTGAGCTCGTGGATGTCCTCGCGATCGAACGGGGTCACGAAGCTCCGCTCCAGGCGGGCGGCGATCTCCTCGTCGATCTGGTCGCCCTGCTTCTCGAGCGCCTGGATCTCGGCCAGGCGCTCCTCCAGGCGGTCGTAGGAGCCGACCATCGACTCCAGCTTGCGCGCGGCCTCGAGGATGGTCTCGCCGTCCTTGATGAACAGCTCGAAGAACTTCTCGTCGCGGGGGATCAGGCGGACCATGGCAGGCCTCCGGTGGCGGGCGGTCGGGTGGCGGCGGTTGTGTTGGGGTCGCTCATCGGAGGCCGATGGCGTTCATGAGGAACCAGGTGAGCGCGCCGACGGCGGCGGACGCGGGGATCGTGAGCACCCAGGCGACCAGGATCCGGCGCGCGACGCCCCAGCGCACGCCGCGCAGGCCACGCGCGGAGCCGACGCCCATGATGGCGCTCGAGATGACGTGCGTCGTGGAGACCGGCATGCCGAAGTGCGCGGCGACGTAGATGACCGTCGCTGCCGTGGTCTCCGCGGCGAATCCGTGGATGGGCTCCAGCTCCACGACCCGGTGGCCCATCGTGTGCATGATCCGCCACCCGCCGAGCGCGGTCCCGAGGGAGAGGGCGGTGGCCGAGATCACGATGACCCACAGGGGTACCTCGACCGACGGGATGACCCCGGCCGAGAACAGGGCGAGCGTGATGATGCCCATCGTCTTCTGCGCGTCGTTGGACCCGTGCGCGAAGGCCATGAACCCGGCCGAGAACACCTGGAGCCGACGGAAGACGGCGCCGAGCGGTTTGCGCGCGAAGCCGCGGAAGGTCCAGGTGAGGGCGACCATCAGCACAAGCGCGAGCAGGAAGCCGATGACCGGCGAGCTGATGAGGGGCACCATGACCTTGTTGTAGATGCCGTCCCACTTGAGGGCGCCGGTCCCGCTGGCAGCCATCGTGGCGCCGATGAGGCCGCCGATCAGGGCGTGGCTGGACGAGCTGGGCAGGCCCAGCAACCAGGTGATGAGGTTCCAGCAGATGGCGCCGATGAGCGCGGCCGAGACCACGACCTGCGACGTGGTCTGCTCGTCGACCAGCCCGGCGCCGATCGTCTTGGCGACCGCGGTACCGGCGAAGGCTCCGATGAAGTTGAACGCGGCGGCCATCAGCAGCGCGTACTGGGGGCGCAGCGCCCGCGTCGCGACGGACGTCGCGATGGCGTTCGCGGTGTCGTGGAACCCGTTGATGTAGTCGAAGACAACGGCCAGGATGACGACCGCGACGAGGAAGAGGGTGACGTGCTCGATCGGAGACCTCGATGCCGCCGACTCTGATCCGGCGGCGCGCCCGCGGGGAGGGCGGACGTTTGACGTAGCCGAGGATAGCGGACGTCACGGTGCCGATGCGGCGCCATTCGCCGGCGGGCCGTGCCCAACTGCGACATGCCGACGGGTGACCCGCAGGCCCGCGGTGCCCGCATGGCGGCGCGTTCGATGAACCGCCGGTCGCAGGGACCGGGCCGGGCCGGACAGGCGCCATGCGGGACCCGGGTCCGTGCCATCTGGCCGTGCCCGGCGACGGAGGCGCGGCGCACGCTCTCGAGCGTGACCGACCATCTCGACACCCTCCGGGCCATGCGCGCGCGGGCCCTGGAGGGTGGTGGGCCCGAGCGAATCGAGGCCCAGCACGCGCGCGGCAAGCTGACGGCCCGCGAGCGGCTGGCCCTGTTGCTCGACGACGGGTCATTTCAGGAGATGGGTGCCCTCGCGACCCACGAGGAGACGGCGTTCGGCCTGGGGCGCCAGCGCTTCCCCGGCGACGGCGTCGTGGCGGGCTTCGGCAAGATCAACGGCCGGCGGGTCGCCGTGTTCGCGCAGGACTTCACCGTCCTCGGCGGATCCTTCTCGCGGGTCCAGGCGAACAAGATCAGCCGGATCGCCGACCTCGCCATGGAGAGTGGGGTCCCGCTGATCGGGCTCAACGACTCCGGGGGAGCGCGCATCCAGGAGGGCGTGGGCAGCCTCGCGGCGTATGGCGAGGTCTTCGTCCGGAACGTGCTCGCCTCCGGGGTCATCCCGCAGATCTCGCTGGTCCTTGGCCCCTGCGCCGGTGGTGCCGTCTACTCGCCCGCCCTGACGGACTTCGTGATCATGGCCCGCGGGACGAGCTCCATGTTCCTGACCGGCCCGGACGTCGTGGCGCAGGTGACCGGCGAGCGGGTGACCATCGAGCAGCTGGGCGGCCCGGACGTGCACGACGCGCGGAGCGGCGTGGCCCACCTGGTGGCGGACACGGAGCGCCAGGCGCTGGAGCTCGTCAAGCAGCTGCTGGGCTACCTGCCGCAGAACAACAACGAGGACCCGCCCCAGGTCATCCCGTACGACGCGGCCGACCGCATGGACGACGAGCTCAACCGCGTCATCCCCGAGGACGAGGCGGAGGCGTACGACGTGCGCGAGATCCTCGACCGCGTCTTCGACCGGGACAGCTTCCTGGAGATCCACCCGGCCTTCGCGCCCAACGCCGTGGTCGGCTTCGCGCGGCTCGACGGGTTCTCCGTCGGCATCGTCGCCAACCAGCCGTCCGTGATGGCGGGCGTCCTGGACATCGACGCGTCGGACAAGATCAGCCGCTTCATCCGGATCTGCGATGTCTACAACATCCCGGTCGTCACCTTCGTGGACTGCCCGGGGTTCCTGCCGGGCATGGACCAGGAGTACCGCGGGATCATCCGCCACGGCGCCAAGATCATCTACGCGTACTGCGAGGCCACGGTCCCCAAGATCTCCATCGTGACCCGCAAGGCGATGGGCGGCGCCTACGTGGCGATGAGCTCGCGCCAGCTGCGCACGGACGTGGCGTACGCCTGGCCGGGCGCCCAGATCGCCGTCATGGGGGCGGAGGCCGCGGTCAAGATCCTGTTCCGCCGCGACATCTCGATGGCGGTGGACCCGCGGGAGGCCGAGGCCGCCTTCGTCGCCGAGTACCGCGAGGCGTTCTTCAACCCGTACCGCGCCGCCGATTCGGGGCAGATCGACGAGGTCATCGAGCCGCGCGAGACGCGCCAGCGCCTCATCCGGGCCCTCGAGATCCTGCGCACGAAGGTCCAGCAGAACCCGCCGCGCAAGCACGGGCTGTTCCCCGCGTAGCCATGGACGACCTGCTGTTCGGGCTCCGGACCGCCGTGCTGGGCATGGGGATCGTGTTCGGGGTGCTCACGATCCTGTGGTGCCTCCTCATGCTGGTCGTGCGTCTCGATGCGCGGTCGGCCGCCCGTGCGGAGGCGGACTCAGCTGCCGTCGAGGGGGCCGCGCTCCCCGTCGTGCCCCCGCGCGCCGGCACCCCGGTCGTGCACCTGCACGGCGCCCCGGACGACCTCGACCCGCGGCTCGTCGCCGCCGTCAGCGTCGCCATCCTGCGGCACGAGGAGACACGGCGTCTCCAGGCCGCCCCCGCCATGCGCTCCTACTGGCCCGGCAGTCTGCTGTTCGCCAGTCGCTGGGTCGCCGCGGGCCGCACTCGCCAGGGCCAGTCCTGGCGTCGCAGGAGGTAGCCGCGCGCCGCTATACCGTGTCCGTGGACGGCACCCCCTACACGATCGATGTCGAGGAGACGGCCGCGGACCGGTTCTCCGTCACGGTGGGGGACCGGACGTTCGAGGCAACGCTCGACGCCGACGAGGATCTCCCCGGCGCCGCGATCTCGCCCGTGATGGCCGATGCGGACGGGGCGCGCCCGGCCGCTGCGGCCGCGTTCGCCGCCGGCCGGTCCGTGCCGCCGCCGCCCCGTCCGGGGCTGCCGCCCCGCACACCAGCCGGCACGCCGGGGCTCAGCGCAGCGGGCGCGGACGTCCTCGCCGCCCCGATGCCGGGCGTCATCCTCGAGGTGCTCGTCGTCGCCGGCGTCACGCTGCGGCGGGGCGACCCGATCCTCGTGCTCGAGGCCATGAAGATGCGCAACACGATCCGGGCCCCCCGGGCGGCCGTGGTCGTGGCCGTGGAGGTCGAGGCGGGCCAGCCCGTGGGCCCGGGCGACCCGCTCGTGCGCCTGGGCGCCCCCGCCGGATGAGCCAGGGGACGATCGACCAGCTGCTCGCGGGGATCACGCACGTCACCTGGCAGTCCGTGGTCATGTTCCTGGTCGCGGGCGTGCTGCTGTACCTCGCGATCGCCAGGGACTACGAGCCCCTGCTCCTGGTGCCGATCGCGTCGGGCTGCCTCCTCGCCAACCTCCCGCTCTCGCCGGTGGTGGGGCCCGGCGGCCTGCTCACGATCCTCTACGACGCGGGCATCGCCAACGACCTCTTCCCGCTGCTCATCTTCATCGGCATCGGGGCGATGACGGACTTCGGGCCGCTGCTCGAGAACCCGCGCATGATCCTGCTGGGGGCCGCGGGGCAGTTCGGCATCTTCGGGGTCATGCTGCTCGCGCTCCTGATCGGGTTCACGCGCGCGGAGGCGGCGTCCATCGGCGTCATCGGCGCCATCGACGGCCCCACGTCCATCTACGTCTCCGGGAAGCTGGCGCCGCACCTGCTGGGGCCGATCACCGTCGCCGCCTACAGCTACATGGCCCTCGTGCCGCTGATCATGCCGCCGGTCATGCGGCTGCTCACGTCCGAGAAGGAGCGGCGGATCCGGATGACCTACGGCGGGCGGCAGGTCTCGCGCCGGACGCGGATCGTGTTCCCGGTCGCGGTCACGCTGCTGGTGGGCATCCTGGTCCCGTTCGCGACGCCGCTCGTGGGCTCGCTGATGCTGGGCAACCTGATGCGCGAATCCAGGGTCGTGGAGCGGTTGACCCACGCGTCGGCCAACGAGATCGCCAACACGGTGACCCTGTTCCTGGGTCTGGCGATCGGCTCGACCATGGGCGGCGAACGGTTCCTGCTGCCGTCGACCCTCGCGATCCTGGTGCTGGGCATCCTGGCGTTCGGGCTGGACACGGCGGCCGGGATCCTGTTTGCGAAGGGGCTCAACGCGGTCTCGGGCGGGACGTTCAACCCGCTGATCGGGGCGGCCGGGATCAGCGCGTTCCCGATGGCGGCGCGGGTCGTGCAGCGGGTGGCCCAGGCGGAGGACTTCGAGAACTTCCCGCTGATGCACGCGATGGGCGCGAACGCGGCGGGGCAGGTCGCGAGTACCGTGGCGGGCGGGGTGCTGCTGGCGTTGCTGGCGGCCGGGTGACGCGGCTGCCGCCGGGTGACGCGGCTGCCGCCGGGAGGGCGCGCTCAGGCCGGTCCGAGGGATCGCGAGGCGGTTCAGCGGCACGTGCCGGAGACGTTGGTCGTCAACGATCGAACGCTCCGAACCCTCTTGGCGCTCCCTTCGAGCCCGAGCGCCAGTCCGTCCGGACCCATTGCGGGGAGCCTGCCATCATCCGGGGGCGGTCCCGGCGCGCTTGACCGGTGGCCCCGCCTCGACACCTGCCCCGCCTCGACACCTGCCCCGCCTCGACACCTGACTCGGCTCGACACCTGACTCGGCTCCGAGTCAACTCGGCCGGTCTGGCGAGGAGCTGGGGCGCGGGATCGACCGGATCGGAGGTGAGCTCTGCGGCAGCGGTCCGGATTTGACCCGGACGCGAGTCACGACCCGGACGCGAGGCACGACCCGGACGCGAGGCACGACCCGGACGCGAGTCACGACCCGGACGCTGGACGCCCGCGCCCACGTGCCTGTGCCCCCGAGTCGCCGCCCGACGCGGCGCGCCGGTATCCTTCCCGCCATGCGCCTCTCCCACCTGTTCTTCACCACGCTCCGCGACGACCCCTCCGAGGCGGAGCTGCCGTCCCACCGCCTGCTCCTGCGGGCGGGCTACGTGCGCCAGTTGGGCGCCGGGATCTACTCGCTGCTGCCGCTCGGGTTCCGCGTCAACAAGCGCGTCGAGCAGGTGATCCGCGAGGAGCTCAACGCCATCGGCGGCCAGGAGATGGAGATGCCGGTCGTCCACCCGGCGGACCTGTGGCGCGAGACGGGGCGCTACGACGCGATCGGCCCCGAGATGGCCCGCTTCAAGGACCGCGCGGGCCGGGACATGGTGCTCGCGATGACCCACGAGGAGGTCGTGGCGGATCTCCTGCGTGATGTCGTGCGGAGCTACCGCCAGCTGCCGTTCATCGTCTACCACTTCCAGACCAAGTTCCGCGACGAGCCGCGGTCCCGCGGCGGGCTGATCCGCGTCCGCGAGTTCGTGATGAAGGACAGCTACACCTGCGACCTCGACGAGGCGGGCCTCGACACGGCGTACTGGGCCCACCACCGCGCCTACACCCGGATCTTCGAGCGCCTGGGCCTGCGGGCGATCCCGGTCGCCTCGGACGTGGGGATGATGGGCGGCAGCCTGGCCCACGAGTTCATGGCGCTCAACCCGGCCGGCGAGGACGTCCTCGTGCTGTGCGAGGCCTGCGGCTACGCCAGCAACCGCCAGGTGGCGCCGACCATCGCCCCCGCGCCCGACGCGGAGGAGCTGCTCCCGGTCGAAGAGGTCCATACGCCCGACGCCACCACCATCGACGCGCTCGCGGACTTCCTGGGCGTGCCGACCAGCCGGACCGCGAAGGCAGTGTTCATGGTCACGGGCGATGGCCGCTTCGTGGTGGCCATCGTTCGCGGCGACTACGAGCTCAACGAGACCAAGCTGGTCAACGCGATCAAGGCGACCGGCGGCCTCCGCCCGGCCCAGCTCGAGGAGATCACGGCCCGCGGCATGCAGGCGGGCTACGGCTCGCCGATCGGCGCCCGCGACGCCGTGGTGGTGGTCGACTCGCTCGTCGCCGCCTCGCCGAACCTCGTGGCGGGCGCCAACAGGCCGGGCTACCACCTGCGGAACACGAACGTCGGGCGCGACTACACCCCCGATGTCGTGGCCGACATCGCGAACGTCCGCGAGGGCGACGCCTGCCCCAGCTGCGGCGGGACGATCATGCTGCGCAACGGAATCGAGATCGGGAACATCTTCAAGCTGGGCACGAAGTACACGAAGGCGCTCGGCGCCGAGTACCTGGGCGAGGACGGCGAGCGCCACCCGATCGTCATGGGTTCCTACGGCATCGGCCTCGGGCGCAACGTCGCCTGCATCGTCGAGGACCACCACGACGACAAGGGCATCATCTGGCCGGCCGAGGTCGCGCCGTACCCCGCCCACCTCGTCGCGCTGGGCGCCAACAAGAACCCCGAGGTCACCGTCATCGCGGAGCGCCTGCACGACCTGGCGGCCGCCGCGGGCCCCACCCACGAGATCCTCTACGACGATCGCGACGAGTCGCCGGGCGTCAAGTTCGCGGACGCGGACCTGCTGGGCATGCCCTGGATCCTGACCGTCAGCCCGCGCTCGCTCGAGGCGGGTGGCATCGAGGTCAAGAACCGCGCAACGGGCGAGAAGTCCGTCCGGCCGATCGAGGACGTCGAGGCCTTCCTGGCCGGCCGCGCGCCGACGCCGGTCTGACTCGGCCAGGGCCCGGCGGAGCCTGAACGGTGTCGGGCCCGCTCGTCCCCGAGGACGACCTCTACGCCCGGCTCGAGGTGGAGGTCGATGCCTCGCTCGAGGCGATCGAGCTCGCCTGGCGCGCCCTCCTCAAGCGCCACCACCCGGACGTCGCCGGAAACGACGAGGCGTCCACGGACCGCGCGAAGCGGATCAACGTCGCCCACGACTGGCTGAGCGACCCGGACCTGCGCGCCCGCTACGACGCGGACCACCTGGGCCTGGCGCCCGTCACGCGCGGGGGTGCGCGCCGACCCGGGTACCGTCCGCGCGTCTCGCGCCAGCCGTGGGCGCGCCAGCCCGGGTCCCGCGCGACCGCCCCTGAGGGCTCGCGCAGGTCCACGCGCCCGGACCTCGTCCGCGGCGACCCCGTGGAGCGCCTCGCGCGATTTCTCGCCCGCGTGGAGGCCCTGACGCTGGACGAGCTGGACCGGCTGGCCGTCGCGGAGCCCCCGCCGATCGCGTTTCTCGCGACCGTCCGCCGGTTCCTGCCACCGGAGGCGAGGTCGGCGTTCGCTGCGACCGAGGAGGAGCTGGTCCGTCGCGTGCCGGCGGAGCGCTGGGCGGAGACCGGGCTGCGCGAGGGCCTGCTGGGCGTGGCCGCGGAGCTGTCGCTCTCCGCGTTCCTGGACGACCTGCTCGCCGAGCCGTTTCGCGGGCGCGCACGCGAGCGCTTGCTGCGGGCCTGGGACGCGTCCCTCGACCAGCCGCGCTACGGCCCCAACAGCGGCGATGTCGTCGCGCTGCGGAACCGGGCGGCCGTGCTCACGCGCGCGGAGCTCGCCGCGTTGCTCCGCGCCTCGCAGGGGATCGCCGGCGACGATCGGCCGTGGCCCGAGGCGCTGGACCGCGAGGAGGACGAGGCCCTCCGGATCTCCGCGCTCCTCGCGGCACGTGACGTCGCGGCCGCGGTGCCGGTCGACGGCCTCGCGCCGGCCACGGCGCAGCGCGTCCGGCGGCTGGCCGCGCGGATCGGGCACGTGACGGCCCTCCGGCACGCGTTCCCGCCGGCGATCTACGCGGCGCTGGTCGCACCCTGGAGCGCGGCGACGGGGGAGAGCCCGGGGGCCGCGCCCGGTGCCGCGGGTCCTGCCGGGCCGGACGTGCGCCGCGCGCGCTGACGGCGTGTGCTATCCTCGGGGTCGTGGAAGCCCTGCTGTGGATTGCCGTCGTCGGGCTCGCGCTGGCGCTCGCCGCCGCCCTGCTCGTCATGCGCCGCCGGGCGGACGAGCTGGACGGGCTGACGGCCGCCGCGCCGCCCGCGGCGCCGTTCGCGCCCGTGGCGCCGGCCGTGCGCCGCGTCGCTCCCGCCGACGAGCTGCTGCCGGTCGGCGTCCTCCACGTCGGGGCCGATCACCGGGTCACCGCGGCCAACCCCCGCGCGCAGGCCCTCCTCGCCGGTGGCACCGGCCTCGCGGGCCGCAGTGTGATGGAGGCGTTCCTCGACGCCCGCCTCGAGGCGGTCCTCGACGGCATCCCGGCCGGTGGCAGCCTCACCGCGGAGCACCGCGTCACGAGCGGCGAGCCGCGGATGCTGGTCGTGCGCGCCCACCGCCTCGCGCCCGACGACCTGGTCGTCATCCTCGAGGACGTCTCGGAGCTCCGCCGTCTCCAGCAGATCCGGACCGAGTTCATCGACAACCTGGGTCACGAGCTCCGCACGCCACTGTCGACCGTCACCCTGCTCACGGAGACGCTCGCGCGCGAGGCCGAGCTCGCCGACATCGCCCCCAGGATGCGCGACCGGATCGCCCGCATCGAGGAGGAGACCGGGCACCTCGCCCAGATGGTCAACGAGATGCTGGACCTCGCTCGGATCGAGGGCGGCTCGATGCTTCGGCTCGAGGACGACATCGACCTCGGTCGGCTCGCGGCGGCCTCCGCGGAGCGCCTCCGCCTGTTCGCCGAGCGCAACGGCGTGACGCTGGTCGTCGAGGCGGAACCCGGCCTGCCGGCGATCCGCGGCGACGAGGCCCGTCTCGGCCAGGTCGTCGTCAACCTCGTCCACAACGCCGTGAAGTTCAGCCCCGACGGCGGGGAGGTCCGCGTCTCCGTGCACCGGGAGGGGGACGCCGTCGCGGTCGCCGTCACGGACCACGGCATCGGGATCCGCAAGGCCGACCAGGCGCGCCTCTTCGAGCGCTTCTACAAGGCCGACCGAGCCCGCGTGCGGGGCGGCGGCACGGGCCTCGGGCTCGCCATCGCGCGCCACGTGGTGGAGGGCCACGAGGGCCGGATCGCCGTCGAGTCCGAGGAAGGACGCGGCTCCACCTTCACCTTCACCATCCCCACGCCCGCGTGACCCGAGAGGAGCCCCGTGGACCACCTGAACGTCGCGACCCTCAACATCCGCAACCTCGCGGACCGCTGGGAGGAGCGCCTGCCGCTGCTCCTCGCCGACATGGCCGCCCTGCAGCCCGACCTCATGGGACTCAACGAGGTCGTGTACCCGCTCCAGCAGGATCGCCTCCTGGGGGCGGCCGGCGAGGCTCGCTACGAGGCGGTCCGCGGCTGGGCGGGCCGGCCCGAGTACGGCAACTCGCTCCTGGTGAAGCAGCCGCTGGCATTCGAGGGATACGAGCGCCACGATCTCGGTGCGACGCGCTCGGCCCACCGCGTCAGGATCACGCTGCCCGGGGGACACGGCCTGGTGTTCGCGGTCACGCACCTGCACCACGTCCCGGCGGACGAGGCGGTCCGCGCCGGCCAGGCCGAGGCGCTCCTCACCTGGCTCGAGGGCTCCCCGGAATACGACGCGCTCGTGGTCGCCGGGGACTTCAACGCCCAGCCGACGGAGCCCGCGTACGCCCGCATGCGCGCCGCCGGGTACGCCTCGGCGTATGCGATCGCGAACGGCGAGGAGCCGGCCGTGACGTGGCCGTCGGGCCTGGTCGCGCCGAGGATGGACGAGGATGGCGACCCGGGCTGCCTCGACTACCTCTGGCTCCGCGGCGCCGTCACGGTGGCGTCCGCTCGGCTCTGCTTCGACCGTCCGGCCGTCGGCGATTCCACGCTCTACCCGTCGGACCACCTGGGGGTCATGGCGCGGCTGGTCATCGGATGAGCGGTGGGCGTCCGCTCCGCCTCGCGCACCGCGGCGACTGGCGCGTCGCCCCCGAGAACACGCTCGCGGCCCTGGTCGCGGCGATCCGGGTACCGGGTTGCGACGGCGTGGAGTTCGACGTCCGGCTCTCCCGCGACGGCGTCCCCGTGGTCCTCCATGACGAGACGCTCGCCCGCGTCCAGCGGCGCTCCGAGCGCGTGGATCGCCTCGACGCCGCACGGCTCGCGGCCCACGCGATCCCGCGCCTGGCTGAGGTGCTGGCGGCGCTCCCCGGCGCATGGATGGACATCGAGCTCAAGGGCGACGACCACGGCGACTCGACGGCGGCCGTGCTCCGGGCCGCCCGCGGAGCGGCGCCGCGGAGCGCCGTCATCAGCTCCTTCGAGCCGCCGACGCTGGTCGCGATGGGGGACCGCCTGCCGGGCTGGGGCCGCTGGCTCAACACCGAGGACCTCGCGCCGGCGACGCTGTCGCTCGCGATCGGTCTCGGCTGCCGCGGCGTGTCGGTGCTGTGGGGCGCCATCACCCCCGCGTCGATGGCGCTGGCGCGCGCCGCGGGGCTGGAGGTGGCGGCCTGGACGGTGCGGCGCCGGCCGACCTTCGAGCGGCTGGGCCGCCTCGGCGTCGTCGCCTGCTGCGTGGAGGCCGCGGCCCTCGACGGGTAGCGCCCCGACTCAGGAGGACGCGGCGGGGACGGATCGCCGGTCGCGCGCGGGACCCGTGCCCGCGTCGGCGGAGGCGGGTCGCTCGGCGGACGGGAGGTCCGTGACGGACCCCGGACCGGCACCGGAGGCCGGCACGGGCGCGCTGTCGCCGAGGCGCATCGTGGTGGGGAGCAGGATGGTCTTGGCCTGCGTCGGGTCCGCGCTGAGCGATGCAACGAGCTCCTGGACGGCCAGGCGCCCGATCTCGGCGAGCGGCTGGTGCATCGTCGTGAGCGAGGGCGTGAACTCGGCGGCCTCCGGCAGCCCGTCGAAGCCGACGACCGCGAGCTGCCCGGGGATGGGGATCCCGCGCTGGTTGGCCACCTGGAGGGCGCCCAGCGCCATCTGGTCGCTGCCGGCGAACAGCGCGTCGATCGTCGGGTCCGCGTCGATGATCCGCGAGAACGCGGCGACGCCGCTCGCCGATGACCAGTCGCCGGCGACCATCGGGCCGGGCTCGAGGCCGGCCTCGGAGAGGGCCAGCAGCCAGCCGTCGCGCCGGTCGCGGGCCTCGCGCCATTCGAGCGGCCCCGCCAGGTGGGCGACGCGGCGCCGGCCCAGCGAGAGCAGGTGCCGGGTTGCCGCGGCCGCGGCCTCCACGTTGTCGATCCCGATGGAGGTGAACCGCTCGGAGGGTTCCGCCTTGAGGAAGATCACCGGCGGGGTGCCGTTCGGCAGCTGCTCCTGGAGGTGGCGGATGTTGGCGCCCATCTGGGGCGGGGCGAAGATGATCCCCTCGACGCGATGGGCCACGAAGAACTCGACCACGGGGACGATGTCCGGCACGTCGAAGCTGGCTAGCTCCTTGAGGATGATCGAGTAGCCCGCGGCCTCCGTGGCCTCGGCCATGCCGTTCACGGTCTCGGCCACGCCGAAGTACTTGAGGCCGGCGACGATCACGCCGACCATCTGCGAGCGCCGCTGGACCAGGCTGCGCGCGACCGCGCTGGGCTGGAACCCGTGCTGCGCGATGGCAGCCTCGACGGCCCGGCGGGTCTCGGGGGACACGTCCGGGCGCTTGTTGATGACCCGCGAGACGGTCTGCGTGGAGACGCCCGTCATTGCGGCGATCTCCTTGATCGTCACCCTGTGCTGGCGATGCAAGCTCGGGCGCTCCTCGCGTGGACGGCGGTGTGCCGGGTGGGTTCAGGATTGCTGCGATGTGGTAGCGTGAACGGTAACGGGAACGATAACGGTCACCGCCGATGTTGTCACTATTGTGGGCGTGGCGGACGACCATCGTGCGGCCTTCCCGGCGTCCCGGCGAGGCGCCGGGCGGCGCCCCGCGGAACATGCGAGCGGCAGGAGAGGCACCATGAGCAAGTACGCGATCGGCGTGGACTTCGGCTCCGAGTCGGGCCGTGCGATCCTCGTGGACGTCGCCGACGGAACGCAGCTTGCGACGGCGGTCTGGCCCTACAGCCACGGCGTCATCGACGAGCGGCTGCCGATCGAGGGCGGCGCGGCGCTCCCACCCGACTGGGCGCTCCAGGATCCCGAGGACTACCTGCGCGTCTTCCGCGAGACCGTCCCGACCGTCCTGCGCCAGGCGGGTGTCGCCGCCGAGGACGTGATCGGTCTCGGGATCGACTTCACCGCCTGCACGATGATGCCGACGCTCGCCGACGGCACGCCGCTGGCGCTCCTGCCGGAGCTGCGCGCCAACCCCCATGCGTGGGTCAAGCTCTGGAAGCACCACGCCGCCCAGCCCGAGGCGGACCGGATCAACGAGACCGCGGAGCGCACCGGCCAGGCCTGGCTGCCCAAGTACGGCGGCAAGATCAGCTCCGAGTGGTTCTTCTCCAAGGCCCTCCAGATCCTGGACGAGGCGCCCGAGGTCTACGCCCGCGCGGACCGTCTGATCGAGGCCGCGGACTGGGTCATCTGGCGCCTGACCGGCGTCGAGACCCGCAACGCGACCACCGCCGGCTACAAGGCGCTGTGGAGCAAGGGCGAGGGCTTTCCGGACCGCGCCTACTTCGAGGCGCTGGACCCGCGGCTCGCGGACGTCGTCGACAGCAAGATGTCGCGTGTCATCTCCCGGACGGGCGACCGGGCCGGCGGCCTGACCGCCGAGGCCGCCGGCTGGATGGGCCTCCTGGCCGGGACCGCGGTCGCGGTCGCCAACGTCGATGCCCACGTCTCGGTCCCGGCCGCCACCGTCACCGAGCCCGGCCGCATGGTCATGATCATGGGCACCAGCACCTGCCACATGGTCCTCGGCGAGGAGGAGCACCTCGTCCCGGGCATCTGTGGTTACGTCGAGGACGGGATCATCCCGGGCTACTTCGGCTACGAGGCCGGGCAGAGCTGCGTCGGCGACCACTTCGCGTGGTTCACCGAGCACGCCGTCCCGGAGGCCTACCAGGTCGAGGCGCGCCGGCGCGGCCTCGACATCCACGCGCTCCTCCAGGAACAGGCCGGTCTGCTCGCACCCGGGGAGTCCGGCCTGCTCGCCCTCGACTGGTGGAACGGCAACCGCTCCGTCCTGGTCGATGCCGAGCTGGGCGGCCTGCTCGTCGGCGCGACCCTCGCGACCACCGCCCCGGAGATCTACCGCGCGCTGATCGAGGCGACGGCCTTCGGGACGCGCGTGATCATGGAGGCCCTCCAGGCCAACGGCGTCCCCGTGAACGAGGTCATCGCCTGCGGTGGCCTGGCCGACAAGAGCCCGCTGATCATGCAGATCTACGCCGACGTCACCGGCCGCCCGTTCAAGCTCTCCGCATCGGACCAGACGCCGGCCCTCGGCTCCGCGATGTTCGGGGCCGTTGCCGCGGGCGCGGACGCCGGAGGCTACGCCTCGATCGAGGATGCTGCGCGGACCATGGCCCGCCTCAAGGACCAGGTCTATGAGGCCAACCCCGAGGCCACGGCCGTCTACGACGTCCTGTACCGCGAGTACGTCCGTCTCCACGACTACTTCGGGCGGGGCGAGAACGACGTCATGAAGACGCTGCGCGGCCTGCGCGCCACGGCGAAGGCGGCGGGCTGATGCGGCTGGCGGCGCTGCGCGAATCGCTGGTCGCGCTCCACGCGGAGCTGCCGGCGAACGACCTGGTGCGCTGGACGGGCGGCAACGTGTCCGCCCGCGACCCGGAGACCGGGCTCGTGGCGATCAAGCCCTCTGGCGTGCGCTACGAAGACCTCACCGCCGAGTCGATGGTGGTCGTGGATCCCGACGGCGCCGTCGTCGAGGGCGCGTACTCGCCGAGCTCCGACACGCTGAGCCATCTCTACATCTACCGCCATCGGCCGGACGTCAACGGCGTGGTGCACACGCACTCACGCTACGCGACCGCGTTCGCGGCCGTGGGCCGGTCGATCCCGGTGTACCTCACCGCCCAGGCCGACGAGTTCGGCGGCGAGATCCCGTGCGCGGGCTTCACGCTCATCGGCGACGAGGGGATCGGGAAGCTGGTGGTCGAGGGCATCGGCACCTCGCCCGCGATCCTGCTCAAGAACCACGGCGTGTTCACCATCGGGCCCACGGCCGGGGCCGCGGTCAAGGCCGCCGTCATGACCGAGGACGTGGCGGCCACCGTGTACATGGCCCTCCAGCTCGGCACCCCCGACGTGATCCCCGCCGACGCGGTGGCCAAGCTCCACGACCGCTACATGAACGTGTACGGCCAGCGCTGAGCCGCCGCGCCGCCACCCTCAGGAGAACCCATTCGTGCTGAATCTTGCGGCGTCCGAGGTCTGGTTCGTCACCGGCAGCCAGGACCTCTACGGCCCCGAGACCCTGGCCACGGTCGCCGAGCACTCGACCGCGATCGCGGCGGCGCTCGATGAGGCGCCCGCGATCCCGGTGCGCGTGGTCGTCAAGCCGGTCCTGACCGGCTCCGCCGGGATCCTCGCGCTGGTCCGCGAGGCCAACGCGGACCCGGCGTGCGTCGGGCTCATCACCTGGATGCACACCTTCAGCCCGGCCAAGATGTGGATCGCGGGTCTCGAAGCGCTGGACAAGCCGTTCCTCCACCTCCACACGCAGTTCAACCGCGAGATCCCCTGGGCCGACATCGACATGGACTTCATGAACCTGAACCAGGCCGCCCACGGCGACCGGGAGTTCGGGTTCATCGCCGCCCGG
The DNA here is from genome assembly GCA_038250545.1 of Candidatus Limnocylindrales bacterium. Lineage (GTDB taxonomy): Bacteria > Chloroflexota > Limnocylindria > Limnocylindrales > CSP1-4 > CAIXZV01. The sequence continues at coordinate 5,619 of JBBSCF010000041.1, read as the reverse complement.
CTGCGCCTCGAGCGCAAGGTCGTGGTGGGCCACTGGGGCGACCCGGCGGTCCAGGAGCAGATCGGCACCTGGACGCGTGCCGCCTGCGCCAGGCTCGACTGGCAGAACGGGAAGATCGCGCGCTTCGGCGACAACATGCGCGAGGTCGCCGTCACCGATGGTGACAAGGTGGAGGCGCAGCGCCGCCTGGGCTTCTCAGTCAACACCTGGGGGGTCGGCGACCTGGTCAAGGTCGTCAACGAGGCCACCGATGCCGAGGTCGACGGGCTGGTCGCGCAGTACCTCGACGAGTACGACGTCGCGCCCGAGCTGCGGCCCGGCGGCGACCGCGTGACGAGCCTCCGCGACGGCGCCCGCATCGAGCTGGGCCTCCGCCGGTTCCTCGCGGATGGCGGCTTCACCGCCTTCACCGACACCTTCGAGGATCTCCACGGCCTCAAGCAGCTCCCCGGCCTGGCCGTCCAGCGCCTGATGGCCGATGGCTACGGCTTCGGCGGGGAAGGGGACTGGAAGACCTCCGCCATGGTTCGCGCGATGAAGGTCATGTCGGCCGGGCTGCCCGGCGGCACGTCCTTCATGGAGGACTACACCTACCACCTGACGGGCGACGACGACCTCATCCTCGGCGCCCACATGCTCGAGGTCTGCCCGTCCATCGCGGGCGACCGTCCCCGCCTCGAGGTCCACCCTCTGTCCATCGGTGGCAAGGAGGACCCTGTCCGGCTCGTCTTCGACGCGCACCCGGGTCCCGCCGTGGCCGCCTGCATCACCGACATGGGGCAGCGCTTCCGGATGGTCGCGACGGTCGTCGACGTCGTGGCCGCGGAGCAGCCCCTCCCGAAGCTCCCGGTCGCCCGCGCCGTCTGGCGCCCACGGCCCGACCTTCGGACGGGTGCCGCCGCGTGGATCTACGCGGGTGGCTCCCACCACACGAGCCTCGGCTTCGGCGTGACGAAGGAGCACCTGCGAGACTTCGCCGCGATGTCCGGGGTGGAGTACCTGGTCATCGACGAGGGGACCACGCTCGACGGCTTCCGCGACCAGCTCCGGTGGAACGATCTCTACTGGCTGTTGGCCAAGGGCCTCTAGGGCAGACCGATCGTCACCCCGCCGGCCCGATTCCGAAACCGGCGCCGGGCTTGACGGACCGGCTTGACGCGGACCGCGTCAGGCGCATAGCATGCCACCGTTATCGTTCACGGGAACGATAACGGCAAGCGTCCACCGACATTGACCTGGGGCCTGCATGGCTCCACGACGGGCAGCGGCGCAGCCGCATTCCGCCGAGGCGACCGGGGACGCGAGACCGTGGGGCCCAGACCCCACACCAGGAGGAGCGCAACAAACCCATGAAGAAGTTCCTGTCAGTTGCCATCGCGGCCGGCGCGCTCGTCGTCGCCGCGTGCGGCGGTGGCGCCGCCACCCCGGCCCCGTCGACGGCCCCGGCCGATTCCGCGGCGCCGGCGACGACGGCCCCCGAGTCCATGGCCCCCGAGTCCATGGCCCCCGCGGCCGGCGGCCTCGTCGGCATCGCGATGCCGACCAAGTCCTCGGCCCGTTGGATCGCCGACGGCGACAACCTCGTGAAGTCGCTGCAGGCGCTCGGCTACGAGACCGACCTCCAGTTCGCCGAGGACGACATCCCGACCCAGGTCTCCCAGGTCGAGAACATGATCACCAAGGGCTCCAAGGTCCTCGTGATCGCCGCCATCGACGGCACGACCCTCACCGACACCCTCCAGAAGGCTGCGGACGCCGGCATCAAGGTGTTTGCCTATGACCGCCTGATCCGCAACAGCCCCAACGTCGACTACTACGCCGCGTTCGACAACTTCAAGGTCGGCGTCGCGCAGGCCGGCTCGATCGTCGACTCGCTCGACCTCAACAACGCCGCCGGACCCTTCAACCTCGAGCTGTTCGCCGGCTCGCCGGACGACAACAACGCCGGGTTCTTCTTCAACGGCGCCATGTCGATCCTGCAGCCCTTCATCGACAGCGGCAAGCTCGTCGTCCAGTCCGGTGAGACCAAGTTCCCGGAGCAGGTCGGCACGCTTCGCTGGGACGGCGCCGCCGCCCAGGCCCGCATGGACAACATCCTGGCCACCTACTACGCCGACAAGCGCGTCGACGCGGTCCTGTCCCCGTACGACGGCATCAGCCGCGGCATCATCGCCTCGCTGAAGCAGGTCGGGTACTACTCGCCCGACAAGCCCGGCCCGGTCGTCACCGGCCAGGACGCCGAGCTCCCGTCCGTCAAGTCCATCCTCGCCGGCGAGCAGACCAGCACGGTGTTCAAGGACACCCGCACGCTGGCCGCCAAGGTTGCCCAGATGGTCGACCAGTTCCTCAAGGGCGAGACCGTCGAGGTGAACGACACCACGACGTACGACAACGGCGTCAAGATCGTCCCGTCGTACCTCCTCCCGGTCGTCTCGGTGACCAAGGACAACGTCACCCAGGCGCTGGTCGACACCGGCTACTACACCGCGGACCAGATCGCCAACTAGGCACCTGTCCACGCGATTACACTCGCGGGTGTGCGGCGGTCTTCCGACCACGCACACCCGCGATTTCGAATCCACACGCGCAAGCGGTAGCGAGAGGCGGCGGTTGGTGAGCGACGTGCTGCTCGAGATGCGGGGCATCACGAAGGAGTTCCCGGGCGTCAAGGCCCTCAAGGACGTCACCTTCTCGGTCCGCCCCGGTGAGATCCACGCCCTGGTCGGGGAGAACGGGGCCGGCAAGTCGACCCTGATGAAGGTCGTGTCGGGCGTCTACCCGTACGGGACCTACTCGGGCCAGTTCTTCTTCAAGGGCGAGGAGTGCCGCTTCCACAGCATCCCCGAGAGCGAGCACAAGGGCATCGTCATCATCCACCAGGAGCTGGCGCTCGTCCCGAACCTGTCCATCACCGAGAACATCTTCCTCAATAACGAGCAGGCCACGCGGGGTGTCATCAACTGGGGCCTGTCGCATTCGAAGGCCATCGGACTGCTCAAGAAGGTCGGGCTCGACGAGACGCCCGACACGAAGATCAGCCGGATCGGCGTCGGCAAGCAGCAGCTGGTCGAGATCGCCAAGGCGCTGTCCAAGAACGTCGAGCTCCTGATCCTCGACGAGCCCACGTCCTCGCTCAACGAGAACGACTCGCAGCAGCTGCTCCAGTTGCTGCGGGAGTTCCGGGAGCAGGGCATCGCCTGCGTGTTGATCTCCCACAAGCTCAAGGAAGTGGAGTCGGTCGCGGACACGATCACGATCCTGCGCGACGGCGCCGTGATCGAGTCGCTGGACGCCACGGGCGGCGAGGTCACCGAGGACCGCATCATCCGCGGCATGGTGGGCCGCGACATGACCCACCGGTTCCCCCCGCGCGAGGCCGTCATCGGCGACGTCGCGTTCGAGGTGCGGAACTGGAAGGTGGCCCACCCGATCTACGCGGACCGGATGGTCATCAACGACGTCTCCATGACCGTCCGCAAGGGCGAGGTCGTGGGCATCGCGGGCCTGATGGGCGCCGGCCGGACAGAGTTCGCGATGAGCATCTTCGGCCGGTCCTGGGGCCACTTCGTCGGCGGCCAGGTGCTCAAGGACGGCCGCGAGGTGGACGTCAGCACCATCCCGAAGGCCGTGGACCACGGCATCGCCTACGTCACCGAGGACCGCAAGACCTACGGGCTGATCCTCATGAACGACGTGAAGACCAACATCACGCTGGCCCACCTCGAGGGCGTGTCCACGACCGGGATTCTGAGCGCTCCCAAGGAGATCATGGTCGCCAACGAGTTCCGCGATGCGCTGGCGATCAAGACGCCCAGCGTCAAGCAGATCGCGGTGAACCTCTCGGGCGGCAACCAGCAGAAGGTCGTCCTGGCCAAGTGGCTGTTCGCCAACCCGGACCTGCTGATCCTCGACGAGCCCACCCGCGGCATCGACGTCGGTGCCAAGTACGAGATCTACACGATCATCAACCGCCTGGCGGCCGAGGGGAAGGCCGTCATCGTCATCTCGTCCGAGCTCCCGGAAGTCCTCGGGATCTCGGACCGCATCTACGTCATGGCCGCCGGCCGGATCGCCGCGGAGATGCCCGCGAGCGAGGCGACGCCTGAGTCGGTCATGGCAGCCATCATGCGGCTTGCCCGCGCAGGAGCTGAGGAAGTCGTGCTGTGACCGCTCCCACCGAATCCACCCCGGCCCCGGTGCCGGTCAGCGTCGCGGAGTCTGGGCCCGGTCTCGTGCGCCGGCTGCGCTCCGCCGTGGGCCAGGGCGGGCTGCTGGTCGTCCTCCTCGCGTTCGTCGTGCTCTTCCAGATCACGACCAACGGCGTGATGCTCAAGTCCCTCAACGTCACCAACGTCTTCCTCCAGAACGGCTACATCCTCGTGATGGCCCTGGGGATGCTGCTGATCATCGTGATCGGCCACATCGACCTGTCGGTCGGTTCGGTGGCAGGCTTCCTGGGCGCGATCGTCGCCGTGCTGATGGTCGGGGTGACTGTCCCGGTGCTGGGCAAGATCCAGCTCGACCCGCTCCTCGCCGTCGCCGTGACCCTGATCGCCGGCGGGCTGATCGGGGTGTGGCAGGGGATCTGGGTCGCCTACCTGCGGGTCCCATCGTTCATCGTGACCCTCGCGGGCATGCTCCTCTTCCGCGGCGCCACGCTGTTCATGCTCGGCGGCCAGCCCGTGGGCCCGTTCCCCGAGAGCTTCCGTGCCATCTCGTCGGGCTTCATCCCCGAGCTCATCGGGACGATCCCTGACCCCTTCGGGACGGCCGACCCGCCCATCAGGCTGCTCGGCGTGGTGATGCCCGTCGGCGGCGACCCGCTCCAGCTGACGACACTGCTGCTCGGCGCGATCCTGAGCGCGTTCCTGGTGCTCATCTCGTATCGCGCCCGCCGCGAGCAGGTCAAGTACGGCTTCTCGGTGCCGCCGATGGCCCAGTTCTGGCTCCGCAACGCGGTGATCATCGCCGGCCTCATGTTCATCGCCTACCGGCTGGCCGGCTACAAGGGCCTGCCGATCGTGGCGCTCATCGCGTTCATCCTGATCGGCGTGTACATGTTCATCACGCTGCGGACGGTGATCGGGCGGCGGATCTATGCCGTCGGTGGCAACTCCAAGGCGGCGATGCTCTCGGGTGTCAACAGCAAGCTGATGGTGTTCATCACGTTCATCAACATGGGCGTGCTTGCGGCCCTCGGCGGCATGATCATCGCGGCCCGCTTCAATTCCGCCACCCCCAAGGCCGGCTACGGCTTCGAGCTGGACGTCATCGCGGCGACCTTCGTGGGCGGCGCGTCCGCCTACGGTGGCGTGGGCTCGGTGGCCGGCACGGTCATCGGCGCCATCTTCTTCGGCCTCCTCAACATCGGCATGGGCGTCATGTCGATCCCGATCGACTACCAGTTCATGTTCAAGGCCCTGGTGCTGCTCTTCGCCGTCTACTTCGACGTCCGCGGCAAGACCCGCGACGCCTAGGCAGCGCCGGCCCGGCCGGCTCGCCGTCATGACCATCGCTCCTCCTCCCGGTCGCGCCGCCCGCCTCCACGGGCGGCGCGACGTGCGCCTGGGCCCCGCGGAGCCGCCGGTCCCGGGTCCGGGCCAGGTCACGCACCGGGTC
>JBBSCF010000040.1:0-32280 GCA_038250545.1 Candidatus Limnocylindrales bacterium | reverse complement strand
TCTGCACGGCGTCGAGGAGCGGGAGCACTGACACGGCGGTCAGAAGGACCGCTGCCGTCCGCTCGGTCCCTGTTGGCGGCATCGTCGGTTCCACCAGGTCATGCGACGATCCGCGCGACCGCGGCGTTCCGCCCCCGCCCCTACGAGCCTCTCCAACGCAGATACAACAGGGTGTGGCGCCCCCGGACGGATTCGAACCGCCGACGCCAGCCTTAGGACGGCTGCGCTCTATCCACTGAGCTACGGGGGCGTGCACTGGGATCGTACCCGACCTTGGGCGTCCTCAGCGGATGCCGAGCAACGCGGCCACGAGCACGGAGCCGACCAGGAACAGGAAGCGGGCCGTCCACGCGACGTTGCTGGACCCAGGGTCGGCGATGGCGCGGGGCGCCACCACCAGCATCGTGTACAGCATCGCCACCGCGGCCAGGATCAGCGGCCAGAACGCGGCCACCTCCTGCTGGGCGCCGCCCAGCAGGTCCGCCGCGATGCCGCCAAGGTTGCGCCCGATGATCGCGTCGAACGCGCCGGCCGCGAGCAGCACCATCGGCGCCACCATGAGCCGCCTGGACGTCACCGGCACGACGGGCAGCTTCGGGAACAGCAGGGCGCCCGCGAAGGTCGCGAGGAACACGGCGGCGCCGAGCGACGACCCATCGATCCCCAGCCCGGGGACGGTGCGCAGGGCCACGATCCCGACCCCGACGGCCAGCGGAACCGGGCCCAGCCCTGGAGGGTGAGCGTGCCGTCGACGAGCGGCGGCGGCGCGTCCGGGCCGCGCGTGAGTACGCAGGCGATGACGCCCGCGACCCCGACGAGCCCCAGGAGACCCGTCAGCGCCGTCGGGTCGCCGGTCGGGCTCGCGATCGACCCGCCGCTCGTGAGGCCGTCGAGCAGCGGCAGCGCGACGGCCGTGAGGAGCGCCAGGAGCAGGTCCTCGAGACGCAGCGTTCCCGCGAGCCGGAGCAGGAGGCTCATGCCTCGAGATCCCGGCCGCCGCGGGCCGCCCACCAGGCGCGGATCGGCTCGCGCATCCCGCGATAGCCGGCTTCGGCGATCACGGCCAGGGCGCCGAAGTCCAGGAGCGCCCACTCGCCGAGGTCGGGCGTCAGGACCAGCACGTCCGGGTCCTGCTCGCGACGGTGACGCAGGTGGATGCTGCCGACCACCACCGCACGCTGGACCACCTCGCCGATGGACGGGATCCGCCGCGACCGATCCCGCCGCAGGAGCCGGTCCCGCAGGAGTCCCCAGCCGGACACGTCCGGCGCCATGGGGTCGTAGCGCACGGGGCCCTCGCGCAGCGACGGGTCCACGGCGATGATCGGTCCCGTCGGCATCCGCTGGCGCATCGGCCCGATGGGCAGGTTGTCGAGCAGCCCGCCGTCGACGACGAGGTCGCCGTCGCGGATCATCGGCGGCAGCACGACCGGGAGCGAGACGCTCGACCGGATCGCCTCCACGAGCGGGCCACGGTCGATGACGAGCAGCTCTGCCCGGCTGAGGTTGGTGGCGACGGCGAAGAACGGCAGCCACAGGTCCTCGACGTTCACGCCCGGTCGGGCCACGCGGCGGATCCCGCGCAGGATGTGACCGCCACGGAGCAGCGACACGACGGGCACCGTGTAGTCCCGGGTCCTGCGCACGTAGTCGGCGCCGATCGTCACGATGTCCTCGGGCGATGCCCGGTCCGCGAGCGCGGCGCCCACGAGCGCGCCCTGCGACGTGCCTCCGATGCGGTCGACGGGGATCCCCGCCTCGAGCAGCGCCCGCATGGCGCCCACGTGCGCCCAGCCTCGGGCTCCGCCACCGCCCAGCACCAGCCCGATGCTCCTGCCCGTGACCCACCGGGCGACCCGCGCCGTGTCGGCCGGATCATCGGCCCGGACGTGCAGGTGCGAAGCGACCGGACGATCAGCGAGCCAGCGGGCCGTACGCTCCGGGTTGGTCCCCGGCGGGTGGCGCAGGACGAGCGTCACGCGGGGCCCGCCGCGCTCCCTCGGCGCGAACACGGCCGCCTCGACGGGGCCGACGGCGGGGTCCCCATCGGCGTCGGCGACGATCACGACCTCGTCCACCCGGCGCAGGATGGCGTCGTTCCAGGAGGTCCAGCCGGGCTCGCCGGCATAGACCACGACGGCCGACCCCGCCTCGAGCCGCTCCAGGTGTGACGCGAGGTCGTCGGCCGGGACACCGTCGAAGGTCCGGGCGCGGGCGACGACGGCGCCGAGCGTCGGCGGGACGGCGGCCGCGAGATCCGTGGCAACGCGTCCTGCGTCCACGCCTCCGAGCGCCAGGACGGCGACGGTGACCTCGGTGGGCGGTGCCACGGGTGCCTCCGACGTCAGCCGGCGGAGCCGCCCCGCCAGGAGCCGCGTGATCGACAGCGCGGCCTCCGGGTGGCGGGTGAGCAGCCCGTCGAAGGCCGTCGTGTTGAGCCGGGCAACCGTGCTGTCCCGGACGGCATGGACCGTGGCCGACCGGGGCGACCCCGTGAGCAGGGCGATCTCGCCGATCGTCTCGCCGTGGATCGCGTCCGAGAGCACCCGCTCGTCGCCGACCGGCCCCGCGACGGCCCGCAGCCGCCCGCGCAGCACGACGAAGGCGGCGTCGCCGGGATCACCCTCCCGGAACAGGACCTCCCCGCCCACGTCCCCGAACAGGTGCCGGACGGCGTCGTCGAACGACGCGGCCCGGCTTGTGGGGGCGGGTCGCGCGGGAGGGTCGCCGGTCACGGTCTCGCCGAACCGGCGCCGGGGCCCTCGTCGCGGTTGCGCATGGCGTCGGCCGCCATGGCGACGTACTCGTGCAGACGGGCGCGGGCGTCCGGCGGGGCGTCGCTCTCGTCGATGGCCGCCTGCATGTGCAGGAGCCAGCGGTCACGCTCGAGCGTGCCGATGGAGAACGGGAAGTGCCGGGCCCGGAGACGCGGGTGGCCGCGCTCCTGGAGGTACGTGGTGGGCCCGCCCCAGTACTGGACGAGGAACAGTGCGAGGCGTCGCCGGGCGCCGGCGAGGTCGTCCGCCTGGTCGGGGTACAGCGGCAGGAGAACGTCGTCGCCCTTGACGCCCTCGTAGAAGCGATCGACGAGGCGCGTGAAGAACGGCATGCCGCCGACCTGGTCGTAGAGGGTCTGCTCGGACTGCTCGGTCATCGGCTGCGAATTCTACGGACCGCCGTGCAGGCCCGGGAGGCCGCCGCGCGCCGCCAGGGGCGAAACGCCCGACCCTCGTACAATCGGGACCCGTGAGCGATCCCCTCCCCTCCCTCGTCCTCTACGGCCGCACGGGCTGCCACCTGTGCGAGGACGCCCGCGCCGCGCTCGACCTGCTGCTGGCCGAGCGCCTGGCACGCGGGCTGCCGGCGCCCGCGGTCGAAGAACGCGACATCGACACTGACGAGGACTGGCATCGCCGCTACACGTTCACCATCCCGGTGGTGACCCTGGGCGACCGGGAGCTCGAGCTGGCAACGACCCCCGCCAAGCTGCGCCGCTTCCTCGAAGACGGGCTCGACGGGGCGCCGGCAGCGTGACCGGCGACTACACGTTCCTCATCGCGGTCGCGGCGGGGCTCATCTCGTTCCTCTCGCCCTGCGTGCTGCCGCTGGTGCCCGCCTACCTGGGCCAGCTGACCGCGGTGGCCGTGGCCGCGCAGGGCACCTCGGGGCGGCCGTCGCGCTGGGCGGCGGTCCGGCACGCCATCGCGTACGTCGCCGGGTTCGGGGCGGTGTTCACGCTGCTCGGCGTGACCGCGGCCTTCGCCGGTGGCGCGATCGCGGACTACATGCGTTACCTGCGGGTCATCGGCGGCGGCGTGCTCGTGATCATGGGGCTCAGCCTCGCCGGGATCATCCATATCGGGTTCCTGGAGCGGACGTGGCGGCCCCTCGACGCCGGCGCCTCCGCGTCGCTCACGGCGTCGACCGGCGGGATGACGCTCGCCCCGGCGGGTGGCGGGGGGCTCGGCGGCAAGATGGGCACGAAGCTGGTGGGCGGGCGCGTGGGGCTCGGCGCCGCCTTCACCCTTGGGGCGATCTTCGCGATCGGCTGGACGCCATGCATCGGCGTGGTGCTGGGCGGGATCCTCACGATGGCCGCGACGGCCGATGGCAAGCTCCAGGGGACGCTGCTGCTGGTGGGCTACACGGCCGGCCTCGGGATCCCGTTCATCATCATCGCGGCGTTCTACGACCGGTCCCGCGGGCTCGTGCGCCTGCTCGTGCGGCACGGGCGGATCGTCTCGCTGGTGGGCGGGCTCCTGGTGGTCGCGATCGGCGTGGCGATGCTGTTCGACTGGCTGGTGCTCCTGCCGCGCTGGTTCCAGTTCGCGCCCGCCCTGTGACGGCCTCCCCGGGCCTCGAGCCGGGCCCAGAGCCAGACCCGCCCGAGCCTGCGGCCGCCGAGGCCGCGACCGGTGGGCCCGCCCCGGATCCGCGGCGCGGCGTCATCGGCCCCTTCACCGCCCGCCAGCTGGCCGGCGCATTGCTCGTGGTCGTGGTCGCGGCCATCGTCCTCGTGCTCGTCACGCGCCCGATCGCACCCGGCACCGGCTCCGGCCTGCCGACCGCCCTGCCCGGCGCCACGCCGTTCCTGGTCGGCGAGGCAAGGGTCGGTCTCCAGCCCGGCGACCAGGCCCCCGAGCTCCAGTGGCAGGGCGCCGACGGGACCACCGCCCAGCTCACGGACCTCCGCGGCAACCCGGTCCGGCTGGCCGACCTGCGCGGCAAGGTCGTGCTGCTCAACTTCTGGGCCACGTGGTGCCCGCCGTGCCAGTCCGAGACGCCGGTCCTGCGGGACCTCGCGGACCAGGACCGGGACAAGGGCCTGGTGGTGATCGGGGTGGCCGTTCAGGAGACGTCGGTGGACAACGTCAAGGCGTACGCGGATCGCTACGAGATCTCCTATCCCATCGCGTTCGACGCCTCGGCGCACATCTTCGACCTCTACCGCGTCTACGCCCTCCCGACGCAGGTCGTCGTCGGCCCGGACGGCCGCATCGTGAGCGTGGTGAACGGGCCGCTCACGGTCGATTCGGCCGAGCGGCTCGTCCGCCCGTGGCTGCCCGGAGCGGACCCCGGCTCAAGCTGATGGTCGCCAGCGGCGGGCCTGTTCGCGCCTGGCGTCAGGACGCGTAGGTCGGCGTCTCGATGATCCACAACGCGGACAGGGGCCAGTAGCGCAGCATCCCGCGGCCGACCACCGACGACACAGGGATCGGGCCGAACACCCGGCTGTCCTCCGACACCGCCCGGTGATCGCCCATCACGAACAGCTCGCCTTCGGGCACGACCCATCGCGTCTGGTCTTGGGCCTCGGTTGGCTCGGCGACGCCGGCGCCGTTGCGGAAGAGGTAGGGCTCGTCGAGGCGTACGCCGTTCACGTAGACCCGGCCGTCGTCGCCGACCTCGACCGTGTCGCCGCCGACCGCGATCACGCGCTTGATGAAGGGCTTGCCGCCGGTGTCCCAGCTGTCGGGCGGCTGGAACACGATCACCTGCCCGCGTGCATAGGGACTCCACAGGTGCGACAGCCGATCCACGAGCACGTACTGGCCTTCGACGAAGGTGTGCTCCATCGAGTGTTGCTGCACCTGGAACGGCTGCGCGACCACGTTCTGGACGACGAAGAAGATGACCAGGGTCAGGACGAGGGTCTCGAGGACCTCAAGCGCGCACCCGAGCGAGGACCGGCCCCGCCGCGGAGCGTTCTCGCCGCCGTCCCCTGGCGCTGTCATGTGAGCGCGCGCCCCCTCTCGGCCAACCGCGGCGACCTCGCGCGGCACCGTCGCATCGTGGGCCGGATGCACGCACCGGTCAAGGAGCCGTCCGGCGCCGGGGCCGTTCCGTCCTACAGCCCCTCGAACCGGTAGCGGTCCCGGTCCGGCACCAGCTTCCCGACGGGCATCCGCGCCTCGTGGCTGAGCACGACGGTCCAGTCGTCCTCGACCGCGCGCCGGAAGAGCTCGCCCTTGACCTCCACGGAGTCGAGCGGGAAGTCGTCGAACGAGGTGACCCACCGCGGGTTCGCGGACCACGGGCGCATGCACAGGTCGCCGAAGAACGCGACGGCCGTCGCTCCGGGGCCCGTCCCGCGCACCACCACCGCCTGGTGGCCGGCGGAGTGCCCGCCGGTCCGCACGACCGAGACGCCCGGGAGCAGCTCGCGGTCGTCCTCGGCCCAGCCCTCCGCGCCCCAGTCGGCCACGAGCCGCAGCTCCGGCTGGTCGTAGCTGGCGAGCACCCGGCTGTTGCCGCTGAGGGCGATCTCCCACTCCTCGCGCTGCGCGACGATCCTCGCCCGGGGGAACGCCTTGGAACCGTCCGCGAGCAGCAGGCCCCCCGCGTGGTCGTAGTGGAGGTGGCTCATCGCGACGATGTCGACGGACCCCGGGTCGAAGCCGGCCTCCCGCAACGCGGGTACGACGGGCGTGCCCTCGTACCCGCGCATCGCCGTGTTCTTGGCGTCCATCCGCTCGCCGATCCCGGTCTCGATCAGCACGCGGCCGGCCGGCGTCTCCACGAGGAGGCAGTTGAGCGCCTGGGTCAGCCGCCGGTGCTCGTCCAGCTCGCCCTCGGCCCACGGCCGCCAGAGGACCCAGGGCACCGGGCCCAGGAGTGTCCCGGCGTCGGAGCGGAAGGTGCCGGCCTGGATCAGCGCGACGCGGGTCCCGCCGCCGAGGTCCGTGCTCCAGTGGACGGCGTCGTTGATGCCCACGGCCTACCGCCCCTCGCGGACCTTCCGTCCGCGCTCGAAGTCCACGTGGAAGGCGGACGCCGTGGGCTCGTGCTGGCCCTGGTACTTGGACCCCAGCTCCTTGCTCCCGTACGGCCGTTCCACCGGGGAGCTCATCCGGAAGAAGCTGATCTGCCCGATGCGCATGCCGGAGTACAGCGCGATCGGGAGGTTGGCGACATTCGAGAGCTCGAGGGTGAGCGTGCCCTTCCAGCCGGGGTCCACGTAGCCGGCGGTCGAGTGGATCAGCAGGCCCAGGCGCCCCAGCGACGACTTGCCCTCGAGCCTCGCGACGAGGTCGTCGGGCAGCTCCACCCACTCGAGGGTCTGGCCCAGCACGAACTCGCCCGGGTGCAGGATGAACGGCTCGTCGTCCGCGATGCTCAGCAGCTCGGTGAGGTCCGGCTGGGGCATCCGCGGGTCGATGAACGCATAGCGGTTGTTCCGGAAGACGCGGAAGCTGCGGTCGAGGTGCAGGTCCACCGACGACGGCTGGAGGTCCGCCGGGTCGTAGGGATCGATGCGCACCCGCCCGGCCTCGAGCTCGGCGCGGATGTCGCGGTCGGCCAGGACGCTCATCGCGATCGCTTTCCCTTCTTCGGTGTCCCTTCGTCGAACAGCTGGTCCACCTCCCGTTTGAGATCCGCGAGGTCCTCGAAGCTCTGGTACACGGACATGAACCGGATATAGGCGATGTGGTCGAGCGCCCGGAGCTTGTCCATCGCGAGCGCCCCGACGCGCGACGACGGGATCTCGGACAGCCCCGAGGAGCGGAGCTCGCCCTCGATCGCGTCCGCGGCCCGCTCCGCGGCGTCCTCCGGGACCGGGCGGCGGGTCAGCGCCTTGGCGAGCCCCGACGCGAGCTTGTCGCGGTCGAACTCCTGGCGGGTGCCGTCGCGCTTGACGACGACCAGGCGGGCGGCCTCCACGCGCTCGTAGGTGGTGAACCGGGCCGTGCAGGAGGGGCACTCGCGGCGCCTCCGCACGGTCGCCGATTCGTCCAGGTCGCGCGAGTCCACGACCCGCGAGTCACGGGTGCCGCACTGCGGGCAGCGCATCGACCGGAAATCCTCCTCGCACCACTATCCCTTGTGGTGTGCGGCGAGAATACCACTACATGCGGGGGTTCAAGCGGCCCTCGGCGTCGTCCTCGTCGTTAACTGGGTAAGTCGTCAGGGCGGCCGCGCCGACCCTCGGGAGCGGTCCCCCGCCGGCCAGATCCGCGGGTCGCAGGGCCGCCACCTCGGTGGCCACGCGACCGAAGGCCTCGTGCGCGTTGCGGAGGTTGAGCGCGCCGCGCTTGAGCGACGTCTGGGCCTCGAGGTCGCGCCCGCGAGTGGGGGTGGCCAGCATGTTCAGCCCATGTTCGACGAGCGCGGCGGCGCGCTCCGCCCGGTCCAGTTGGCCGGCCAGCACCGCGGCCGCCGGAGCGAGGGGCCCCGGGGCCGGCACGGAGCAAACCTCCGCGACCAGCTCGGCGATGAGCCGCTGCGCCGCGGCAACCTGCCCGCTCAGGGTTGCCGGGTCACCCGGGCTGCGCCGGGTCTCGTCGAGACCGTGCACAAGCGGGTTGATGGTCGCCGCGAACCGCCGGTCGATCGACTCGACCATGCGTTGGAAGCGCTCGAGACCCCGGGTCCTCGCGATGAGCGTCGACATGCGGCGCACCGTGACGAGGAACAGCAGGGCGAGGGCGACGAGCAGCGCCAGCCAGACGATCGTGGTGAGCGGCATGCCTGGTCGCCTCCCCCTCCGCGCGTCAGCCGCCGCGCCGGGCGCGGATCTCGGCGACGAGCGCCGGGACAACGTCGAACAGGTCGCCGATGACGAACAGGTCCGCGACCTCGGCGATGGGGGCGTCCTGGTCGCGGTTCACCGCGACGATCGCCTCCGAACCCTGCATGCCGACGCGATGCTGCATCGCGCCCGAGACGCCGAGGCCCAGGTACAGCGCGGGCTTCACGACACGACCCGTCTGGCCGATCTGCCGGGCATAGGGCACCCAGCCGGCGTCCACCGACGCGCGCGTGGCCCCGACGACGCCCCCGAGGAGGGCGGCCAGCTCGTCGACCACCGCGAACCCCTCCGGGCTCCCGACGCCGCGCCCGCCGACGACCACGACGCGGGCGTCCTCGAGGGACACCTCGGCACCAGCCTCCGCGACCCGCTCGACGACCGTCGCCGCCGCGACAGGGGGCGCGGACGCCTCACGCGCCTCCACGGTGCCCGGGCCCGCGGCCTCCGACGCCGTCACGCCGCCCGGGCGGAGGGTGATGAGCCCGGTGCCACCGGTGAGCGCGCTGTCCGTCACGGCCTTGCCACCCAGCACCACCGAGCGGGTCACGGGGCCGCTGCCGTCCCACGATGCGCCGTCCGCGTTCGCGAGCAGGCCCAGCCCCGTGAGGCCGATGAGCGTGCCGGCGATGTCGCGGCCGTCCGTGGTGGCGCCGAGGACGACGTGCGTGACGCCCTCGTCGAGCAGGCCCGCGACCGCCGCCGCCACGTGGGGCGCCGGAACCTCGCCGGACGCGGCCTCGCACGTCACAGCAAGGACCCGCGGCAGGAAGGCCGCGAGCGCCGTCGCGGGGCCGTCCGGCGCCGGATCCACGACGAGCCCCAGCGCGGTGCCGCCGGCCGCCTCCGCGAGCGTGCGCGCGAGGGTGGCGACCTCGGTCGAGAGCTTCGTGAGCTCGCCGTCCGCGACCTCGGCGACGGCCAGGATCCGCGCGGGCATCAGATCAGCCTCCGGTCGGCGAGGAAGTCGGCGATCTCGCGGGCCGCCTCGGCGGCCGGGCCGGTCACGGTGCGTCCCGCGGCGCGGGCCGTCGGCGGCTCGATCGCGACGACCCGCGTCGCCCAGGCGCCGTCTGCGGGCGCGAGCCCGTCACCGAGGTCGGCGAGCGAGCGACTCGCGATCTCCCGGGAGCGGGCCGCCATGATCCCCTTGAGCGACGGGTAGCGCGGGGCGCCGAGGGCCTGCGTGCAGGAGATGACCGCCGGCATCGGGGCGTCGATCAGGTCGTAGCCCTTGGCGGAAAGGCGGCGCACGCGCACCCGGCCGGCCACCGGGTCGGGCTCGATGGCCGCCGCGGCCGAGAGGAGCGGCAGCCCGAGACGTGCGGCCACACCCGCCGTCACCGCGCCACCCGCACCGTCGGAGGTGTCGAGGCCGCCGAGGAGCAGGTCAAACGACTCGGACGCGGCGGCGGCCGCGAGGACGCGGATCGTCGTCGGCAGGTCCGCCCCCGCGAGGGCGTCGTCGGTGACATGAATGCCGCGGAGCGCGCCCATGGCGAGCGCCTTGCGCATCGTCTCGGTGCCGTTGGCCGGGGCCATCGTCAGGATGGCGACCTCCCCGCCGTGCGCCTCCACCAGCCGCAGCGCGGCCTCGAGCGCGTACTCGTCGTTCCCGTTCACGACGGTGGGCGACGCGTGGCGGTCGAGGCGGCCGTCGGGGCCGAGCCGCTCGGCGCCCGCGGCGGGATCCGGCACGGGCTTGGTCAGGACGAGGATACGCACGTGGGCAATGCTCCCTGGTCGCGGGTTCCGGCAGGTCAGCTCCCCGCGAGGAGTGACCTGGCGACGATGAGCCTCTGGATCTGCTGGGTTCCCTCGTAGAGCTGGGTGATCTTCGCGTCGCGCATCATCCGCTCGACGGGATACTCGTCGATGTACCCGTAGCCGCCCAGGACCTGCACCGCGTCGGTGGTGACCCGCATGGCGGCGTCGCCGGCCACGAGTTTACAGATGGCCGCCCAGCGGGCCGCGTCACCGTTCCCGCTCTCGATCGCCTCGCAGGCCGCGTACAGCAGGTGACGCGCGGCCTCGGTCGCGGCGTCCATGTCGGCGAGCATGGCCTGGACCATCTGGAGATCCGCGATGGGCCCGCCGAACTGGCGGCGCTGCTTCGCGTAGGCCGCGGCGACCTCGAGCGCGCCCTGCGCGATGCCGACGGCCTGGGCCGCGATGCCCGGTCGCGAGCGCTCGAAGGTCTTCATCGCGATCGCGAAGCCCTGGCCCTCGTCGCCAAGTCGGTTGGCGACCGGGACGCGGACGCCATCGAAGGCGAGCTCCGCCGTGGGCGAGCCGCGGATCCCCATCTTGTGCTCGACGCGGGTCACCCGGAAGCCCGGCCGGTCCGTCTCGACCAGGATCGCCGATAGGCGGCGGCTGGCCTTCTCGGCATCGGGGTTGGTCGCCGCGAACACCACGACGTAGTCCGCGACGCTGCCGTGGCTGATGAACCGCTTGGTGCCATCGAGGACGTAGTCGTCGCCGTCGCGGACGGCTCGCGTGCGGATGCCGGACGGATCCGAGCCCGCGTCCGCCTCGGTCAGCCCGAACGCGATCAGCTTCTCGCCCGACGCGAGCCCCGGCAGCCACCGGTCCTGCTGCTCGGGCGTACCGGCCACCTGGATCGGGATGGCGCCCAGCGCCTGGACCGCGAGGATCAGGCCGGAGGTCGCGCAGACGCGGCTGATCTGCTCGATCGCGAGGCACAGCGTGAGCAGGTCCGACCCGAGGCCGCCGTGGCGCTCCGCGAACGGGATGGCGAAGATGTCGTGCGAGGCCAGGAGCCGGCGGACGTCATCGGGCCAGGTGGCGGTCCGGTCGATCTCGGCGGCACGGGGGGCGATCACCTCGTCCGCCAGCTCGCGGACGGCGTCGCGCAGCAGCTGCTGCTCCTCGGTCAGGCGCACGGGGTGCCTCCGGGCTGCTGGGTGCTCACCGGGGCCATGCTAGCAGCGCCGTTGCGCCCGCGGCTCCCCCGCGCGGACGGCAGATCGTCAGGGATGACATCGGCGCATGGCGCGGGTAGGCTGTGACGGAACCGGAGCGGGTCCGAGCGGCCACGGGGGATCGTGGACCCGACCCGGCTGGGAGTGCCGTGCCATGGACCAGTCGTTCCTGCTTGTCCTTGGACTCGTTCTCGCCGTCTCGGTGGTGATGGGCTCGCTCGCGAGGATCATCACGAAGCCCGGGCTGTCCGCCCGCCAGGGCGCCGGCGACTCGCCGCTCGGGATCTCCACCGAGGGCATGAAGGTCTGCCCCAAGTGCGGGATGGGCAACCTCTGGACGGAACGCCGCTGCAGCGCATGCGGGAACGGCCTGCGGGGCTGATCGCCGCGGGCGGCCCTAGACCACCGGCAGCGCGCGACCCGCCGGCACCTCGCGCTCGCCGAACGGGGCGATCGCGGCAGCGAGCAGCTCGCTGATGTCCTGGGCCGTCACGGCGTCGGCACCCTCGCCGCGACCGGCGTCCGAAAGCCCGTCCCGGAGCATCACCATGCAGAACGGGCAGGCCGTGGCGACCGTCGACGCCCCCGTGTCGAGCACCTGGAGCGTCCTCGCCGCGTTGACGCGAGTGCCCCGGTTCTCCTCCATCCACATCCGCCCGCCGCCGGCGCCGCAGCAGAACGTCTGGCGCCCGCTGTTGGCCATCTCCACGAGGTCCACGCCCGGGATGGCGCCGAGGACATCGCGCGGCGCCGCGATGACGCCGTTGTAGCGCGCCAGGTAGCAGGAGTCGTGGTAGGTCACCTGGCGCGGCAGCCCGTCGGCGCCCAGCACCAGCCGCCCCGACGCCACCAGGTCCGCGAGGAACTCCGAGTGGTGGCGGATCCTGAAGTCGCCGCCCAGCTGGCTGTACTCGTTGCCGATCGTGTTGAAGCAGTGCGGGCAGGCGGTCACGATCGTCCGCTCGCCCATCCGGTAGCGGTTGAGCGTCTCGATGTTCTGGGCGGCGAGGATCTGGAACACGTACTCGTTGCCCATCCGCCGTGCCGGGTCGCCGGTACACGTCTCCTCCTGCCCGAGGACCGCGAACGAGACGCCCGCGGCGTCGAGACACGTGGCCACGGCCCGGGCGACCCGCCGGTTGCGGTCGTCGAAGGCCGCCGCGCAGCCCACCCAGTAGAGGACCTCCAGCGCGTCGAGCTCGCCCGCGCGCTGCACCTCCGCGACGGTCCGCACGGGGAACGCGAGGCCCTTCGTCCAGTCCAGGCGCGCGGACGGCGGCTGGCCCCACGGGTTGCCCACGCTCTCCATGCCCCGGAACGCCCCGGTGAGCTCCGCCGGAAAGCGGCTGTCCTCGAGCACCAGGTTCCGGCGCAGGCCCACGATCTTGTCGACGTGCTCGATGGTGACCGGGCAGGCCTCCACGCAGGCGCCGCAGGTGAGGCAGTCCCAGACCGCGTCGTACGGGATGGCGGTGTCGATGAGCGGGCGCGCGACCGCCTCCGGGCGCAGAGAGTCGTCGAGCCCGAAGGTCGCCCGCACCGACGGCGAGTTGGGGATCAGCGGGAGACCGGCCTCGGCCTCGACCGCCTCGTGACGGATGCCCATGATGAACGTCTTGGGGTTGAGCGGCTTCCCGGTGGCGTAGGCGGGACACGCCTGCTGGCAGCGCCCGCACTCGGTGCAGGTGAACCCGTCCAGCAGGTCCTTCCAGGAGAGGTCCGCCACGGTGCGCACGCCGAACGTCGCATCCTCGCGCTCGAGGTTCATCGCCGGCAGCTGGCCCCGCGGCGCGAGCTTGCGCAGGGCGATGTTGGGGAGCGCCGTCGCGACGTGGAGGTGCTTGCCGAAGGGCAGGTAGTCCAGGAACACCGCGACGAGGACGATGTGCGCCCACCACAGGACCGCGAACGCCGCCTGGTTGCCATCGGCGCCCAGCCCGGTCAGTGCCCCGCCCGCCGCGTTGGCGATGAACGCACCCGGGACCGCACCGTGCGCCGCGACCTCGAAGGCCTGCGCCGCGAGCTCGGTCGCCACGACGCCGCCTATGAGGACCAGGACCACCTGCGCGTGCCGGTTGAGGGTCAGGCGAGCGGGTCTCAGGACGACCCGTCGGAACACCGCGTAGGCGATCGCGGCCAGGACCACGAGCGCGACGACGTTCTGCATCGCCTGGACCGCGGCCCAGAGCAGCCCGTCGAGCGGCCGGGACACCACCGCGCCGATGAGCCCGCCGACGGCGATGTTCGCCGTCCCGATCGTGAGCAGGACGAACCCCCAGAAGATCCCGAAGTGCATCAGCCCGGCCGGCCGGTCCCGGAACATCCGCGTCTGGAGCAGGCCGTACCGGACCGCGCCCCACAGCCGCGTCCCGATGCGGTCGTAGGGCGTCGCGTTCTGGGCCGCCGCGAAGACCCGCAGATGGCGCGCCATCGCCAGCCCGAAGAACAGCACGGCGCCCCAGAAGACGGGAAACACCAGCGGATACAGCGGGACGTGGGCGAAGGCGTCGAACATGGCTCAGGCGTCCTCCGGGGTGCCGGGCGGGAGGTCGTCGCGGCCCGCGATCCGGGCGGCGCCGTGGTCGAACGGACCGGCGAGCGTCTCGAGCGCGTGGACCAGGACGGGCTCGAGGACGTCGAAGGACTCCAGGGCGCCCTTGGGCGAGCCGGGCAGGTTCGCGACCAGGGATCCACCCCGCACGCCGACGAGGCCGCGCGACAGGACGGCGAACGGCGTGTGGCGCCGGCCCTCGGCGCGCATGGCCTCGGCGATCCCCGGCACCTCGTAGTCGAGGATGCCCGCCGTGGCCTGGGGCGTGACGTCCCGCGGCGTGAGGCCCGTGCCGCCGGTGCTGATGACCAGGCGATGGCAGGCCGCGCCGTCCACGAGCGCCTCCGCGATGCGCGGGAGGTCGTCCGGCACGACGCGCCGCTCCACGCTGAAGCCGAGGGCGGCCAGCCGCTCCTCCAGCCGCTCCCCCGACGCGTCCGGACGCGTGCCCTCGAAGCTACGGTCGCTGATCGTGAGGACGAGCGCCGTCCGCGTGCGCAGGGGCGCGCGCTCCGGGCTCATCCCGCTGGCTTCCGCTTCCCGATCCGGCCGGCCATCCGCTCACCGGGCTTGCGCCTCGGGCGCGGGGCGTCGTCGTCGGGGACCGGGCGGTGCCAGTCCCCGCTTTTGCCCCCGGTCTTGGAGACGAGCCGCAGGCTCCGGATCTCCACGCCGCGCTCGACGCCCTTCACCATGTCGTAGACGGTGAGCGCCGCGACCGATGCGGCCGTCATCGCCTCCATCTCGACCCCCGTCGGCCCCGTGGTGGCCGCCTCGGCGCGAATCCGCAGGACGCCGGCGGCGCGGTCCGGCGTGATGCTCACGAACAGATCCGTGAGGGCGATCGGGTGGCACAGCGGGATCAGCTCGGCGGTGCGCTTGCCGCCCATGACGCCCGCCAGCTCGGCGACAGTGAGGACATCGCCCTTGACGTTCGTCCCGTCGATGACGAGCGAGAGCGTCTCCGCGGAGACGGCCACCTCGGCCTCGGCGATGGCGCGCCGCGCGGTCGGTGGCTTGGCGCTGACATCGACCATGCGCGGGCGACCGCGACGGTCGATGTGGGTGAGACGACGGCGTTCGGCACGCGGGGCGTCGCTGCGTTCCATGGACCCTCCTGCTGGGCTCCGATCCTAGCGGGCGGCGCCGTCTCTCGCGCGGCCGTTTCCGGTCGACGGCTCGGGGGCGCGGTCGGGGCTCAGCCCCGGTCGAGCCACCGGAGCTCCACCTCGGTACCGGCCTCGGCTCGCTCGAGCGGCTCCGGGACGACGGCGAGGGCGTCGGCGGCAGCGAGCGCCGAGAGCACGTGGCTCCCCTGCCCGCCCGCGAGGCGCACCCGCACCCGACCGGCCGCATCGCGCAGCGGCGAGCCGTCCGGCGCCCGCAGCGCCGCCACGCGCTGGTATCCGCGCCGGCCCACGCTCTTGCTCACCGGCTCCTCGAGGACCGCGCGATCCGCCGGGCGCTGGAGCGACGCGTGCCCGGCCAGGCGGCGGATCACGGGGCGGACGAACAGCTCGAAGGTGACGAAGGACGAGACGGGGTTGCCCGGCAGGCCGAACAGGAGCACCGGCTCGGGGCGCTCGGCGCCGTCTGCACCGTCCGCGCGGTCCGCTCGGTCCGCGCGCCCGAAGGCGAACGGCTTGCCCGGCTGGAGGGCGACCCGCCACAGGTTCATGTGGCCGACGGTGTCGAACGCCGTCCGGACCACGTCGTAGGGCCCCACGGACACGCCGCCCGAGACCACCACGAGGTCCGCCTCCGCGAGGCCGCGCCGCAGGCGCGTCTCCACGTCGTCGAGGCGGTCTGCCGCGATGCCGAGGTCCAGCGGTACCGCCCCCGCGTCGCGGACCAGCGCCCGCAGGCCGGGGCCGTTGGCGTCCGGGATCCCCGCGGGCCCGAGGTCGGTGCCCGGCGCCCGTACCTCGTCCCCGGTCGCGAGCACGGCGACCACCGGCCGGCGCCGCACCGTCACCGTGGCCACGCCTGCGCCGGCCGCCAGGGCCACGACGGCCGGCGTGACCTCGATCCCCGCCGGCACGACCTCCACGCCGGCCCCCACGTCCGAGCCCGCCACGCGCACGGCGTTGCCCGCCGCGACGGGGACGTGGACGAGACACGCGAGCGGCAGCGGTCCCGCGGCCTCGCGACCGCGCGGTCCCGGGTTTCCGGCCGCGTCGAGCGGCGTCGTGAGCTCCACCGGGACCACGGCGTCCGCGCCGGGCGGCATCGGGGCGCCGGTCGCGATCCGGACGGCGGTCGCGCCCAGCACGCGCACGTCGGGCGCGGAACCCGCGCGCACCTCGCCGACGATTGTCAGCCGCACGGGGTCGGCCTCGGTCGCGGTGGCGACATCCGCGGCACGCACCGCGTAGCCGTCCATCGCCGAGTTGTCCCAGGGCGGCAGCGCGGTCGTCGAGATCACCGGCCGGGCGAGCACCCGTCCGAGGGCGCCCTCAGGGCTCAGCGCCTCGAGGTCCCGGAGCGACTCGACGCCGGCGAGGACCGTCGCCTGGGCCGCCTCGACGCTGAGGAGCTCTCCGTTCACACCCGGCCTCCGCCGGGCGCGACGGGACCTGCCTCGCCGGAACGCTCCCGGAGCAGCTCACCGATGGCCTCGCCGGTCACCATGCCGATGAGCTCACCGCCGTCCACGACGGCGAGCCCCTCGTAGCCGAGCCGGTTCATCATCTCGACGGCCGTCCACAGGTCTTCGCCGGGCTGGAGGAACCGCGCGGCCGGGGGCGAGGCCATCACATCCGCGGCCCGGGTGGCCGCGAACTTGCGCCGGCCCAGCCGCGCCAGCCGCCTCGCGCCGATGACACCGACCACCGTCTCGTCCTCCACGACCGGGAGGCAGCTGATCCTGTCCTCGCCGGCGAACCGCTCGGCGAACGTGTCGATCGTGAGGTTCGGGGCGATCCGCGGGACGTCGCGCCGGGTCGCGTCCGCGACGGTGGCGCCGCGCAGCAGGCGCTCCACGCCCAGCCTCTTGGTCATCGTGGAGGCACCCGTCGTGAGCAGCCAGCCCAGGCACAGCACCAGCAGGCCGGCCGAGATCAGATCCGCCACGGCCAGGGCGACACCCACGCCCACGAGCGTGAACCCCAGGAGCCGTCCGACGCGCGCCGTGACCGCGCTCGCCCGGTCGCGATCGCGGGTCCGCGCCCACGCCAGCGCCCGCACGACCCGTCCGCCGTCGAGCGGGAGGCCCGGGAGCAGGCTCAGGGCGGCGAGAACCAGGTTGAGCCCGCCGACCACGAGGATCCCGCCGCCGATCGCGGTGATGCCACCGCCGGCGACCGCGGCCACCATCGCGGCCGGGACGGCCAGCAGCGCGATCGCGAGCGAGAGCATCGGCCCGGCCATGGCGATCGCCAGCTCGTCCCACGGTCGCGGCGCCTCGATGGACAGCGGCGCGAGGCCGCCGATGAACCCGAGCTGGATGGACGTCGCCGGGACGCCGCGGCGGCGGCCAACGAGCGCGTGCGCCAGCTCGTGCGCGATCACCGTGACGAGGAAGGCGAGCGCCACGACCACACCGATCAGCCAGTGGACCGGCGTCCCGAGCGCCGGTGATGCCGCCGCGGCCTGCTGGCTGCCGACGATCGTCACGAGCGCGAGGAGGAAGGCCCACGCGAACGAGACCCGGATCTCGATGCCCAGGATCCGCGCGATCGCGATCCCGCCGGCGGTCATCGCGCCGCCACCGGCCGCGTCCCGAGCGACGACGCGAGCCCGGCCCGCGAGGCCAGGCGTTCCGCGCGCCGGCCGGCGACCCGCGCCAGGACCAGCGCGAGCCCGATGACCAGGATCCCGGCGGCGATCGAGCTCTCCACCCAGAACTGCTCGGGGAAGAGCTGGACGAGCTTGTCGGTCTCGGGGTTGAACAGGTAGTTGCCGCCCGGGAAGAAGACCTCGTGGAACGCGATGAAGGCGGAGTCGAAGAACAGCAGGCCCGCGATCCCGCCGACGATGGTCACCCCCACGACGACGAGCCCGGTCGTCCGCAGGCGCCGCCAGAACCGCTGGCGCGCGACCGACCCGCGCGCCGCGACGAACAGGCCGGCGAGCACCACCGCAGCGACGGCGGCCACGACGAAGAAGCCGAAGAACACGCCGCGGACGTCCCGCATGTGCGCGCGCTCGGCCTCCTTGAGGACCGGCACGCCGTCGAGCGTCACGTCGAAGTCGGGCGGGCCGATGACCAGGTCGACGAGGATCGGGTTGGTGACGGCGGCCAACTGCTCGGGCGTGAAGCCGGTCCAGGCCGCCGCCTGAGCACGGCCCTGCTCGAACCCGACCCAGACGGGGTTGAGCAGGGGCAGGATCGACAGCGCGACGATGACGAGCGTCGCAGCGAGACCGGTGGCGAGGGCGGCCAGGGCGCCGCGGATGGAGTCCATCAGACGCCGATGGTAGCGGGTGTGCGCCTCCGGTCCTCCCACGCGCCCGGTGCGCGAGGCGCTACGCCTCCTCGAGGGTCCTCGCCTGCTCCCACCACGTCTCGACCATCAGGTCCGGCGGCGGCTCCACGGCGAGCTCTGCGGCGGCCCGGGCGACACGGGCGCGGAAGGGGTCCAGCTCCACGGCCAGCAGGTCGCGCAGGCCCTCGATGCCGGCCTGGATGAAGACCTGGTGCTCCGCCGACCCGAACCCGGCCAGGTTGAGCAGCAGCGCCTCGTCACGCCAGGTGGCGACGTCGTTGGTCGTGGCGCGGACGTGATCCGCGAGTGACTGGCGGCGCGTCGAGGTCTCGGAGACCTCGAGCAGGATGCCCGTCGTGAAGATGCCCTGCTTCTCGAGACGGGCGAGGTGGACGGGCTCGATGCGGGTCAGCTCGGTGATGGGCGGCACGGGCTTGGCGCTCTCCGGTGTCGGGCGGGACAGGGCACCCATTATGGCCGGTCCACGTGCCGCCGCGCGACAATCGCCCGAGGGCGGCAGACCAGGGCGGGTCGGGGGCCGAACCGGATCCGGCGGATGGAGCGCCCGGGACGGCCGCGCGAGCGGCCGGAGCCAGCCAGTCGATCGAACTCGAGAGGCTGATGTCGAGATCGGTCTCGGGTGGGGTTCAGTCCCCCAGCGCGTGCGGCTCCAGGACCACGTCCCAGTGCGCCTCGAGCAGCTCAAACCGGCGCTGCTCCTCGGCCCTGAAGGTCGCCTGGTCCGGGTACAGCCGCTCCACGATGGCGGGGTCGCTGTGCTCCTGGATCGCCGCCCAGTCGCGATAGGTGATCGAGACCATCACGTCCCAGTCCGCACGGCCCTCGCCGTGGAAGCGCGGCGTGAACAGCTCCACGTTCGCGTAGCGCCCGGCATCCCGGGCCTCGCGCAGGATCGGCCAGTGGTTCTTGCGGAAGAGCGCGACGAACTCGTCGTGGCTCCCCCACCGGGTGCGGTAGAAGTACAGGACCTCGACCGGGTCAGACATCGATGGCCTCCTGGGTGTCGAGCCGCGCGGCCTCCCGGCGGAGCAGCGCCCACGCCCGCTCGACGTGGCGGGGCTCCGTCCGCAGGTTGCCGATGGCGATCCGGATCGTGAACTGGTCGTGCAGCCGGGTGTGGCTGAGGAAGACCTCGCCGGTCCGGTTGACGGCGTCCATCAGGGCGGTCGAGGTGGCGTCGAGCCAGGCGTGGACGTCCGGCTCGTCCTCGCGGCCGGCCAGGCGGGCTGACCGGTATCGGAAGCAGACCGTGGAGAATGGGGCGGGCGCCAGGCGCTCCCAGTCCGGGTCCGCGTCGACCCAGCCGGCGAACCGCTCCGCCTGTGCCAGGTGGTACGCGATCCGCCGCCGAAGGCCGTCCAGCCCGAACCAGCGCAGCTGCATCCACAGCTTGAGGGCGCGCATCCGCCTGCCCAGCTGGGGCTGGTATTCCGTGTAGTCGAGGACGGGGTTCACGCGGTCGAGCGTGCGCAGGTACTCGGGCACGAGGCTGAAGGCGGCCCGGAGCTGGTCCATCCGCCGCGAGAGGAGCAGCGAGGCGTCCAGCGGGGTGAACAGCCACTTGTGCGGGTTGACCACGATCGAATCGGCGCGCTCCCAGCCGGCGAACGGCCCGCGGCGGTCCGGCAGGAGCGCCACGACGCCCGCGTAGGCGCTGTCGACGTGGAGCCACAGGCCCTCGCGGGCCGCGATGTCGGCGATGGCGGCGACGGGATCGACCGAGGTGGACGACGTGGTGCCGATGGTGGCCACGATGGCGATGGGCCGGCGTCCGGCGGCCCGGTCCGCGGCGATGGCGGCGTCGAGCGCCACCGGATCCATCTCGTAGCGGTCATTCGCCGGGATCTTCACGAGGGCCGCCCGGCCCAGCCCCAGGGTCATGCACGCCTTCTCGATGGAGCTGTGCGCCTCGATCGACGCGTAGACCCGCGGCGCGCCCATCCCCTCGCGCGCGGCGAGGCCCTTGGCGGACGCCTCCAGGCCGGCGGCCTCGCGCGCCGCCGCGAGGGCGATCAGCGTCGAGGTGGAGGCGGTATCGGTCAGCAGGCCGTCGAAGGCGTCGGGCAGGCCCAGCCCCTCGCGCAGCCAGCGGATCACCACGCCCTCGAGCTCGGTCCCGATGGGCGAGGTCCGCCAGAGCATCGGGTTCTGGCCCAGGGCGGCGGTCAGGAACTCGCCCAGCATGCCGGGACCCGACGCGGATGTCGCGAAGTAGGCGAAGAACCCGGGGTGCTGCCAGTGGGTCGCGTTGGGGAAGACGAGGCGGTCGATGTCGGCGAGGATCGCGCCCATCGGCTCCGGCGCGTCCGGAGCGTGGGCGGCGAACTGCGGCCCGATCGTGCCGGGCTCCACGGGCGGCAGGACCGGGTACGTCTCGACGTTGGCGAGGTAGTCCGCGATCCGGTCAACGACGACGTGCGCCGCCGCCCGGAATCGCTCCGGGTCCATGTCCAGCAAGCCGTCGACCTGCTCGGGGTCGAGCGCGGTGGTCGGGAGCGGGGCGGAAGCGCGTTGGTCGGTCACGGGCCCCAGTCTACCGGCGCCGGCCCGCCGTCAGGCCGACGAGCCGGCCGCCGGGGAGCGCGGACGCCCCGGGGGTGCGGGGACGCCTGGTCCTCCGCATTCAGATCGAGCCAGGAGCCCGAGGACGGCGAGCCCGGAGAGGCCCGGGATCGCGCTCAGGATCCTGGACCAGGCCGCGAGCGCGATCCAGCGCCGGAAGGCCTGGTCGCGGGTGAGCGTCCGTCCGTCGGCCGCATTGCCGATCTGCAGGCCGAGCACCCGCATCCCGGGTGTCGCACGATGCGACCCGGACCAGCCAAGGATGAAGTAGGCGGCGCTGATGGCGGCGCTGATGACGGACAGGACCAGCAGTGCGACGACGGAACCCGCGCCGTCGCGGATGGGGTCGTAGACGTCATACCGAAGGGATCCGCCGAGGTTGGCGAAGGGTCCGAGCCCGACGAGCGCCGCCACCACATACATGGCGATCCCGATCAGGACCATGACGAGGCCGTCGACCAGGTACGCCACGATCCGCTCGAGGGTGCCGCCGTACTGGAACCCGCCTCCGATGGCCGCTGGGTCCGGGGGCGGGGCCCAGACCATGCCGGCCCCGTTCGCGGGTGGATAGCCGGGCGCGCAGCCGGGCGGGTAGCCAGGCACGTAGCCGGGCGCGTAGCCAGGCGCCCCGCCGCCACCGGACGCGTAGCCCAAGGCACCCCCGGAGGCGGGCGCGCCGCCGTACGCGGGTGCCGCGGGCGGTCCGGGCGGTCCGGGCGGTCCCGGTGCAAGCGGGGCCGGTTCGTTCGTGCCGGCGTCGCGGCTCGCCCCACCGGGTCCCTTGCTGACGAGCGCATCGAGCTCCGCGAGGTTCCAGTCGGCACGGGTCGCGTCGTCGTCGGATCCACCGGGGCCGCCTGGGGCCGGGGTCCCTCCCGGGTCTCGCCACGTCGTCGACCGCACCTCCCCTGCCGCCTGGACGCGGACCCATCGTACCTGCGCCTCGGGGTCTCGGGCCCGGATGCGCACAGCCGCTCAGGATCACCTGCTCAACGCCCGCTCGCCCATCGAGCGCCGCGCGCATCCAGGGTCACCCACACCAGCGCCGGACCCGGCCATGTCGCTGCCCCGGTGAGCGCCTCCAGGGCGTCGTCAGGGTGGGCGGGATAGGCGACGCGGAGCTGGCGCGTGTACTCGGTGGCCGCGTGCCGGGTGGCGCGGGTGCGTCGCACGACCAGCAGCCGCGAGATCGAGGGCTCCTCGCCCAGCCGGTCCCAACCCTCCCAGCTCGGGAGAGCGTCGGCCTTCATCATCTGCCACCGGATGAGCTGCTCCAGCCGGCGCAGCTCCGATTGGATCTCCGAGGCCACGGCCACCCGAGCCCGCTGCTCATGGAGAACCGCATCGATCCAGCCGCGACTCGGTCGATGCACGGCGACCTCTGTGAACGCATGCCAGCGCGGATGCGCGTCCCGCAGCAGCAGCTCCAGGATCGGGGCCTGGAAGCGATCCCTGATCCCCGGGCCGGTGTTCGGGTAGGCCTTGGTGCTGAGGTCGGCCCCCAGCGCGGCCGCGAGGCGCGCGTACGTCTCGACCGACGGCCGCCCCTCGTCGTGAAGGATCCGGTGCACGAAGCCGGCGTCAACGCCGGCGACGTCTGCCAGCCGCGCGATGGACCAGCCGGCGTCCAGACGGAGCTGGTCGAGGTCGCCCCGCAGAACGCTGCGCGCCCGCTTGGCGGACGCGGCGGCGGCGCGAACGACGGCCTGTTCGTCCATGGCGGCATTGGACCACGCCCCGCTCAACCGCCACTTGCCTGAGGCATCGGCGGCCATCGTGACTACCAGGCGACGGAATCGGGGACAGGCGGGCCGAGTCGTGCCTGCCAGGCCCGGTCCCGACCGTCCAGGGCCCTGGTTGGGGCGTTGAACCGGCCACACCGTGCCTCTCAGGCACGGCGGCGACGCCTCGTGGGCGAAGCCTCTGCCTGCTGGTCCCGACCGGGGCCGGCTCGACCTGTGGTCCCCCGAGCCCGAGCCGCGGCGCCCAGGCCTGTGGTCCCCCGAGCCCGGCCTGGGTCAGGCCGCCCCCGACCGGGGCGGTCGCCCCGGTACCGGCCCGGGGTCACGCCTTGATGCGCAGCCGGTCCGGGTCGTACATCGGCCGGAGCGAGGCGCGGGCCGGGTAGCGCACGCCGGCGATGTCGATCTCGAGGCGCGCGCCCTCGATCGCCTCGGCGGGGATGCCCGCGTCGTCCTCGACCATCGCGAGGCCCACCGCGCCCCCGAGGGTGTGACCGTAGGCCCCGGCCCGGTTGTAGCCGAACCAGGCGCCGTCCCGGAGCACCGGCTCGCCGTGGTACAGGAGCGGCTCCGGGTCCTCCACCAGGACCTGGACCAGCCGTCGCGTGGGCGGCCGGCCCGCGGCGGTCTCCCTCGCCCGTACCAGCGCGTCTCGCCCGATGAAGCCGCCGGGCTTGTCCATCGCGACCGCGAAGCCCAGGCCCACGTCAAACGGCGTGTCGGTGTTGTCGATGTCCAGGCCAAAGTCGCGGTAGGCCTTCTCCAGGCGGAGGCTCCCCATCGCCCCGAGGCCGACGTTGCGGAACCCGAACCCCGTGCCGGCCTCGTGCAGCGCGTCGTAGACCGTCAGCGCGAGGTCCGCGGGGACGTGGAGCTCCCAACCCAGCTCGCCCACGTACGTGACGCGCATGGCGAGCACGCGCGCGTAGTGCAGGTCGATCTCCTGCGCGGTCAAGTACGGAAACGCGGCGTTGCCGAGGTCGGCGGACGTGAGGCTCGCGATGAGCTCACGGGAACGCGGACCCTGGACCGTGAGGAGCGTGGTGCCCGCGGTGACATCCGTGACCGTCACGAACTCGTCGTCGCGCGTGTGGCGCTCGATCCAGGGGGCCATCCGGCGGTGGATGAGATCCGTGACCACGAGCAGGAACCGCGTCTCCGCGAACCGCGTGACGGTGAGGTCGGCGATGATCCCGCCGGCCGCGTTGAGCCACTGGGTGTAGACGACGCGCCCGACCGGCACGGACACGTTGGCCGCGCAGACCCGGTTGAGCACGGTCTCCGCGTCTCGGCCCTGGACCAGGAGCTTGGCCATGACGGACATGTCCAGCACGCCCACGGCCTCGCGGACGGCGCGGTGCTCGACCGCCTGGGCGTCGAAGGCCGCGTTCCGCCCCCAACCCTGGGGCGACTCGCCGGCGGTGCCTGAGACGTCGAACCACTCCGGGTACTCCCACCCGGAGCTCGCCGCGAACCGTGCTCCGCCCGCGGCGAGCCGGTCGTGGATCACCGAGCGGCGGACGTTGCGCGCGGACCAGCCGTGCCAGGTCGGGAACGCCGCATCGCCGAACAGCGCGCCCAGCTGCTCCACCGCGCGGTCCTGGCGGAACCGGCGGCTCGTCTCGTGGACCTGCGTGCGGTCGACGGTCATGCCCGTGACGTCCACCGGCGGCACGCCCGTCGCGATCCACTCCGCGGTCAGGCTGCCCACCCCACCCGAGAGCAGGATCCCCAGCGAGTTGAGCCCCGCGGCCACGAAGAAGTTGCGCAGCTCGGGCGCCTCGCCGAGCTGCGGCATCACGTCCGGCGTGAAGCTCTCCGGTCCGCAGAACATCGTCCGGATGCCCGCGTCGTGGAGGGACGGGAAGCGGTCGAGCGCCCCCTGGAGGTATGGCCCGATCCGGTCCCAGTCGGGCGGCAGGCTGGCGAAGGCCACGTCGCGCGGGACCGTGTCCAGCGACCAGGCGGCGGCTCGCGGCTCGAACAGCCCCACCAGGATGCCGCCCCCCTCCTCGCGGTAGTAGCCGTAGCGGTCCGGGTCCTCCACGATCGGGAGGTCCGGGTGCGCCCAGTCCACCGTGTCCGTGATCAGGTAGTAGTGCTCGGCCGCCTGGAGCGGGACGGACACGCCGGCGAGCGCGCCCACCTCGCGACCCCACATGCCCGCCGCGTTCACCACGAACTCGGCGCGGATCGCGCCCCGATCGGTCTCGACCCCGGTGACCGCCCCGCGGGCCTGCGTGATCCCCGTGACCGTCACGCCCTCGACGATCCGGACCCCGTTCATGCGGGCGCCGCGCGCGTAGGCCTGGGTGAGGTCCGCGGGGTTGACCCGGCCCTCATCGCGAACGTGGAAGGCCGCGAGGACGTCGTCCGTCCTGGCGGCCGGCCAGAGGCGCCCGAACTCGGCGGCGCTGATCTCCTGGTCGTCGACGCCGAACCCGCGCACGAACGCCGCCTCCCGCCGCAGCGTCTCCAGCCGCTGCGGCGTGGTCGCGAGATGCAGGTGGCCGATGGGTCGGAAGCCCGTCGCCTGGCCCGTCTCGGCCTCGAGGGTCGTGCACAGGTCGCGCGTGTAGCGAGCCATCCAGAGCAGCGTCTCGGTGGCCATGCCGGCGGAGGTGATGAGGCCCGCCGCGTGCCAGGTGGTCCCCGCGGTCAGCTGGCGGCGTTCGAGGAGAACCGTGTCCGTCCAGCCGAGCTTCCCGAGGTGGTAGGCGATGCTGGCCCCGATCACCCCACCGCCGATGATGACGACCCGGGCCTGCTCCGGGAAGGCGGCCCTCGCCTGCGGCTCGACCATCGCGCGTGCACCCCTCGGTCCGGCGTGCGGCCTGCCTGACCGGCGGCTGGCCCGGACGCCGTGCGCCGATGCTAGCGACTGCGACGAACCCCGGACAGGGGCGTCTCACGGGCCGGCGAGTGAAGGTGGCACGGGGACGGCGAGCGCGCCATCGACGACGCGCTCTCGCCGGCCTACCCGGCGACCTCGTGCTCGTCGATGAACAGGCGCACCCGGGCTCGGTTGTGGCCCATCGAGTCCGCCGCGACCGCCTTCCCGATCTCGGTCGCGTAGGCCGCCTCGAAGTCTGCCTGCGTGTCGAACCAGAGCTCGGAGACCCCGTCGATGCCGCCCTCCGCGGGTCCGGCCTCCACGATGTTGACCACCATCCTGCGCAGGCCGGGCAGCTGCACGGCCAGCGGCCGGTGCTCGTCGAGCCACCAGCGGCGGAAGTCCTCCCGCGTCATGTCCTCGCGACGGGTGAGCAGGATCATGGCCTTGAACACGATGCTCTCCTAGGCTGGCTTGCGGACCCTGGCGTTCGGCCGGCCGCCGGTGCTCAGGGCGAGGGCGATGACGATCTCGTCGGGCCGGGGAGCGTCGGCGATGGCGATGTCGACGGCGTCCATGTCGTCGAACACCCAGCGGTCGTCCTTGTTCCCCATGGGCATGGTGATCGAGGCGCCTGGCCCGGCAACCTTCTTGGTGCCCGGGATGATGTCCGCTCCCCCGCCGATGGCCGCGCGGACAGGCGCACCGAACCGGGGGTGGAGGACGGCCGCACTGTGCTCCCGGTCTCCGTCGATCCCCACGATGGCGCCCTTGCCATACCCGCGGACCTCGGCCGCGCCGATCCCCACCGACGCCAGGGCGGCGAGCGCGCGCTCGACGAGGAGGCCGGCCGCCTCGCGCCCCAGGACCTCGAGCTCCTCCAGGTCCTCCACGCGACCCCGGCCGGCGAGCGGGTTCCGCACCGCGAGCGCAGCCGTCGCGATGATCGTGGGCGGGGTCACGGGGGCGCCCGCCTCGATCAGCGTCTGCTGCACGGTGGCCACGATGATGCGCAGTCCGTCCACGGGGCTCCTCACGTTGCGGGCTCGGGTCTGCGATGCCCTGGCGCCTCCCCAACTGTAGGCGGACGGGGATGCCCGGTGTCGGGTCCTGGCGCCCCGGCTCGGGGCCCGCAACGAGAACACGCCCAGGCGTTGTGCCTGTGGGACGCGGCCGTGTCCCGGGCAGCGTCCCGGTGATCGCCTTGCAGCGGCGTCAGGTGGGGCCGGAACGGCATTGCAGCACCGTTGCAGCCCGCCTTGCTCGAGCCGGCCGCCGCGGACAGGATCCGGGTCTTCGCGAACACCCCAGACGGCCGATGTCGGTACGGCGCTCACAGAGAACAGCCCCCGGATGACTCCGAGGGCCGTTTCCCGTTCAGGCGAGTGGTCGGGGCGGAGCGATTCGAACGCTCGACCTCCTGAACCCCATTTCGTCACGGCGCACGCCGGAGAGGCTCGGCCGAGCGTGTAGGGGGTGCCGTTCTATCTATCCCCTACCCTCGTGTGTGACCCTCTTGGGGGTAGTCGTGGGGGTAGTGGTGGGCCCGGCCCGTGGCGCCAGCGGTGGCTGCGGTGCCTCCGCTAGCGTCTGTAGAAGCTCCACTTGTCCTGGTGTGTGTACCGCATGAGAAATACGCGCATGCCGCATCCCGCGCAGTCGAATCGTTGCTTGACCCGCTGGCCCATCGCCAGATCGCTCATCTCGGCTCTCTGGCTGGCCTGCCAAGTGGTGCCGGCGCACTGAGGGCAGACCGGGTACTTGTCAGCCACTTGCCCCACCTTTGGTCGGCGGGAGAAGATCCCCATCAGCCCGCTCCTCCCTCAGTGGTGTGGCGATCCGCATGAGAGGCCGGACGACCGAGCCACGGTACCGGATGCCGAAAGGCCCGCCCGATCCCGACGTTACCTCTCTCCCACTCTACTGGGTGAGGTCGCCGTCCTGCGCTGGCCTCAGCGCGAGTGCGGTGGCACACCGCCACTGCCGCCTACGCCTCCGGGCTTGCTAGAAGGTCGACAAGCCGATCCCGCATGCGGGTACGGCGTGCGGTGTAGAAGTCCGGGAAGCCAATCAGCTCGGCTGGCATACCGTCCAGGTCGTGGAGAGCGAGGTAGGCGTTGCGCTCGACATCTCGCTTGTACTTCTCCGTCGCCCATACCAGCGGCAGCTTTGCCTGCTTGGCAATGTTGACGGGGCCCGCTAGGAGTTGGAGGTTCGGCAGGCGGTTGACTCTCTCCTGGTAACCCTGGACCTGATCGTCCGCAATGCCGGCTTCCGCGAGACGGCGCTTGTGGAACCGGCTCTTCGGGAAGACGTGATCTTCGTGGAAGAGCCCCCCGACCTGGACGGATGGGTATAGGAGACTCAGGAGCGGGAAGGCCCGCCGGTTCCCATATTCCGTCTCGAGGAGGTCCTCGATCTCCTCGCTGGAAAAGACCAGGGACTTCCCGAGCAATCCCATCTCTCGTTCGAGGGCTTCGGCCGGAAAGCGGTTCGGCGGGGACTCGCGGAACGTGCGTCGGAGCGCGTTCAGGAGGGTGTCAAGGCCGCTGCCCCAGACCCCGGGCTTGATGAGACTCCTGATCACGAAGCGCCTGATCGTCTCGCGATCTTCCCCGTCGGGAACCGAGGTGAGGTAACCCTGGTCCGCATGTCGCTGGTGCAGGTAGTAGGCGATCGGGATCAGCGGGCTGTCTGCGGGCATGTTCTGATCGGAGAACCCGAAGTCCGCCAGGAGGTTGGCCGTGACCAGGAGGGCTCTGGCGACCTCATCCCACTCGGCCTCGAGCCGGAGCATGTTCGCGCGGTTGAAGTTGGTCACCTTGAACCGGATATCGCTCGTATTTGTGAGGACGAGCCCGGCCTTGAGAATGAGGTCCTTGCTAAACGCGAAGTCCCGGGGCGACGCGTTGAGCTCGTCGACGAGGCCATGGATGGCCTCCCGTGCGTCCCGCTCCTTCCACTGGGCCGTGGCGATGCTGAGCAGGAGGTCCGAATAGGAGAGTGGGGTCCCGCCGCTGTTCACTCGAATGAAGATGTTGAGGACCTTGTCGAGGTCTTGGGCCTCTTCGTCGTAGTAGGCGATTGTCCCCTCCGTCTTCACGACCGCGTGAAGACGACTCAGCGCCCGGAACGCGTACTTGCTGCCGGCCAGGCCGATCTCAAGCAGGTAGTCGTGGATCTCCGGGAGGTCGTCGTACTTGAGGATCTCGGGCACAAGGAACCACGTCTGCCCGAGCTTCTCAGCCTCCTTGTCCGCGAGGAACGAGAAGTCGTACTCCATGCCGAGCTCGTTCTCGGAAGCGGGCCGCTCGATGTTCAGGTAGAGCCGCTTGACTGGATAAGCGTCAGGGTTGCTCCGCCACTTCCACGGGAGCTTGGCAGCGTGGCTCCCTTTGAGGCCGATATTGAGCGCCGTCAGGCGCTGCTGGCCGTCGAGAATCGCCACCACCGCGCGGTTCTTGGGCACGTCTAGCCTCGGGCAGTGAGGGGCAGTTAGCTCGTGGTACCTGCGGATGAAGCCGTAGAACACGAAGTCTCGGTCGCCGTCGTCATCCGACTCCTCGCGCGCCTTCACGTTCCAGAAGAGAAACGCGCCGATCGGGTAGCCGCGCATGAGGCTGTCGAAGAGCCGGATCACCTGGTCGGTGTCCCAGGCGAACTCGCGCTGGATGGCCGGCAGAACGTAATCCTGGGCGAAGATGCGGTCGAGCACCTTCTCGATCGTCAGTGGGGTCTGAAACGGCAAGTCGTGCCCCCTTCGGAGGTCCAGCGTCGTCGACCCGGGCCCACTCCCGTCAGTCTGGGCCGCGACGCACGGCGGTGCAGCAAGCGTACGGCGCCTGCCGCATCGCGATCAGAACGATACGCGGCCGCCGTTGACTGCGGGCTGGGCCGCGCCCCAGCATCTCATTAGCGTGAGACGGTCCTGGCGAGGACATCCCCCGCAATCCTGGTGGCCTCATCCCATCGCGGCCAGTAGTCCTCGCCGCGGTCAGCGTCGCAGAACGACTCGACAGCCACGGTCAGGGAATCATCCCCAACGGCCCTGACGAGGCCCCGGAGCTTCGGACGCGCTGAACGGTGCCGTGGGTCGCTTGCCGTGCCAGCAAGCGCAAGGAGGTCGACGACCTCCTTGATCCGCGCTTGACGGGCGGCTTGCTCTTGCACCTTCGTCTCGCGCTCGTGGGCCTGCCTGCGACCCAGTCCTGGCCCCACGGGCGCAGCAGCCCCCCGATGACACCGCCCACAGTGGCGCTCACCGCTGCAATGACCGCCACAATCATTGGGTCAGACATGGTCCACAGCTACTCACTCTCGAACCCGCCGGACGTGAACTTGAGGTCGCGGCCGTTGGCGGTGACGATGCGGACGACGTTGTCGGGGGCGCCGCCGGGGATGTCCGCCTCGATCTCGAGGGTCACGGTGACGTTGGCGCCGACGATGCCGACCAGGTGGGCGAGGACCTCATCAGCGATCTTGCCGGCGTCGCGACCGGCGCGGGTTGGGTCGATCCGGACGGTGCCGTGATACCGCGTTGGGGCCTTCTGGCCGGGTGGCTCCACAGGCGGGACCGGCGGGACCGGTGGCCACCCGATGGGCGGATCGATGACGGGCGGCTTCGGTGGCTCCGGCACTCGTTCGCGTTCCACCTGTGCCTGCGCCACCTCCGGCCGCACCAGGAGCCCGGAGAGGTCGTTCCCTGACACGTTGACCAGCTGCCCGGTCCGCAGCCCGCGGTACCGACCGGCGGCCTCGTCGTAGCTGTCGGCGTAGGCGAAGCCCTCCTGCTGCCAGAGGAGCAATGCGAGGCCGTCACGCACGGACTCCACGAGCACGTCCGGCCCGGCGAGGCGCGGGAGGTAGTGGTACCGGGCGAAGTCGTCCACGAGCTGCCGAACCGACACGTGGTCGCCGCGCCAGAGCGGGACGCGGTCCAGCTCCATCCGGAGCCGCGTGCCCGCAAGCCCGGTGATGAGCAGCTCCTCGCTCTTGAGCTTCTTGCCGGCGCGGACCGCGAGCGCCTCCTGGCCCGTGAGCCGGTAGGTCTCGATCCGCATCGGCTCGGTGGGCTTGTCCTGGACCGGGACGAGGAGCCACTGGTACGCCTCGGGGAGGCGCGCCGTGACGGTGGTGTTGGCGGACGCGAGCTGCGTCTCGGCCTGGCGCAGCTGGTGCGGCGAGAGGTCGAGGGTCTCCTTCTGGCCGATGATCGACGCCCAGGCCAAGTACTTGCGGACGGCCTCGTCGAGGTCCTGGAGCCGCGTCTGGTCGATGGCCAGGAACGCGAGGGTGTTCTGGAACAGGCGCGGCGCGCCACCCCGGGTCGCGAGGATCGCCACGGCTGCCGTCTCGGCCCGGCTGCCCGGGTCCTTCGAGTACGGGTGGTCGGGTCCGAGCACCACGAGGCGGGCGTCGAGGTCGTCGGCCACGTCCTGCCCGGTGTGTGGGAGCGGATGGACCCGGCGGAACAGGCCGGTCTGGCGGACGTCGTCGCGGACCCGCCGTTCGATCTCGGCCGCGACCTTGTCCGACTCGCGCCGAAGCTGCTCGGCGATGTCGTCGGCAAGCTTCGTGACCGTCGCCTGCGTCGAGTACCAGTAGCGGGGGCCGTCCTGGTAGAGGTAGGTCGCCGCGGTGGACAAACGCCGCAGGGCATCCCCGAACACTGCGGGGCTCTCCTCGGGCATCACGCAGCCGAGCTTGACCCGGCGATCCTCGATGCCCCGGTGCGCGGCGCTCGCGGTCGGTGCCGAGCCGAGGTAGATCGTGCGGGCCACCCGCCGCGTCGCGGCGTACCGGCCCAGGTTCGGCACCTCCCCATCGATCCGCAGTGGCAGCGCGGAGGGCCCGTCCACGTCCTTCTCGATGACCGGCACCCAGTTGTCCGACAGGTAGCGGGTGAGCTCGAACTGGACCCGGGGATCATCGATGGGGATGTTGGCCGGCATGATCAGCGGGTTGCGGTCGCCCTTCTCCCAGAGCGAGTGGATGACCGCCGCCATCAGGCGCAGCACGCCACGCGTCCGCTGGAACTTCACCAGCGTGGACCAGTCCGAGTACAGGCGGTCGAAGACCTCGGGGTGGATCGGGTAGGCGTCACGCAGGCGCTTCTCGTACTGGGCCTCGTGGGCCTCGGGTGGGAACTCCTGCTGCTGGGTCCGGTACAGGTCGAAGAACGCGCGCGAGACGCCGTCCCGGGCGACGAACTGCTCCCGCGAGACGACGGGCTCGAACAGCCGGCGTCGGACGATCTCGAAGCCCTCCTCGGCGCTCGCCGGCCGCCAGGACGCCTCCACCCGCCCGACCGCGTTGCGCAGCCGATCCAGCGCGGCGCGACCCCGCTCGCCGCCAACCTCGACGTCATCCGCGACCGCATGCGGGGACCCGCCCGTGTCCGAGGCCGGCAGGCTGATGACGAGCAGGCACTTCTTCGCGAGCTTGGCCGACTCGGTGAGGGCCTGGGCGAACGTGAAATGCGTCTCGAACGGACCGCCCGGGAGGTCGCCCTGGTCGTGGAGCTGGCGCGCGTAGGCGACCCACTCGTCGATCAGGATCAGGCACGGCCCGTAGTCGTTCATGAGCTCCCGGAGCACATCGCCCGGGCTCGTCGCCTTCTCGTCGTCGGCGCGGACGCGCTCGAACGCCTTGCGCGCCTCGGTGGGTCCGCCC
>JBBSCF010000039.1:0-33510 GCA_038250545.1 Candidatus Limnocylindrales bacterium | reverse complement strand
GTCCACGATGGCGATCCGGCCGCCGGGTTCCAGCAGCGCCGCGAGCCCCGCCATCGCGGCCGCGGTGTCGGGCACGTGGTGGAGCGCCATGAGGCTCACCACGAGGTCGAAGCGCTCGTCGGGCAGCGGGTCCCGGGTAAGGGCGAGCCGCAGCGTCCGGGCCCCGGGATGGGCGCCCGTCGCGATCTTCGCCTCGGCCGTGTCCAGCATCCCGCCCGACGCGTCCGCGAGGACAACCGAGCCCACGTGCGGCAGCAGCGCCAGACCCAGGAGCCCCGTCCCGGCACCCAGCTCGAGGACGCGCGCGCCGGGATCCGGCCGAGCCGTCTCGAGGATCAGGCGGGCGACGGCCAGGGCGCGCTCCGTCCGCTCGGTGGTGTCCCAGTCGGGCGCTCGCTCGTCGAAGGTCGGCATGGCGCCATTGTGCCGGGTGCTCGGCCGGCGAGCGGGGGAGAATCGCCGCAAGGTGTCTTTGTGCACAGACAGCCGGGCGCCAGGGCTCGTGGATCGGGCAGGCAGGCCCACCGTACAGACAGCCTGGGACTGCGTACGGACAGCGCGTGGCGTGCGTGCGGACGGCCGGCCCGGGCGGTGCCTCGTCAGCCGCGGAGTCGCCGAATCCCGCGTCGCACCACCACGAGCGCCCCCCACCGACAACCCGAGGACCAGGGCCTGACGCCAGATCCACGCGGTCCCGCCCGGGTCGTCCGGTCCGGCCTCGACCGGCCCGTCGTCGGGATCGATGCGCAGCAGCGGGACCCAGGCCATCGTCGCGCTCAGCGAGTCGGGCGTCTCGCGCCACGGGTTGACCCCGGCCGCGAGGGACGGCCCCACGGTGGACCTCATCACGGCGGGGAGGATCCGCCGCCGCACCGCCGGCGACCGGACGTCGGTCACCGTGCCGGTGAGGGTCCGGCCGGGCAGCACCGCTTCGACCCGAGGGTCGGCGAGGAGGTTGCGGTACCACTCGGTCCGTGGGCCGAACCCCGCGACGACCCAGACGGCCCCCTCGGCCACGATGTAGTTCAGCGGTGTCTCGCGGATGAGGCCGCTCTTCCGGCCCCGGATCCGCAACAGGACCATCGCCCCGCCGACGGGCGTCGACAGCCAGGCGCCGAGGCCCGCCCGGGTGGCCGGGACCATCAGGAACCGGTTGAGGACCCGGAAGAAGCGGATGGCCGGTGCGTCGGGGTCGCCGGGGCGGGCGCCCGCGGGCGGCTCGGCGAGGTGGACGTCGGGGCGGTCGATCGGAGCGGCGGTGGCGGTCATGGCTGCATGTTGAGCCGGGCGGTCATGCGCAGGCGAGGGCCGGTTCGCGCAAGGGGACGGGCGTTTGGTCCCTAGAACGCCCAGGCGAACACGACGTCGCGGGCACCGGACGCGGCCCTCGAGAACACGACGATCTGGCCGGCCAGATCCCGGATCCAGGGCTTCTCCTCGCGCGGGAGCAGCCCCAGCTCCTCCTCGAGCAGCTCGATCCACCGGCCGGCGAGGGCGCCCATCCGCTCGTCTCCAAGCGTGGCCACGGCCTCGATCCAATCCGGGTCCACGCGGTCCACGATCCGCTCCGTGGAGGCCGCCGCGCCCTCGAGCTCGGTCCGGGCGTCCAGGAAGTCCAGCAGCTGCCCGTTGTCGCTCACGGAACGGACGGCCTCGCTGAACAGGTCCAGCCACGTGGGGTCGAGGCCACCGCCGAGTGGCAGGTGGGCGACGAACCGGTCCGGATCGTCGAACGCCGCGGTGTCGTCGACGGACAGCGCGAGGACGATGTCGCGGGCGTCACCCGCGACGAGGTCCATCAGACTGCTCATAGGCGCCGGGGCGCCGCTCCTCCTTCCGTTGCCCGCCGCGGCCTCCGCGGCGGCGTCCGGGCCAGTCTAGCGGGTGCGACGACCGCCCTCAGCCGCGGTACCCGGCCTCGCGGAGGAGCGCCGGCAGCTCGGTGGGGGAGCCGGCCACGCGGAAGCCCGCGGCTTCGAGCGCCGTGACCTTGGATGCCGCGGTGCCCTTGCCGCCCGAGATGATCGCGCCGGCGTGACCCATGCGCTTGCCCTCGGGGGCGGTGCGCCCCGCGATGAACGCCACCCTGGGGACGTCCGCCATGTGCTCGGCCGCCCAGGCTGCCGCCTCCTCCTCCGCGGTCCCACCGATCTCGCCGATGAGCACGAGCGCCTCGGTCTCCGGATCCTCGGCGAAGAGCCTGAGCACGTCGATGTGCTGCATGCCGATGACCGGGTCGCCCCCGATACCGACGCACGTCGACTGCCCGAGGCCCGCGTCCGTCATCGCCTGGACCGCCTCGTAGGTGAGCGTGCCCGAGCGGGACACGACGCCGACGCGGCCCTCGCGGTGGATGGAGCCCGGGATGATGCCGACCTTCGCGCGCCCCGGCGAGGTGGCGCCGGGGCAGTTCGGCCCGATGAGCCGGGCGCCAGCGAGTCGGGCCGCCTCGACGACCGGGATCATGTCCAGCGCCGGGATGCCCTCGGTGATGCAGAAGATCGTCCTGATGCCGGCGGCCACGGCCTCGAGGACCGCGTCGGGGGCACCGCCCGCCGGCACGAAGATGCAGGTCGTGTTGGCGCCGGTCTCCCGCACGGCGTCGGCGACGGTGTTGAACACCGGGACGGCGCCGTCGAGGGCCGCCTGGCCGCCCTTGCCCGGCGTCACGCCGGCGACGAGCGGGGTACCGTACTCGAGCATCGCCCGGCTGTGGAACTCGCCCTCGCGCCCGGTGATGCCCTGGACCACGAGGCGGGTGTCGCGCCCGATCAGGATGCTCACGCCGCCGCTCCCTTCGCCGCCGCGACGGCCTTGGCCGCCGCCTCGTCAAGGCTGGCCGCGGTGACGAAGCGCGCCGCCTCCAGCAGCTCCGCGGCCTCCGCCGCGTTCGTGCCCACGATCCTGACCACCATCGGGACGTCGCGCACCTGCTGGGCGCGGGCTTCGATCAGGCCCTTGGCGACCTCGTCGCCCCGGGTGATGCCGCCGAAGATGTTGACGAGGATCGCCTTGACGTTCGGGTCCTCGAGGATCAGCCGCATCGCCGCCGCGACGCGGTCGGACTTGGCGCCGCCACCGATGTCGAGGAAGTTGGCCGGCTGGCCACCCGCGCGGTTGACGAGGTCCATCGTCGTCATCGCGAGACCGGCGCCGTTGACCATGCAGCCGATGTCGCCCTCGAGCTTGATGAAGGTGAGGTCGTACCGGCGGGCCTCGACGTCCGTCGGGTCCTCGGCATCCATGTCCCGGAGCTCCTCGAGCTGCGGGTGGCGGGGGAGCGCCGAGTCGTCCAGCGTGATCTTCGCGTCCAGGCACACCAGCCGCTCGACCGGCGTCCCGTCCGCGTTGTGCTCGCGGATCACCGCGAGCGGGTTGATCTCGACCAGGTCCGCGTCGTAGGCGAGCATCGTCCGCAGCAGGCCTTTGGCGATCGCCGCGCCCGCCTTCCAGTGCTTCCCGAAGCCGACCTGGAACGCCAGCTGCCGGGCCGCGTAGTCCGGCAGGCCCAGGAGCGGGTCCGCGTACTGGTAGACGATGGCGTCGGGATTGTCCACCGCGACCTGCTCGATCTCGACGCCGCCCTCGGCCGAGCCGATGAGCATCAGCCGCTTGGTCGCGCGGTCCAGCAGGACCGAGAGGTAGTACTCCTTGACGATCTCGGCCGCGGGGCCCACGAGCACGCGGCGGACGGGAAGGCCCTTGATCTCGAGGGCCAGGATCTGCGCGGCGACGTCCTCCGCCTCGTCCGCGGTGGCCGCGAGCTTCACGCCGCCGGCCTTGCCGCGGCCCCCGACGAGGACCTGCGCCTTGATCACGACCTTGCCGGTCGCGTTGGCGGGATCGGCGAGGAACCGCACGGCGGCGGCCCGGGCCTGCGACGGGGTGCGGACCACCTCCCAGGCCGGGACGGGGAGCCCCTGGGCGACGAGCAGCGACTTGGCGTCGGCTTCGTGGATCTTCACGCGACGGGCGAGACCTCCGGGCGAGCGGGACGTGGGCGGAGACCGATGATAGCCGTGCTCCACCAGACCCGGACATGGAAACGCGCCGGCGGGAGCCCGCCGGCGCGTGTGTCATCCGCGGAGCGGAGCTCAGCTGGGGAGCTCCATGACGTCCTTCGGCGCCTCGATCTTGACGTCCGGCGAGTTGACGGCGGTCACGTCGAC
Organism: Candidatus Limnocylindrales bacterium; assembly: GCA_038250545.1. Classification (GTDB taxonomy): domain Bacteria; phylum Chloroflexota; class Limnocylindria; order Limnocylindrales; family CSP1-4; genus CAIXZV01. Next base: position 29,341 of record JBBSCF010000039.1, on the reverse strand, counting down.
CGCGATCGTGAACGATCCCGCGTCGCCCGCGGCGGTCTTGCCCGTCGCGACCATGACCGCCGAGACGACGTACTTCCCGTCCTTGGCGATCCAGACGTCGCTCTGCCACGTGGCGCCGGGGAGGCCGAACACGCCGCTCGCGCCCGCACCCGGGTCCGCGGTGGACGCGTAGTGCTCGGTCGCGATGCCGTTCTTGTCCTCGTCGCCGACCTTGTTGAGGCCCTCGAGGCTCGAGTAGCCGCCGAGCATCTTGTCGGGCTTGAACGAGTCGATCGTGCTCTGGGCATCGTCGGCCGGCGTGGACATCCACGTGTCACCGAAGGAGGTGTAGGCCGTGTCGCCGATGATCCGGTAGCCGATGTCCGTCGAGGTGGTGCCGTCGCTCAGCGTCATCACCACATCGGCGGCCTCGGCGGGCTTGAGGACGACGGTTCCCGCCATGGTGATGCTGCCGCCGGCCTTGATGAGCCCCATCATGCCCTCGGAGGCGCCCGCGGACGACATGGCGATCTTGAACGAGTAGTTGTCGAGGTTGTCCAGCGACGCGGCGGCGCTGCCGAGATCGATGCCCCCCGCCGCGGTGCTCTCGGCCGGGGCCTCGGTGGCGTCGGTGCCCTGGCTCGCATCCGGGGCGCTGGTGGCGCCCGGCGCAGCCGTGGCGCCGGAGCCCGGGCTCGAGGTCGCGGTGGAGCCGCCGCACGCCCCGAGGGCGAGTGCGGCGATCAGCATCAGGACGAGCACCGGCATGTGGCGGCTCGGACGGATCATGGAGTCCCCTCGGGCGCGTGGGTTAGCCGGGGGATGCCTCCCGGCGTCGACACTTGCATATGATCCCGGCCCCCCGGCGCTGCACACGGCCGGATGGCCCCTCTGTGGACGACCTCCGGCCCGCCGGAAACGGGGGCCCTGCGGACCCCCGCGGGCCGGAGGTCGTGGCTAGAATGGGTGCATGCCCCACCGAGTCACCCTTATCCCCGGCGACGGGATCGGTCCCGAGCTGGCGGAGGCCACCCGCCGTGTCCTTGACGCCTCCGGCGTCGCCTTCGACTGGGAGGTCCAGGACGCCGGCGAGGGCGTCATGGCCCAGTACGGGACCCCGCTCCCGGACCACGTGCTGGAGTCGATCCGGCGCAACAAGGTGGCCCTCAAGGGCCCCATCACCACCCCCGTCGGGTCCGGCTTCCGCAGCGTCAACGTGACCCTGCGCCAGGTCCTGGGCCTGTACGCGAACCTCCGCCCCGCCCGCTCCATCAAGGGCCTCGTGACGCGCTACGACGACGTGGACCTTGTGATCGTGCGCGAGAACACGGAGGACCTCTACGCGGGCATCGAGCACATGGTCGGCAAGGACGCCGCCGAGAGCATCAAGATCATCACCCGCGCCGCCTCGGAGCGGATCGCCCGCTTCGCCTTCGAGTACGCCGTGGCCAACGGGCGGCACAAGGTGACCGCGGTCCACAAGGCCAACATCATGAAGCTCTCGGACGGCCTGTTCCTCGAGAGCTGCCGGACCGTGGCGGCGGACTACGCGGGCCGGATCGAGTTCGAGGACCGAATCGTCGACAACATGTGCATGCAGCTCGTGCAGAAGCCCGAACTGTACGACGTCATGGTCCTGCCCAACCTGTACGGCGACATCGTCAGCGACCTGTGTGCCGGCCTTGTGGGCGGGCTCGGGGTCGCGCCCGGCGCGAACATCGGCACGGAGGCCTCGGTCTTCGAGCCGGTGCACGGGTCGGCGCCCAAGTACGCCGGCCTCAACAAGGCGAACCCGACGGCCCTCCTCCTGTCCGGCGTGCTCATGCTCCGCCACCTCGGCGAGCAGGACGCGGCCGTGCGGGTGGAGACGGCGGTGCGCGAGGTGATCGCGGAGGGCAAGGCCACGACCTACGACCTGGGCGGTCCCGCAGGCACGAGCCAGTTCGCGGACGCCATCATCGCGCGGCTCGGCTGACCGTCGGGCTGCCGGAACCAGCACGACCCGCGGACCAGCGGGCCGGGAGATACGGAGGCTCCATGCTCCTGCGGTATCGGGGCAGCGAGGGGATGCTCGCCTGGGCGTTCCACCGCATCTCGGGTGTCGCCATCTGGGCGTTCATCCTGCTCCACGTCCTCGACATCTGGCTCGTCGGGGTCAACCCCGAGCTCTACAACGAGGTCCTGACGATCTACTCCAGCCCGTTCGGCCGGGTGGTGGAGTCCCTGCTGGGCGCCGCGCTGCTGTACCACGCGCTCAACGGCCTCCGGATCGTCATCATGGACTTCTGGCCATCGATGACCCGCTACCACAAGCAGCTCTGGTACGCGAACTGGGTGCTGTTCGTGGTCGTCGGCCTGCCGATCCTCGTCCAGATCATGGCGCCGGCCTTCGGGCTGCAGCCCCCCTTCAGGTTTGGGTCATGAGCTACCAAGTCACGCGCTCCGGGCGCGCCAGGCCCCAGGGCAGCGGGTGGGAGCTCGCGATCTGGTACCTGATGCGGCTGACCGGCATCGGCCTGTTCATCACGGCGTTGTCGCACTACATCATCGTCCACTTCGTGTTCGACCCGGCCATCCAGAACGCCGACTGGGTCGCCGCGCGGTGGGGGAGCACCGTCTTCCGGACCATCGACTGGCTCATGCTGACGTTCGTGATCTTCCACGCGTTCATGGGCGTGCGGACCGTCATCGGCGACTACACGAGCGGCGGCGTCCGGGCCCTGCTCACGATGCTGCTGTACCTCGTCGCCATCCTGCTGTTCCTGATGGGGACGATGGTGGTCCTGACGCTCCAGCTGCCCAAGGCGGTCCCCGCATGATCCGCGACCACGACGCCCTCGTCGTCGGCGCCGGCGGCGCCGGCCTGTGGGCCGCCCTGGAGCTGGCCAAGGCCGGCATCGACTCGGCGGTCCTGACCAAGCTGTACCCGACCCGCTCCCACACCGGCGCCGCCCAGGGCGGCGTGTGTGCCGCCCTGGGGAACCAGGAGGAGGACCACTGGGAGTGGCACATGTTCGACACCATCAAGGGTGGCGACTACCTGGTTGACCAGGACGCGGCCGAGGTGCTCGCCCGCGAGGCCATCGAGACGGTGATCGAGCTCGAGCACATGGGGCTCCCGTTCAATCGGACCCCCGACGGCAAGATCGATCAGCGCCGGTTCGGCGGCCATACCCGCAACTATGGCGAGGGCCCGGTCATGCGGGCCTGCTTCGCGGCCGACCGCACGGGCCACATGATCCTGCAGACGCTCTACCAGCAGTGCGTCAAGGCGGGCGTCACCTTCTACGACGAGTACCACGTCGTGGACCTCGTGACCGAGGGCGGCGAGCTGGGCTCGGGCGGGCGCGCCGCGGGCGTGGTCGCGTACCGGATCGCCGACGGCGAGCTGGTCACGCTGCGCTCCAAGGCCGTGCTCCTCGCCACGGGCGGCTTCGGGCGCATGTTCCGGGTCACCTCGAACGCCTTCAGCCTCACGGGTGACGGCGTGTCGCTGGCCTACCGGCACGGCGTGCCGGCGCAGGACATGGAGTTCTACCAGTTCCATCCCACCGGCATCGTGGGCATCGGGATCCTGCTGTCCGAGGCCGCGCGCGGCGAGGGGGCCTACCTCCTCGACAACGACGGCTTCCGGTTCATGGAGCGCTACGCCCCCAAGCTCATGGAGCTGGCGCCGCGCGACATGGTCAGCCGGGCGATCCACCAGGAGATCCGGGCCGGGCGCGGCATCAACGGCAAGGACTACGTCTACCTCGACCTGCGCCACCTCGGCCGCAAGAAGATCGACGAGAAGCTGCCCGACATCACGGACTTCGTCCGGGTGTACCAGGGCATCGAGCCGTATACGGATCCCATCCCGATCCAGCCGACCGCGCACTACGCGATGGGCGGCATCCCCACGAACCTCCTCGCCCAGGTGACCCGCGATGCGGCCAACACGGTCGTGCCCGGGCTCTACGCGGCGGGCGAGACGGCCTGCGTGTCCGTCCATGGCGCCAACCGGCTCGGGACCAACTCGCTCGTGGACCTGCTCGTGTTCGGGCGGCGCGCCGGGCGCCAGATGGCGCTCGACATCCGTGGCCAGGACATGCCCGTCGTGACCGAGGAGGTCATGGACCCCGTCCGCGGGGAGCTGGCGGCGATCCGCGGCCGTGCGAAGGGCGAGCGCAAGGAGGCGCTCCGGCTCGAGCTGGCCGACGTGATGATGGACGACGCCGGCGTCTACCGCGACGCGGCAGGCCTCGAGCGCGCCCGCGCCAAGGTCGCCGAGCTCAAGGGGCGCTACGCGAACGTGAGCGTCGACGACAAGGGCACCGTCTTCAACACCGACCTCCTCGAGGCGCGCGAGCTGGGCTACCTGCTCGACTGCGCAGAGACCATGGTCGCGGCATGCATCAACCGCAAGGAGAGCCGCGGCGCCCACAGCCGGGAGGACTACCCGGATCGGGACGACGTGAACTTCCTGACCCACTCCCTTGCGACGCGGGGCGCGGACGGCGCGGTCGAGATGGCCTACAAGCCGGTCACGATCACGAAGTTCCAGCCCAAGCCGCGTGTCTACTAGGCCGGGGGAGCGAGCGATGACTGTTGAGCTGCGGGTCCTCCGCTACGACCCCGAGCGCGACCAGAAGCCCCACGAGGAGCGCTACACGGTCGAGGCCGGTCCCATGGACCGAGTCCTGGACCTCCTCCACAGGGTCAAGTACGAGCAGGACGGGACGCTCACGTTCCGCCGGTCCTGCGCCCACGGCGTCTGCGGATCGGACGCCATGCTGATCAACGGCCGCAACCGCCTCGCCTGCAAGATCCGCGTGGACCAGTTGGGCGGCAAGAAGATCACGGTGGCGCCGCTGCCGGGGCTCCCGGTGATGAAGGACCTCGTGGTCGACATGGAGGGCTTCTTCGCCAAGTTCCGGAGCGTCCAGCCGTACCTCCAGAACGAGGGCCTCGTGCCGGAGCGAGAGCGCCGGCAGTCCGCCGAGGACCGGGCGAAGTTCGACGACACCACCAAGTGCATCCTGTGTGCGGCCTGCACGACCTCGTGCCCGTCCTTCTGGGCGAAGCCCGAGTATGTCGGCCCGGCGGCGATCGTCAACGCCCACCGCTTCATCTTCGACTCGCGCGACGACGCGGCCGAGGAGCGGCTCGAGATCCTGGCCGACAAGGACGGCGTGTGGCGCTGCCGCACGATCTTCAACTGCACGGACGCCTGCCCGCGCGGCATCCACATCACCCAGGCGATCCTCGAGGTCTCCGCGGCGATCACGGGACGGCGGGTCTGAGCCAGCCGGCCGACGGCGCGCGACCCGACGGGGTCACGCTGCCGGTCATCCCGCACCTGGTCATCCGCACCGACGGGGCGGCCCGGGGCAACCCCGGGCCCGCATCCCTCGGCGCGGCGCTCATCGACGGGTCGCGTCCGGACGCCCTCAGTCCCTCCGCGTTCCCCGACGCGACGATCTCCGAGGCGCTGGGCCACCAGACCAACAACGTGGCGGAGTGGAGAGGCGTCGTCGAGGCGCTCAAGCTCGCCCATCGGCTGGGTGCGAAGGAGGTCGACCTGCTCCTGGATTCCAAGCTGATCGTGGAGCAGCTCCACGGCCGGTGGCGGGTCAAGGACGCCAAGCTCCAGCCACTGCACGCCGAGGCGAAGGGGATGCTGGGCGGCTTCACGCGCTGGACGGCGGCGCACGTGCCGCGCGCGCAGAACGCCACCGCGGACCGGCTCGCCAACGAGGCGCTCGACCGGGTTGCGGCCGGGGGACCCGCACGGGTCGCCAGGGCGCGCCGCACGGGCTGACGTCCACGGGGAGATAAGGAGAGCGGGATGCCCGTCATCGTCTGCTTCGGTGATTCCAACACGTACGGGTTCGACCAGGAGACGTCTGGCCGGTTCCCGAGGGCCGTCCGCTGGCCGGGGGTGCTGGCCGCGGAGCTGGGGACCGCCGCCGAGGTCATCGAGGAGGGGCTGAACGGCCGGACCACGATCTGGGACGACCCGTACCTCGACGGCCGCAACGGGCGCACGTACCTGCTCCCGTGCCTGCGCTCGCACGCGCCGGTGGACGTGGTCGTGATCATGCTGGGCACGAACGACACCAAGACGATCTTCGGGCGGTCCGCGGCGGAGGTCGCGGCCGGGGCCGATGCGCTCGTGGACATCGCGCTGGGCTCCGGGACCGGCCCTGACGGCGCCGCGCCGCGCGTGCTCCTGATCGCCCCGCCGGCCCCCGGCGACATCACGGAGCGCTCCGAGATCTGGGGCTTCGGCGAGGCGAAAGCGAAGGGCGAGCGGATGCCCGGCCTGTACCGCACGGTGGCCTCGATGGCGGGCGCGGCCTTCCTGGACGCGTCCTCGCTCGTGGGCGTGGACCCTGCCGACGGCGTGCACCTCACCCCGCAGGGTCACGCGACGCTGGGGCGCGCGGTTGCCGCGGCGGTGCGCGGGCTGCTGTGAAGGGTTGGGGCCGGCTCAGCGGCCTCGGCATGCTCCTGCTCGTTGCGGCGGGCTGCCTCACCACGAGCGAGGTCCTGGTCGATCGGGGGTGGAAGCTCGTTGAGGTGTCCGGGGCGCCCGCGGTCGACCCGGATGGGGTCGTCGGGGTGGGCCTCGGCAGCGACGGCCGGTTCAGGCTCAACACCGGATGCAACAGCGGTGGTGGCACGTACCACCTCGACGGCAACCGGATCCTGCTCGACGCGGAGACCCTCCAGCCGAGCCCATGCGACGAGGCCATGGCCGCCCAGGATGGCGCGATCCGGTCCGTGGTCGAGGGACGGCCGGCCTACGCCATCGACACGGGCACCGGGAGGCTCCGGCTCACGAGCGAGGCGGGCCAAGTTCTCCTGCTCGAGGCCCCCTGACGCGATCGCGCCTACACTTCGCGGGCCAGCGAGGCGGCTGGATGGTCGCGCGTCGTCCGGGGAAACCCGTGCGGCGTGAGGAAAGTCCGAGCTCCCCAGCGCAGGGTGGCGGGTAACGCCCGTCCGCCGTGAGGCGAGGACCAGTGCCACAGTGACGATGCCGGCCCCCTCGGGGACCGGAGTGAAACGCGGCAAACTCCACCCGGAGCAAGGCCAAATAGGAGGGCGCAACCCCGGTTCGCCGGGGGGAGAGGCGCGCTGCCCAGCCCTCGGGTCGGCTGCATGAGCCGTCGGGCAACCGGCGGCCCCAGATGGATGACCGTCGCCGCGGTGCAAGCCGCGGTACAGAACTCGGCTTACAGGCCGCCTCGCTGGCGATACCTTCGGGCCATGGCTCGCGGGCGCGTGCTGGCCTCGGGCCGGTGGCTTGCGGGTGCGTCGCCTCGGACCTCGACGGGTTGCGCTAGTCCTCGTCCGCCCGGAAGATGTGTGACGCCGTGCACACGTTGCAGATCGGCAGGCTGGTGTCCAGGTCGCCCAGGGGGATCGGCACCTTGCGGTCCGGGTAGAGGCACTCGACTTCGTACAGGCGCTCCGTCGGCCGGTCCAGTGAGATCAGCCGCCGGTAGGTGCACCGCTTGATCCGGTGTGGCGCGAGATGTGACACCTCGGACTCGCGGGGGTGCAGGGGTGTCGGTTCGGCGAGGGGCAACGCCATGGCGTGGGGCTCGATCTCTCCCGGCGGGTGGGGGCCGTTGACAACTGTACGCCGCCGCAACCCTCTGCGACGACGACGGACATGCAGCCTAGCATCCGGGATTCCGGCGCGGCAAGGTACCGGAGGTACTAGACTCGGCCCAAATCGGGGGTCAACTGATCGATTCCGTCGGGAGGGACTCGAGCTGAGCGACGAACCCGTGGGCCCCGGGGCAACATCCGGCCCGGGTGACCCGTATCCGCGCGCCGGCGCGCCGGCCTTCGTTGCCGCCGACCCCCTCCACGTCGACGAGGATGCGCCGCGGCCTGCCTCGCGGCCTGCCCTGCCCGTCTTTGACGATGCCGCCCGCTCGTCCGACCCGTCGGTCTGCCCGTTCCTGCGCCGTGACGCCGGCGGCGCGCTGTCCGCCCCGGGCGGCTTCCCGGCCGACGACCACACGTGCGTGGCGATCGGGGCCCCGCGCCTCCAGTCACACCGCCAGCAGGAGCTGGTGTGCCTGCGGACCGCGCACGGCGACTGCCCCAGGTACCTTCGCGGAGCCCTGGTCGCCTCGCCCTCCGGCCCGACCCGACCCGTCACCGCGGTCCCGCGCGCGACGCTGGCTGCCCTCCTGATCCTCGTGCTCAGCGCCGGCATCTCGTTCGGGTTCGTGGTCCAGCGCGGTGGCATCGCGATGCCGGTCGTGGGCGGGTCGCCCGCGCCGACATCGGTGGCCGTCGTCCCAACCGTCAGCCCGGACGCCACCATCGCGCCCGTCGCGAGCCTGGACCCGGCTGCCACCGCGGCGCCGGTCGAGGCGTCGGCGTCGGCAATCGTGGCGGAGTCACTGTCGCCGTCGATCGAGCCCACGCCCACGCCGGCGCCCACCTCGTCGCCGACGCCGGTCCCGACCGCCTCGCCCACGACCGCGCCGACCCCGGTGCCGACAGCGGCCCCGACCGGCAAGCCTGCGGCTACGCCGACGAGCTCGCGCTACAAGGTGCTGACGCCGTGCCCGGACAAGAAGAGCTGCTACATCTACACGGTCCGGTCGGGCGACAACCTCTACAGCATCGCGAAGTACTTCGGGCACTCACTCTCGACGATCTACGCCTGGAATCCGAAGTACCCGGCGGCCCGCCTGCGCGTGGGCGATCCGATCCGGATGCCGCCGCCCACCCGGTAGGCGTCACCCCGGCCGTCACCCCGGCATCGACCGCCTGACCCGCGCCCCGACCACGCCCCACCGCTCCCCGACTGCGCCCTGACCGCGCTTCCGGGGCCTGGACGCCTCGGGCCGCCCGGCGACCCATTCGCCGCCAGTGGTCGACGTCCAGCTCGCCATCAGCGAGCGACGTGGGCTTGCCGCCAGCGAATCGGCGCGTGCTGCTCGCCATCAGCGAGCGAAACGGCGATCGCGGGTCACAGTTGGGCCGCCGGGAGGCCGCGCCCGGGAGGCCCCGCGCCCGGGTGCCGTGCCCTGGCGGCCGGAGCGGCGGTCGCGGAGGCCCCCTCGAATGGGGATTCCCGTTCGCCACCCCCGGATGGGTGCGAAATCGCCCATTGACTCGGCCCCGCAGCGCGCTAGAATACCAAGAAGTGGCGCAAAGTGGTGGAAAGTGGGGAGCCAGCCGGGCCTACCGGCCTCGCGACCCGGGTTGACAGACCACCCGGCGCCGCCCGATGTCAGGAGACGGGTCGCGTTGTTCACCGGCGAGTACCGCCACGCGGTTGATGAGAAGGGGCGCCTCGCCGTCCCGGCTCGCTTCCGCGTACAGCTCGAGGGTGGCTGCGTGGTCGCGAGGTGGCTCGACACCTGCCTCGCGATCTTCCCGATGCCGGCCTGGGAGGTGCTCGCCGCGAAGGTGGGAAGCCTGCCCATGACCGATCCCAACGCGCGGCTGCTCCAGCGGCGGCTGTTCGCGGGCGCATTCGAGACCGAGATCGACAAGCAGGGCCGCCTGCTCGTCCCGCAGAACCTGCGGGCGTTCGCGGAGCTGCAGGGCGAGGCCATGGTCGTCGGGGGCGGCCAGGACCACGCCGAGATCTGGTCGCCGGCGCGCTGGGAGGAGTACAGCCAGGGCCTCGAGGACTCGTCCTTCGCCACGGCCATCGTGGGCCTGGGGATCTGACGTCGCACCACACGCGCTTCCAGGGTCCGCTCGGGATCCGCAACCACACCGTGGAGGAGAGATGCAGGAAGGGCACTTGCCGGTGATGCCGACCGAGGTCCTCGAGACCCTGGCCCCGGCCGCCGGCTCCCTGCAGATCGACGCGACGGTCGGCGGCGGTGGGCACACCGAGCGGATCCTGGAGGCCGCCAGCCCCGACGGCCGGGTGCTGGGCCTGGACGCGGACGACGCCGCCATCGAGCGCGTCGGCATCCGCCTGGCCCGGTTTGGCGGCCGCCTGGTCCTGCGCCGGGCCAACTTCCGGGAGCTGGCCGCGGTCGCGCCCGGGGCGGGCTTCGGCGCCGTTGACGGCGCGCTGTTCGACCTCGGGCTGTCGTCGTTCCAGCTGGCCGACCGGGACCGGGGCTTCGGCTTCCGCGCCGGGGGGCCACTGGACATGCGGTTCGACACGGGACGGGGCGTGCCGGCGTCGGAGCTGATCGCCACCCTGACCGCCGACGATCTGGCCGCACTGTTCCGCAGGTACGGCGAGGAGCCGTCCGCGTGGAAGCTGGCCAAGGCGATCGTCGCGGCCCGCGCCACGGCGCCCATCGAGTCTGCCGAGGAGCTCGCCGCCCTCATCGAGAACGTGAGCCCGATCAACCCGCGGATCCGCCGCCGCATCCACCCGGCGACCCGGGTGTTCCAGGCGCTGCGGATCGCGGTGAACGAGGAGCTCGACGCCCTCGAGGAGGGCCTCGCGGCCGCCGTGGACCTGCTGCGCCCGGGCGGTCGCCTCGTCGTCCTGTCCTACCACTCGCTGGAAGACCGCATCGTGAAGCGCTTCCTCGCGGCCGAGCGTCGCGGTTGCACCTGCCCGCCGGAGGCGCCCGTGTGCATCTGCGGGAAGACGCCGCGCCTGCGCCTCGTCACCCGGCCGTCGCTGACGCCGACCGATGCGGAGATCACCGCCAACCCGCGCGCGAGGAGCGCCCGGCTCCGCGCCGCCGAGCGGCTCGCCGCATGAGCGGGAGGGAGCGCTGAAGAGGAGGACGACCGGGCAGCCCCACGCGCCGACCCGCGCCACCCATCGGTCCCGGCCAGCGAGCCGGCCCGCCCACGGAGGAGGAGTCCCGTGAGCAAGCGTCACCAGAGCAACCGCCGCAAGACCTACGGCCGCCGCCAGCACGAGCTGCAGGAACGCCGCGGATGCGATCACGTCCCGGCCGACCTCGAGGCCGGCCTCGACGACGTCGGGCCCGCTGGCATCGCCGACCGCCTCGCGTTCCTCGACCCGCGCACCCCGCGCCTGCACTACGCCCTGGGCGACTGAGGCATGGCCGTCTACCAGGGTGCGCGCCAGCGCACCATCGTCCTGCCGCGGGTCCCACGCGTCCCGCGCGTCGGGCTGGGGGCACCCGCGCTCCCGCGCCGCCGCGCCCGGGCCGCCGTCCGGGCCCACCGCGGCCCATCGCGGATCTCGATCCTGCTGGCGGCGATCGTCGTGGCGTTCGCGGGCGCGTTCTTCTCGCTATCCCAGGACATCCGCGTCTCGGCGACCGGCTACGAGCTCGACCGCCTCGCGACGACGCATCGTCGTCTGGACGCCCAGGTCGAGGACCTGCACAACGAGCTGAACCGCCTCGGCAAGGCGCCGGCGATCCGCAAGCAGGCGATCGATGCCGGCCTCGGCCCGCTCGCCGAGCCGCTCATCATCCCGGCCCGCTGAGGCCGCCCCTCCATGCTCGGCCGGACCGACTCCCGCACGCGCGCGCTCCTGCTCCTCCTGGTCTTCGTGATCGTGGCGGGCTGTCTCGGGGTGCGGCTCGCGTACTGGCAGGTCGTCCGCCGCGACGAGCTCGCGACGATGGCGAGCCAGCGTTCGTCGACGCGCTACAAGATCCCAGCCGATCGGGGCTCCATCTACGACCGGACCGGGACCGTCGTCCTGGCGACCAGCGTGTCTCGGGACCTGCTCGCGGCCAACCCGAAGCTCCTGTCGCCCGACCGCCGCACCGCGGTGGCGACGCGGCTGGTGACGCTGCTGGGCCTCCAGGGCGCAGCCGCCGCGGACCTGACCGCCCGCATGACATCGGACAAGGAGTACACGGTCCTGGCCAAGGAGCTGGATCCGGCGATCTCGGACCAGATCCGCGCCCTGTCCGCCGGCAAGAAGCCCGAGCTCTCCGGCCTCATCCTCGAGCCCCGGCAGGTGCGCCTCTACCCGCAGGCCGGTGGCGGCCCGCGGACGACCCTCGCCGCGCACCTGCTGGGCTTCGTCAACCGCGAGGGGATCGGCCAGTACGGCGTGGAGCAGTACTACCAGGACGACCTGGCCGGCCTGCAGACCGTGGTGGCCGCGCAGCAGGACGCCTCGGGGAACGCCATCCCGGACAGTTCCACGGTCATCGCGGAGGGCTACCCGGGCCAGAACATCACGCTCACCATCGATGCCTCGCTCCAGGTCGCCGTCGAGGACGAGCTCCTCCACGCCTGGGCATCGGACACCGCGAAGCGCGTGTCGGCGGTCGTCATGGATCCCTACACGGGCGAGGTCTACGCCTACGCCTCCTACCCATCCTTCGACGCGAACACCTACCAGGCGATCGCCTCCAAGGACCCTGGCGTCTTCGTGGACCCGATCGTGTCCACCGTCTACGAGCCCGGCTCCGTGTTCAAGATGATGACGGCGACGGCGGCCATCGGCGCCGGGGTCGTCACCACCAAGACGAAGTTCCGCGACGCCGGCACGCTCCAGGTCGATGGCGGTCGCGCGCACGTCGACAACGCGGATCACAAGTCGATGGGCGTCCTGACGTTCGAGGACGCCGTGGCCTACTCCCGCAACGTCGTGCTCGCCAAGGTGGGGCTCAAGCTGGGGCGGACGACGCAGGAGTCGAGCGAGCGCCTGTACGCCACCTGGCGCACGCTGGGTTTCGGGGCGAAGACCGGCATCGATGTCGCGAACGAGATCCCGGGCCTCGTCCGCGATCCCGCGACCTCGAAGTGGCGCCAGATCGACCTCGCCAACGGTGCCTTCGGCCAGGGCGTCGCGGTGACCCCGATCCAGCTCGCGCAGGCGTTTGGCGCGATGCTCAACGGCGGGGTCCTGGTCCAGCCGCGGGTCGTGAAGGCCGTCGGCGACCACGAGACGACGCCGGTCGTCCACGGGCGCGTGATGTCCGCGAAGCTCTCGGCGACCCTGATCCACATGATGAACACCGTGGTCACCGAGGTGCCCTTCTACCGCACACGGACCCTGATCCCGGGCTTCGAGGTGGGCGGCAAGACCGGCACGGCGCAGATCTGGGACAACGACAGGAAGGCCTGGAAGGTCGACCTGTTCAACTACTCCTTCGTCGGCTACATCGCCCGCACCCCCGGCCGCCCGGATCTCGTGGTCGCGGTGCGGATCGAGGAGGGGACCCCGACCGTCAGCCGCCTGGGTCACCTCGAGATGCCGATCATGTCCTTCGAGCTCTTCCGGCGGATCGCGCACGACGCGATCAACACGCCCGACCTCGTGCCCGACGCGCACGCCGTGCCCGTCGTTGCGGAGTACCCGTGACGGATGGCTATGCGACACTCGCTCCCGTGACGGATCCCGGACGGCCGCCCGCTCCCGACCCCGCCCTGACCGCCGACGAGCTGCTCGCCGCGTCCGGTGGGGTGCTCGTCAAGCGCAGCGACCGGGCGATCCGCGGCGGCGCCGTGGACTCCCGCCTCGTGACTGCCGGCTGCCTGTTCGTGGCCCTGGCCGGGGAACGGACGGATGGACACCGCTTCCTCCGCGCCGTGACCGAGGCGGGGGCGGCGGCGATCCTCGTGTCCCGCGACCCGGACCCCGCGGCAGGCGAGCCTGCCTTCGAGTCCCTGGGCGACATCACCATCGTGCGCGTGCCCGACACGCTGCGCGCCCTTCACGCGGTCGCCGCGGCCTGGCGGACCCGGTTCTCGCCGCTCGTCGTCGGGATCACCGGGAGCATCGCCAAGACCTCGACCAAGGAGGCCGTCGCGGGCGTGCTGGCCCGCCGCTTCGTCACCCTGCGGACGGAGGGCAACCAGAACAACGAGGTGGGCCTGCCCCTCACGGTCCTGCGGCTGGGCCCGGAGCACGAGGCAGCGGTCCTCGAGATGGGGATGTACGTCGGAGGCGAGATCCGGGACCTCGCGGCGATCGGCCGGCCGTCGATCGGCATCGTGACCGCGGTCCAGCCGGTCCACCTCTCGCGCATCGGGACGATCGAGGCGATCGAGAACGCCAAGGCGGAGCTCATCGAGGCGCTGCCGCCCGCGGGCGAGGGCGGCGTGGCGATCCTCAACCTTGACGACGCGCGCGTGGGGCGGATGGCCTCGCGTACCCGGGCGCGCGTGCTGACCTATGGGTTCGATGCGGCCTCCGATGTCTCGGCGGACGCGATCGTCTCGGCGGGGTTCCGGGGCATGCAGTTCCGCCTGCGGACGCCGGGCGGCGAGGTCGACGCGGCCATCCCGTCGCTGGGCAAGCTCGCCGTCCACAACGCGCTCGCCGCCACGGCGGCGGGGCTCGCGGCGGGGATGACGCTCGAGGAGATCCTCCCGGGGCTCGCCGTGACGGCGACCGCGCCGCACCGCTCGGCCATCGTGAAGGCCCGCGGCATGGTGATCGTCGACGACGCGTACAACGCCTCACCCGGGTCCATGCGCGCGGCGCTCGACCTCCTGGGCGGGCTGCCGGGCCGGCATGTGGCCGTCCTGGGCGAGATGCGGGAGCTCGGCGACGCGCACGAGGCCGGCCACCGGGAGGTGGGCGCCGCAGCCGCGGACCTCGACCTGCTGGTCGTCGTGGACGGCGCCCCCGGGGGCGCCGCGGCGGGCATCGCCGAGGGCGCGCGCGCCGCCGGTCTCGCCCCCCAGCGGATCCTGACGGCGACCGACGCCGCCGACGCGGTGGGCAAGCTGCGCGCCGCCGCCGCCGAAGGGGACGTCGTGCTCGTGAAGGCGTCCCGGGGCGTCGAGCTGGAGCGCGTCGTGGACGGGCTCGTGGACGCGCTGGGCCCGGAGGACGGGGCGTGACCCTCGAGCTGATCCAGGGCCTGCTGCTGGCCTTCGCGCTGGTGGTGATCCTGATGCCGCCCTACATCCGGCTACTGCGCCACGTCGGCTTCGCCAAACAGATCCGCGAGGAGGGCCCGCAGAGCCACCAGATCAAGTCGGGGACGCCCACGATGGGCGGGCTGCTCGTGATCCTGGTCGTGGTCGGCATCTTCCTGCTGCTCCGCTGGCCGGTGCAGGGCGGTGTCATCGCGCCGCTCGCCACGCTGGCCGGGGTCGGCCTCCTGGGCGCCGTCGACGACTACCTCAACGCCCGGACCGGGGAGGGGATCCGCGCCCGCCAGAAGCTGCTGTGGCAGACCGTGGTGGCGGTGTTCGTGGCCTGGCAGATCCAGGACACCTACCAGATCACCGGGATCCGCGTCCCCTTCGTCGGCGACGTGTTCATCGATCCGTGGATCTACGTCCCGTTCGCCGCCTTCGCGATCGTGGCCGCGTCCAACGGCGTCAACATCACCGACGGCCTCGACGGCCTGGCCGGCGGCACGCTCGCGTTCGCCTTCGTGTCGTTCATGATCATCGCGCTGCTCAACGCGCCGGTCGCCCAGACCAACATCGCCTTCCTGTGCGCGCTGATCATCGGGGCGCTGCTCGGCTTCCTGTGGTTCAACGTCCACCCGGCGCAGGTGTTCATGGGGGACTCGGGATCGCTCTCGCTGGGGGCGACCCTCGCCGTCATCGCCCTGATCACCGGACAGATCCTCGTCCTGCCCCTGGTCGGCCTGATCTTCGTCGTCGAGACGACGTCGGACATCATCCAGATCGGCTACTACAAGGCCTCCGGCGGCAGGCGCGTGTTCCGCATGGCCCCCCTCCACCACCACTTCGAGCTGGGGGGCTGGGACGAGGAGAAGATCACGCTCCGCTTCTGGATCGTCGGCATCCTGGCCGGCCTGATGGGCGTCACCCTGTTCCTGGCCTCGATCGATGCGCTCCGCTGAGATGGCCGCCATGCCGATCGACATCGATGCCCTGGCGCTGGACGACGTCCGCGCGGGTGCGTTCGACGGACGGCCGGTCACGGTGCTGGGCCTCGCCCGCAGCGGCATCGCGCTGGCGCGGTTCCTCCACGACGCCGGCGCCCGGGTGACCGTCTACGACGGGCGGCCCGCCGCTGAGCTGGAGGCGGCGATCGCGCTGCTGGACGGCCGCGCCGTGACCCTCCGCCTGGGCCCGGACGTGGAGCCGGGCGGCACGTGGGCGGACGCTGCGCTGGTGACGACCTCGCCCTCGATCACGCCCGACTACCCCACGACCGAGCCCCGGCTCCGTGGCGCGCTGCGCGCCCTGGTTGCCGCACGGGCCGGTGGGGACGCGACCGTGCCCGCGCTCGTCTCCGAGTCCGACCTGTTCCTGCGGCTCTGCCCCGCGCCCACGATCGGGGTCACCGGGACCAAGGGCAAGACGACGACCTCGTCGCTCGCGCATGCGATCCTGGCGGCCGACCCGCTCCACCCCGCGGTCCTGGGCGGCAACATCGGGACGCCGCTCGTGGAGTGGCTGCCGGAGCTGACGCCCGAGCACCGGGTCGTGGTGGAGCTGTCCGAGCTCCAGCTGCCGGCCCTGTCGCGGGGCACGACCGTCGCCGTCTACACCAACGTCACCTCCGACCACCTGGACCGCCATGGAACCGTGGACGCATACCGGCGGGTGAAGCGCCGGCTGGCGGAGCTGGTCGACCCCGACGGGGCGCTCGTCCTCAACCTCGAGGACCCGGTCGTGGGCGGGTACGCAGGGCTGGGCACGGCGCCGGTGGTCCTGTACCGCAACGATCGGCCCACGCCGGGCGGCCTCGGTGTCGTGGACGGCTGGATCGTGTCGGCGGCCGTGGAGCGCCTGCCGCTGGCCGGCGGCGGGACCGCCCAGGCGGGTCCCGGCGGCGGGATCATGCCGGTCGACGAGCTGGGCATTCCCGGGCGCCACAACGTGTCGAACGCGCTCGCGGCGATCGCCGTGGGGCTGCTGTTCGGCGTTGCGCCGGACGCCATCCGCCGAGCCGCCGCGGCGTTCACCGGCGTCGAGCACCGCCTCCAGTCGATCGGGCTGGTGGACGGCGTGCGGTTCGTCAACGACTCCCAGGGCACGCAGCCCGACGCGGTCATCGCGGCGCTGCGCGCCTTCCCGGCCCCCGTCGTGCTGATCGCCGGCGGACGGGACAAGGGCGTCGACCTGGCCGACCTCGCGCGGGTCGCCGCCGCGACCGCCTCGGCCGCGGTCCTCATCGGCGAGAGCGGGCCCACCCTGGAGCGCCTGTTCCGCGAGGCCGGCCTGGCCCGCACGTCGCGTGCCGCGACCCTCGACGAGGCCGTCATCACCGCCGACGCCTTCGCGCATCTCGCCCTGGGCGACGCGCCCGAGGGCGTGGTGGCGACCGTGGTCCTGAGCCCCGCGGCCGCGTCATTCGACATGTTCGTGGACTACGCGGCCAGGGGCCGCGCCTTCATCGATGCCGTGGGCCGGCTCGCCGCGTCCCGGGGCAGCCGTCACGCCACCGACGGGAGGCCCTCATGAGCACCGTGCCGCTCACCGCCGTGCGTGCCCCGGCCAAGGACCGGTCGCGGGCGAACACCCTCAAGCGCGAGCGCCACGAGCCCGAGTACGGGATCCTGGTCGCGACGGTCGCGCTCGCGGCGATCGGCATCCTCATGGTCTACAGCTCGTCCGCGATCAAGTCCTACCTGGCCAAGGACGACCCGTTCCTGATCGTGGGTCCGCAGATCCAGTGGGCGGCGATGGGGCTGGTCGCGATGCTCGTGATGATGCGGGTCGACTACCGCTGGCTCCGCGTCGCGTCGGTGCCCCTGTTCCTGATCGGCGTGGTGGGGTTGCTGCTGGTGTTCGTGCCCGCGATCAACGTCGAGGTCGGGGGCTCGGCGCGCTGGCTCAAGATCGGGCCGCTGCCGGCCGTGCACCCGGCCGAGTTCATGAAGCTCGCGCTCGTCGTGTACCTCGCCCACTGGTTCGCCAAGCGGGGGACCGCCGTCCACGGCCTCCTGTCGGGGACGCTGCCGTTCCTGATCATCACCGGCCCCGTCGTGATGCTCGTGCTGCTGGAGCCCGACATGGGCACCTCGGCCGTGCTCGGCTTCACGGCCTTCACCATGTTCTTCCTGGCCGGCGCCAACATCCTGCACCTCGCCGGGCTCGCCGCCGCGGCCGTGCCGACGGTCCTGCTCGTGTTCATGCAGGGCTTCCAGAAGGACCGGATCACGGCGTGGATCGACCCGTGGCACGCCGCGTCGGACCTCGGCTTCCACAGCGTGCAGGGCTTCCTCGCGCTGGCCCTCGGCGGCATCGCCGGCGCGGGGCTGGGCGAGAGCCGCCTCGCCGGCGGCCTGTTCCTGCCCAACGCGTTCAACGACTTCATCTTCGCGATCATCGGCGAGGAGTTCGGGCTGCTGGGGGCCGGGCTGGTGATCGTCCTGTTCCTCGCCATCGGGTACCTGGGGATCCGGACGTCGCTGGGCGCGCCGGACACGTTCGGCGCCATGCTGGCGGCCGGCATCACGGCCTGGATCTGCCTCCAGGCGTTCATCAACATCGCGGTGGTGGTGGGGCTCATCCCCGTCACCGGGATCCCGCTGCCGTTCGTGTCCGCTGGCGGCTCCAGCCTCATCATCAGCTTCGCTGCCATCGGCATCCTCCTGTCGATCTCACGCGAGACCGTCGAGAAAGGAACGTGGAACGATGCGCCTGCTGATCGCGGGCGGGGGGACGGGCGGTCACATCTACCCGGCCCTCGCCGTCGCCCGATCGCTCCGCGCTCGAGCCGGCGCGCCTGAGGTCGCCTGGCTCGGCGGGTACCGCGGCCTGGAGCGGGACATCGTCGCCCAGGCCGGCATCCCGATGCGCCTGCTCCTGCTGCGTTCGCTGCGTTCGGCCGGACGCGACCTGCACCTCGTCCTGGACCCCGTGCGCCTCGCGCTCTCGATCCCGCAGGCAGTCGTCCTGCTGATCGCCCGCCGCCCGGCCGCGATCTTCACGACGCGCGGCTACGTGGCCATCCCGGTGCTCCTGGCCGCCGCCCTCCTGCGCATCCCCAGCGTCCTGTGGGACGGCAACGTGGTCCCCGGGCGGAGCGTGCGGCTCGTCGCGCGGCTGGCGACGGTGGTCGCGGTCAGCCACCCGGCGACGTCGATGGCGCTCGGGCATCCCCGGACCTACGTCACGGGCACCCCCATCCGCTCGCTGGCGGGCGTGGACCCGGATGAGGCACGCGAGCGCTTCGGTGCCCGCCCGGGGGAGCGCGTCCTGCTTGTCTTCGGCGGGTCTCAGGCCGTGCGGCGGATCAACGAGGCCGTGATCGGGGCGTTGCAGCGGCTCGTGGCCCGGGTGCGGGTGGTGCACGTGACCGGCGACGCCGGGTACGCGGCGGCCGTGGCCGCCCGGGCGGCGCTGCCACCCGAGCTCAGGGACCGCTACCGGCCGTCGGCGTTCCTCCACGGAGATGACATGACCCTGGCGCTCGCCGCGGCGGACCTCGCGGTCGGGCGGGCCGGCGCCTCCACGCTCGCCGAGGCCGCGGCGTTCGCCCTGCCGACGGCCATCGTGCCGTACCCGCACGCCGCGGGCCACCAGCGGCTCAACGCCGAGACCTTCGCCGACGCCGGGGCGGCCGTCCTGGTGGAGGACGAGGACCTCGATGCCGACCGGCTGGTGGAGGTCGCGGGGCTGCTCGCCGATCCGGCGCGCCACGCCGGCATGTCGGCGGCCGCCCGCGAGCTGGCCCGGCCCGACGCCGCCGGCGCCGTCGCGGACCTGGTCCTGGCCGTCGCGAACCACGAGGAGCTGCCACCCGCCGCCGAGATCGACGCCGTCGCGCGTGGGGCCCGCCGGTGACGCACCCGCCGGGCTTCGATCCGATCTCCGTCGGGACCGACATCCAGCGCCGGCTGGGCGTCAAGACCATCCGCGACGAGGTGCTGGCCCGCCACACGACCATGCGCACGGGCGGCCCAGCCGATCTCTACGCCGTCGCCCACAACGCGTTCGAGCTGCGCGGCCTGGTCCGGTTCGCGCGGGCGCGCTCGATCCCGTTCCTGCTCCTGGGCCGGGGGAGCAACCTCGTCATCGCGGACGCCGGGTTCCGCGGCCTGGTCATCGGCGTCCGCGCCGAGGGCGCCCGGGTCGACGGGGAGCGCTACCTCGCCGACGCCGGCGTGCCCATGGCCCGCGCCGCCACGGAGACGCAAGGGGCCGGGCTCACGGGCCTGGAGTACGGCCTCGCGATCCCGGGCACGGTGGGCGGCGCGGTCTGGGCCAACGCCGGGGCCCACGGCTCCGACACCGCGTCGGTGCTCGAGTCGACAACGGTGCTCCTCGCCGACGGGTCCGAAGCGGTCCTCGGGGCCGGCGAGATGGGCTTCTCATACCGGCACAGCCGGTTCAAGGACGCGCCGGGGGAGATCATCCTCTCGGCGATCTTCCGGCTACGACCCGGGTCGCCCGACGAGATCAAGGCGCGCCTCGACGACATCCGCCGCTGGCGGCGCGAGCACCAGCCGCTGGGCATCCCGTCCGCGGGGTCGGTGTTCCGCAACCCGCCGGGGGACTCCGCCGGCCGGCTGATCGACGACCTGGGGCTGAAGGACTACCGTGTCGGCGGCGCGGTCGTGTCCGCGAAGCACGCCAACTTCATCGTCAACGACGCCCACGGGACCGCCGCCGACGTCCGCCGCGTGGCGGAGCACGTTCGGTCCGAGGTCCGGGCCGGCCACGGCATCGAGCTCGCGTTCGAGGTCGAGTTCGTGGGCGACTGGTCCGCGTGGACGCCCGAGGAGACTGCCTGATGCCCGGGTTGATCACGACGTGAGCGTTCCGCCGCTGGCGCATGACCCCGCCGCGACCCCGGTCGCGGTGATCCTGGGCGGTCCGTCGGCCGAGCACGACGTCTCGATCGTCTCCGGGTCCGCCATCGCCGACGCGCTGATGGCCTCGGGATACCCGGTCGAGACCTGGCTCATCGACCTCGGGGGGGCCTGGTGGCGGCTGCCGGACGGCTTCCGTCGCGACGGGCGGCCCCAGGCCGCCTACGACGACCCGCGTGCCCTCGGCGCGACCGGCCCCAAGGACGCCGGGCAGGCGCTCGAGGCGCTGGCCGAGCGGGCCGTGCGGCCGCTCGTGGTCCTGGCGCTCCACGGCCCGTTCGGCGAGGACGGGACCGCGCAGGCCCTGTGCGAGGCCGCGGGCCTGGCGTACACGGGCTCGGGCGTGACGGCGAGCGCGGTCGGCATGGACAAGGCCATCTTCAAGCGGCTGGTCCGCGGGCTCGGGTTGCCCGTGACCGACTGGGTCGAGGTCCGCCTCGCCCGCTGGGCAGCGGACCCGGCGGCGGTCCTCGCGGAGCTGGCGGCGTTCGCCTCCGCGGGCGGGGACGAGCGGCTCATGGTCAAGCCCGCCCGGCTCGGCAGCTCGGTGGGGATGACGCTCGCCCACACCGCAGACGAGCGGTCCGCGGCCCTGGACGCGGCGTTCCGCTTCGACGACCTCGTCCTCGTCGAGCGCTACCTCGCGGGTGCCCGGGACCTGGAGGTCTCCGTCCTGGGCAACGAGCCGCATGAGCTGGAGCTCTACGGCCCGGGCGAGATCATCTCCGGCCACGAGTTCTACGACTACCAGGCGAAGTACACGCCGGGCCTGTCGGAGGCGATGATGACCGCCGAGGTCACGCCCGCCCAGAAGGCGGCGATGCGCAAGCTCGCGCGCGACGCTTATCGCGCCGTGGGCGCCGAAGGTTTCGCCCGGGTCGACTTCCTGCTCGCGGGCGACACGCTCATCGTGTCCGAGATCAACACGATCCCGGGCTTCACGCCGATCAGCCTGTTCCCGGCCCTGTGCGCCGATGGCGGCTACGACTTCGCCGCGGTCTGCCGGCGCGTCGTGGACCTCGCCCTCGCGCGGGACCGGGCCCGTGTGCGACACGGCCTCACCGCCGCCGACCTGCCGAGGTGAGGCGCCGATGATCCGCCGCTCCGGGGGCCGAGGCGCCCCCGCCGCCCGCCCCGTTCGCCCCGCAGCCCTGCGCCCGGGCGCGCGTCCGGGCGGGGGCGTGCGCAGGACGCGGTCGGTGCGCCGTGCGTCGGCGGGCCTGACGCCCGTTCGCGCGGGCGCCCTGCTGGCGATCCTCGCCGGCACCGCGGCCGTCTACGGTCTGGCCTCGTCCGACGCGTTCGTCGCTCATCGGACGACGGTCACGGGCGCGACCTGGACCAGCGAGGCGCGGATCCTCGAGGTCCTCGCGATCCCCGAGGGCACCAACGTGTTCGCCATCCGCACCTCGGACCTCGAGCACGCCGTGACCTGGATCCCGGCCATCGCCGCCGCGCGGGTCACGGTCTCACTGCCCGATGAGGTCCGCGTGACCGTCACCGAGCGCGAGGCGCTCCTGACCTGGAAGGTGGGCTCGCGCCGGTTCCTCGTCGACGGCGAGGGACGGCTCTTCGCCGAGCTCGGCGCGGACGCGCCCGAGGCGGCCAAGGCCCTGCCGCTGATCGATGATGCCCGGCTCGCCTCGATGGTCTACGAGGTCGGGTCCGTGCTCGACCCCGTGACGCTGGACGCGGCCCTGCGTCTCGGCTCGCTGACGCCGGCGGACGTCGGCTCCCGAGCTCGCGCGCTGGCCCTGCGCGTCGACGACACCAACGGCTTCACGATGCGCACCCGGCCGGTCTCGTGGACGGCCGTCTTCGGGTTCTTCACGCCGACGCTGCGGACGACCGAGCTGATCCCGGGCCAGGTGCGCCTCCTGCGCAGCATCCTCGCCGGGCGAGAGGACACGATCGCCCGGGTCGAGCTCGCAGACGCCAAGAGCGGCACGATCCAGCCGAAGGACACGCCGGCGCCGACCGCGTCGCCCGGCGGGAAGACCCCCAAGCCGGCCAGGACCCCAACGCCGGCGAAGACGCCGAAGCCGTCGGCCTCGCCCGCGCCGGATGCGAGCACGACCCCATGATGGCGGCCGTCTTCGCCCTCCCGGCGGGTCCCGCACGGCAATCGTCTGGTAGCGTAGGAGCGACGTTCTACCGGACGGAGGGCTGCCCGCCCGTGCTCCTACCCCTCGTGGGTCTCATCGTCGGTGTCATCGCGGGACTCGTCCTCAATGTCAACGTCAGCTTCGAGCTCTCGCGGTACTCGGCGGTCGCGATCCTGGCGGCCCTCGACTCCGTCCTCGGCGCCGTCCGGGCGGAGCTCGACGGCGTCTACGACAATCGAATCTTCATCAGCGGCTTCCTCACGAACGCGATCGTGGCGGTGCTGCTGACCTGGATCGGCGACCGGCTGAGCCTCGACCTCTACCTGGTCGCCCTCATCAACTTCGGGTTCCGGATCTTCAACAATGTCGCGCTGATCCGGCGCCACTTCATCTAGACACCGACAGCGAGGGACGACAGGCAAGGTGGAACGGGAAGCGGTCCTGGTCGGCATCGACGTCGGCACGTCCAAGGTCTGCGCGCTCATCGGCGAGGTCGGCCGCGACGGCCGCCTGACCATCATGGGCCACGGAACGGTGCCGACCACGGGCCTGCGCAAGGCCGTCGTCGTCAACATCGACCAGTCCGTGCGGTCCATCGCCGATGCCGTCGAGCGTGCCGAGCGGCTCTCCGGCTGGAAGATCGACCGCGCCTTCGTGGGCGTCGGCGGCCAGCACGTCGAGAGCCTCAACTCCACTGGGCAGGTCGCGGTCACCGCGCACCACCGCGAGGTCACCCGCGAGGACATCAGCCGCGCGATCGAGGTCGCCCGCGCGGTCTCGATCCCGTCGAACCGCGACGTGCTGCACGTCGAGCGTCGTGGCTTCACCGTCGACGGCCAGGAGGGCGTCAAGGACCCGCTGGGCATGAGCGCCCTGCGCCTCGAGGTGGAGGCGCACATCGTCACGGCGTCGGCGACGGCGGTCCAGAACCTGACCAAGTGCGTCCAGCTCGCCGGCGTCAAGATCGACGAGCTCGTGGTCAACGGCCTCGCCTCGGCCGAGGCGGTCGTGACCGAGACCGAGAAGGAGCTGGGCGTCGCGGTGGCCGACATCGGCGCCGGGACGATCGACCTCACGCTGTTCGCGGACGGCTCGCCGTTCCACACGGCCGTCCTGCCGGTGGGCGGCAACAACGTCACCAACGACGTGGCGATCGGGGTCAAGACGACGCTCCAGGTCGCCGAGGAGCTCAAGGTCCGCCACGGGACGTGCGACCTGCGCAACATCGACGACGAGGACATCAGCGTCTCGGTCCTCGGCGAGGAGGCCGGCCGCACCGTCAGCCGGGTCGAGCTGTGCGGGATCATCGAGAGCCGCATGCGTGAGACCTTCGAGCTGCTCAGGGCCGAGATGGCCCGGAGCGGCCACGGGATGCTGCCGGCCGGGATCATCCTCACCGGCGGGGCGGCGCAGCTCACCGGTACCGCGGAGCTGGGGCGCGAGGTCCTCCAGATGCCCGTCCGCGTCACCGGGCCGTCGGGGATCAGCGGCCTCATCGACACGATCGGGGACCCGTCCTACTCGACGGCCGTGGGCCTGCTCCGCTGGGGCGCCACGCAGATCGCGATGGGCGACCCGGTGGGTTACGAGTCCGCGCCGGGCGGCGGCGGCCTCGGGCGCCTGCGGAGAGCCTTCCGCTCGATCTTCCCGTAGGGAATCCTCGGGCCAATGGCGTCGCGGAGCTCCGCCCTGGACCTCGGAGGGCGAACGGTGACTCCACGTTGAGATCGCTCGAGCTGGAGATCCGGACCGGGAGCGCCCGGGGCTTCACGGACCTGACACCCGCCTGTGCTCGGTTCGCCGCGGACGCGTCCGGGGGCGGTGACGGGCTGCTCCACATCTTCGTCCCGCACGCGACCGCGGGCCTCGTGGTGCTGGAGATCGGGGCGGGCTCGGACGACGACGCGCTGCTCGCGCTGGACCGCCTCCTGCCGCGCGATGACCGCTGGCGCCACCGCCACGGCTCCCCGGGCCACGGCGCGGACCACGTGCTCCCGCTGCTCGTCTCGCCCTCGCTGAGCGTGCCGGTGATCGGCGGGCGGCTCACGCTGGGGACCTGGCAGTCGATCACGCTCCTCGACCCCAACGAGGACAACGCGACCCGCAAGGTCCGGCTGAGCTTCCTCACGGGCTAGGATCCGGCCCGCGGGCCGGCGGCGATCCGGGCGACACCGGTCGTCGACCGCGCAGGTATACTCCACACTCCCCGCGGGAGCCACGGGGCTGCCCCGCGTACCGGCTCGCGATCGCGAGCACCACCGTCAGACGCCATGACCAGCGCCAACGCCAACTTCCGGGAGAGCGCCGATGCCGCTGCGATCCGACTCCGAGAACTTCGCCCTGATCCGCGTCATTGGCGTGGGCGGTGGCGGCAGCAACGCCGTCAACCGCATGATCCGGGCCGAGATGATGGGCGTGGAGTTCATCGCCTGCAACACGGACGCGCAGGCGCTCCTCCAGTCGGACGCCCCGCACAAGATCCGCATCGGCGACAAGATCACCCGCGGCCTCGGCGCCGGCGGCGACGCCACGATCGGCGCCCGCGCCGCCGAGGAGGACCGCGACAAGATCGCCGACGCGCTCGCGGACTCGGACATGGTGTTCATCACCGCGGGCCTCGGCGGCGGTACCGGCTCCGGGGCGGCCCCGGTCGTCGCGGAGATCGCCAAGGAGCTGGGCGCGCTGACCATCGGCGTCGTCACCAAGCCGTTCAGCTTCGAGGGCGCCCGCCGCAAGCTCGTGGCGGAGAAGGCGGCCGAGGAGCTCAAGGCCAAGGTCGACACCCTGATCACCATCCCCAACGACCGGCTGCGCGACGTCGTGCAGAAGAACACGTCCATCGTGGACGCGTTCCGCGTCGTGGACGACGTCCTGCGCCAGGGCGTCGCGGGCATCAGCGACATCATCACGGTGCCGGGCCTGATCAACCTCGACTTCGCCGATGTGCGCACGATCATGAAGGACGCCGGCTCGGCCCTGATGGGCATCGGCCGGTCCCAGGGCGAGAACCGCGCCCTCGAGGCCGCCCGTCAGGCCGTCGCGAGCCCGCTGCTCGAGATCAACATCTCGGGCGCCCAGGGCATCCTGTTCAACATCTGCGGCTCGGCCAACCTCACGCTGTGGGAGGTCACGGAGGCCGCGGAGGAGATTCGCGCTGCCGCCGACCCCGAGGCGAACATCATCTTCGGCACGAGCTTCAACGAGCGCCTGGGCGAGGAGGTGATGATCACCGTCATCGCCACCGGCTTCGACGCTCGCCGCCGCCAGGACGGCACCCGGTCCGCCACGACCGAGCGCCCGGGCACGGTCCACGGGTCGCGCCAGGCGTCGGGGCAGCAGCCGGCCTCGGCCGCGCCGCCCGCCCGCGACTTCCTCGAGGAGCTCGAGCGCCAGCGGACCGAGGTGGATCCCGACGTGCCGCGGATCCGCGACGAGCAGGGCGCCGTGCCCGTGCGCCCGGAGCGTTCGGTCGGCGAGCCGCCGGCCCGCAAGGCCGCCTCGTACGACGCGGACGACCTCGAGATCCCGAGCTTCCTCCGGCGCCGGTAGGCGCTCCCGCGCACGCGGGCCGGACCATCATGACCGCTGAGCGCCTCGATCCCGCGGAGGTCGAGGCGTTCCGGCGCGCCCGCGCGGACGTGCTGGGGCGGATCGCGGGCGCCGCGACCCGGGCCGGCAGGGACCCCGCCCGGGTCACCCTCGTCGCCGTGTCCAAGACGGTCCCGGCGGATCGTGTCCGCGCGGCCGTCGCGGCCGGGTTCATCGTCCTCGGCGAGAACCGCGTCCAGGAGGGCGCCGCCAAGATCCCCGTCGTGCCGGGCGCGGCCTGGCACCTCATCGGCCCGCTCCAGGCGAACAAGGCCCGTCGCGCGGTCGAGCTGTTCGATCTCATCGAGTCGGTGCACACGGAGGAGCTTGCCGCCCGCCTCGACGCCATCGCGGGGAGCCTGCCGGGACGCGTCCCGTACCCGGTCCTGCTGCAGGTCAACGTGGACCGGGACCCGGCAAAGGCCGGGTTCCTCCCGGAGGCGCTCGACGCCGCCGCGGGGCGCCTGGACGCCCTCGCGCACCTCGACCTCCGGGGCCTGATGACCATCGGACGGCTGGCCCCGGACCCCGACGGGGCGCGTGCCACGTTCGTCGCGCTGCGGACCTTGGCCGAGGCGCTCCGCGCGCGCTGGCCGCGCCTGGGCCTGGAGCTCTCGATGGGCATGTCGGACGACTACGAGGCGGCGGTGGAGGAGGGGGCGACCATCGTGCGCGTGGGCCGGGCGATCTTTGGCGAACGGGTCGCCCGGGTCGACGGCTGACCCGTCGCCAGACCACTTCGGGGACCCTTGCTAGACTCGGCCCGTGGGCTTCTTCACGGTCTTCGCCGGCACGATCTGCTTCCTGCTGTGGCTGCTCGTGTTCGGGCGCATCCTGTTCAGCTGGTTCGACCCGACGGGCCGCAGCTCGCTGGCGCGGTTCCTGATCGGGTCGACAGAGCCCCTCCTGGGCCCCATCCGCCGGCTGCTGCCCCAGGCCGGGATGTTCGACTTCTCCAGCCTGCTCGTCCTCATCGTGCTGGGCGCCATCTGGCGCCAGCTCCTCTGAGCGGCCCCGAGACCCGGTTCGCCGTCCGCCTGACGCCGCGGGGCGGCGCCGACCGGGTGGACGGGGTGACCGATGGCGTGCTCCGGGTGCGCGTGGCCGCCCCGCCCGTGGACAACGCCGCGAACCAGGCACTCCTGCGGCTCCTGGCGGATGAGCTCGGGATCGCCCGGCGGGACGTGCGGCTCGTCGCCGGCGCGTCGGGCCGGACCAAGCTCGTCGTCGCGGACGGGATCGCCCCGGACGCGCTGCTGGAGCGCTGGCCGGAGCTCCGGATCTCAGGCTAGAATGCTGTTCCCCTCGGGGAACCCGGGCGATTAGCTCAGTTGGTTAGAGCGCACGGTTCACATCCGTGAGGTCACTGGTTCGAGTCCAGTATCGCCCACCATAGTGACTCCGAGCGAGGTCGGGAGTGCGAGGACCAATCCTCGCCTCTCGGCCTCGTCTGTTACCTCGACGCGACGATCCGGTGGGAGGCCCGAGTGGGCCCGCAGACGACGCCCAGGCGTGCGAACGTCGCCACAGCGAGGTGACGCCGTCCTTCGTTCGAGGTATCTCGCCAGAGGGCCGAGCGAAGCGAGCCACCCGAGGGCGGCCTCGGGGTCGACGACGTCGCGCTCGGCCGGGCGTGCGAGGAGCGCTTCGCGCTCGGTCCGGACGCGTTCGATGTCCGCCAGGATCTCGGTGCTGACGCGCCGCTGGTCGACAGCAACGAACTCAGCGGCGAGGGCCTTGAGGCGGACGTCGACTCGAGCGATCGCCAGACGGTCGGGCATCAAGACGGTTCGCCCGAGGGCCGCTCGGATGCGAGCCGCGCTTTCGCGCGTGGGCATCGCGCCATCGAGCAGGGTGGCGACCTGCTCTTCGAGGACGCCCGTCGGAACCTCCCGTACAACCCAACCGGGACAGTCGTGACCGTCGCGGTGTCGGTAGACGGCAACCTTGGAACCGTTGCGTCGGCCCCGGGTATCGCCCTTGGCTGGCTGTCCGCAGGCGCCGCACACGAGTGGGCCACCGCCCGACAGGGCGTAGATCCGGTTGCGCCGACGCGATTGCCGATCCGGGTTCGCGCGCGCCGGTAGGCATGAGCCCGCTCGATCAGGGCCGCATCGACCGGGGCCTTGAACCTCGTCGGTCGTCCGTCTGCGAGCCGACCGCCGTAGAGCGGCGAGCGCAGCACACCCCGGACCACCCAGAGGGTGAGTCCTCTCGTCGAGGCGATCGTGCCGTCCGCGGCGCCCTCGGCGGCCAGGTCCCAGACGCGGATCGCGGCCGGCATCGCGTCGGGGTCGGGGTCGGGGTCGGGGTCGATGAGCTTGCGCTCCCCGACGCGCCGGAACCCGAGCGGGACCAGGCCGCCGCCCTGGTCCGCGTAGTCGCGGATCTTCGCCGCGTAGCCGGCACGGACGGATCGTCCAAGCCGCCGACTGTAGGCCTCCGCCTCGAACCGTCGGTCGCGATCGCGTGGACCCGCTGCGCGCGCTGTGCGGCGGGACCGAACCTCTCGGCCTGGCAGCCGGTTGACTCGCGGCCCCAGTGGGCGGCCCGCCGCCCGAGCAGCTCGTCGTTGGAGCCGGATAGCCTCATCGCGCAGTCCTCCTGTCCGGCGTCAGCATCTCGCAAGGTCCCTCGCGACGGAGGCGCGCGGCCTCCTCGATCGCAAAGACCAGCGCAGCCTCGAACTGATCGAGGGTCAACGGAGCTGGAGCGTCGTGCGTCGTCGACCTGCCACATGAATGCTCGGTCCTGAGCGATCTGGCAAGTCCGCTCACAGTGGGTGCGCCTCGAGCCAGAGCGGTTGCCCTTCTCGACGAGGAACGCGAGCACGGCCTGTTGCCAGGCGGACGGATCGCCCGACGGGAGCGCGGGGAGGGGAGTGGCGGACATCGATTGGCCTCCTGGAGCGTGATGGAGGTCGCGTCCCGGATCTGCTGGAAAAGCTCTGACGGCACAGGCTCCTCGGCACGGGTAGGTTAGGCGATCCGCTCCTCCATCTGCGGAACGGACCGGGCGGCGACGAGGCCGGCGATG
>JBBSCF010000038.1:0-34049 GCA_038250545.1 Candidatus Limnocylindrales bacterium | reverse complement strand
GAGGCACTCCCGGCGCACGGTCCGCACGAACCGCTCCGCGAAGGCATTCGCCCGAGGGGCCCGGATCGGGGTTCGGATGACCCGGACGCCCTCGACCCGGAGCACAGCATCGAACGGTCCCGAGTACTTGGCGTCCCGGTCGCGCACGAGGAACCGGACACCCGAAAGACGCTCCTCGATGGCGAGGTTGCGCGCCTGCTGGGTGACCCAGGCCGAGTCGGGGTGCTCGGTCACACCGGCCAGGTGAACGCGCCGCGTGGAGAGCTCGATGAGGAACAGGACGTAGAGCGTCCTGAGGCCGATCGTCTCGACGGTGAAGAAGTCCGTCGCCCAGATCCCCGCCGCCTGTGACCGGAGGAACTCGGCCCACGTCGGGCCCGCTCGACGGGGAGCAGGGTTCATGCCGTGGCGAAGCAGGATCGTCCGGACCGTCGTCGCGGAGATCCGGATCCCGAGCTTGCGCAGCTCCCCGCGGATCCGCTGGTAGCCCCAGCGCGGGTTCTCCCGGCCAAGGCGGACGATGAGGTCGCGGATGGCGTGGTCGGTCG
Organism: Candidatus Limnocylindrales bacterium; assembly: GCA_038250545.1. Taxonomy (GTDB): domain Bacteria; phylum Chloroflexota; class Limnocylindria; order Limnocylindrales; family CSP1-4; genus CAIXZV01. The sequence continues at coordinate 33,501 of JBBSCF010000038.1, read as the reverse complement.
GCGGCCGGCCCGGCTTCCCCGTCTTCCGGAAGGTCCACTTCCTCCGGACGAGTTCCCGGTGCCAGCGCAGCAGCGTCTCCGGCCGCACCCAAGTGCTGGCTGGCCCCTGGTTGCTGACTCCCGCGGGCCGGGTTGCCGGCGACGAACCGGGCATCGAGGAGAAACCGCACCCGCCGCTGGTGCGCAGCGCGCGGCTTGAGCACGTGCGGAGTCGAGGTGGGACAGCCAAAGCGTAGTAGGGCTCGCTAGGGGAACCCTTGCGCGCTCCCGATATAGCGATATACCATGAGTGCATGACAGCCCACATTGTGAGCACTTCGTCGCCTCTGATCGACGCTAGAGGCATCAACGGGGAGAACCGGGTCCTGCTGGAGCGGTTGCACCGTGAGCTGCCCGGGGCGTTCGATGTCGCCGGCGCGGCGCAGGTGCTCGAACTGCCCGTCAACCGGACGCGGAAGCTGCTCTCCTATCTGGCCCGTCGGGGATGGTTGTCGCGGGTCCGCCGTGGCCTCTACGTGGCCGTACCTCTCGACGCGCGCCGGTCCGGAGAGTGGGTTGAGGATGCCTGGGTGGTCGCAGATCGCGTCTTCAGCCCGTGCTACATCGGCGGCTGGAGTGCGTGCGAGCACTGGGACCTGACCGATCAGGTGTTCCGCACGATCCTCGTCGTGACCGCGAGAAAGGTGCGTGACCGCGAGCCGGTGATCCAGGGCACGCCATTCCGAGTCACGGTTCGGTCCGACGACAAGCTGTTCGGGACCACGCCGGTGTGGCGCGATCAGGTCCGCGTCCAGGTGTCGGATCCGACCCGCACCATCATCGACGTGCTGGACGACCCCACGCTCGGCGGGGGAATGCGCAACGTCGCCGACGTCGTCCATGAGTACATGAACGGCGTGCACCGCGACGAGGGACTGCTCGTCGAGTATGCCGATCGTCTCGGCAATCGTGCGGTGTTCAAACGCCTCGGGTTCGTGCTCGAACATCTCGGCGTCGAGGCACCGGCGCTCCTCGCGGTGTGCCTCGAGAGACGCAGCATGGGGCTCGTCGATCTCGATCCGTCGGTCGACGCGAAGGGCCGCATCGTCCGGCGCTGGGGCATTCGCGCGAATGTCACCCTGGGCACCCCCGGAGGCGACTGGTGATCACTCGCGCCGACATCGTCGAGCGGGTCACCGAATGGGGCCTCATCGAGGAGGTCGTCGAGAAGGATTACGTCCTCGGATGGCTGTTGTGGGGGATCGGCACCGATCCGGTCCTGTCGGAGTCGTGGGTGTTCAAGGGCGGGACCTGCCTCAAGAAGTGCTACATCGAGACGTACCGTTTCTCGGAGGATTTGGACTTCACCGTGCTACCGGGCGGACCGTTCCGTCCCGAAGACGTTGAGCCGCTGCTGCTCCAGACGCTGGCACGAACGACCGCGGAGTCCGGCATCGACTTCTCGACGCCGCCCAGGCTGCGCCTGCGTCCCAACGAGACTTCTACCGAAGGCCGCGTGTACTACACCGGCCCGCGTCGGACCCCTGCGCCCGCTCGGGTGAAGCTCGACATCTCAGCTGACGAAACGGTCGTGCGCCCTCCGGTGCTGCGGCCGATCGCGCACCCGTATCCCGACGCGTTCCCCGGCGGGCGGACGGTCCGCTGCTACTCGTTCGACGAGCTGTTCGCCGAGAAGATCCGGGCGATGGCGCAGCGAGGCCGACCTCGCGATCTGTACGACATCGTCAACCTCTTCCGGCGCAACGACCTGCGCATGTTCCCCGATGCGATCCGCTCCGCGCTCGTCGAGAAGTGTGCCGCCAAGAGCATCGCGGTCCCGACCGCAGCAGACTTCGCGGAGTCGCCGCTCCTCGCCGAGCTCAAGTCGGAGTGGGCAACATGCTCGGCCACCAGCTCCCGGCCCTGCCGCCACTCGGACCGTTTCTCGATGAGCTTCCGCTGCTGTTTGCGTGGCTCGACGGCCAAGTCAATGAGGTCGCTGCGGGCGTCATCCCGTACGCACCCGACGAAGACGAGTCGTGGTCGCCACCGCCGAGCGTTGCCACCTGGCGCGCCGGCGTCCCTCTCGAGACGGTGCGCTTCGCCGCAGCGAACCATCTCCTTGTCGAGCTGGACTACGACGGCAGTACACGCCTGATCGAACCCTACTCGCTGCGCCGGACACGAGCCGGCAACTTGATCCTGCACGCCGAGCGTGCCGACGGCGCCGGGCATCGTTCGTATCGCGTGGAGAGGATGCGCGGTCTCCGCACCACCACGACACCGTTCCGTCCGCGCTTCCCCATTGAGTTCTCGGCACGGGGACCCCTCCACGCACCACTGCAGTACCGGACACTCGTGCCGTCTTCTGCACGCACATCTCGATCACGCCGGTCCGGAGGCACGGAGTACCTGTACGAGTGCAACCGCTGCGGTCGCCAGTTCGGGCATAGCACGCGCAACTCGTCGCTCCGCGCGCATCACGATCCGGCTGGATTCCGCTGCGGCGGACGCTCTGGCCGCTTCGTCGGGACGAGGCACTAACAGCGGCCCGAGAACAAGCGGCCCGAGGCGGCATCCACCTGGTCTGAGGTCAAGCGAGCGGTGAGCTCAGCCACCGCTCCGTCCCCGTAACGCCGATCTCCAGCGGCAGTCGGGCCGGGACATTAAGGTCGGTCGTGGAGGTTTGTCTCCTCTCGCCCCGACCATCAACGATCCGAAATCGGCCCCGGCCATCGACGCGACTCGCTGAGCAGGTCGCGTCGACCGGCGTCGTCGCACGGGGGATGCGACCGCGACCCCGGCACACCGATGCGAGAACCGCGGGGTCGTGTACGACGGCCCATCAGGCCCGGTCGGCGATTGGCGAGCCGCTCGACTGACGCACCACGAGCTCAGGCTGCAGCACGATCTGCCGGTGCCTGTGGTCCGGCTGTCCGGAGGTGTGCTCGAACAGAAGCTGGGCCGCCAGGTACCCAAGCTCGTCAGTGGGTTGTCGGACCGAGGTGAGCGGTACGACCCAGTCCGCGGCAAAGTCCACGTCGTCGTAGCCCACGAGAGCCACGTCTTCCGGGATCCGCAGCCCCGCGCGCCTGAGTCGCCGGTACACCCCGAAGGCGAGCATGTCGTTTCCGCAAAACACGGCGCTCGGCACGCCGGTAGCCACGAGCTGGTCGGCGGCCGCGATTCCGTCCGCGATGCCGAACCCGTCCTGGATGACCTCGACAAGCACCTCGCACGGATCGAGCCCGGCTTCGACGATGGCCGCGCGTGCTCCCTCTGCACGGTCCACCATCTGGCGCAGGGCCACGGGGCCGCTGACGAATGCCACACGGGCATGGCCGAGCTCGAGCAGGTGTCGGACGGCTAGGCGGGCGCCGGCGACGTGGTCGACAGCCACCGAGCATTCGGTCGCCCGGCCGGCATAGTCCAGCAAGACCACCGGGAGCCGGTGTCGGCTGAACCAGGCCCGACTCGGGGGCGTTTCGGCGGGCGTCAGCAGGCAACCACGCACCCGCTGCGCCGCCAGGATGCGGAGGAGTGCCGACTCGCGTTCCGGATCGTCCTCGGAGCTGCTCAGGATGACGACATGCCCGGCCTCGCGAGCGGAGCGCTCGACCGCGCGTGCAGCCTCCATGAAGAAGGGGCTCCCGATATCGAGGACCACCAGGCCGATCACCTGGCTGGCCGCACCCTTGAGCGCTCGGGCATGCGCATTCGGGACGAAGCCGAGTCGGCTGATCGCATCCTGGACGAGCTTCCGGGTCTCGGGGACCACTCGCTCGGGGTGGTTGAGCGTGTGCGACACGGTGCCGGCCGAGACGCCGGCCAGCGCGGCCACGTCCTTGAGGCGCGGGCGGCCGGGATCAGTGGGCACACTCGAGCTGGATCGCCGGGACCTGGGCTTCGCGTTCTCCATTCGAGCTCTCTCCTCACCGTGGTCACGCCTCCCCAAGGCGCCCAGGGTCCCCGCGCCGCCCCGCAGACGTACGAGTTCTGGCGACCGACGCTATGGTACGCTCCGCCCGTTGAACCGATTCAATCGATCGGTTCGAGGACATAGACCGCTCGTCGCCGGTCTCTAGAGGAGGAAGGCATGAAGCACGGAAACCGCAGGAGCGGCGTCTTCGCTGTCGTCGCCGGGTTGTCCATTGCGCTGTCGGCGTGTAGCGGCAGCGCGGCACCTGCTGCCAGCCAGGCAGCCGCCAGCCAGGGCGGTGGAGACTCGCAGGCCCCTGCAGGGGCAGCCCACAAGATCGTCGTCGTACCGAAGGACGCGACCAACCCCTGGTTCGTCCGCATGGAGACGGGCGTCAAGAAGTTCGCCGCCGACACCGGCCTCCAGTGCTACCAGAAGGGCCCGTCGGCGACCGACGCCACCATGCAGGCCCAGGTGATCCGCGACCTCATCGCGCAGAAGGTCTCCGCGATCGCCGTCGTGCCGGTCGACCCGGGTGCGCTCGAGCCCGTGCTGAAGGAGGCCATGGACGCCGGCATCGTCGTGGTGACCCACGAGGGCGCCAGCCAGCAGAACACCCAGTACGACATCGAGGCGTTCAACAACACCGCCTACGGCGGCTTCATCATGGACAACCTCGCGGAGGCCATGGGCAAGACGGGCGTCTACACCACGATGGTGGGCCACGTGACCAACGCCTCCCACAACGAGTGGGCCGACGGCGGCGTGGCGCACCAGAAGGCCACCTATCCGGACATGCAGCTCCTGGCGGAGGAGCCTCGCGTCGAGTCGCAGGACAACGGCGAGGTCGCCTACCAGAAGGCCAAGGAGCTCTTTAAGAAGTACCCCAACCTCAAGGGCATCATGGGCACGTCGTCCTTCGACGCCCCCGGCGTCGCGCGTGCGATCGAGGAGCTCGGTCTCAAGGGCAAGGTGTTCACCGCGGGCACCGGCCTCCCGGCCGCCAACAAGCAGATCCTGGAGTCGGGCGCCGTCTCTGCGCTGACCCTGTGGGACCCGGCCGACTCGGGCTACGCGTTGTGCTCCCTCGCCGAGAAGGTCCTGAACGGCGACAAGATCGAGGCCCCTGTGAACCTCGGCGTCAAGGGATACGAGACGATGACGTTCGCCGAGGGCAGCACCAAGGTGCTCGAAGGCAGCGGCTGGATCGTGATCACCAAGGACAACGTCGACTCGTTCGGGTTCTAGGAACCGCCGCGGGAGCCTCCAATGCACCGGGGCTTTCGTCCTCGGCGCCCACGTCACGCGAGTCGCGGCGGGTGTAAACCCCCGCGACTCGCCCACGCCGACCGAGTCGGCGCTCGATAAAGGGACGCGACCATGGATCGCCCGGTCGTCGCAGTGCGCGACCTCAGCAAGTCGTTCGCGGGGGTCAACGCGCTCGACCACGTGACCCTGGAGATCTCCGCCGGGGAGATCCATTCGCTCGCCGGCGAGAACGGCAGCGGCAAGTCAACCTTGATCAAGGTGATCTCGGGGGTCCACGCCCCTGACTCGGGCACCATCGAGCTCGGGGGCCAATCGTTCGCGCGCCTGACGCCGGTCGAGGCGATCCGGCACGGCGTCCAGGTGATCTACCAGGACTTCTCGATCTTCCCGAACCTCACGGTGATGGAGAACCTTGCCCTCCCCGCCGAGCTGGCCAGCCATCGCAGGCTGGCCAACTGGCGGCGTTTTCGACGGATCGCCGAGGAGGCCCTATCGAAGATCGACTTCCGGGTCGATCTCGACGCAACGGTCGGCGACCTCTCGGTGGCCGACAAGCAGCTGGTGGCGATCTCCCGGGCGCTGATGAGCGACGCGAAGCTCATCATCATGGACGAGCCGACCACGGCGTTGACCAACAAGGAGGTCGACGCGCTGTTCGCAATCATCCTCGACCTCAAGTCGCGCGGCATCTCGACCCTGTTCGTCAGTCACAAGCTGGGCGAGATCTTCCGGATCAGCGAGCGATTCACCGTGCTTCGCAACGGGCGGGTCGTGGTGACAAGCCAACCCGACCAGCTGGATCGTCGCGCGTTTGCGAAGTACATGACCGGCCGCGACTTCGAGGACTCGCGATTCCAGGCGGCGAACGAGTCCGCCGAGCCGGTGCTGGAGGTGTCGGGCCTGAGTCTCCGTGATGCCTTCGACGACGTGAGCTTCGCGCTGCGTGCGGGTGACATCCTGGGCATCACCGGCCTTCTTGGATCCGGCCGGACCGAGCTCGCGCTCGCGCTGTTCGGCGCCTTCCGGCCGGATCGCGGCCAGATTCGCGTCAAGGGGCAGCCGGTCACCCTGCGCAGTATCCGATCGGCGATCGCCAGCGGGATCGGCTACGTGCCGGAGGACCGGCTCTCCGAAGGCCTGATGCTGGAGCGGTCGATCGGCGACAACATCGTCATCGGGCACATCGACACGCTCGTCACCCGAGGCATGCTCGACAACGACCGGATGTCTGCAGAGGTCGGTCGCTGGGTCGAGGCACTCAAGATCGCGACTCCGAACCCGGACAACGCGGTCAACACGCTCTCGGGTGGCAATCAGCAGAAGGTCGTGCTCGCGAAGTGGCTCGCGACGAAGCCCGACATCCTCATCCTGAACGGCCCGACCGTCGGGGTCGACATCGGATCCAAGCACGACATTCACGAGATCCTGCACCGCCTCGCGGGACAGGGCATGGGCATCATCGTCATCTCCGACGACATCCCCGAGATCCTCCTGAACTGCAACCGGATCCTGCTGATGGGGCAGGGACGGATCGAGTGCGAGCTGGACCCCGCGACAACGACTGAGGAAGCGCTCGCCGCGATGGTCGCCGCCCAACCGCATGCCCAGCCGTTGGGCGCCGCATGAACGGTCTGGCGAGGAAGCTCGTCAAGGCGAACGAGTTCTACCTGTTCCTCGTCGTCGCCGCCGTCTGCCTGGTCATCCAGGTGCGAAGCGGCCAGTTCTTCACGGCCAACAACCTGGTCGACATCGCGAACGCGATGGTGGTTCCAGGGCTGTTTGCGGTTGGCGCCTACATGGTCATCGTCTCGGGCGGGATCGACGTGTCGTTTCCAGCGCTCGCGTCCCTTGCCATCTACGCGACGACCCGCACGCTCGTCGACATGCACTACGCCGGCGGCATCCTCGTTCCGATCGTGATGGCGATCATCCTCGGGGCGATCCTGGGAGCCTTCAACGGCTACTTCGTTGGTCGGCTGGCGGTCCCGGAGCTGATCATCACCCTCGGCACGGCGAATGTGTTTGTCGGCGTCATGCTGGGCGCCCTCAGCGCGGTGCAGATTCCGCAGATCCCGGCAGCCATGCAGGAGTTCGGCGAAGCCTCGCTCCTCGTCGCCTCGAACAGCGAATCGGGGCTCACCTCCAACCTGCCGCTGTCATTCCTCCTGCTCGTTGCCGTGTGTGCCGTGGTCTTCGTCACCATGCGCTACACGATGTTCGGGCGCGGCATCTACGCGATCGGAGGCGACGAGGCCGCGGCAGACCGCGCCGGCTTCAATGTCCGGCGGATCAAGTTCGGGCTGTACGTGGCCGTTGGGATCATCGCGAGCCTGGGAGGCTTCGTCCGCACATCGGCGATGGGTCAGATGCACCCAACGAACCTGCTCGGCATCGAGATTCTGGTCATCGCCGCCGTCGTGCTGGGTGGGGTCTCGATCACCGGCGGTCGAGGATCCCTCACGGGCGTCATGCTCGGAACAGCCCTGATCGTGATCGTCCAGAACAGCATGATCCTCGTGGGCGTTCCGACCTTCTGGCAGCGCTTCGCGCTCGGAGCGCTCATCCTGATCGGCACAGGCGTGTCGGCCGTCCAGCTGATGCGATCGCGCAGCCGTCGCCGGGTGCTCGCATGAGCGCGCACAGGTTGGCACGACGGGTCGGCGACGCCGGCGCCACGTTTGCCCGGTTCGGGGGCGATGCGCACACCAGACGGCTGTTCATCATCCTCCTCGGCCTCATGCTGTTCTTCTGGGTCGTGCGCCCCGAGAGCTTCCTGAGCATCGCGACCTGGCAATCGATGGCGATCCAGTTCCCGGAGTTCGGGATCATGGCGCTCGGCGTGATGCTGACGATGATCACGGGAGGGATCGACCTCTCCGTTGTCGGCATCGCCAACATGACCGCGATCACTGCCGCCGTGACGATGCTGTCCATCGCACCGCCGAGTTCCGACGGCGGTCAGGTTGTCCTTGCGATCGCGGTATCGGTCGGACTGGCGCTGCTTCTCGGGGCTCTGGCCGGTGCGTTCAACGGCCTCCTGGTCGCCAAGGTACGCATCCCGGCGATTCTCGCAACGCTGGGCACCCTCGAGCTGTTCACCGGCGTGGCCATCGTGATCACGGGCGGCAAGCCCAAGAGCGGCCTCCCAATGCTGTACAGCGAGGTGTTTGCGGGCAAGCTCTTCGGGTTGATCCCCGTTCAGTTGATCGTGTTCGTGGTTGCGGCCTTGGTGATCGCGTTCCTGCTCAACCGGACCACGTACGGGCTGAAGGTGTATGCGATCGGAGCCAATGCGACCGCTGCTCGTTTCAGCGGTCTCAACTCGACGAGCATCATCGTTCGGACGTACCTGCTCTCGGGCCTCTTCGCGGCCCTGGCGGGCCTCGTGATGCTGGCGAACTACAACTCGGCGAAGGCCGACTACGGCTCGACCTACACCTTGCTCACCATCCTCATCGTGGTCCTGGGCGGCGTCAATCCAAACGGGGGACACGGTCGGCTGACCGGCGTCGTTCTTGCCGTCGCCATGCTCCAGATCCTCTCCTCGGGCCTGAACATGTTCTCGGAGATCAGCAACTTCTACCGGCCCCTCATCTGGGGCGCGGTGCTCCTGCTGGTGGTCTCGACGAGCGGGTCGTTCAATCTCAGCCTCCGGAACCGCCTGCGCGTCAGGAAGGAGTGATACACAGGATGAAGACCGCCAAGGACAAGAAGGTCGTCGTCGGGGCAGATTTCGCCGGGTTCACCCTCAAGGAGCACGTCAAGCGGCACCTCATCCGGAAGGGCTGGGACGTGACCGACCTCACGCCCGACCTTGAAGGGATCCCCATGTACCACCGCGTCGGGTTCCTCGTGGGCTCCAGGATCGCGGAGGGGGAGTTCGAGAAGGCGCTCGCCTTCTGTGGCACTGGCATGGGCGTGCATGTCGCGGCGAGCAAATGCCCCCACGTGCATGCGGCGGTCTGCGAGAACGTTCGTTCGGCACGGCGGAGCGCCACCGCGAACGGCTGCAATGTCCTGGCGATGGGTGGCTTCTGGATCGCACCGCGCTTGGGCATTGCGATGGCGGACGCGTTCCTCGAGCACTCCCTCGGTGATGGCTATGAGGACTGGGAGGGCTTCTACGCCTACCACAAGCTTGGATTCGACGAGTGCGAGTCCTTCGACTACGAGGCCTACAAGGCGAATGGCTTCGAGGTCGCGGACCCGCGCGTCCCCGCACTCGGGCCCGAGCCGGTCGGTCTGGCGTTCTAGGACCGGGACGTCGGCAGCGAACACGTCGCGTCGTCCCGCGACCTGACCGAGCACCTCAGCGCTCGCGGTCACGAGTGGTGTCGGCGGCGTCGTCGGCTACGCTAGCGATCAACCGCCATCGCCTCCCCTCCGCAGACGATAACTGGCGCGATTCCGCTCGTCTCGATCGTGCTCAGGGAGCGGCTGGCCACAACGCTTGAGCGGCGGCTGCCGGCATCCTGCCGGCCTCGCCGGCGCCCGGGTCCCCTATAGGATGCCCCGGGCCCGTCACCGCAGGTGCCGAGTACGCACGGCGAGCCGCCCTGCCGCTCGTCGAACCGGGTCCTGAAGAGCCAGCAGGCGACCGCCAGGCTGCAGGTATCGTCTCTCAGACGGTTATCGTCTCTCCGCCACAGACGATTACTTGGGCGATTCCGCTCGACCCGTGCGTGATCGGGGAGCGGTTGGCCACAACGCTCAGCGGCGCCTGATGCCATTCAGACGCTCTCCCAGCTGAGCTATAGCCCCACGCCGTTGTGCTCTGTCAGAGCTGCTTGCTGAGCGAACGGGAGTCTAACACGGTCGAAGTGGCCGAGCTGCCGCTGGAGGACCTGGGCCACTGCGCTCGGAGAGATGATAACTGTGGTGGAACGGAGGCGTGGTCTCGCCGGCCGCAACGGTATGGCGGGCTCCCTCGACGACCCGGTGCGCTGGGCGCCTGGCTCCGGCCCTGCCTCGCGGGACTGCGGGCCGATGGTGCGCGTGTGACATCGGACCCTCCTTTCCGGACCGCCGACAAGCCTGTGTGCCGGGGCTGGCACCGCGCGCAGGCATCGTCTCCAATGGGCACGATGCGTCCCAGGCCGAAGGGCGGTCAACGTCTGGGTGTACGCATGCGTGTACGTCCGCGATCAGGCCTGACAGGAGGCGGGCCAGAGGGGTGCGTTTGGTCAGAGCGAGAGGGGTAGCCTTGACAGTAGCCGCGCCACCAACGACCTTCCGATCACGACGCGCCTTGCCGAGCCGCCGGCGACCTTCGAACTGGTCCGGAGCGCATGACGCGCCGCCACTTCTGCCGCCCCGTCGAACGCGCCACGGACCGTGAGGTCCACGTGGTCGCGGCCGTCCCGGTCGCCGGGTCGGAGAAGGCAGCCGCCCACCGCCTGGGCCCGTCGCACTCGACCGTCAAGCACCACCTGGCGAACGCCCGGTCCAAGGTCGGAGCGGTCTGGTGCCTACCTGGCTTGGTGACGCCGTCCCCGTGTCCGCGTAGCCGTCGGCTCAAGGGAGTTGCCCGTCTCGCCATACTCAACTGAATTCGCTGGTTCGACGCGCTGCTTGCCGAGTGCGTCCGCTGCATTCAGGGGAGGGCTCCCAGAAGCAGCCATCGGGTACCCTTCGCCTGATGCCGCCTCCCACAGTTCGCTTTGACACGTTCCGCGCGCTCCACGAAGCGGGCATTTTCGTGATGCCGAACCCATGGGACATCGGCAGCGCCCGCCTGCTTGCTGGCCTCGGGTTCAAGGCGCTCGCGACGACGAGCGCAGGGTTTGCCTGGACGCTTGGCAGGACTGACAACGGGGTGACCCTCGACGAGGCCCTCGTGCACTTGCGGGCGGTCGCAGCATCGGTCGATATCCCGGTCAATGCCGACTTCGAGGGTGGGTTCGCGATCGAGCCTGACGGGGTCGCCGCGAACGTCGGCCGCGCCTGCGAGACGGGGATCGCGGGGCTCTCGATCGAGGATTCGAGCGGGGATCCGTCGGAGCCGCTGTTCGCCTTCGACCTGTCCGTCGCGCGGATTCGGGCTGCCAGGCAGGCGATCGACGACCATGGCGGCCGGGTGCTGCTCACGGGTCGATCGGAGGGGTTCGTCGTCGGTCGGCCCGACCTGGACGACACGATCCGCCGGCTGCAGGCATACGCGGAAGCCGGCGCCGATTGCCTCTACGCCCCGCGCCTCGGCACCCTCGATGAGATCGCGGCCGTCGTCACGGCGCTTGCCCCGAAACCGGTCAACGTGCTCGTCGGCAGCGACTTCACGACCGTGGCAGCCCTGGCGGACCTGGGCGTCCGCAGGATCAGCGTCGGCGGGGGACTCGCCCGGGTGGCGTGGGGGCCGTTCCTCCTCGCCGCCACCGAGATCGCCGAGCATGGCACGTTCGAGGGGCTCGCCCGAGGGATCCCGTTCAATGAGATCGACGGGGCATTCGCCGCGGACGCCGATCCCGGGGCCTGACCGCCTGCGAGGGACGTTGCGATGGGCCGACACCCGACCCAGCTGGGGCGGCGAGCGACACCGCCGTGCGCGCGATCCCGCGACAGCGATTCCTTCCGGCGCCTTGACGCGGCACCTGCTGCATCAAGTCCAGGGACGTCGGAGGCCTGAGCGTTCGGCCTGCGTCTATGATGCCGATGAGTGGCCCTCGCGCAACCGATCAGGGCCGGGCAGCACGGGGACGGACATGGCTGAGATCGAAGACCGCGGGATTCGCTCGGGTGGTCGCGGTGAAGACATGGCGGGCCCGGCGGTCGTCGCCTACACGACCGAGGACGACGCGCACCGCCCGGTCCGTCAGGCGGCTCAGGCGCACGCGCTGGAGCACGGCTGCGTGCTGGTCCTGTACGCGGCGGATGCTGCGGGGTTCATGTCCGAGCCCCTGCCGAACGCGACCGATGCCGACGGAGCCGATGATCGTTTCGGTGGTCGCCTGGGCCTCGCAGATCTCGAGTATCTTGGGCGGCCGGAGATCGCCGGCCAGGTCGTGGAGGGTCGGGACGCGGGAGCCCGGGTCGCTGCCTGGCTGCCGAAGGGTCATGGCATGGGAGCGCTGGCGGAGTATGCCTCCGCTCAGGGCGCCCATATCGTGTTCCTGCCCGAGGAGCTCGCTTCGCACGAGGAGCTGAGCGCCAAGTTGCTAGGGCTGACGGGTTCGGGCGGCGTGGCGCCGCCGGACATCGAGATCCGGGTCGTGGGCTCCCCAGCCAGCACCCGGTGAGCGATATAGGGCGTGGAATCGAGCGTCACCAGCGTCGATAGCGTCCCCGCGGACGGACGAATCGAGCGATGAAGCTCTGCACCGTCTGCGGGATCGTGACGACCAGCCCGGGTAGTCGCTGCACCGAGCACACCCGGCAGTCCAATCGCAGCAGGCACAACGCCCTTTACAGCACGCGAGCAGGCGGTGCTTGAGCGCCCGCATGCTCCGCGCCTGGCGTGGCGAGCATGGGGCCTGGTGCCCTGGCTACGAGCGCCCCGCCCACCCCGCGAGTGACCTGACCGTCGACCACGTCGTACCGCTCGCCGCCGCTGGCGGGGCGCCGTTCGACATCACCAACTGCGCAGTGCTCTGCCGGTCGTGCAACTCGACGAAGGGTGCGTCGACCGACGGGGGTGGGGTAGCCCATGGGGCGACGCGGATGCGCCCTGACCGCGCCTCCCAATCGTGCGCACGCGGCCGAGTTTCGCGAATTATCCCGGTCGGCCCGACGCTATCCGCTGCGACCGCGGATGTACGCAGCGGCCGCCTCGGGGTGGAAGTAGAGCGCGTGCCCCACGCCCTCGATGACGTCCGGCGCATCACCCCGCACCGCGGCCAGGCGAGTCGCGATGTCCCGGAACAGCGCCGGGGATCCGGTTCCGTGCGCGAAGCGAACCTCGACGGGGAGCGATGCGAGCGAGGCCTCGTCGATCTGCTCGGCGGTCAGGATCGGGATGTCGTCGCGCACCATGGCTTCGCTGTTGGCGGCCTCGCGCCGCGCGTACCAGTCCTTGCCGGATGGAGCTGCGAGGAACTCGTCCGTGCCCACGTCGACCGCTGGCCCGACACCGCGTACGAAAGCCTCATACGCCCCGGCCCAGTCTCGAGGATGCCCCTCGAGATGCGATCCCACCGAGTCGATCGCGAGCCGGTGCAGCTCCTCGCCACCCGGCACGCAGCGCAGGTAACCCGGCTCGTAGGCGAGGGCGCGCCGGACGAGCGCCGGGTGTCGGAGCGCCAGCTGCACGGCGACGATGCCGCCCGAGCTACCCCCGAAGACGACCACGTCCCAAAGGCCGAGGCTTCCCAGCAACGCGGCAGCGTCATCAGCGTGCTGCGCGGACCCGCCTCCGGGCCAACTCTCCCGACCGCTCCGCAGCGTGCCGCGTCGGTCGTAGGTCACGACAGTGTGCCCGGCGAGGCGCTCGGCGACTGGCCGCCAGCCTTCCGCGTCCTCGGCGCCACCCGGGATCAGCAGGATCGCCGGCCCGGCGCCGCGAAGCTCGACGTACAGAGTGGTCCCGATGACTGCCTGGCGAGCGATCCGCGGTGGGGGCGCCGTGGGGTCCGCGTCGGGGTTGGATCGCAGATCGGGCTCCATTGCAGGGCCGAGTCTACCGATGCGCCATCGACAGGAGGCAGCCCGTGGGCGCCCACGTCGGCCGACGTGCCGCGATGAGCCGACGGACGGCCACCAGCGCCACCACCCCGAGCCAGCCCACGGCGTGGCGCAACCGCATCGTGGGCACGGGTGAGGAGGCCCCCGACCAGCTCCTCGCCAACCCGGGCAACTGGCGGGTCCACCCCAAAACCCAGCAGGACGCGCTGGCCGGCACCCTCGACGAGGTCGGCGGGTCCAGCAGATCCTGGTGAACCGGCGGTCGGGCTTCGTCGTCGACGGCCACGCCCGGGTCGCTCTCGCGCTGCGCCGCGGCGAGCCGAGCGTGCCGGTCCTCTACGTCGACCTCTCACCAGACGAGGAGGCGCTCGTCCTCGCGACGCTCGACCCGATCAGTGCGATGGCCGAGCGTGACGACGAGAAGCTGCGCGAGCTCCTGGCGGACGTGCACGTGGACGACGATGCCCTGCTCGCGCTCCTGGCTGACCTCGCGGGCCGGGACGCGAAGGCCGGCTGACCGACCCCGACGAGGTGCCCGAGGCACCCGATGCGCCGTACGTGCAGGCGGGCGAGCTCTGGGCGCTCGGCGACCACCGATTGCTGTGCGGAGACGCCACGAGCCCGGCCGACGTGGCCCGCCTCCTCGGGGACGCCCGGCCGCGGCTCCTGGTCACCGACCCGCCCTACGGCGTCGAGCTCCACATGGAGTGGCGCGACGACCTGATGACGGCCAAGGCCCCGGCCGAGGCGAGCTACATGCGGAGCGCCTACGACGCGACGCGCGGCCGGGGCCGGGCGAACGTCGGGAGCGCCCACGCCCAGACCAGCATCTCGGGCGACACGCGCGCGGACTGGTCCGAGGTGTTCGCCCTCGTTGGGAGCCTCGAGGTCGCCTACGTCTGGTACGCGGACCGGAACGTCCTGGCGGTGGCCACCGGGATGGAGCGGATCGGCTTCCGTCAGCGCCAGACGATCGTCTGGGTCAAGCCCTACGGCGTGATCAGTCGGACCCACTACAACTACCAGCACGAGCCGTGCTGGTACGGCGTCAAGGCCGGCTGCACGGCGGGCTGGCAGGGGGACACGAAGCAGACGACGGTGTGGGAGGCCGTCTCGCCCAAGATGATGATGGCTGGCGGCGGGGAGGAGAAGTTCGACCACTCCACCCAGAAGCCGGCCGAGTGCATGGCCCGCCCGATCCGGAACCACGCGGGCGACGTGTACAACGACCCGTTCGGCGGCTGATAGAGGCACAGCCATTGATCTGGGAGGCGCGCAGCTTTGACGAGCTCACGGAGCTTCGGCTCCAGCGTGCTCGCCTCCACGACCTCCTCGAGCTGGCTCATCGCTCGCAAGGCCTCAGGCAACACGCTCGCGTAATCGAGCCTCGGGCGTTCAACCTCGTCCATGATCAGGCGCCGGTGGCCGGGACCGTGGTCCCGATGCGACCGATCCGCACGCGCCACACCACCGGCCCGGCCTCGAGGTAGTCCCAGGTGAACGTCCCCGATTGCTCGGCCGCGAGCTGTAGTAGAGCGGTTTTGGGTCATGGTCGTTGACCAGCTCGAAGGCGGCGCCCGGTGCCAGCGCATCGAATGTCTCGAAGATCACGGCGTGTCGGCGAACGGGCGGTTCCCCGCGCACGTCGAGAATGTGCTCGTCTGTCATCGTGTCGCTCCCTTTCCGCCCTGCCCCGCCCGTTCGAGGCGGGCCAAGTCATGCATCATCTGGTGAGGCGCTCCGCCGCCTGCGCCTGGTCACGACGAAGTGCCGACTAGGCCTCGGCTGCGATCCGGGCCGCTGTCGTTGGCTCACCCAGTCGCCGAGATGGCGCAACGCGCGAGCCAGCGATGTCGTGAGCCGTGCCACGGCCGTATCCGTCGCGGTCGATGTGTCCGTCGTGACCGCTGGGCCATCGGCCACCTCAGCCGACCAGCTCGTGCATCCCACCCAGCAGGGCAGCGAGCGAGACGCCGGGATCGGCAAGGAGCGCCGGGACGAGCAGATCGTTCTCCTTCGAGAGGTGCGATTCGAACAAGGCGAGGATGGCGCTCGCCGTGGTCGCCGCAGCGATCGCATCGCCCGCCGTGCGCATCTCCTCGACGTGGGCGACCAGGTTCCGATGCTCCTCGCGCATCGCCCGCACGAGCATCTCGCTCGCACCGGAGTCGCCGGCCGGATACAACGCGGTTTCCTCGGCGGCAGCGTGCGGGAGCAGCTCCTCATCGAGGTAGGCGAGGACCGAGTCCCGCGTGTCGTCGTGTGCCTGGCCGCTACGCACCGCGTCCCCCAGGTTGAGCACCCGCGTCCGCAGCCCATCGTGCAGCTCCCGATGGTGAACACGAATGGCCGCTGCGGCCTGCACATCGGACTGGCTGGACATGTTCGTGACGCTCCTTGCTGGATGGCTCGCACTTGGCACTTGCTATTTACGGGTATTTCCGTGCAAAATGCAAGGATGACGTCCGCCGTGCAGCGACACCGAGTTCTCGGTGGGATCACCCGGTCACGATTGCTGACCCTCCTGCGGCAGGCGCCGCAGCCACTGGGGATCCCCGAGCTTGCAGACGCGCTGGGTCTCCACCCGAACACGGTCCGCGAGCAGCTCGACCAGCTGATCAGCGGCGGTCTGGTCGTCCGCGAGACTGGCCAGCGGATCGGACGCGGGCGACCCGGCTTTCGCTATGGCGTCGCTGCGGATGCGGACGAGCCGGACGCTCACGCTTATCGGGCCCTGGCCGGGGCCCTCGCGGAGCAGCTTGCACAGGCGTCAGACGCACGCACGGCTTCGGTCGATGCCGGAGAACGGTGGGGTCGCACTCTGGTCGGGGATCCGACGACCGCGCCCAGCGAGACCGAGGTGATCGGACGCCTGGTCGGCCTTCTTGGTGATATCGGCTTCGAGCCCGACCGTCCCGTGCAGCAGGGCGACCCGATCCGGCTGCGCCATTGCCCGTTCGGCAGCCTCGCGCGTGAGCGCAGGGACATCGTCTGCGGGGTCCACCTCGGCCTGATGCGTGGGGTGCTGCACAGGCTCGGGGCGCCACTGGACGCCGTCGCCCTCGAGCCGTTCGTCGCGCCGGGTCTCTGCCTCGCCCACCTCGGGGCCAGGATCGATGGCTGACGAGCCCATCGGCCTGGCGCGCTTGCTCCCGGCTCAGCTCGATCCCGACGAGCTCGTCGACCGGCTCCGGTCGGTGATCGACCCCGAGCTCGGGGTGAGCATCGTCGACCTCGGCCTCGTCTACGGCGCCACGATGGCCGACGGCATGGTCCACGTCCGGATGACCACCACGACGCCGGCCTGCCCGATCGGGTCCTACCTCGCCGACTCGATCCGGCGCGCGCTGTTCGAGCTCCACGGCGTGCTCGACGTGGACATCGATCTCACCTATGAGCCACGCTGGTCGCCGGCGATGATGAGCGACGAGGCAAAGGTGGAGCTCGGGTGGGTGCGATGAGCGCCCCGAGCGTCCCACTCCGGCGTGTCGGGCTGCTCGCGCTCGCCGGTGCGGCGCTCCTTGCGGGGCTGACCGGCGCCCTGGTGCTGCTCGGCCTGTCAATGCCGACCGACACCGTCCGCCTGGCGGGCGTCCACGGCCTGCTGATGACGCTCGGCTTCCTGGGCACGCTCATCGCGCTCGAACGAGCCGTCGCCCTCGATCGGCGCTGGGGGTATCTCGCACCCCTGGCCTCCGGCCTGGGTGCGGCGTCGCTCATCGTCGGCCTCCCGGTGGCGGTCGGGGCCTTCCTCCTGGCGACGGGCGGTGTGCTGCTCGTCGCGATGTACGTGGCATTCGACCGGATCGAGCGCTCGATGCACACGAGCGTCCAGGGGATCGGCACCCTGGCCTGGCTGGTGGCAGCCATGCTCCTGGTCGAGGGCCGGCCGATCAGTGCCGTGATCCCCTGGCTCGCCGCCTTCCTCGTCCTCATCATTGCCGGCGAGCGCCTCGAGCTGTCGCGCCTCAGTCGCCCCTCCGATGCGGCGCGACGCGCGTTCCTGGGGGCCGTCGCCGTGTTCGCGGCCGGCGTCGTGGTCACCCTCGTGGCGCCCGACGCCGGCATGCGCGTGGGTGGCGCGGGCCTCGTGGCACTCGCACTCTGGCTCGCTCGCCATGACATCGCACGGCGAACGGTGCGCATGCACGGAGTCACGCGGTTCGTCGCCCTCTCGCTGCTCGTGGGATACGCCTGGCTGGCGGTCGCCGGGGCCTGCTGGCTCGCATTCGGGTCACCGAGCACCGGATCCCAGTACGACGTGATGCTGCACTCGCTGTTCCTGGGCTTCGTGATCTCGATGGTCTTCGGACACGCGCCGATCATCCTGCCGGCCGTGCTGCGAACCCCGTTGCCGTACCGGCCACGCTTCTACGGCCACCTCGCGCTGTTGCACGGAGGGCTGTTGCTGCGGATCGTGGGCGGCGACCTGCTCGGGTCGGTGGTGGCGTGGCAGGCGGGCGGCGTGCTCAATGTCACGGCGCTCCTGCTGTTCATCGGCTCGTCGGCCATCGCAGTCGCCGCGGGCCGCGAGCCGATGCCGATCAGGGCCGCTACACCGTTGCCACAGCCCCGCCAACCCTGAGGCGCCAGGACGCACGTCGGATGTCCCTGGTCATCGCCCTGAAGGTCGTACAAGTCGTACAAGTGGTGGCGGTCATCGTGCTCGAATCTCCTGCACGGGCGGCGGTTCGGAATGGTGCTGTCGGAAGGTGGGCCGACACTCTTCGGCGAGCTGCCCGAGGCTCGAGCGGTCGATGGGCTGTTCCTCACCATCGTACCCAGGGCGCCGGCCGGACCGATGGGATTGGCCGGCTTGAGCTGGTCGAAGAGGTGGACCTCCCCCGCGACCTTGTATCGCGGGCTCATCTCCGGACCGTGCCGCGCAGTCACGATCACATCTTCCTTCGCAACCACTTCCATGACCCGGAAACGGCAGGAGTGTCATGAGCTCGATCGAACGGATCGTCATCGTCGGAGCCGGACTCGCCGGCGCGCGAGCAGCGGAAGCCCTGCGCAAGGCTGGCTATGAGGGCGTGATCACGCTCCTGGGCGACGAGCCCGAGCGTCCATACCTGCGCCCGCCACTGTCCAAGGAATTCCTGCGCGGCGATGGCGACCGAGAAAGGGTGTACATCCACGCCGAGGCGTTCTACACCGAGCACCGGATCGAGCTCTGGCGGTCGACGCCCGTCCGGTCCATCGCACCCGCGTCACGTGAGGTGGTGCTCGACGACGACCGCCGCATCGCGTTCGACCGGCTGCTGATCGCAACCGGGTCGCGTCCGAGGAAGCTCGAGGTACCGGGAGCCGACCTGCCCGGTGTCCTCTGCCTGCGGACCATTGCAGATTCGGAGACCCTCCGGTCGGCCGCCGCCGATGCGGAGCGGATCGTCGTGATTGGTGCGGGCTGGATCGGCAGCGAGGTGGCTGCCTCGCTCCGGATGCTGGACCGGCGGATCGTGCTCATCACCCGCGACGCCGTTCCACTCGAGCGAGTCCTCGGACCCGAGATGGGGGCGGTCTACCGGGATCTGTACCTGGAGCATGGCGTCGACCTGCGGCTCGGCACGTCCATCAACCGGATCGCCGGGACGAGCCGGGTCGAGGCAGTCGTTACGACGGCCGGAGAGCAGATCGCCACCGACCTCGTGGTCGTCGGCGTCGGCGCCGAGCCGCGGGTAGAGCTGGCGGCGATGGCCGGCCTGGCGGTCGGCAATGGGATCGAGGTGAGCGAGATGCTGGAAACGTCCGTCCCGGGCATCTTCGCTGCCGGGGACGTGGCGGCGGCCTGGCATCCGTTCTATGGGCAGCGTCTGCGTAGCGAGCACTGGGCGGCCGCCAGGTTCCAGGGTTCAGCGGCCGGCCCCCTGCTGCTCGGCGCTGACGTACCCTTCGACCGAATTCCGTACTTCTACTCGGATCAATACGACCTCGGCATGGAGTACACCGGGCATGCTTCCCCGGGGGATCTCCTCGTCATCCGCGGCAGCCTTTCGGACCGCAAGTTCGTGGCGTTCTGGCTGGCTGACGGACGAGTTACTGCGGGGATGAACGTGAACGTCCGGGGCGTCGCCAAGCCCATCGACCAGCTGATCCGCTCGAGAGCGATCGTGCGTGCCGATGCTCTCGCCGATCCCTCGATCCCGCTCGAGGGTGTGCATGCCTGAGCCGCATGCCTCAGGCACATTCAGCCGTGGCTGTCCCTTTCCGCCCGTGGAGCACGGGCCCGTGCCTCACCCGGACTCGGGCTCGGCCGCCAACCGTCGCCCGAGCTCGTCGGCGATCACCCGCGCCTGATTGTGCTCCGTGTCACGGGCGCCGAAGATGAGGGTGACCGGACCCTGGCGCGCTCGTTCGGCCAGGGCGTCGAGCTCCGGCGCACGCTCGTGATCGGCAAGCTCCGTGCGATAGCGCTTCTGGAACTCCTCCCAGCGGGCCGGATCGTGCCCGAACCACTTGCGCAATTGCGTGCTCGGACCGAGGTTGCGCGCCCAGACGTCGATCCGGAGCTGCTCCCTGGTCCGTCCACGCGGCCATACACGATCCACCAGGACGCGGTGACCGCCGTCCGTGGCCGGATCCTCGTACGCCCGTTGCAGTCGGACGTTGCCGAGTGAGGCACTCAAGAGTCGACGACGGGTCCCTCCGGCCCGTCGTCCAACCAGTCGCTCATCGATCGAACTCCCGTGACCAGACGGACACCTGTTCGTCAGTCGTGGGCTTGCTCCAGCTCGTTCGGCTCCATGTGCACGGTGAGCAGGACCTGGCTCGGCATGCTTGCCTGTAGGTCATGCACCACGCCCGGAGAAGGCACGAGGAGGTTCCCTGCGCCAAGCTCGTGATCGCCCTCCGGCGTGCTCACCCGGACCTGGTTCGCCAGGGCCTGGATCGTGACCAGGCCATCGGCAACATGGTCCACTAGCCGGCCCTCCGCCTCGAAGTCGAACAGGACGAGTGCCACTGACCCGTGGTGGACGATCGTCATCTGTCGGTGACCATCGGTGGCTGCATCGGCTCTGCCCGCAGCTGCGCAGCGATCCCGGCGAGATCGTAGAGGTGCTCCTTGCCGGCAAATCGCTCGGCGGGCGCTCGGCGCAGACGCTCCGACTCCTGGCCCATCGCTGTATCTCCTCGCGCCCGTGGTGGGTCCGATCCTGGGGCACCTCGGCCTTGTCGAGCATCAGATGAGCTCGATGATCAACTCCGGGATGATATCGCGGCACCGCGTCCCCACCATGGCGTGCTCCTCGACGTCGAGCCCGCATTCCCAGGCTGCCGGCAGCCGCCGCGCCATGGGCGTGCTGGTCGGTGAGGTGTCGACAGGCCGCGGTTGTGCCGGGGCAGGCCGCTCGCGGTGGATCGGGTCGTGTGCGAGATCGACAGTCATGGCCGACGCTCCCTGGGCCGCCGCCCGGACTTCTGTCGGAGCAGGTGGCCCTTGATTTGCACGAGTATGATGGTGCAAAATATCGCTCCTATCAGGGGCGGACTCCTGATCCACGATCGCCACTCCACGGGAGCTCCGATGGAACGGAACATGTACTTGCCGGACTGGCGTGAGCTCGTGCGGTTCGCGGCACCAGACGCCGACCCGACGCTGCTGCGCGACGAGGAGGGTGTCCGCATCCTCATGGCGGGCCTGGATCCGGGGGGCCGGATCCCCGTCCACCCGGAACGGCTGGCCGTGTACCACGTGCTCGACGGCACAGGCTTGATGCTGGTCGATGAGAATCGGTTCGCCCTGGCGCCCGGCGCCACCGTTATCGCCCCGCGCGGCGCGCGGCGCGGGATGGAGGCCACGACACGGCTCGCGTTCCTCGCGGTTCGGGTGGGGCCGGACCTCGACGAGGCCGGCTGAGCAGCTCTATCCGGGAGTTGGGACACGATCCCCTATACCTGGGCTGCCTGCCTCATGCTCCAGCGTGACAGCCAGACGACGATCGGCCCGGACAGGAGGATCAGGAAGGCGAACGGCAGGAACCCGAGCGCATAGGCCGACGGCCCGCCGATGAGCCCGGTCGCGAAGCCCATGATCGGGGGGATGACGAACCCACCCAGGGCGCCCAGTCCGCCGATCCAGCCCGAGGCTCCACCCACGGCGTCGGGGACGTACCCCGGCAGCAGCTTGAACACGATCGCGTTCTGGAGGCCCATCCCGAGGCCCACTGCGATGGTGGCGCCGAGCGAGATCCCGAACGAGCTCGAGAACGCGAGGACGAGTGTCCCGGCCAGCATCAGGACGAAGTTGGCAGGCAGCGCATAGCGGATCGAGACGCGGTCGGACAGCAGACCGCCGGGCACCCGGATCAGCGCCGACACGAGCGAGAACGCTGCCGTCAGCAGCCCCGCGTCCCGGAGCGCCGAGCCGTACATCTGGTGCCAGTACGTCGGCAACCACGACGTGAAGGCCAGGAACCCGCCGAACGACAGGAAGTAGAAGAACACCAGCGCCCAGGTCGCCGGGATCGCCGCCGCGTGCTTCAGGCCGGCAACGGCGCTCCCGCGCGGGACCAGCTCGCTGCCACCAAGCTCCGCCAGCCGCGACGGGTCCACCGACTCGCCGCGTGCCCGCAGCTGGAACCACGGCGCGTCCTTGATGAACAGCGCGTAGATGATCGTGACGCCGAGCAGGATGGCGAACCACACGCTGTACGCACCCAGGATCCCCATCGAGCCCACCGCCATCGGCAGGGCCATCGAGGATAGGCCCGGGCTGGTGTTGCCCAGCCCCGCGTAGACGCCCAGCGCCCCGCCCTGGTCCTTCTTCGGGAACCAGTAGGACACCTGAGCGATCCCGACCGAGAAGGTCGCGATGCCGCAGCCGATGAGCACGCCGAGCATGAGGAGGACGGGGTATGTGCCGGCCATCCGATCGGGGTAGGAGGTCGCGAGCAGACCGAGCAGGCCGAGCACCCCGAGGTTGGTCAGCGCGAGCAGCACCAGGAACGGCCGCTTGCCACCCACGCGGTCGACCGCTGCGCCGAACGGGATCCGCAGCAGCGAACCGGTCAACGACGGGATCGCGGCCAGGATGCCGGCCTCGAACGGGGACAGGCCGAGCAGCTCGGTGAACTTCGGCACCATCGGCCCAAAGATCGCCACCCCGGCAAAGCCGCCGAAGAACCCGAGCGTCGCGAGCCATAAGGCCTGTGAGCGGCTGCCGCGGGTGGAGATCGCTGCGGGCCCGCCGGACTCGCCAACGCTCCCCCCGCTCGTTGCCTGCACCGGGGTCATCGCGTCAACACTCCTTGGTCCTCAAGGCCGGGGGACGTGCGGGCCAGATGAGACTCGATCTCCATGATTATAATCACGTCTATGTCCACAGCGAGTGCCCCCCACCCGGTCCTCGCCGCCGAGAGCCGCCGCACGCTCCTGACGCTGCTGCGCCAGGCCGGCCGGCCGCTGTCCGTCTCCGATGCAGCCGAACGGCTGGGGCTCCAACCGAGCACGACCCGGTTCCACCTCGACCTGCTCGTGTCTGCCGGCCTGGTGGATCGGTCTTCCGAGCGGCGGATGACCGCCGGGCGACGCCGGATCCGCTACGCGGCCGCTGGGCCGGGTGACGAGGCAGCCTCCCGTCACTACGAGGGCCTTGCCGGCGTGCTGGCGGACCAGCTCTCAGGCACGCCCGACCCGATCGGAGCGGCCCATGAGGCGGGGCGACGCTGGACGGGTGCGCTCGGCGTGCGCTCCAGCGAAGTCGCCATGGTCCCCGAGGCTGCCATCGAGACCGTGGTGGAGCTGATGGACCACCTTGGCTTCGCACCTGAACGGCCTGCCGGTGATCGGCGCATCAACCTCCGGCGTTGCCCGTTCGAAGCCGTGGCTCGCCAGCAGCGCGGGATCGTCTGCGGGGTCCACGCTGGGATGCTCGAGGAGACGTTCCGGCGGGTCGGGGGAACCGTGGAGGTCAAGGGCCTCGACGCGTTCGCGGTGGACGAGCCGCTGCTGTGCATCGTCCACCTGCGCACGGTCCCTGCCGGCCCCACCCGGTGGCGCCGGGAGGTCGCGAAGGAGGACAATCAACCCAGCACGCGTCCAGGTGGCGCAACCGTCGGCCCGAAACCCGCGAGGCCTTGCTGATGACCAACCGCCGCACCGAGATGGGCGCCGACGCGCTTGTCCACTCCCTCCTCAAGGCCCGTCGGTTGCTCCAGAAGGACGCCGTCTCGGATGACCTCCGGACGATCACCCGCGAGGGTGGTCGGGACGCAGACGTGTTCTACCGCGATCGCTGGAGCCACGACCGGATCGTCCGCTCCACCCACGGCGTCAACTGCACGGGCTCCTGCTCATGGAAGGTCTACGTCAAGGACGAGATCATCACGTGGGAGACGCAGGAGACGGACTACCCGTCGGTCGGGCCGGACTCCCCCGAGTACGAGCCGCGCGGCTGTCCCCGGGGCGCCGCCTTCTCCTGGTACACGTACTCGCCAACCCGCGTCCGGTACCCGTACGTCCGCGGCGTCCTGCTGGAGCTGTACCGGGAGGCGAAGGCGCGGCTGGGCGATCCCGTGGATGCCTGGGCCGACATCATGGCCGACCCGGAGCGCCGACGCCGCTACATGCGTGCCCGTGGCAAGGGCGGCCTGGTGCGGGTGCGCTGGGAAGAGGCACTGGAGATCGTCGCCGCCGCCCAGGTGCACACGATCAAGAAGTGGGGCCCGGATCGGCTGGCCGCGTTCTCCCCGATCCCTGCGATGTCGATGGCGTCCCACGCCGCGGGCGCTCGCTACAACGCCCTCCTGGGCGGCAGCCTGCTCTCGTTCTACGACTGGTACGCGGACCTGCCGATCGCGTCGCCCCAGGTGTTCGGCGACCAGACGGACGTGCCGGAATCCGCGGACTGGTGGAACGCGTCGTACCTGATCATGTGGGGCTCGAACATCCCCGTGACCCGGACCCCGGACGCCCACTTCATGACCGAGGCCCGCTATCGCGGCCAGAAGGTGGTCGTCGTCAGCCCGGACTACGCGGACAACACCAAGTTCGCAGACGAGTGGCTTCCCGCCCACCCGGGCACCGACGGCGCACTGGCGATGGCGATGGGGCACGTCATCCTGCGCGAATTCTTCGTGGATCGCCAGGTCGCCCGGTTCCAGGACTACGTCCGGACCTACACGGACCTGCCGTTCCTGATCACGCTGCGCGAGCGCGACGATGCGCCCGGCGCGTACGTGCCTGACCGCTTCCTCACGGCGCAGGACTTGGGCCGCGATGGTGAGGGCGACGCCTGGCGGACGGTGCTCCTGGACGCGGCTACGGGTGAGCCGGTCGTCCCGAATGGCAGCCTCGGCGACCGGTACACCGCGTCGGGGATGGGCCGCTGGAACCTCGACCTGGAGGGGGTCGACCCCGCGCTGTCGATGCTCGGCAGCGGCGAAGCCGTTGCCGTGGACCTGCCCCGGTTCGACGTCAACGACGGACCCAACGAAGGCGGCTCGGTGATGCACCGGGGCGTTCCCGTCCGGACGATCGGCGGCCGCCTCGTCACCACCGCGTTCGACCTGCTGCTCGCCCAATACGGTGTGAGCCGGCCCGGCCTGCCCGGCGACTGGCCGGTGGGCTACGAGGATCCGGCTCCGTACACCCCAGCCTGGCAGGAGGAGATCACCTCGGTGCCGGCCGGGACGGTGACTCGCATCGCCCGCGAGTTCGCCGACAACGCGGAGCGGTCGGGCGGCCGGTCGATGATCGTCATGGGCGCCGGGACGAACCACTGGTTCCACTCGGACCAGATCTATCGCGCCATGCTCGCCCTGACCACGCTCACCGGCTGCCAGGGCGTCAACGGCGGCGGTTGGGCCCACTACGTCGGCCAGGAGAAGGTCCGCCCGATCACCGGGTGGGCGCAGCTCGCCTTCGCGCTCGACTGGGTGCGCCCGCCGCGCCAAATGGCCGGCACCGCGTTCTGGTACCTGGCGACCGATCAGTGGCGCTACGACGGCTTCGGGGCGGACGAGCTGGCCACGCCGCTCGGTCGCGGCCTGTTCAAGGGCCGAGCCCTTGCCGACACGCTCGTCCAGTCCACCCGGATGGGCTGGCTGCCCTCGTACCCGACCTTCAATCGCAACCCCCTGGACCTCGTGGCGGAGGCCGATGCGGCGGGCGCGGACCCGGTCGCCCGTACCGTCGAGCAACTCAAGACCGGGGCCCTGCACTTCGCGTGCGAGGATCCGGATGCTCCCGAGAACTTCCCGCGCGTGCTGACGATCTGGCGGGCGAACCTGCTGGGCTCGTCGGGCAAGGGCAACGAGTACTTCCTGCGCCACCTGCTGGGCACCGACGCGGCGATCCGGGCCGAGCCGACACCACCCGAGCATCGGCCGGTCGACGTTGCCTGGCATGCCGAGGCGCCGGAGGGGAAGCTCGACCTGCTCGTGTCGCTCGACTTCCGGATGACGTCCACGGGGCTGTTCTCGGACGTGCTCCTGCCGGCTGCCACCTGGTACGAGAAGTACGACCTGTCGTCCACCGACATGCATCCGTTCGTCCATGCCTTCAACGCCGCGATCAAGCCGCCCTGGGAGACGCGCAGCGACTACGACACCTTTGTCGCCCTGTCCCGCGTGTTCACGCCGCTCGCGGCGCGTCACCTCGGCGTGCGGCGGGACCTCGTCGCCCTGCCGCTCCAGCACGACACCCCGGCGGAGACCGCGCAGCCGGGCGGGCGGGTCCTGGACTGGGCGCGCGGCGAATGCGAGGCGGTTCCGGGCCGGACGATGCCATCGTTCGTCGTCGTCGAGCGCGACTACGGTGCGGTCGCCGAGCAGATGGTCGCCCTGGGCCCGAAGGTGGAGGAGCTCGGGACGATGACCAAGGGCGTCGGGCTCAAGCCGGCACCCGAGGTCGAGGCCCTCAAGCGGCTGTGCGGCACGGTCCGGGGCGGTCTCGCCGACGGCCGGCCGTCCCTGGCCCGGGCAGAGCAGGCCTGCGAGGTGATCCTGGCCCTGTCCGGGACGACCAACGGCCGCCTCGCCACCGCGGGGTTCGAGCAGCTCGAGAAGCGGACCGGGCGGCCCCTCGCGGACCTGGCCTCTGACCAGGCGGGACGACGGATCACGTTCGCCGACACGCAGGCCCGGCCCCAGGCGGTCATCACCTCGCCCGAGTGGTCGGGCAGCGAGCACGGTGGCCGGCGCTACTCTCCGTTCACGATCAACGTGGAGCGGCTCAAGCCGTGGCACACCCTGACGGGCCGGCAGCACTTCTTCCTGGACCACGACTGGATGGCAGAGCTGGGCGAGCAGCTGCCAACGTATCGCCCGCCGCTCAACATGGCCCGCATCTTCGGGCCGCAGGGCGGCGCCGCCGAGGGCGCTGAGGTGACGGTCCGGTACCTGACGCCGCATTCCAAGTGGTCCATCCACTCCGAGTACCAGGACAACCTGTTCATGCTCAGCCTGTCCCGCGGCGGGCCGGACCTGTGGATGAGCCAAGAGGACGCCGCCCGGATCGGGGTCAAGGACAACGAGTGGATCGAGGCCTACAACCGGAACGGCGTGGTCGTCGCGCGGGCGGTCGTGACCCATCGCATGCCCCCCGGCACGGTGTACCTGTACCACGCCAAGGACCGCACGATCGACACCCCGAAGTCCGAGCTGAGCGGGCGCCGGGGCGGGATCCACAACGCGCTCACCCGCCTGCTCATCAAGCCCAGCCACCTCATCGGCGGCTATGCCCAGCTGTCGTACGGCTTCAACTACTACGGACCCACCGGCAACCAGCGCGACGAGGTCACCGTGATCCGGCGCCGCTCGCAGGAGGTCGAGTACTGATGCGGGTCATGGCCCAGCTGGGCATGGTCATGAACCTCGACAAGTGCATCGGATGCCACACCTGCTCGGTCACCTGCAAGCAGGCGTGGACCAACCGGACGGGCGTGGAGTACGCCTGGTTCAACAATGTCGAGACTCGGCCGGGACAGGGGTACCCACGCCAGTACGAGGATCAGGATCGCTGGGAGGGCGGCTGGGTCCGGACGAAGGGCGGCTCGCTGGAACTGCGGGGTGGGGGCCGCGTCAAGCGCCTGCTCCGGATCTTCAGCAACCCCACCCTGCCCAGCATGGCGGACTACTACGAGCCCTGGACGTACGACTACGACACCCTGATCAACGCCCCGGCCCAGGCCGATGTGCCCGTCGCCCGCCCGATGTCGCTGATCACCGGCGAGCCGATGCAGATCCGCTGGTCGGCCAACTGGGATGACGACCTCGGTGGGGCGCCCGAACTGGCCCTGGCCGACCCGATCCTGCGGCGCCTCGGCGACCGGGTGAAGCTCGAGTTCGAGCAGGCGTTCATGTTCTACCTTCCCCGGATCTGCGAGCACTGCCTCAACCCGTCGTGTGTCGCCAGCTGCCCGTCGGGGGCGATGTACAAGCGAGCCGAGGATGGGATCGTCCTCGTCGATCAGGACGGCTGCCGCGGCTGGCGCATGTGCGTCTCGGGCTGCCCGTACAAGAAGGTCTACTTCAACCACCGCACCGGCAAGGCCGAGAAGTGCACCTTCTGCTATCCGCGGGTCGAGGCCGGCCAGCCGACGATCTGCGCGGAGACGTGTGTCGGACGCCTGCGCTACATCGGCCTGTTCCTGTACGACGCGGATCGCGTGCTCGAGGCGGCGTCGGTCGAGAACCCACACGACCTGCTCGAGGCCCAGCGCTCGGTGATCCTGGATCCGGAGGACCCAGCCGTGATCGAGGGGGCCCGGGCCGCGGGGATCGCGGAGGACTGGCTGGAGGCGGCCCGCCAGTCGCCGGTCTACGCCCTGACCAACCGCTACCGGATTGCCCTCCCGCTTCACCCGGAATACCGCACGATGCCGATGGTCTGGTACATCCCGCCGCTGTCCCCGGTCGTGGACGCGGTGGCCGGGACCGGGTTCGACGGCGAGGATCGGGCGACGCTGTTCGCGGCGATCGACGCCCTCCGGATCCCGGTCGAGTACCTCGCCGAGCTGTTCACGGCCGGCGACCCCGCGCCGGTCGTCGGCAGCCTCCGGATCCTGGCCGCGATGCGGGCACACATGCGCCGGATCAACCTGGACGAAGGGGTGGATCCGTCGATCGCGGCCTCGGTCGGCTTCACGGGCCAGGCCCTGGAGGACCTGTACCGGCTGCTGGCGATCGCGAAGTACGAGGACCGGTACGTGATCCCGACGGCGCACGCGGAGATCGGCCGGTCGCTCGACGAGGCGGCCGCGTGCAGCCTCGACTACCAGGGCGGGCCCGGCATGGGCGGCCCGGGACCGTTCGGCGAGGTTCCCTCGACCCCGGTCTCGGTGGAGACGTTCCTGCTGACCAAGCAGCGGGCCGAATCTGGCCGCTACGCCGACCTGCCCGAAGGTCGGGGCGCGGTGGAGCTCCGGAAGTGGGGTGCGGATCCGGCTGGACCAGGTCGCAACACCGCGGCTCCCGCCTCCACCGACGACCCGGGCGGCGAGCGATGAAGGCACGCCTCGTACCCGCGGATCGTGCGCTCGCCCTCGCGGCGATCTCGCGGCTTCTGCTGTACCCGGACCCGGTCCTGCTGGAGCAGGTTCCCGTGCTGCGTACGGCGGCCGATGCGCTGCCGCGCACCATCCGGGAGCCGCTGCTGCGACTCGTTGCCCATCTCGAGGACACGCCCCTGCTGATGCTCCAGGCCGACTACGTCGCGACCTTTGACATGCGGCGGCGGAACTGCCTCTACCTCACGTACCACCTCAACGGCGACACGCGCCGCCGTGGCCTCGCGCTGTGGCAGTTCGTCGATCTGTATCGGCAGCGCGGGTACGCGATGGCCGACGGCGAGCTGGCCGACTTCCTGCCGGCGCTGCTCGAGCTGGTCGCACAGACACCGGACGACGACCCAGGCCCACTCGACCTGCTGCTCGCGCACCAGCCCGGGATCTCGGTGCTCCGCCACTCGCTCGAAGCCGATCGATCCCCGTACGCCGACGCCGTGGCGGCGCTCGAAGCCGTCCTGCCGCGTCCCAGCGCGGCGGCCCTGGAGGTCGCCCGCCGGCTCGAGGCCGAGGGACCGCCGGCCGAGCAGGTCGGCCTGGACCCATTCATTCCGGTGGAAGCCGTGCGAGGCCGACGGTGAGCACGTTCCTGTGGGTCGTGCTCCCGTACATCTGTCTCACGACGTTCGTGGTCGGCCATCTCTGGCGCTACCGGTACGACAAGTTCGGATGGACGACCCGTTCCTCGCAGATCTACGAGAGCCGTCAACTCGCCTGGGCCGGCCCCCTGTTCCACTTCGGAATCCTGGGTGTGCTGGCCGGCCATGTCATCGGGCTGCTGATCCCGGAATCGGTGACCAGCGCGGTGGGTATCTCGGAAGGGCTGTACCACACCGTCGCCGCGCTCGCGGGTAGCGTCGCCGGGCTGATGGCGATCACGGGCCTCGCGCTCCTCGTCCGTCGGCGCCGCCTGACGCCGTCGGTGTTCCGGGTGACCACGCGCATGGACAAGGCGATGTACCTGCTGCTGGGGGCGGTGATCGCGGTCGGCGCATTCAACACCCTGGGCATCAACCTGCTCGGGCCGGGCCACGACTATCGCGCCGACGTCGCGGTGTGGTTCCGGAGCGTTCTCCTGCTCCAGCCCCGCGAAGCGCTCATGGCATCTGCCCCGCCCACCTTCCAGCTGCACGCGGTGCTGTCACTCTCGCTGCTTGCCCTGTGGCCGTTCACCCGGCTGGTCCACGTGTTCAGCGTGCCGCTCGGGTACATCGCCAGACCGTACATCGTGTACCGGACCCGTGACCCGAAGACCGGCGCACGCCGGCCGCGGCGTGGCTGGGAGCAACCAGGCGCCTGAGCCGACTTTCCTGGTCGACATGCTCCGCAAGGCCTTCATCCTCGAGCTCACGGCCGATCCGAACGACGAGGACCCGGTACGCGTCGCCGGAGGCGAGCCCGAAGTGACCGGCCCGCCGGATGATCCGAGCGGCAGCGGCGGCGTCACCGGGCGGCGGCTCGAGCAGCTCGTCGAGCAACGCGCGGCGCGCGGAACCGGTTCGGGCCGCGATCTCCCGCTCGGCGGCCGTGTATCCGTCGCCCAGCGCGGCGGCGGCCGCGTCGCCGGCCTTAAGAAGCGCCGTCCCCAGTGCGCCGACTGGCCTTCGGCTTCCGGCGGATCCGCTGGTGGCTGCCGCCCTGGCCGAGGCGGCCGCCCGCTTCCGGTACCTCAAGTTCGGGCTGGCGCTCATTCTCGTGTTCGTCGGCGCGAAGCTCCTCGCGGCTGACATCCTGAAGATCCCGTCGCTCGTGTCCCTCGCGTTCGTCGTGTTGATCCTGGGGCTTGCCATCGGGATCTCGCTCCTCCGTCCGGCGCCGCACATGGCAGCTCGGGTCTGAGCGAACAGGTCCGGCCCCGATCTGCCGTTCGCAGGGACATCGCTCCTTTCGCCGCAGGCTCGGCACCACCAGCCACCCTCAGCCCGCCCGCTGTACATCAGCTGCTCAGTGGTCATCCCCGACCGTGCGCGCAGAGCGGCCAGATGGCGCTTCGCGGTGCTCGGCCGGATGCCCACTCGTGCCGCCGCGTCCGGGCACCAAGTGCCGTGCTCGCCGCGCCGGGCGCGAAGCACTCGACGCCCATGCAGACGCATTCGGTCGATCCACGCGTCGACCAGCCGCGGCACTAGCCTGCGGACGAGAAGGATGCCCAGATCGATGCCGGCGGGGAAGGCAAGGGCGAGCTCGACCTCGCACTAGCACCCTCATCGAGCACATGGCACCAATCTCGCAGCTGCCGAGCTGACGTTTACGGGACGAGCTGCCGGCTGGCTCGTGGCTCCGTGGGCTTTCCCGGTCGGGTCCGTCCTTCTCGATCACCACCCCTGCCTTTCTTCCACTTCGTCCACCACGGCAGAAGGAACAGATAGAGCCCAGTCAGCGCCATGACGAGCAGCAGGATCTGCTGCGATTGCTGGACCTGCATGCTGATGGGCGAATGACGAGTCAAGAGCACGACCGGGATCAATGCGGCGAATGGCAGGGCCAGCCAGCGGTGGGCCTTGCGGAGCCACTTGCGGAAGAACTTCCCTGTGTCCATGGCCATTGCATCTCCGGATCTTGAGGTGAGGGTCAGCCCGATCCCTGTGGACCACGCCGAACAGCTACGTGATCTGGATTCGGCCGACCCTTGTCACGCCCGACGAGGTCGATGGGCCCCAGCATCAGGGCACCGCCGGGCGGTCCCGGAGGAACTGGTTCCACTCGCCCGAGAGGATGCGAGGGCCTGGTGCGATCGAAGGGCACCCGTATGGCACCATGGACCCACCATGAGCTCTCGCGAGGCACCATTGCCCCGTAGCCCGGCCGACGACGGTCGAGTTGCGCTCGAGACGCTCGAGACGCTCCTGCCGAAGGTGTTGCCCGGGGCCACGGAGCGCTCGCTCGTCGCCCTCGCCCGCCAGGCGCAGCCCCGGCCCTTCCGGCGGCACGAACTCGTCCTGTCGCAGAGCCTCGACCCGCTGTTGACGCTCGTGGTGAGCGGCCATGTCGGTGCCGTGCGCTCCGACGCCGACGGCCGCCAGCAGATGATCACGATCGTCGGACCCGGTGAGCTCGTGGGGGTCATCTCGCTGCGGCGGGACGCGCCATCGGTGGACCTGGTCGGACTCAACCGCGGCGCTGCCGCTGTCTGGCCAGGCGACCTCGTCATGGCCCTTGCCCGAGTGGATGCCGGCCTTGCGATCGGGCTTCTCGACAACGCCCTGGACAGCGCTGCGAGGCTGCTGAACCGCCTGGACCATGTGAGCTTCGACAGTGTTGCGCGGCGGCTCGCCGCGATCCTCTGGATGCGCCGGGAGCTGCTGTTCGACGCCCGGAGACCGCTCCTCTCGCGACCGCAGCTGGCCAATCTTGCCGGCACGTCGCGCGAGATGGCAGGACGCGTGATCCGTGACTTCGAGCAACGTGGCCTGATCGCACGGGTCGGCGGCACCGGGCTCGTCCTCCACGACCCGAGTGGCCTGCGCGCGGCGGCGGGCATCGAAGAGGACGATGTCCACGGCAGCGGGCGCTAGGGACGAACTTCTCCCAGGGGTGGAACCAGTCCACCTGCCCGCGGAGCACTCCGTGAGACGGTGATCCCAACGCCTCACTTCGAAGCGACCGACCCAGAGAGCACTCCCATGCTGCGCACGTTCCCCAGCGGCAGACGACGTGACTGCACATTGGGCAATATTGCACATTGGGCAATTACTGTGCGATACTTCAGGAGTGACCGAGATCGGACTGCGAGAAGCCAAGCGGGAAGCGACCGCCCACGCGCTGGCCCAGGCCGCCTTCGAGCTCGCCCGCGATCGAGGCGTCGACGGCTTCACCATCGACGAGGTGTCCGCGCGTGCCGGCTACTCGCGGCGGACCTTCGCCAACCACTACGCCGGCAAGGACGAGGCCATCGTCGCGGTCGCCACCGAGCAGGTGCGCCACGCCCTTGACACCGTCCCGGATGACGACCTGCCGCTCATCGACTGGCTCCACGAGGTGGCCCGGCGGCAGCTGACCGGCGGGCTGCTCACGGTCCTGTGCGAGCTGCGGGTTCTTGCTGCGGACCACCCGTCACTGCTGCCCCACCTGCTCGATGTCCAGCGTCAGATCCGCGAGACCGCGCGCGAGGCCGTCATCGCCCGACTCGACGACCGCGCCCGTCGCGCCTCCGCGCACCTGCTCGTCGGGGCGGCCTACGGGGCCCTGACCTGCGTGCTCGAGGGCCACATCT
>JBBSCF010000037.1:0-35524 GCA_038250545.1 Candidatus Limnocylindrales bacterium | reverse complement strand
GCCGGACCGCTGGGCACGGGGCTCGCCACCCTGGGCATCGCCGGGCTCCTGGTCGCCGGGGCCGCCGCGATGCCCCTCGGGGGTGCGTCCGTGGCCCCCGTCGATACCGCGTCAGGGCAGGGGGCCGACGGCGGGTCGCCGGCCCTGCTGGCGCCCGCGCCGCAGGCCGCCGAGTCGGCTGCGCCCGAGATGGCGCCCGCACCCGGCAGCGAAGGCCCGGCGGCCTCGAGCGTCGCCGGTGGCCCACCGCGGAACGGGGTCGTCATCACCGGGTCCGACCCGAACGCGTCCGGACTCTCGGGCAACGCGCCGATCGACTCGGGGACGGAGATCCCGCAGGGCGGATCCGTGCGCGGCTACGGGCAGGTCGCGCCCTCGGGCGAGCCGAAGGCCTACGGCGACTCGCAGGCGCTCACGGCCGGCGACCGGGACGACGGGACAGCCCCCGAACCTGCCGACGCCACGCAGCGGTCCTTCCCGGCGAACGCGCCGGTCCTGGTGCTCGCCGCGGCGCTCCTCGCCGCAGGCCTGGTCGTCGGTGGTCTGCGCCTCGTCGCCCGCCGCGTCACCTGAGTCCCGGTCGGCCCGTCCGGCCCGGGCGGCCGCGTCCTAGTCACGCAGCGGCAACACCACCCGGAACGTCGCGCCCCGTCCGACGACCCCGTCGCTCTCCGCGGTGACGGTCCCTCCGTGGGCCTCCGCCAGGTCGCGCACGATCGCGAGGCCGAGGCCGAGGCCGCTGCCGCCGGTGTCCGCCCGCCGCTGGTAGCGGTCGAAGACGCGCGCCAGGTCCTCGGTCGGGATCCCCTCGCCGGTATCGCGGACCGTGATGAGCGCGTCGCCCGCCGCGGGCCGCACGTCCACCTCCACGCGGCCGCCGGCCGGCGTGTGGCGCAGCGCGTTCGCGACCAGGTTGGTCACGATCTCCCGGATCCGCACCGGGTCGACATCGGCAACGAGTCGCGCGTCGCCGGCCACGACCAGCTCGACGCCCTTCGCGCCGGCCACCGCCTTCTGCACCGACGCTACCTCGCGCGCGATCGCGGTCAGGTCGGCAGGCTCGCGGTGGAGCGTCAGGGCGCCCGCGTCGGCGAGCGAGAGGGTTCGCAGGTCGTCGAGGAGGCGGCCCATCACGACGGTCTCGGCCAGGAGCGGGGCGACGTGGTCCTCGTCGTACGGGTGGACGCCGTCGAGCATGGCCTCGAGGCCGCCCTGGACCACGGTGATCGGCGTCCGGAGCTCGTGGGTGATGTCGGCGAGCATGGCGCGGCGGTCATCGCGGGAGTGGTCGAGGCGCTCCGCCATCGTGTTGAAGGACGAGGCGAGGCCGCGGACCGGGCGAGGGCCGCGGACGGGGACGCGGACGCCGGGCTCGCCGTCCGCGAGGCGTTCGGTGGCACGGGCGATCTCGGCGAGCGGCCGGACAGCCGACCCGAAGACGCGAATCCCAGCCACGATCGCGAGGGCCAGCACGACGATGACGGCGACGGCCGTGATGGTCGAGGGGGCGGCCGACGGGGCGGCCGACGGGGCGAGGATGCCGAGGAGGGCCGCGGCGACCCAGGTCGCGAGCGTCGAGACGAGACCGACGAGCAGGACCAGGCCGAGGAGCATGCAGCCCACGGCGCCGATGCCGCCCGCGGGGCGATGCCGCCTCCGGCCCTGGAAGCCGTGGCCCCCGTCGCGCCAGGCGCCATTCGACCAGCGACCGGGGCCGTGCCGGCGATCGCCGGGGGCGCCGGCGTCGCGGCCCGGCTCGCGGCCCGGGGTTGGATCGGTCACGCGTCGGGCTCCACGAGCGCATAGCCCACCCCGTGGACTGTGCGGACATAGCGAGGCGCGACATCGTCCGGCTCGAGCTTGCGACGAAGGTTGCGGATGTGGCCGTCGATGGCGCGCTCGTAGGTCTCGAGGCTGAACCCATGGACGGCATCGAGCAGCTGGGCGCGGGTCCAGACCCGGCCGGGCTCGCGCGCGAGCGTCGCGAGCAGCTCGAACTCCGTCGGCGTCAGGGTCACGGCCCGGCCGGCGACGGTCACGCGACGGCGCACGAGGTCAAGCTCGAGGTCGCCCGCGGTGATGCGCTCGTCGGCCAGCGGCACGGCCTCGGCACGGCGGAGGACCGCGCGGACCCGGGCGACCAGATCGCGCGGGCTGAAGGGCTTGACCACGTAGTCGTCCGCGCCGAGCT
Source organism: Candidatus Limnocylindrales bacterium (assembly GCA_038250545.1). GTDB lineage: Bacteria > Chloroflexota > Limnocylindria > Limnocylindrales > CSP1-4 > CAIXZV01. The sequence goes on along the minus strand of JBBSCF010000037.1, from coordinate 33,333 downwards.
CCAGGCCGGAGACCCGGTCGGTCTCGTCGCCGCGGGCCGAGAGGATGAGGATCGGGACCCGGGAGTCACGCCGGATCGCGCGAATGACGTCGAGGCCGTCCACGCGCGGGAGGCCCAGGTCCAGGACGAGGGCATCGGGGCGCCGCGCGCGCTCGAGGGCGAGGGCGGCCGCGCCGTCGCCCGCCGTGATGACGGCGAACCCGGCGTGCTCAAGGTAGACGCGGACGAGGGCGGCGATCTGCGGCTCGTCCTCGACAACGAGGATCGTGCGCATGGGGGCTTCGGGAACGGGTGAACGCCGGGCGAGGATACCCGCCCGGCGTTGGGAGGAGGGGTCAGCCGGCCGCGGGGCGGTCGGTGGGGGAGGCGGGGCCGGCGGTGTCGGGCGTGCCGGTGGTCGTGCCCGCGGGCCGGGCCTCCTCCTCCTCGTGGAGGCGGCGGTGGGCATCGGCGACCCAGGCGCGGCGCGGGTCGCCGTCGGTGCCCCAGGGACCATGCCCGCCCCAGCAGCCGGGGCCGCCCATCGGGCCGTGTGCCCATGCCCGGCGACGCATGCCGCCGACCGCGAACAGGAGGAAGCCGATGAAGAAGAGGAAGACCAGGAGGCCGAGGCCGGGGATTCCGCCCCCGAGGTAGACGGCCCCGCCGGCGGTGCCGATGTTGGACGCGATGCCCGCCTCGAAGCCGATGGCTCCCGCGACGAGGGCGACGCCGCCGGTGAAGAGGACTCCGAGAAGTCCGCGCATGGCAGGATCTCCGATGTGGTTGCGGCCCGGTGCGCCGGGCATTCGTTGCTTGACATGTGCCACGATCGCAGCGGGATGTGCAGAAGGTGTGCGCAAGCGATCGCGGTTTCGCGGGGGTGAGGACGGTGGGATGACGCGGGTTGAGCGGTGGGGCGGGACGGCCGTCCTGGTCGTGGACGCCGATGGGCCCGTCGTCGGCGGGCGCGAGGCGCGCGATCTCGTGGCCGAGGCATTCGGCGAGAGCGCGTCGATGCTGGCGATCCCGGCCGCGTGGCTGGACCCCGCGTTCTTCGACCTGCGCAGCGGCGTCGTCGGGGAGCTGCCGGAGCCCGCGGCGTCCTCGGTCGCGTCCGCGCTCGTCCGCGGGTCCAACGCCGGGACGCAGCACTGGTTCGTGCCCTCGCTCGACGCGTTGGGCGAGCTGCTCGAGCGAGGCTGAGCGGCCGGTCGCCCCGCTGCGGCCTCCCGCCGCGGCCTCCCGGCGGCGGCCGCCCCGCGGCGGCCGCCCCGCGGCCCAACGGTCGGTCACGTCCGCCGCCTCGCTCGCGGATGGCGAGCACGGCGGGTGTGGTGGGCCCCGGGCGACCGAGCCTGCTCGCTGATAGCGAGCGGATCGTCGGCAGGCGTCGATGGTTGGCTCGCCGGGCGGCCGGTGGGACGGGTGAGGCGGCCGAGGGCAGCCGGGTGAGGCGGAGAGCCGGACGCCGGGTCTACGGACCCTCGTCGAAGACCATCGGTTCCCGAGAGACGCCGGGGTAGCCGACACGGATCGCCGTCACGGTGCCGTCCCCGAGCTCGAACACCGCGACGCTCGGCGCGCCGCCGCTGCGGGTCAGCAGGATGCGGTCGCCGGTGGCAGGGTCGACGAGCGTGCCCTCGACATGCAGGGTGACCCGCATGACGGCGGCATGCCCGGGCTCGCGGCGGTCGAGCCCACTGCGCGCGAGGTCAAGCAGCGCGGCGCAGTCGGCCCGGCTGGTGCAGTCGATCTCGGCTCCGATCGGCCAGCCGTCCACCATGGGATCGGGAGCCGCGCGGAGGAGGCCGCACGACACGACGGCGAGGGCGAGGATGATGAGCGTGGCGGCGAGTCTCCAGCGGGGCATGGGCCAAGTCCACCACCGCGCGAGCGGCCCGCAATGGGTGGTGACCCGCAATGAGCCGGCCGTCGAACCCCGCGTCCCCCCGCCTTGATGACGCGCCAGTCATCGCCGGCGACAGTGCCGCCGCCCGGCCGGGACAGGGAGCAACCGGGATCACGACAGGTCCCGTCACCCGCGCGGCTACACTGGCCCTGTCCCAACCCGCACGCTCGGAGCCGATGGAACGCCTCCTGCTGCTCGACGGCAACGGGCTCATCTACCGCGGCTACTTCGCGCTCATCGACCAGCCCCTCACCACCAGCAAGGGTGAGCTGGTGACGGCGGTGTTCGGCTTCACGAACATCGTCCTGCGCGCTATCGCCGACGTGCACCCCGAGCACATCGCGGTCGCCTTCGACCTCGGCAAGCCCACCTTCCGCCACGAGCGCTACGCGGAGTACAAGGGCACCCGGACGAAGATGCCGGACGACATGCGCGAGCAGATCCCGAAGGTCCGCGACGTCGTGGCCGCCCTCGGTTTCCCGGCCTACGAACGCGAGGGCTTCGAGGCGGACGACGTCATCGCCACGCTCACCGGGCAGGCGGAGGCCACGGGCCTGGACGTCACGATCCTCACCGGCGACCTGGACATGCTCCAGCTGGTCAGCGAGCGCACGAAGCTCATGGTCAGCCTGCGCGGCGGGGTCGCGAACACGGTGACCTACGACCTCGCGAAGATCGACGAGCGCTGGGGCCTGCGGCCCGACCAGATGCTGGACTACAAGGCGCTCAAGGGCGACCCCACCGACAACATCCCGGGCATCCCGGGGGTGGGGGAGAAGACGGCGTCCAGGCTGATCGCGACGTGGGGCACGCTCGACGCGCTGTACGAGCACCTCGAGGAGGTGACCCCCGAGAAGCTCCGGCCGCTCCTGGCCGACCACCGCGGGACCGTCCTCGAGAGCCGCGAGCTCATGCGCCTGGTCCGCGACGTGGACGTCGTGCTGGACCCCGATCGCGGGCGGGTGGGGGAGTACGACCGCGAGGCCGTCGTCCGGATCTTCCGCGAGTACGAGTTCCGGACCCTCATCGACCGGCTGCCGCCGCTGGTGGGCGAGCGCCCGGAGGATGCCATCGCCGCGATGCGCGACCTCCGCGACGCGGGGTTTCCGGCGGCGCAGGGTCGAGGCCCGGGCGCGGGGAGCGGCCCGGGTGGCGCGCGCTATGGCGGTGCCCCCAAGGCCGCCCCGGACGACGGCTCGCTCCAGCTCTCGATGGACTTCGACCTGGTCGGTGGCGGCGCGGGCGGTGGCGGGACTGCTGTGTCGGGCGCCGCCCCCTCCCCGGCCCACCCGATCGCCGTGACCTCGGCCGCCGTCGAGGCCCGCGCGGATGCCCTCGCCGCCGCCACCGGGGACCTCCCCGGCGCGCTCGCCGCCGCGATCGTGGACCCGGGGCGCATCGAGCTCGCCGACGAGGCTCGCGTCGCGACCCTGGAGCCGTGGCTCCGCGAGCAGGACGCGGTCGGCGTGGCGATCGTCCTGGACGACCCGAGGCCCCTCGCCGGCACGCCCCTCGCCCTCGCGGTCGCGGGCGCGGACGGTCGCGCCGTCGCCGCGGAGGGACCCGTGGCCGCCACGGCCCTGCGCCACCTCCTGGAGCGGCTTGGCGCGCGGCTCGTGGGCCACGAGACCAAGCCGCTGCTCACCGCGCGGTTCGCGGAGGAGCCGGACGCGGTCCCGACCCCCGTCGCCTTCGACACCCAGATCGCCGCCTACCTCGTCAACGCGGCGCTGCGTGCCCAGAAGATCGCCGACGTCGTCGCGGAGCGGCTGGACCTCGTCCTGCCTCCGGTCGCAGCCGGTCTCGCGCCGACGGCCGTCGCGGGCCTCGAGGCGCTCTCGGCCCTGGCCGTTCGCCCCAGCCTCGAGCAGTCGCTCCGCGACGAGGGCGCCGAGCGTCTGTTCCACGAGATCGAGCTCCCGCTCATCCCGATCCTCGCCCGCATGGAAGCGGCCGGCGTCGCCCTCGATGAGGCCGCTCTGGCCGCCCTCGAGCGCGAGTTCGCGACCGAGATCACCCGTCTCGAGGCCGAGATCTTCGCCGTCGTCGGCCACCAGTTCACCATCGGCAGCCCCAAGCAGCTGGGCGAGCTCCTGTTCGTTGAGCTGGGCCTGCCCAAGGGCCGCAAGACCAAGACCGGCTACTCCACGGACGCGACGGTGCTCGAGGAGCTGCGTGGCGTGCACCCGGTCGTGGAGCTCGTCCTCGACTGGCGGACGTACACCAAGCTCCGGTCGACCTACGTCGAGGCGCTGCCGAACCTGATCGGGCCGGACGGGCGGCTGCACACCCTGTTCAACCAGGCCGTGGCCGCCACCGGGCGTCTCTCGAGCTCCGACCCCAACCTCCAGAACATCCCCATTCGCACCCCGCTCGGCCGGCGGATCCGGCACGCGTTCGTGGCGGGCTCGCCGGACACGACGCTGGTCGCCGCGGACTACAGTCAGATCGAGCTGCGGATCCTCGCCCACGTCTCGGGCGACGAGCACCTCAAGGACGCGTTCGCCCGCGAGGCGGACATCCATCGCGAGACGGCCGCCCGGGTGCTGCGCAAGGCGCCCGAGGACGTCACGGGCGACGAGCGATCGATGGCCAAGATGGTCAACTTCGGCCTGGCCTACGGCATGAGCGACTTCGGGCTGTCGAGTCGGGCGGGGATCAGCCGCAGCGACGCACAGGAGTTCATCACCGGCTACTTCGCGGCCTACGGCGGCATCAGCCGCTACATGCTCCACATCCGCGAGACGGCGGCGGAGCAGGGATACGTGGCCACGCTGCTCGGCCGCAAGCGCCAGATCCCGGAGCTCACCTCGGCGAACCGGGCCCTGCGGGCCGCCGGCGAGCGGATGGCGATCAACATGCCGATCCAGGGCACGGCCGCCGACATCGTGAAGATCGCGATGATCCGGCTCGACAAGGCCCTGCGCGAGGGTGGCTTCCGGGCGCGGCTCCTGCTCTCGGTCCATGACGAGCTGCTGCTCGAGACGCCGCGCGACGAGGTGGACCGCCTCGTGCCGGTCCTGCGGACCGCGATGGAGGGCGCGCTGCCGCTGTCGGTGCCGCTCACGGTCGAGGCCAAGGTCGGCGACTCGTGGGAGGGCATGACCCCGGTGTCGCGCCGGGACGCGGCCCTGGCCGAGGTGGGGGAGGCCCCCACCGAGCTCGGCGGGTAGCGCAGGGCCGGCACGCGACCCCCGTCGAGCCCCACCGTCGGGCGTCAGGCCGGGGCGACCGTCTCCCGGTGCCGACGGAGCCGGCCGCCCGTGAGGACCGGGGCCGTGGTCAGGATGGCGATGCCGGCCACCAGGGGGATCCCGAACGCGGCCGCGAGCCCCCAGGCGTCGGCTGCCGTGCCCACCACGGCCGGGGCGATGACGAGGCCGCTCCGCACCAGCCAGGTCGTGATGGCCACGCCGTGCCCGGCGGGGATGCCCGGTCGCGACCCGGCGGCCACGACCATCACCGGGAACATGGACGACGTGCCGAGGCCGATGCCCACGAAGCCGGCGAACGCCAGCGGTGGGGACCCGAGCGGCGCGGCGGCCATCACCAGGAGCAGGCTCGCGATCCCGGTGGCGGCGCCCGCCCGGACGACCGTCGTCCCGCCCCAGCGATCCACCCAGCGGTCGTTCGTCATCCGGCCGACCACCATGGCGGCCATGTAGACCACGAACCCGATGGCGGCCACACCGGCCGGCTGGAGCAGCACATCGGTGAGATAGACGGCGCTCCAGGTCTGCGCCGACGTCTGGAGGATCGCGCACAGGATCCCCAGCATCGCGATCGGCAGGAGGACGCGGAGCAGGCGTCCGGCGCTCCGCGGCCCGACCGGGTCGACCGGCGCGATGTCGGCGGGGTGGGCGTCGGCGATCGCCGCCGGCAGGAACCGCAGTCCGGCGACCACGGCCGTGCCGACGAGGACCCCGGCCGCCAGGACGAGGTGGACGGCGACCGGCAGCCCGAACCCGGCCGCGACCGCGCCGATGGCGCCGGCGACCACGTTGCCCACGCTCCACATGCCGTGGAAGCCCTGGAGGATCGACCGGCCGTACTGCCGCTGGACGCCGATTCCGTGGGCGTTCATCGCCGCGTCCATCGTGGCGTCGAAGACGCCCATCAGGAGATAGGCGCCCGCGAGCATGGCCCATGACGTCGCCAGCCCGACGCCCACGAGCATCGCCGCCATCATCGTCCCGGCGACGAGCGCGACCCGGTTGCTGCCGAAGCGCGCGATGAGGAGCCCGGCGAACCCGCCGACGAGGAGCCCGCCGAGCGGCATGGCGGCGACGGCGGCACCCAGCTCGCCGTTGGACAGCGCCAGGGCGTCGCGGATCGCCGGCAGGCGGGGCAGGATCGAGGCGCCCACGGCGCCGTTCACGAAGAACATCGCGCTCACCGCGATGCGGGCGGCGCGTGCGTGGGCGGGCGTTGCGGCGGCGTTCATGGGCCCGCCTATGGTGCCTGACGCGCCGCCGGCGGCGCGGGTCGCGACGCGCCCCCGGGCACGGTCGGCGGCGCGCGCCCGGCGCACGTGCCCTATCGTCTCCGGCGATGCCTGAGCTACCCGAGGTCGAGACGGTCGCGCGCGACCTCCGGCGCCACCTGCTGCCCGACGGCGCGGGCCCCGGCCCGGAGATCATCGGCGCGCGCGTCGGGTGGACCCGCACGCTGCGCGACGCGGATCCGGCGGCGTTCACCGCCGGCGTCACGGGACGCCGCATCGAGGGCGTGGGCCGGCGCGGCAAGAACGTGCTCATCGACCTCGATGGCGGCGCGTTCCTCACGGTCCACCTCAAGATGACCGGGCAGCTGTTCGTCGTGCCGGCCGGGCTCGTGGTGGATCCCTACGAGCGCGCCGCCCTGGTCCTCGGCGATGGCCGCGAGATCCGCTTCCGCGACGTGCGCAAGTTCGGGCGGATCGGGCTGTACGAGGCGGACGACGACCCCTTCGACGGCCTGGGGCCTGAGCCGCTCGACCCGCGCTTCACGCTGCGCGCCTGGCGGGCTCGTCTGCGCGGCCGCCGGGGGCGCCTCAAGCCGCTGCTCGTGGACCAGGCGTTCGTCGTGGGGATCGGGAACATCTACGCCGACGAGGCGCTGTGGCGGTCCCGCCTGCACCCATTGCGCACCGCCTCGACGCTCCGCCCGAAGGACGAGCGCATCCTGTATCGCCACGTCCTTGGCATCCTGCGTGAGGCCGTCGAGCGGCGCGGCTCGTCCATCGACGACTACACGGCACCCGACGGCGACGGCGAGATGCAGGAGCGCCTCGACGTCTACCAGCGCACCGGCCAGCCGTGCCCGCGCTGCGGCCGCCCGATCCGGCGCATCGTGATCGGGATCCGGGCGACGCACTTCTGCTCGTTCTGCCAGCGGCTCCCCGCCGCGGACCGGCCCGGCGCCGCGAAGCTGCTCGCGACGATGGCACCGCGTCCGGGGCGCGCGGCGACGGGGCGACGGGGCCGCCGCTGGGTGGAGCTGGACGGTGAGGGGGCGCTCGGCCGGACCGTGGACGAGGCGGCCAAGGCCCGCGAGCGGACGGCGCGCACGAAGGCGGCGGCGGCCGCCCGCCGGGCCGCCGCGAGAGCCGGCGCGGAACCCGGGGCCGGCGCGGCACCCGGGGCGGGCGCGGCACCCGGGGCGGGCACATGAGTCTCGTCCGCCTCGAGGGCGTCGTGCGCGAGATCGGCACCTTCGTCATCCTCGACCGCATCGACATCGCCATCGCCCCCGGCGAGCGGGTCGGGCTCGTGGGCCCCAACGGGGCCGGCAAGACGACCCTGCTCCGGATCGTGGCCGGCCGCGACGAGGCGGACCGCGGGACCGTGACCCGGCGGCGCGGCCTGAGCCTCGGGCTGCTGAGCCAGGAGGCGCATTTCGACGAGGCCTTCATGGCGGCTCCGGACCTGCGGGCGGCCGTCCGTCACGGCGCCGCGCACCTCGAGACGATGGCGGTCGAGCTCGGGCGCCTCGAGCACGGCGGCCACGCCGCCGGCACCCGCTACGCGGACCTCCAGCACCGCTTCGACATCCTCGGGGGGTACACGCTCGACCAGCGCGTCGACGAGGCGCTCTCGGGCCTCGGCTTCGTCCGCGACGAGTGGCTCCGCCCCCCGACCGCGCTCTCGGGCGGTCAGCAGACGCGGGCGGCCCTGGCGCGGCTCGTGGTCGCGAACCCGGATCTGCTGATGCTCGACGAGCCCACGAACCACCTCGACATCAGCGCGATCGAGTGGCTCGAGGAGCATCTCCGCCGGCGTTCCGGCGCGCTGCTCGTCGCCTCGCACGATCGCGCCTTCCTCGACGCGACCGTCGCCCGCATCTGGGAGCTGCGCGACCGCCGCATGACGGTGTTTCGCGGCGACTACAGCGCTTACCACCGCCAGCGCGTGGAGCGCGATCTCCGGGCGGTGAAGGAGGCCGATGGCCAGGCCGGCGCGATCGAGCGTGAGGTCGAGCTCGTCCAGCGCTACCGGAGCCAGCGCAAGCACGTGAAGATGCACGAGCATGAGGCGCGCCTGGAGAAGCTCAAGGCCGAGAAGGTGGAGGCGCCCCGCAAGAGCACGCGGTCGCTCCGGCTCCACGGCGCTGCGCTCGCCGGCGGTCCGGTCCGCTCGGGCGAGCTGGTCGTCCGGCTCGAGGATCTCGCCGTGGGCTATCTCCCGGGCCGCGGGGCCCTCGCCCCGGACGGCTCCGACGCGGCGGAGCCCGTCATCGTGGCCCGCGCACCGTTCCTCGCCGCGCAGCGCGGCGATCGGATCGGGATCGTGGGCCCCAACGGCGCGGGCAAGACCACGCTCCTGCGCACGATCGCAGCCGACCTGCCACCGCTCGACGGGATCGTGGCCTTCGGGCACCAGGTCCAGCCCGGGTACCTCGCGCAGCTGCGCGACGCCGCGATCCCGGGTGCCACGGTCCTCGACGCGATCATGGAGGCGATGCCCCTCACGTCCGGCGAGGCCCGCGGGTACCTCGCGCGGTTCCTGTTCCGCGGCGACGACGCGTTCAAGGAGGTCCGGTCGCTCTCGGGCGGGGAGCGGTCGCGCCTGGAGCTGGCCATGCTCGGCATCATGCCGTCGAACCTCCTGCTCCTCGACGAGCCCACCAACCACCTGGACATCGCGGCCCGGGAGGCGATCGAGGCGTTCCTCGCGGAGTCGCCGTCGACGCTGCTGCTCGTGTCCCACGACCGGCGGCTGCTCGAGACGATCTGCGAGCGGCTGTGGGTGGTGGACGAGGGGCTCGCGGTCCCGTTCGACGGCGGCTACCGCGCCTGGCGCCAGGCCGTCACCGAGGGTTGGACGGTGCAGGCGGAGGCGCAGCGCCGCCAGAACCGCCTCCGGCCGGGCGCGGCCGGCACGAAGGTCCTCCCGACCCCGTCGGCTGGCTCGAAGACGATGGCGAGGACCGAGGCGAAGGCCGGGGCGAAGGCTGCTGCGACGGGGCAGCCGGTCGCCGGCGCCGGGCGGGTGAGAGCCTCGGGAGCCGTCGGCGCGGCGACCCCGGCACGTCCCAGGGCCCGCCCGAAGATCTCCAAGGACGCCTACCGGCGCCGCCGCGAGACGCTCGACGCCGAGCTCTCGCGCCTCGGCCTGCGCAAGAGCCAGCTGGAGCTCGCCATGGGTCAGCCGTCGGTCGCCGCCAACTTCGTGGAGATGCGCCGCGTGACCAGCGAGCTCGCCGACGTGGAGCGCGCCCTCGCGGACGCCGAGGACGCCTGGCTCGAGCTCGAGGACATGGCCCCGTGACCGCCGGCCGCCGGCGCCCGGTCCGGATCGGGATCACGGGCCCCATCGGCTGCGGCAAATCGCAGGTCGCGCGGTGGCTCGCGGAGCTCGGGGCGTGGGTGGTGGACGCGGACCAGGTCGCGCGCGATGTCGCGGCCCCGGGGACGCCGGTCCACGATGCGATCCTGGGCCGGTTCGGCGCGGCCGTGGCGGCCGCGGACGGGACGCTGGATCGCGCCGCGCTGGGCCGCCTCGTCTTCGCGGATCCCGCGGCGCTGCGGGACCTGGAGGCCATCGTCCACCCGGCGGTGCGCCCGCGGATCCTGGCGATGCTCGAGGAGGCCGAGGCGGCGGGCGCCCCGGCGATCGTCGTCGAGGCGATCAAGCTCGTGGAGGGCGGTCTCGCGGCGCTCTGCGACGAGGTCTGGCTCGTGACCTGCGACGCCGCCGCGCAGCGCGGGCGGCTGCTCGCGCGGGGGACGCCGGCGGAGGACGCGGAGCAGCGGATGGCGGCGCAGGCCGGGCTCGACGCGCGCCTCCGGCCCTCGGCGACGCGCGTCGTGGACACGTCGGGCGGGGCGGGGGAGACGCGCGCGGCCGTCGGGCTGGCGCTCGCGGCGGCGCTCGCGTCCGCCGCGTCCTGGCGCACCCCGGCGACGCGGGACGACGGCGGCCGCTGATCGGAGACGGGAGGCCGCCCGGCCGGGCGGACCCGGCCGGGCGGTTGGGAGGCGCGTCGGGTCAGCGACGCGCGACGGAGAGGGCCGCGCCGAGGCGGCGTCCTCCCGGGTTTGGTCCATACCCCGGCACTCCGCCCGCTGCGGGGCGCCACCGGGAGCACGGCTGGGCACGCCCGGCGGGGCCGGGCGGGCCGCGGTGAGTGCTGAGCTTGGTGCAGGGTGGCCGGTGGGACCCTGGACGCCCTGGTCGGGCGCCGCCTAGGGCACGGGCGTCACGTCCGGCTGGCCGGACGGGGCGGCCGGCGAGGGCGGCGGCGTGATCGCCGGGATCGGAGGGTTGGACGACTTGGGTCCGTTGAGCGTCGGGTACGGCGCGGGGATCGGGAGGCCGTAGCGCTCGATGATCCGGTTGGTCGTGGCGCCCAGGCCCGAGGCGTCCATAACGCGGAGGTCCTGGTCGGGCCGGAGCGCGAGGCTGAACTGGGCGCTGCCGTCGGCCTGCATGTGGCTGATCTCCTCGGCGACAACGAGCGGCGCCTTCAGGATGTAGTACGTGCCGGCGCGGGCCAGGATCCGCATGTCCTGGTAGGTGATCTTGGTCGAGCGGCCGCTCTCGAACCCGCTGAGGGCGCTGCGAGCGGGCGCCGGGGTCGCGGCGGGGTCCGACGCGATGACCGGCGGCGCCTCCGGGACTGAGACGGTCGCCGTGATGAAGACGTCGACGTTCATGCCCGCGCCGAGCACGCCGCCGACGGCCCGGTCGTCAGACACGGTGATCGAGACGGCTCGCCATGCCTCCGCGTCGGGGGCGACGACCTCGCCCACGGGGATGATCGCGAACCCGAGACCGGCGGTCCCCGAGGCGAGCAGGTTGGCGGTGAGCAGCTGGCCCTGCGACACGTCCACCGCGAGCAGGTGCCCCACGAGCTGCGTCGCGTCGCTGATGACGGTGGCATTCGTGGCGTCGAGCGGGATGTCCTCGCGCAGGAGGATGTCCTCGGTCGTGATCGGCTTGCGGGCGAGGATCGGGCCGGCGGCGACGTAACCCTGCACGGTCTTGAGGCCCGTGGTGCCCGCCTGCTGCTGCGCGTTGTTGATCAGGAAGAACGCCGAGGCACCCGCGACGAGCGCGAGGACCACCCCCAGGAGCACGATCCACCGCCCCTTCCTGGACGGGTCCTTGTACTCCATCTCCATCGACCGACCTCCCGGGTGGACCGGCATCCCTGCCGACCCGTGCTGGCCGCGCCTCCTCCGGCTGATCTGCGAGGCGCCATCCGTGCCACCTGACCGCGGCACGCACGCGAGGGCACGCCGTTCCGCGTGCCGCTCCGCACGTTGCCTCCACGCGCCACCCGGGGGCAGGCCCCGTTGGTACCAGTGCCCCAAGACGAGTGGCGGATCGTGAGAACGGATGTTCCAAAGGATGCCCCGCGTGGTAGCATCGACGGGTGCCCGACTTCCGCCTCGTCGCGCCATTCGAGCCCACCGGGGACCAGCCGCAGGCGATCGAACGCCTCGTCGGCGGGCTCCGCCGTGGCCTCCGTCACCAGACCCTCCTGGGCGTGACCGGGTCGGGCAAGACCGCGACCATGGCCTGGACCATCCAGGAGCACCAGAAGCCCACGCTGGTGCTGGCCCACAACAAGACGCTGGCGGCGCAGCTGTACGCGGAGTTCCGCGAGTTCTTCCCGGACAACGCCGTCGAGTACTTCGTCAGCTACTTCGACTATTACCAGCCCGAGGCGTACCTGCCCCGGTCGGACACGTACATCGAGAAGGACTCGAGCCGGAACGAGGAGATCGACCGGCTCCGCCACGCGGCCACCCACGCGCTGTTCGAGCGTCGCGACGTGATCATCGTGGCCTCGGTGTCATGCATCTACGGCCTCGGTGCGCCCGTGGACTACGGCGCCACGATCCTGCGGCTCAAGGTCGGCGGACAGTACCGGCGTGACGCGGTGCTGCGGCACCTGGTAGACCTCCAGTACCAGCGCAACGACGCCGCACTCTCCCGCGCCCGGTTCCGCGTCCGTGGCGACACGCTCGAGATCGGCCCGGCCAGCTCCGAGATCGTCGTCCGCGTCGAGTTCTTCGGGGATGAGGTCGAGCGGATCACCGAGATCGACCCGCTCACGGGCGAGCTCCTCGCCGAGCGCAAGGAGCTCAACGTCTTCCCGGCGACCCACTTCGTGACGCCCAGGGACAAGCTGGGTCAGGCCGTCGCGGACATCGAGGCCGAGATGGAGATGCGCGTCGGACAGATGGAGGCGGAGGGCCGGGCGCTCGAGGCGGCCCGCCTTCGGCAGCGGACCACCTTCGACCTCGAGATGCTCCGGGAACTCGGCTACTGCTCGGGCGTCGAGAACTACTCCCGCCACCTCTCCCAGCGCGAGCCCGGGAGCCGGCCCTGGACGCTCCTGGACTACTTCCCGCCGGACTGGCTGCTGATCGTCGACGAGTCCCACATGACGATCCCCCAGGTCGTCGGCATGTACAAGAACGACCGGACCCGCAAGGAGATCCTGGTCGACTTCGGCTTCCGGCTCCCGTCCGCGCTGGACAACCGGCCGCTGACCTTCGAGGAGTTCGAGGTCCACGTCAACCAGGCGGTCTACGTCAGCGCGACCCCCGGGCCGTACGAACACGAGAAGAGCCAGCAGATCGTCGAGCAGCTCATCCGGCCCACCGGCATCGTGGACCCGCCGATCACGGTCCGCCCGACCGCGCACCAGATCGACGACCTCCTCGACGAGATCCGGTCCCGGGTCGAGCGCGGCGAGCGCGCCCTGGTCACGACCCTGACCAAGAAGATGGCCGAGGACCTGGCGGACTACCTCAAGGAGCTGGGCATCAAGGTCCAGTACCTCCATTCCGAGGTGGACACCCTGGAGCGCGTCGCCATCCTGCGCGACCTCCGCCTCGGCGTGTACGACGTCCTGGTGGGGATCAACCTGCTCCGCGAGGGCCTGGACCTGCCCGAGGTGACCCTGATGGCGATCCTCGACGCGGACAAGGAGGGGTTCCTGCGCAGCGCCTGGTCGCTGATCCAGATGATCGGGCGCGCGGCGCGCAACACCGGCGGCGAGGTGATCATGTATGCCGACACGGTGACCGAATCGATGCGGGTGGCGATCGACGAGACGGACCGCCGGCGGGCCGTCCAGGTGCGGCACAACACCGAGCACGGCATCGAGCCGATGACGATCGTCAAGGGCATCCACGACATCAACGACCGGCTGCGCGCCGTGGCCGAGCGGACCGTCGTGTACTCCTCGGAGCGGCGGGCCCAGCAGCTCGAGGCGGCCGACAAGGCCGAGGTGGAGCGCCTCGTCGCCCGGATGGAGGCCGAGATGAAGCAGGCGGCCAGGGAGCTCGAGTTCGAGCGCGCGGCCGCGATCCGGGACGAGATCCAGCAGGTCCGCCTGCGCGTCCTGGAGCAGGATGCCTCGGTGGTGGTCGCGCGGGCGGCCGAGCGCGCGGCGAAGGACGCGCTCCTGCCGGCGAAGGAGCGGGCGGCGGCGCATCGCCCGGGCGGCAAGGGCGGCCGGGGCGCCCACGACCACGAGGGGGCGTTCGAGGTGACCGAGGTCACCGTCCTGCAGGCGGGCGAGGAGCCGGCATCGGTGGACGCCGAGCTCACCGGGACCGCCACGGAGCTGTTCCCGGGCATCCGCGACGAGCACGACGACGAGGACGGCGGCTGGCAGGCCCGCTGGCTGGACCGCCCCACCTGGGACCACACGGTCACGCCCAACATCCGCAAGCGCACGGGCCAGCGGCCGAACCGCCGCGCCCGCGGCTACTGAGCCCGCAGTGCCCGGCCAGGAGCGCGACGTCACCGAGGAGCTGCGCGAGGGCCCGCCGCCGCCGCTGGACGGGTTCGCCCACCTCCCCGTGTGGCTCGAGACGGGCTATGACAACGGCCGCGTGGCCGGGTGGGTGCCGGACCTCCCGGGTGTGCTCGCCGTGGCCGACACGCGCACCCGCGCGCTGAGCCTGGCCATCACCCAGGTGGCGCGCGTCCGCGCGTGGCTCGAGGCGCACGGCGACGAGGCGGGGATCCCGCGCATCTGGCGCTACGAGGAGGCCGGCGATCTCCCGGCCCGCCGCGAGCCGGATGGCTACGAGGTGAACGTGACGTTCCCGGCGGACCGCCGCCCGGTGACGCAGGAGGAGGTCGCCACGGCGATCCGCCGCATGGGCTGGGCGCGCGAGGACCTGCTCGCGGCCGCCGACCGGATCGACGCGCACGAGGCCACGCACGGCCCGTTGCCCACGGATACGGCGCGGCGGGAACGGACGCCCGAGGCGGTCCTGCGCCACGTCGCGGGGTCGGAGGTCTGGCTCGTGGGCCGGCTGCCCGGCGGCGGCAGCTACGACGGGCCGCTGGACGGGGTCCCGGCACGGGACGTGCTGGCGGGATCGCGGGCGTGGGTCCTGGAGCGGCTGCGCGCGCTGGGGCTCGCAGACGACGGCGCCGAGACGGCGGACCGCCACGGCGAGACGTGGACGCTCGCGAAGGTGCTGCGACGGCTCCAGGCGCACGGCTTCGACCACCTGTGGGAGCTCGACCGGCGCCTCGTCCGGGCGGACGGGACGGGGGAGCGGGTGCGGGTCGTGCTGGACCGGGTCCCGGACACCGGCGAGGTCGTGACGCTCCTGCGGTCGGTCGGGTGGGACCTGCGGGCCTCGGAGCCGGCGTCGCTCGAGCGGGCGCTCGCAGGGACCATCGAGTTCGCCACGGCCTGGGACGGGGACCGACTGATCGGGACGGCCCGCTCGATCACGGACGGGGCCCAGAACGCCATCATCGCCACCGTCGTCGTGCACCCGGCGTACCAGGGGCTCGGGATCGGGGAGCAGATGATGCACCTGCTCATGGACGGGCGGGACCTCGTCCGCTTCTCGCTGGCGGCCACGCCGGGCCTCGAGCCGTGGTACCGCAGGCTCGGCTTCCTGCCGGACCCGCACGCCATGTTCCGGCCGCGCCGCCGCCACTGATCCGGCGGCGGGGGTAGCCTTCGGCCATGCGCACGTTCGTCCACGCGGCCCCGCGCCGCCGTCTCGCGGCCGTGGCCGCCGCTCTCGCCCTCACGCTCGCCCTCGCCGCCTGCGCCCCCGCGGCGCCCGCGGACGGCCCCGGCGCGGTCGTCGAGGCGGCACTGGCCAAGGTGGCGGCCAAGGAGCTCGACGGGCTGCGGACCCTCGCCTGCGCCGGCCAGGAGAACCTGATCCGGGACCAGCTGGGGCTGCCGGCCGCGCTGGGCGGCGAGCTGCTGCCCGGTCTCGACACGAACGCGCTGCTCGACGCGGTCAACCTCGACGTCGCGGGCGTCAAGCTCGGCGACGCGGCCATCGACGGCGACGTCGCCCAGGTCCCGGTGACCGGGACGCTCAAGGTCACCTTCGACGCCACCGCCATGAAGCCCGTCCTCAAGCAGCTCCTCGCGAGCGAGGGCACGACCATGACCGACGAGCAGATCGACGCGCTGCTCAAGACCCTGGCGTCGTACGGCCAGGACGTGCCGCTCGACCAGTCGGTGCGCCTCGTCCGCGAGGCTGGCGCCTGGAAGATCTGCCAGGACACGGTGGCGGTGCCGACGGCGTCCTGACCGGCTCGCCGCCCGGGTCAGGCCTCCTGGTCGTCGTGCCTGACCAGGGGGTGGCGGACCGTGGCGCCCGAGGGGATCCAGTCCGCGCCTCCGTAGTCCTCCCTTGTCGCGAGGACGTCGACCCGCACGTTGCGTCCGAGGCGGACGCCCGGTGGGACCACGGCGTACTTGCCGACCACCGTGATGCCGGATGTCAGCCGGTCGGGCTCCAGCGCGTTCGGCACGTGCCGGTCATCGCCGATTCCGACCAGCGCGCCGGCACCGATCACCACGCCCTTGTCGATGATCGCCGTGTCGACGACCGCGCCCGGGCCGATCTCGGCATCGAGCATGATCACCGAGTCACGGACCACGGCGCCCTCGAGGACCCTGACGCCCGGCGAGAGCACGCTGTTCTCGACCGTCCCGTTGACGATGCAGCCGTGACTGACGAGCGAGTGGCGCGCCAGGGCGACCGGCCCCATCTTGGCGGGGGAGCGCTCCTCGCTCGGCGTGTGCAGGCGCCACGACCGGTCGAACAGGTCGATCGGCGGCACGAGGCCCACGAGGTCCAGGTTCGCGGCCCACAACGCCTCGACGGTGCCGACGTCGCGCCAGTACCCCTCGAAGGTGTGGGCATACACCGGCTCGCCGGCGGCCAGCATGGCCGGGATCACGTCCCTGCCGAAGTCGTGGCGATCGGGCGTGACCCACCCGGCGAGCGCCTTCGGGTCGAAGATGTAGATGCCCATCGAGCCGAGCGTGCTCCGCGGCTCCGCCGGCTTCTCCTCCCAGTCGGTGATCCGGCCGGTCCCGTCGGTGATCGCGATGCCCATGCGCGAGGCTTCGTCGAGCGGCACGTCGAGGACCGCGATGGTGAGCTTCGCCCCGCTCCGGCGGTGGGTCTCGATGAACGGACGGTAGTCCATCGTGTAGATGTGGTCCCCGCCGAGGATGAGCACGAGCTCCGGGTCGCCGTCCAGCACGTCCTTCATGTTCCGGCGGACGGCGTCGGCCGTGCCCTGGTACCAGCCCACGGAGTCGATGCGGGAGAGGTACGGCTGGAGGATCCGGATGCCGCCGCCATGCCGGCGATCGAGGTCCCAGGGGCGCCCGGCGCCGATGTGGTCGATCAGGGAACGCGGGCTGTACTGCGTCAGGACGAGCACGTCGTCGATCCCGCTGTTGACGCAGTTGGACAGCGTGAAGTCGATGATCCGGTACTTGCCGCCGAAGGGGACCGCGGGCTTCGCCCGCTGGTCGGACAGCACCGACAGCCGCTCGCCGGCGCCACCTGCCAGGACCACCGCCCGCACGCCCATCGCAGCCGCCCTCCCTCGAGCTCCGGGGTGCCGGACCGGCGCCCCGGAGCTCGAGGGTCCGACGCCGCGCACCCGGCCGTCAAGACCGGGTTGGCAGGAAGGCGTCCGGCGGGTGTCGGGGCCGCTGGCCCCCGGAACCCGGACACATGTGAACGGTTGTTCGATTTGACGCGAAGCCGGTACACTGAGGGCGTGCCCCAAGATCGAATCGTCGTGCGCGGCGCGCGCGAGCACAACCTCAAGGACGTCAGCGTCACGTTCCCGCGTGACCGCCTGGTCGTGATCACCGGGCTGTCCGGGAGCGGCAAGTCCAGCCTCGCCTTCGACACGATCTATGCGGAGGGGCAGCGCCGCTACGTGGAGAGCCTCTCCGCGTATGCCCGCCAGTTCCTGGGTCAGATGGAGAAGCCGGACGTCGACCAGATCGACGGCCTCTCGCCCGCGATCTCCATCGACCAGAAGGGCGCCAGCCGCAACCCGCGGTCCACCGTGGGCACCGTCACCGAGATCTACGACTACCTGCGCCTGCTGTTCGCGCGCATCGGGCACCCGCACTGCCCCAGCTGTGGCCGCGAGATCGAGCGGCAGACGGTGAGCCAGATCGTGGACCAGGTGCTCGCCCAGCCGGAGGGCACCCGGCTCCTGATCCTCGGCCCGCTCATCAAGGACCGCAAGACCGAGGGCGACCGCGTCTTCGAGGGGGCCCGCAAGCAGGGCTTCGTCCGCGTCCGGGTCGACGGGATCCAGTACGACCTGGCGGAGGCCCCGTCGCTCGACAAGTACAAGCGCCACACCATCGAAGTGGTGGTGGACCGGTTCGTCGTCCGCCGCGCCGACGCCCCCGAGGGCTGGGCGAGGGACGCGAACGGCCGCCCGATCGACCCGGAGACGGGCGCGGCCGTCCCGGACCCGGATACCTCGCGCCTCGCGGACTCCATCGAGACGGCGCTCCGCCTCGGCGAGGGCGTGGTGGCGGTGGCGCCCATGCCGCGCGACGGCGAGACGCCGGCCTTCGAGGAGCGGATCTTCTCGGAGCGGTACTCCTGTCCCCATGACGGGACCACCATCGACGAGCTGGAGCCCCGCTCCTTCTCGTTCAACTCGCCGCACGGCGCCTGCCCCACGTGCACCGGCCTCGGCACGCAGCTGATCATGGACCCGGACCTCGTCATCCCGGACCGGACCAGGAGCATCAAGGCCGGCGCCCTGGTCCCGTGGAACAAGATGCCCACCGAGATCTCGTGGCGCATGAAGATCACGGACGCGGTGTTCGCCTCGCACGGCTGGAGCATCGCGACGCCGGTCCAGGACCTCCCGATGGAGGCGCTGGACTACCTGCTGTTCGCGCCCAAGGACGAGAAGGTCGTCGTCAAGTACCGGCACGAGCGCGGCGAGAACAGCTACGTCGCCACGTTCGAGGGGGTGGTGACCAACCTGTCGCGGCGGTACAAGGAGACGGAGTCGGAGTACATCCGGACCGAGCTCGAGAAGTTCATGGTCCAGAAGCCCTGCCCCACGTGCGGTGGCCGGCGGCTCCGCCCCGAGGTCCTGGCCGTGACCGTGGACGGGCGCGACATCTCCGCCGTCTCCGCGCTCTCCGTCACGGAGGCGCTGGACTGGGCCGCGGAGCTGGGCGAGCGGGTCACCGAGCGCGAGCGGACAATCGCGCGCCAGGTGCTCAAGGAGATCGTGGCCCGGCTCGGGTTCCTCGTGGACGTGGGCCTGGACTACCTGACGCTGGACCGCGCGAGCATCAGCCTGTCCGGTGGCGAGGCCCAGCGGATCCGTCTCGCCACCCAGATCGGCACGACGCTCATGGGCGTGCTGTACATCCTGGACGAGCCGTCCATCGGCCTCCACCAGCGGGACAACGCCAAGCTCATCGCCACGCTCACGCGGCTGCGAGACCTGGGCAACACGGTCCTCGTGGTGGAGCACGACGAGGAGACGATCCGGACCGCGGACTGGGTCATCGACATCGGCCCGGGTGCGGGCGAGCACGGCGGCGAGATCATCGCCAACGGTCCGCTCGAGACCGTCCTCGCGGAGCCCCGCTCCATCACCGGCGCGTTCCTGCGCGGCGAGCGCTCCGTGGCCGTGCCGGACCGGCGCCGCCCGGGCAACGGCAAGCACCTCGTGGTCCGCGGCGCCCGGGAGCACAACCTCCGGAACATCGACGTCCGGTTCCCGCTGGGCACGTTCATCGCCGTCACCGGCGTGTCCGGGTCGGGCAAGAGCACGCTCGTGGACGAAGTGCTGTACCGGGCCCTGGCGCGGGACCTGAGCGGCTCGCGCGAGCCCGTGGGCAAGCACGACAGCGTCGAGGGCGTCGCGCACATCGACAAGATCATCGAGATCGACCAGAGCCCCATCGGGCGCACGCCGCGCTCCAACCCCGCCACCTACGTGGGCCTGTTCGGTCCGATCCGGGAACTGTTCGCCGGCACCCCCGAGGCGCGGCTGCGCGGCTACATGCCGGGCCGCTTCAGCTTCAACGTGAAGGGCGGCCGCTGCGAGAACTGCAAGGGCGACGGGATCATCAAGATCGAGATGCAGTTCCTGCCGGACGTCTACGTCCCGTGCGAGGTGTGCAAGGGCAAGCGCTACGGGCGCGAGGCCCTGGAGATCCACTACAAGGGCCGCACGATCGCCGACGTGCTGGAGATGACCGTCGCGGAGGCGCTCGAGTTCTTCGGCGCCGTGCCCAACGTGCGCACCAAGCTCCAGACGCTGTTCGACGTGGGCCTCGGCTACGTCCACCTCGGCCAGCCGGCGACGACCCTGTCGGGCGGGGAGGCCCAGCGGGTGAAGCTGGCCACGGAGCTGTCCCGCCGCGCGACGGGCAAGACGCTCTACCTGCTGGACGAGCCCACGACCGGCCTGCACTTCGCGGACGTGGACAAGCTGCTCCACGTCCTGCACCGGCTCGTGGACAACGGCAACACGGTGCTCGTCATCGAGCACAACCTCGACGTCATCAAGACCGCGGACTGGATCGTGGACCTGGGGCCCGAGGGCGGGTACCGGGGCGGCCTGGTCATCGCCGAGGGCACGCCGGAGCAGGTCGCGGCGACGCCGGGCTCCCCGACGGGCGAGTACCTGGCCCGCGTCCTGCGCGGCGAGCCGCTCGTGCCCCTCTCGGACGTGACCTTCGCGGAGGAGGCGGGTCGTCCTGGACCCGGTGGCAACGGGGCCACCGCGCCCGTGCCCGAGCTCGCGCCCTCGCGCAAGCGCGTCGCCGCCACCCGCTCCGCGGGGGAGCGTCGCGCGGACACCTGACGGGCGGGCTACCATCGCGCCATGCCCGAGATCGACTTCGCCTTCCTGGCCGACGCGGCCGAGACCCAGCCGGGTCACAAGTTCAACGTGCTCGGCGGCGGGATCACGCGGATCGGCGGGCGGTCGTTCCCGCTGCGGCACCCCCACCTCGCGCTCGTCGTCGGCCTGGTGGTGACCGCGCCGGAGACGGAGCGCCAGCACGAGCTGCGGATCGTCCTGCTCGATCCCGATGGGGCCGAGGTCACCGGGGCGACCGGCAGCCTCATGGCGCACGGGCAGCCCGACGCGCGGGACGCGATCCTCACCTTCAGCATCGACCTCTGGAACCTGACGTTCCCGAGCCCCGGCGACTACTCGTTCCGCATCCTCGTCAACGGGTCCGAACGCAAACGCCTGGGCATGGTGCTGGTCCGCCCGCCCGCCTCGGACCCCGCGTCCCAGTTCGGGACGTGACGGCCGGCCGAGACGCGCCGGGGGCCCGTCGCGGTCCCGCCCGCCACGAGCGCCCCGTCATCGACGAGGCGGCCCTCGTCGCGGCGCGCGCCGGCGACCGGATGGTCAGCGCCGTGCGCGAGGCCGGTTCGGCGCGCTGGATCGCCTACCTCGAACCGCTGCCGGACCGCCTCCGGGATGACGAGATTGGCGACCTGCGCCGCACGGCGTTGCGCGCACGCTCCGCCTACGGCCCCAAGGACTCCATCCGCGACGTCCTCCCGCGCGAGGTGACCGAGCCCTTCCTCGACGCGGTCGACCGGCTGCTCAAGGAGCTGGCCCGGCGCGACGCCACGGGCGCCGGCTGACGGGTCAGTAGACCCAGGGCAGCATCCGCTTCGTCCGGGCGGCATAGGCGCCGTAGCCGGGATAGCGGTCGCGGAGCCAGGCCTCCTCGCGCCCGGACTTGAGCCTGAAGAACCCCAGCAGCCCCGCCGCCGCCGCGAGCGCCAGCGGCGACGCCGTGACCAGCGCCCAGCCCACCGCCCCCAGGACCAGGCCGCCGTAGATCGGGTGGCGGACCAGCGCGTAGGCGCCCGTGTCCACCAGCTGCGCGCCGTCGCGCGGGTGGGGGAGCGCCGTGAGCGCGTCGCGCAGGTCCAGGAGGCCGCGGGAGGCGAGGACGAGCCCGGCGAGGACGAGCACGACACCGGCCGCCCGGGCCGCCATGGAGAACGGCCCCGCGTAGACGGGTCCGGCGACGCCCGCGAGGGCGACGAGCCCGAGCAGCAGAAACTGGATCACGACCCAGCCCTCGCCGCGGGGTCCCAGCGCGGGAAGTCGGCTCATGGCCGGAGTCTATCGGCTATGAATGTCCCACCTCTCCCGGAAGGCGTAGGGTGCGCTCACCGGACGAGGGGCTTCGAGGGACACCATCGACGGGCAGGCCGCCGACCTAGTGGACGTTCGAGTCCGACAGTCTATGTGGCCGCCCCTGCGACTTGACCGGTTGCGCCTCCTGAGCGCGGATCCGTAGGTGTCGTGTCGCCCGAGCTGGTGTCTGCACCGCAGAGGAGCAACGCCATGCGCTTCATCGGGCTCGACATCGGGCGCGACTTCGCCCACGTCGCGGTCGTCGAGGGCAGCGGGACCGCCCGGCGACTGCCGCGGGTCGCGATGGGCGACGAGTTCCGGGGGTTCGCGGCCACGCTCGGCCCGGACGACACGGTCGCCCTCGAGGCCTCGAGCAACACCTGGGCCCTCGCGGACCTGCTGGGCCGCCATGCCGGGCGGGTCGTCGTGTCCAACCCGCTGCGCACCCGGGCGATCGCCTCGGCCAAGCGCAAGACCGACGACATCGACGCGGCGACCCTCGCCGAGCTCCTCGCGGCCGACTACCTGCCGCCGGTCTGGCAGCCCGACGAGGCGACGCGCCGGCTCCGGCGGCTGACGTCGCACCGCGCGGGCCTCGTCCACGACCGGACGGCCGTCCGCAACCGGGTGGCCGCGGTGCTCTCGCGGCGCCTGGTGCGGGCCCCGATGACCGACGTCTTCGGGGTCCGTGGCCGCGCCTGGCTCGCCGCGCTGGAGCTGCCGTCCGACGAGCGGCTGACGGTCGACGCGGCGGTGCGGATCGACGCGGTCCTCTCCGAGCAGGTCGCGGCCGCCGAGCGGGCGATCGCAACCGCCGTGGTCGATGACCCCCGTGCCCGGCGGCTGCTCACGATCCCGGGCATCGGCCTCGTGACCGCGGCCTCGATCCTCGCCGTCGTGGGCGACATCGACCGGTTCGAGCGGCCGGCCAAGCTCGTCTCCTACCTGGGCCTGGACCCCCGGGTCCGCCAGTCGGGCGACCGGCCGGCGGCGCGGGGCCACATCAGCCGGGCGGGGCAGGCGCATGCGCGCGGGCTCCTGTGCGAGGCCGCCCACTCGGCGGTCCGCTCACCGGGGCCGCTGGCGGGGTTCCACGCCAGGATCAAGTCCAGGCGCGGGGCCGGTGTCGCGATCGTCGCGACGGCCCGCAAGCTCGCGGTGCTGGTCTGGCACCTGCTCGCGAAGGACGAGGACTGCCGATTCGCGCCGGCGGAACGGACGGCGTTCAAGCAGCATGCGCTCGACCGGCTCGCGGGGAGGGAGGGGACGCGGCCGTCGCATCGGGGAGCGACTGGTTCCAGCCACGACCAGGGTCGGGCAAGGCTGCGCGGCGGGCATGATCCCCATGACCCCGCCCTTCGCCAGGCGATCGACCGCGTCCACTCGGACACTACACCGCCGTCGGGGGCTTGACACTTTCATCCGTAGGGGCGGGCCGCCGCGATACGAGACGGCCTGGCGGCCCGCGGAACTGCGAGCTCGTCCGGGTCGAAGGCCTCGGCGAGGAACGGGGACGGAGCCTCCGGGTCGAACAGCAGCGTGAGCGACCGCCGCGCCCGCGTCCAGGCGACGTACGCGAGCCGGCGCTCCTCCTCCAGGGCACGTTCCGGCTCAGTCGCGTCGCTCACGGCACGGCGGCCCGGGAAGCCGTCCGTCAGGACCAGGACATGGTCCCACTCGAGTCCCTTGGTGCCGTGCGCCGTGGCCAGGGTCAAGCCGGCGTCGTCCCTGCGGAGGGCGGCGAGGCGGGTCCGCCAGGCCACGATCGCAGCGCGGACAGTCGCGAGGTCGCGGTGGCCGGCCGCCCAGCCCATGAGCGTGGTCACGAGGTCACGCTCGGACGGCAGGTCGGGGTCCGCGGGCGGTGCCGCGGTCTCGGCCGCCCGAAGCACCGGACGCAGGCGGGCGAGGGCACGCAACGGGTTGCGGCAGCGGCCCGCACCTGTCTCGGCCCGCTCCAGCAGGTCGTCAAGCCGCGGGTCCAGGATGGGGAGCGGGAGATCCGGGGCGCGGAACGGGAGCCCCAGCTCGACGGCGGCGACCACCGCAACCAGGAGCTCCCGGTTTGTTCTCGCCAGGACCGCGCGCGAGGATCCGTCGGCGGGCCAGGACGCCATGGCGCGCCGGACGCGAACCACGTCGTCGGCAGCGTCCGGCGCCAGCACCAGCCGCCCGCCTCCGCGGGATCCGGCCAGGATCCGCTTGGCGAACCGCTCCCGGTTGTGCTCCACGAGGCGCACTGCCCGTTCCACGATCGGCGGCGGGCACCGGTAGTTGGTGGCCAGGTCCATCCGCCGCAGGCCCGGCAGCGCCGCGGCCAGGCGCAGCACCCTGCGCACGTCTGCAAGGCGCCACGAGTACACGGTCTGATCGTCGTCACCCACGAAGAACACGTCGTTCGACGGCGCAGCCAGCAGCAGGGCGAGGTCCAGCTGCGTCCGGTCCAGGTCCTGTGCCTCATCCACCAGCAGCCTGGCCGTCCGCGCCCGCCATCGGGCCAGCAGCCGCGGATCCGACCCGAGCCTGGCCAGCGCCCGGACGACCAGGTCATCGAAGTCAACCCCGCCGGACTCGCGGATGGCGCCCTCGTAGGCGATGAACGCTCGGGCGACCGGTCCGGGCGCTGGGTCCCGCGCGACGTCGTCCGCCGCCACCCGCAGGTCAAGCTTCAGCCGGGAGAAGGCCAGGTCCAGCCGGCCGCGATCCGCCGCCGTGGCATCGGGGAAGAGCTCGCGCAGCACCTCGTCCCGGTCCAGGAGCGGCTCGACCGGCACCCCGGCGTCCTGCAGGATCTCCCGGCCAAGCGCATGGAACGTCCGCACCCGAACCGAGCCCGCGGCCACGTCAAGCGGCGCCAGTGCGGCATCGACGCGCTCGGCGAGCTCCTCGGCCGCACGCCTGTTGAACGCCACGATGGTCACCGACCCGGGATCTGCCCCGCGGTCGGCCAGCCAGGCAACCCGGGCCACGAGCGTCGTGGTCTTTCCCGATCCCGCGGGCGCGACGCACAGTACCGGGCCCGGCGGCGCCGAGGCGGCGGCGCGCTGGTCGGGGGCAAGCCGGGCGAGCCGCTCGGCGACGGACGGATGGGGCACGGACGTCATGCTGCTGAGGGTGGTCCCGGCCACTCAACCGCGACTTTGCGGAAACCGGTGCGCCGCCGCACCGCCCGGCCGCCGGTGGGGCCGATCGGTGCCGATTCACCGGACCTTCGGCCGTGCCGGTGGAGCGGTCGGAGGGCTAGCGTCCCATCCATGCCCCAGTGCTGGCCCACGGAGAGGGTGGGTCAGGTGCGTCCCCGCGTGCCCTCGTCCTCAGAGGTGCCCCTGTGAGACATTCCAGACCCATCCCCGTGATGGTCGTCGCTGCGCTGCTGATCGCAGCCTTCGCCGTCCCCGCCCAACCAGCAGGCAGCGTCAAGGCGGCTGAGACGAAGAATCTCGTCGTGCTGGGCACCAGCGACATCCACGGCAACATCGACAACTACGACTACTTCACGGATAGCGTGCCCACGGGATCGTCCGCCCGCGGCCTCACGAAGGTTGAGACCTACGCCAAGGGCGTGCTCGCGACCAATCCCAACACGATCCTCATCGATAACGGCGACACGATCCAGGGCAACCCCCTGACGTACTACGCCGAGGTTCTCCATCCAGAGATGGACAACCCGATGGCGAAGACGATGAACGCCATGAACTTCGTGGCCTCCACCGTCGGCAACCACGAGTTCAACTACGGCCCGACCGTCTTCGGCAAGTACCAGAGCGAAGCGGACTTCCCCCTGCTCTCGGCGAACGTCACCGGCTGTCGCGACTACATCTTCGTGCCCTACGTCATCAAGAACGTGGACGGCGTGCAGGTCGGCATCCTGGGTCTCACCCCGCCGGCCGTGAAGTACTGGGAGCGGCCGGAGAACATTACCGGCTGCGTGTTCGGCGACGCCATGGCCGCGGCCAATGCCTATGTGCCGGAAATGAAGGCCGCCGGCGCCGATGTCATCGTGGTGGCCGCGCACACCGGACTCGATGAGACCTACGGCTACGGGCGCGAGGAGAACTTCGCCAAGTACCTCGCCAACGAGGTCCCCGGCATCGACGTGATCCTGGCCGGCCACGCACATAAGGTCGAGAACACGACGATCAACGGGGTCCTCATCACCGAGCCGAACTACCACACCCGCAACCTGTCCGACATCCGCATCACGGTGACCGGTTCCGGCAGCGACTGGACGGTCAGCACCAAGTCCAGCACCACTCCGGCGATGGGCGCGTACGCGGAAGACCCGGCCATCAAGGCGATCACGCAGCCGTATCACGACGCCACCGTCACGTACATCAACACCCCGATCGGCACGGCGACGGCCGACTTCCCGGGTGGCTTCCTGGCCCGTGTCGCTGACGGACCGATGGCCGACCTCATCAACTACGTGCAGACGGAGGCCGCCGCAGACGCCGGCTTCCCGGTCGAGGCATCCCTGGCCGCGCTGTTCAACGACGGTGCCAAGCTGAGCGCGGGGGCGATCAAGCTCAAGGACGCGTTCGCGGTCTACATCTATGACAACACGCTCTACGTGATCGAGGCCACCGGCCAGATGATCAAGGACGAGCTGGAGTGGACCGCCGGCTACTTCAACCAGTACTCCTACGAGCCGGGTGGCGTCACGGTCAGCGGCGCTTTGAAGGACTACAACTACGATCTCTGGTCGGGCATCGAGTACCAGCTGGACGTGACCAAGCCGGTCGGGCAGCGCGTGGTCGAGCTCAAGCTCAACGGCAAGCCGCTGTCGATGGACCGCGTCGTGCGGGTGGCGCTCAACAACTACCGCGCGACCGGCAAGTTCCCGACGGCGCCGAAGCTCTATCAGTCGACGACGGAAGTCCGCGAGCTGATCACGAACTGGATCATCGACCGCGTCACCATTGCACCCAGCGACGTCTTCGTGCAGAACTTCAAGCTCCAGCCGCCCGTCAACACCTGGCTGAGCACGACCGCCGCTGATCCTGTCACCACCGGCGACAACGCCGACCTTCTCTGGACGGCCTTCGGCCGGACACCGGGCGCCTACGCGACGCTCCAGGGCAACAACAAGAAGGCAACAACGCTCAATCGTGAGGGTGAGTTCTATCTCCTGAGCGACGTCGCGATGGCCGGCCTCCACGACGTCAAGACGGATTGGAAGCTGCTCAAGCAGTACAAGGACTGGTCATCGGTCTCCGGCTGGGCCAGGGACGCGACGGCGTTCACCATCCAGGCGGGCATCTTCATGCCCGCCGCGAACACGATCCTGCCGAACCAGACGGTGACCAACGCCGAGGCGCTCGCGTGGGTGCGCGAGGCGCGCTACCCGCTCTACACGTTCCTGTCCACCAACGACTTCCATGGCCAGCTCGAGACCGGGAAGAAGGTGAACGACAAGCCCGTCGGCGGTGCCGCCTACAACATGACGTACATCGACAGCTACCGGGCGCTCAACCCGCTCGGCACGTCGCTGTACGACGCGGGCGACATCATGCAGGGCACGCCCATCTCGAACCTCCTGTGGGGCGAGTCCGTCATCGACGTCTACAACCACATGGGCTACCAGGCCGCGACGGCCGGCAACCACGAGTTCGACTGGGGCCAGGCGGTCCTGCAGGAGCGCGTCGCCCAGGCCGATTTCCCGTTCGTGCTCTCCAACGTCTTCCTGGAGGGAACCAACAAGAGGCCGGCGTGGCTGAAGCCGACGGCGACGTTCACGATCAAGGGCCAGCAGGTCGGTGTCATCGGCGTGACCAGCGAGTACACCGCGGACATCGTCATGGCGGGCAACCTCGACGGCCTGGAGATCCGTCCGGCGGCCCCGGTCGTCGAGCAGCTCGCCGCCGAGCTTCGCGCGGCGGGAGCGGACATCATCGTCGTCCTGGCACACATGCCCGACGTTTACAAAGGCAAGGTGACCGAGGAGATGGCCACGCTCGGGGTACCGGGTGTCGACCTGATCATCGCCGGTCACTCGCACAGCGGCTACACGGGCAAGGTCAACGGGGTCCCGATCATCGAGCAGTACTCCTCCGGGACGGCGATCGGCGTGTCCGATCTTCGGTACGACCGGCTGCTCCGCACCATCGCGACCTCAAACCTCAAGGTCGTCACGACCTACAACGCCAGTGTCACCCCGGATGCGAAGATCGAAGCCTTGGTGGCCGGCTACCGGGCTGAGATCGGACCCATCGTCGACAAGGTCATGGCGTCAACGAAGGGATTGATTTCCAGGGGGGGGGACGACCGGTACATCATGGAAGTCCCGATGGGGGACCTCATCGCGGACGCGCAGCGCTGGAAGGGCGGCACCCAGATCGCCTTCATGAATCCGGGCGGAATCCGCGCGGACCTCGCATATGCCACCTATCCCCACGACATCACGTGGGGCGACTTCTTCACGGTTCAGCCGTTCGACAACAAGCTCGTCACGATGAACCTGACGGGCAGCCAGATCTACGACCTGCTCGAGCAGCAGTTCGTGCCGGAACAGACCTCAATGAAGTTGCTGCAGGAGTCCGGGATCAAGTACTCGTTCAACTTGGCTCTTCCGGACGGCTCGCGCATCACGGATTTGACCCTGACTGACGGTACGCCGATCGCCCCTGACGGAACGCTATACACGGTGACGTGCAACGAGTTCATTGCCACCGGCGGCGACAACTTCAGCGTGTTCCTCAGCGGCACCGATGTCACCCGCATCGGCGTCAGCGACCTGGACGCCCTGATCGAATACGCTCAGACCATCACGCCCATCGATCCGGCGGCGTTGTATCCGGACGGGCGCATCACGGACATCACGCCATAGGAGAACACCGATTGGCAGAGGGAGTGAGCCGCCTGGCTCCCTCCCTCTGACTGGCCCACCAACCCGAGCCCGCCGGCCACGCCGGCGGGCTCCTTGATTCCCGGGCTCACGATGGCGCCGGGCGGGCACGCGCCGGTGCGCACTGGCACCACCCACGAGAACGGGGACTTCCCCTGGACCGCCCCCCCGGACTACCATGCACCCCACACGAGCGACCCGCTCCCCACAAGGAGGACTGCGCCCCGCGCGTCCAACCTGTCCGCTCGGCCGCCAGAGGCCGGTGCACGTACGCGCCGCGTGCGAGCGCCCCTCCGAGGCGTCCCGTCCCACCCCATCGACCACGAGTGCCCCGTTCGTCGAGGAGGATTCATGACCCGTTCCGCACCCATCCGGTTGACGCTTCTTGCCAGCGTCATCGCCCTGCTTGCGTCCATGGTGGCCGCCCCAGCCGTGGCAGCGCCACCTGCCGGCAAGGGCGCCCCCAGCGACACGGCCGTGTTCTTCGTCGCCGACGGCCTGCGACAGGATCTTGTCGCCGGATACGCCGCCAAGGGCCTCATGCCGACGATGGCCTCGTTCCTCAAGAACGGGACCTCGGCGAGCGGCAACGGGCTGCTCACCGAGGCGCCGCCGAACACCGGCGCAGGCTGGTACAGCCTCGCGACCGGGGCGTGGCCGGGCACCACCGGCTCCACCAACAACACGTTCCATGTCAATGGGGATGCCTTCGCGACCCGGACGTCATCATTCGAAGCCGGCGTGCTCAAGGCCGAGTCCATCGCGCAGAGCGCCGAGCGCGGCGGTCTCAAGGTCGCCCAGGTCGAGTGGGCCGGCGGCGCGAACGCCACGATCCAGGGGCCGACGATCGACTACCGGTCGTTCTTCTCGGGCCGCGGCGTTGCGACCAACTTCGTGGGTACCGCGAGCGACGCGCTGTTCGACGATGCGCCCTTCATCTCCGCCTTCGGTCTCCAGTTCGACACCCCGGCCGGGTACGCCGGCCAGGCCGCGTTCCCCGGAGCCGCGCCGACCGCGGCCGCCGGCTGGACGAACGTGCCTGTCTCCTACAGCGCCGCGCAGGAGATGCGCCTCCGGGTGCTCGACTTCGGCACTGACAAGTACGGCCTCAACGCCTACATCTTCGACAGCACCAACGACGCGACCACCAACTACGACAAGGTCCTGTTCTCCGCGTCCAAGGACGGCGCTGCCGGCGTCGGCACGCTCGCGAAGGGCCAGTGGGCCGATGTCAAGGTGACGATCCAGGGCGGTACCCAGGCCGGCAAGACCGCCGGCATGCTGGTCAAGGTCGAGGAGCTCAACGCGGACCTGTCCCGGGTCCGCCTGTTCCACACCTCCGTCACCCGGGCGAACGCGACCTGGGCGAGCTGGCCGGGTGAGACCGGGTTCACCGGCGATTTCGCCGAGTACCTCGCGCAGAAGTTCCCGACCTCCACGGCAGCGGACTACGCGATCCTCGAGGCGGGGGTCACCAGTGAGGACACCTACGCGCAGCAGGGCCTGTACTGGGCCAAGTCCAACGAGCCGATGCTCAAGTACGTCATGAACACGTACAAGCCGGACCTCCTTCTCGCCGGGTACCCGGTGACAGACGAGTTCCAGCACCAGTTCCTGGGCCTCGTGTCGCCCAAGCTCCCCGGCGGCGCGGCCAACCCCGCCTACGACGACCTCAACCTCGACGGCGTCAAGGACGGTCGCGTGGCTGCTCGCGACGGCTACCTTCGCTCCGCCTACCAGGGCGCCGACGCGACCCTGACCCTGGCCCGCCGCCTAGCCGGCGGCAACCCGACGACCTTCGTGTCGTCCGACCATGGCTTCGCACCCCAGTTCCTCGCCATCGACGCCAGCCTGCCGCTGGTCCAGCTCGGGCTGCTGTCCAAGCCGCAGACCTCGAACTGCAAACCCGCCACGGGCGAGACGATCGGCAAGGCGAAGGCCTGCTGGGCCGGTGGCGCCGTCCAGGTCTATCTCAACCTCGCGGGCCGCGACCCGGACACCCGTCCGGCCAACGCCCAGGCCGCGAAGCTGGCCAACGGGGATCCGAACCCGAACTTCGTGCCGGATCCGCGGGTCCAGGCCGCCGACGAGGCGTCGACCGTCGCAGCGATCAAGGCTGCATTCCTCGGCCTCGCCGATCCCAACGACTGGACGCACGACGGGAACCCGGAGGGCTGGAAGGTCATTGACCAGGCCTTCACCAAAGCCGAGGCCCGCTACATCCCGAACGGGCCCGGCAGCACGGCCGACATGTCGCATCCGACCAGGACCGGCGACCTCGTGGCCTTCTCCTATCCGCCCTATCAGTTCGACGCCGAGACGCCGGGCACGCTCATCGCGCCGTCCCACTTCTTCGGCCAGCACGGGTACGTCCCGGCCGTCCAGGACCTCGCGGCGAACGTGAACATGCGGGCGACGTTCCTGGCCGGTGGGCCGGGCATCGCCAAGGGTTCCGTCACGGCACGGACCATCGACCTCGCCCCGACGCTCGCGTTCCTGCTCGGCGTCCCGGAGCCCCAGCACAGCCAGGGCCGGGTCCTGACCGAGATCGTCAAGGGCGGCTCGTCCATCAAGCCCATCTCCATCGTCGGTTTGACCGACTTCCACGGCCAGCTCGATCCGTCGACGCTCGCGTTCGACGGGATCAACAGCTCCGTCGGCGGCGCCGCGAACCTCGCGACGATGTTCGACGAGGAGTTCGCGAACCTGGGCGGCCCCGGCCTCCTGCTCGCGTCGGGCGACAACGTCGGTGCCTCGCCGGCCAACTCCGGCCTCCTGGAGGACGCGCCGACGATCGATGTCGAGAACGCGTGGGGCCTGGACGCCACGTCCCTCGGCAACCACGAGTTCGACTACGGCATCGACCGCCTCAAGGCGCACATTGCGCGCGCCGACTTCCCGTTCCTCGCGAGCAACGTCGTCGAGACGGCCACCGGGAAGATCCCGGCCTGGCTCGACGGCGCGTCCAGGGTCTTCGTGGTCAACGGGGTCAAGGTCGGCGTCATCGGCGCCGAGCTCAAGGAGACCCCGGAGCTGGTCTCGGCCGGCGCCACCGCCGGCCTCTCGTTCCTCGACGAGGGCCCGCGGATCAAGGCCGAATCCCAGCGCCTCAAGGCCAAGGGCATCAACGTCCAGGTCGTGGTGATCCACCAGGGCACCGCGAACGGCAAGAACCCCATCGGCAACGCCGCGGGTGCGACCTGGGACGGCCCGATCATCGCGATCGCGGACCAGCTCCAGGACACGACCGTCGACGCGATGTTCGTCGGCCACACCCATCGCATCAGCAACCTCCAGTACGGGAAGTTCCCAATCATGGAGGGCTACAACGCCGGCATGAGCTACTCCGTGGCGCAGCTGATCGTGCGCGGCGGCGACGTCGTCTGGACCGGTGCCGCGACCCGCGTCGCCAAGACCATCGGCGTCACCGGCCGCGCGGACGTGAAGGCGATCGTGGATGACGCGAACGCCCAGACGGCCGTCCTCCGGAACAAGGTCATCGGCACCCAGTCCATCGACATCACGCGGGCGCCCACGCGCCTGTTCGAGTCCGCGATGGGCAACATGGTGGCCGACGCGATGCGGGCCAAGTACCCGGGCGTCGACGCCGCGTACACGAATTCCGGCGGCCTGCGCGCCGACCTCAACGTCAGCCCGCCCAGCGCGGGCGAGCAGCCGGGCGAGATCACGTGGGGCGAGATGTTCTCCGTGCTGCCGTTCGGCAACCGGACGGTCATCGAGACCCTCACCGGCACGCAGCTCGCCGCGGCCTTCACGAACGGCTTCCTGCCGTCGTGCAATCCGGCCTTCACGGGCGGCACGGGCCGCTTCCCGCAGGTCTCGGGCATCCGCGCCGAGTACCACTGCGATGCGGGCCCGCTGCCCGTCATCGACGGCCTGTGGAAGACGCCGGGCGGCATCGGTGGCGCCGAGACGCCCATCCTGCCGACGGACTCGATCCGCATCGTGACCAACGACTTCATGTTCACGGGCGGCGACGGGTATACCGCGCTGACCGGTGGCACGAACGTGCTGCAGCCCGGCGACGACCTGCTCCAGGTCGCCATCGACTACGTGGCTGCCAACTCGCCGGTCGCCCCGGTGGTGGAGGGTCGCATCGTCAAGAACTAGCGTGGAGCGACGGGGCCACGTCCCGCCGCCCGCACCCGGGCGAACCTCCGGAGGGCCGGCCGCGAGGCCGGCCCTCCGGATTCCGGTGCGGCCGGGGAACCTGACGCGTCCTGGCCGCACCTGCCGCACAATCGCTCCGTGACCCCGGAGCTCAAGGCGACCCTCGCCCACCTGCCCGACCGACCCGGCGTGTACCTGATGAAGGACGCGCGTGGCGAGGTGCTCTACGTCGGCAAGGCGCAGAGCCTGCGGAGCCGCGTCCGGAGCTACTGGCAGAAGCAGGCGCCGGGCGCCCGCGGCGAGGTCCACCGGATCCGCCAGGCCATCGAGCGGGTCGTGGACCTCGAGGTGACCGAGGTCGACTCGGTCAGCGAGGCGCTGCTCCTCGAGGCCAACCTGATCAAGCGGTTCAAGCCGCGGTTCAACGTCCGCCTCAAGGATGACAAGAGCTACCCGTACATCAAGGTCACCCTGGGCGACGACTTCCCGCGCATCGAGCGCACGCGCAAGCTCGCCAACGATGGGTCGCGCTACTTCGGGCCGTACGCGTCCGCGTCATC
>JBBSCF010000036.1:0-36644 GCA_038250545.1 Candidatus Limnocylindrales bacterium | reverse complement strand
CCACCGCGGCCTGACCGCCCCGACCAGCCGCGAGCGCCTCGGCTCCCAGCAACAGCCGCCGGGACCGTTCGTCGAGGGCCGCCGACATTGCCCCGTAACGCGTCGCAATGGCCGGCTCATCGATCACCCCCGAAGCATACCCAACCAGACCGAGAATGTCAAGTTATTTCGTGGCAGCTCCTTAGGGTCGGTGCCGACCGCCACCGCGGATTGCGGTGCGCAGCCGCACCGCGCGGGTCAGGTCGGGTGCGGTGCAGGACGGTCCCCGTGACCGTCGCCCCCTCCTACGTAGCCGTATTCGGCCATGCGTCGCGGGCGCGAGCCGCCGCCAGGATGGTGGCATGCAGGTCATCGCCGTCAGCCCCGCCGGCAACCTCGCCGACCGCGTCGCGATCGCGCGCAGCGCGGCCGTGGCCGTCCTGCTGCTCGTGGCCGGGCTCGCGCTGGCATGGCTCTGCCTCGGCACCCCCCTTGTCTCCACCTTCATGCCGTCCGGCCGGCCGAGCGCGATCGACGTCGCGAGCGGCATCCTGGTGTGGGGCTTCGCGATCCTGCTACCCGGCGCGTTCCTGGTCATGGGCCTCGCACGGATGGCCGCCCTCCTCGATTCGTTGGCCGCCACTCGCCCGCGCCGCGTCACCTCACACCTCGCCCGGGCACTCGGCGCCGATCACCTCGCGGCCACCGACCTCCTCCTCCCGGGCGGACGCCGAGTCCACGAGCTCGTGCTCGGCCCGTTCGGCATCGTCGTGCTGGGCGACGTCCCGCCGCGCTCCGCGACGCGCCATGTCGGCTCGCGCTGGGAGATCCGCGACGACCGCGGGCGCTGGATCCCCATCGAGAACCCGGTCCAGCGCACCAGCCGCGACACCGAGCGCGTCCGGGGCTGGATCGCCGCCGAGGACCGCGACTTCGTTGTCCGCACCTACGCGGCCATCGTGACCGACGACGAGACCATCGAGCGCTCGCCCACCTGTGCCGTCGTGCCGCCCGCCGACCTGGCCGCGTGGCTCGAGGCCCTGCCCGCGCAGCGCGGCCTCACGAGCCAGCGCCGCGAACACCTGGTGGAGATGATCCGGGCCCTCGCAGGGGCATCCACCCGCTGAGCGGCAAACGGGGCGCGCCGTCCGGCAGCAACCGGTGGCCCGTCGCGGGGTGGTAGGGGAGCCAGGACTCGAACCTGGAACCGGCGGGATATAAGCCCGCAGCTCTAACCGATTGAGCTACTCCCCCACGGAGACGAACCGGCGCTCAACGGCCGTCGCGGCCCAGGCCGGGGAGGCGGATGTGGAAGGGTCGCCCGTGCAACTTCGCCGACGGGTCCTGCTCGGCCGGAGCGGCCTGAGCGATCGCCTCGGACCCGTTGGTGCGGGCCTGCAGCTCCGCGACCGGCTGCCCGTCCTCGTCCGTCCGCTCCGCCACCAGCGGCAGCGCGTCGGGGTCGAACGGCTTCTCGACGGGCTTGACAGGCAGGACCGGGGGGCGCGCATAGGCGGGGGCCCCGTACAGCTTGGGCATCGCGCCGTGTCCGCGATCTTCGTTCACCCGGTCTTCCTCGGCTGTGCTGCTGCGGTCGAGCGACCCGTCACGATGATAGCCGGGCGCCGCCGCGGCGTGCCAGTCCCTAGATGAGGAACGGCTTGATGATCTCGTGGAGCACGACAAGGACGAGGTACGCGAGCGGCACGGCGGCGAACAGGCCCAGGGCCAGGCTCCACGGCGTCCGGGTCCTGCGGGTCGTGCCCGGCCCCGTGGGCAGCGGGACGACGAGGTACGTCACGACCGACGACACGAGGAGGACCAGCGCCACGTAGAGCGCCAGGACGCCGAGCCGCAGGTCACCGCCCGGCAGGCGCGCCCCACGGTCCAGGGCGATGTCATAGGCGAGGTACGCGACACCAAGCACCACCGCGATGGTCAGGCTGCTCGCGACGGCCCGGAACACAGGGCGCGGCGCGCGGCGGAACTGGCGCCAGCGGACCTCGAAGAAGCCGCGCCGGCGCGGCTCCGGCCGCGGCGCGGGACCGTCAGGAAAGGGGCTGGCCATCGCTCCCCAGGATGGTCAGCGTCCGGCGCGGCGGGATCGTCTCGGGCGTGTGGGCGGCAAGCAGATCCACGCAGGCCGCGAAGCGCTCCAGCTCCTCCTCCGTGTTCCAGAACCCCACCGAGATGCGGATGGCGTCGATGGGCGGCAGGTCGCGCACGATCGCGAACACGCGCGGGCCCAGCTCCGCGACCGCCTGGGCTGCCGTCCAGCCCCCGATCCGGAAGGTGACCAGGGTGCCCCCGTGGTCCTTCGGCGTGACCATCGCCACGCCCGGGATCGCCGCCAGGCGCACCCACGAGGCGGCCGCCAGCCGGGCGGCGCGGTCCATCGCCCACGGGAGACCCACGTACATCGTCAGCCAGCCGACGCTCCGCGCCAGCCCGATGACGGACGGCCGGTGGAACCCCGTGGCCTCGAAGCGCCGGGCGCCGGGTCGCAGGACGCCGCCCGTCTTCATGTCGAACGAGGCGTAGACGAGGTACCCCGACGTCGCCGGGATCACGGCGTCGGCGAACGAGCGGCGGACCCAGAGCGCGCCCATGCCCTCGGGACCCAGCAACCACTTCTGGCCCGGGACGGCGTACGCGTCCACGTCCATCTCGTCGAGGACGACGGGGATCGCCCCCGCCGACTGCGCGCCGTCGATCAGCGACACGGCGCCGGCCGCGCGCGCCATGGTCCCGATGCGGCCCACGGGGAGGATCGCGCCGGTCGTCCACAGGACGTGGCTCACCACCACGGCCCGTGCGGGCCGCTCCAGCGCTCGACCGATGCCGGCGAGGACGAGGTCCGGGTCTCCCCCATCGCCGATGTCGACCGTCTCGACCACGACGCCGAGGCGGTCCCGCAACGCCTGGAGCGGGCCCAGGACCCCCGGGTGCTCGTGGTTCGTCGTGATGACGCGGTCCCCCGCCTGCCACGGCAGGCTCGAGAGGACGAGGTTCAGGCCGTCGGTGGTGGAGTGCGTCAGCGCGATGTCGTCGGGGTCCGCCACGAGCGCCGCCGCGACCGCGGAGCGCGCCTCGGCCATGCGGTCCAGGAACACGAGGAACTGGTCGATGCTGGCGCGACCCACCGCGAGCTCGTTCGCGGCCTGCTCGTCCATCGCCCGCAGGGTCTCGGACGGGAGGGGGCCGCAGGTGCCGGCGTTGAGGTAGATGCCGGACCCGGTTGCCGGGAGCGCTTGCCGGATCGCGGCGATCTTCTCGGAGTCGGGCATGAACGGGGTAACCACGCTCGTATGATAGGGGCCGGGGACTCCTCCCCAGACGCCCCGGAGGCCGCGTGGCCGATTTCGCCCGTCCTGACCTGATGGCCACCCCCGAGTGGCTGGCCGACAACCTCGGCCGGCCCGACGTCCAGGTGGTCGACGTGCGGTGGCGCCCCGACGGCACCGCGCCCGCGCTGTACGCCGCCGGGCATGTCCCGGGCGCGGTCCATCTCGACTGGCAGACGTCCGTGGTGGAGGCCACGCCGGATGCCGCCATGCTGTGCCTCGCGTCTCCACGCCGCATGGCGGAGACCATGGGGGCGTCGGGCGTGGGCGACGGCACGACGGCCGTGCTGTACGACGACACGCTCTCGTACCACGCGGCACGCGCGTGGTGGAGCCTGCGGGCCTACGGGTTCGAGTCGGCGCGGGTCCTCGAGGGCGGCTACCCCGCATGGGTGGACGGCACCTTCCCCATCGCGGGCGGCGTGACCACGGCGGCCCGGGCGCGGTTCACGCCCCGCCTGGACACCCGCCGGAACGTCACCACCTCGGATGTGCGCGGGCTCCTGGGCGCGCCGGACGTGCTGCTGGTCGATGCGCGCGGCCCCGCCGAGTTCCACGGGCACGAGGGGAACGTGCGCCGCCTCGGGCACATCCCCGGCGCGGTCAACGTCCCGGTGGCGGCGATGCACCGGCCAGGGACGCAGCGCCTCCGGGATCCCGCGGAGCTCCGGACGCTCCTGCTCAAGGCCAACATCACGCGCGGCCGCCGCCTCGTGTGCTACGACCAGTCCGGCGTCGCGGCGGCGAAGCTCGCCTGGGTGCTCACCCTGCTGGGCCACGAGGATGTTGCCGTCTACGACGGCGGCTGGGCCGAGTGGGGCGGGCGGATCGACCTGCCGGTCAACCAGTAGCCGCGCCGTCGGCCGGCTCAACGGTTCGGTAGCTGGACGCTCCATCCGCCCCCGCGCTCAACGGTTCGCCGGGGAGCAGCTCCCACCGGATGGGCGTGCCGTCGGCCAAACGGGACGTCCGGCGAGCGGGCCGTCGACCCGGTCCAGGCAACGGGCCCCCTGGCGCGCCCGGAGGCAGACGCGGCACCCCGGGGGCAGGCTCGTCAGCCGGTGCGCCGGTCAGGGCAGGCTCATGTCATCCGGCGGCGGCGTCGATGGTGCCGGCGCGCCCAGCCCGGCCCACGGGTCAACCTCCTGGTGCTGCGCGAGGATCTGCGCCCGGTGGTGGTTCACCGCGACGACGAGGGCGGTCTTGCGGGCCTCGCCCAGGCGGTCCGACCAGTACGTGGCATCCGTGACGGGGAGGAACCGGCCCGTCAGCTCCCTGAGGGCCTCCCGCAGGGTGGGCTCGCTCGGGAGCAGGTGGATCGTCCCGATGATCCGGAACGGGGGCACCGACACGATCGCTTCGGCGGGCTTCTTGGGTGTCCGCAGCTCCGGCGAGGGTTCCACCGGCTCGTCGGCGACGGCGAACAGGACGGACTCCAGGTTGATCTGGGCCACGTCGGCACGGATGGGCTGGCCGCGGTCGCCCATCTCCTCCACGGTCACGTCCTCGAGGATGAGGAAGGGGTCCTCGGCGTGGTTGAGGATGTCCGTGACCCGGTGCTGCCGGGTCCGGACCCAGCCGTGGGTGATCAGCGCGTCCGTGTAGAGCGTGAGCTCGACGCGGCTGACCTCGGTGAATGCGGGATACATGTGGGCGGCCCTCCCGTTGGCGCGGTCGGTGACGCGCCGGCACTCGTGACCAGCATAGGGCGCCGGAGACCCCGGCGACGACCCGGTCGATGGTCCCGGTGGTCCCGGTGGTCCCGGTGGGTTCGCTACCGGCGGGCGCTCGCGGTCACCAGGTGCTCGGGACCGAGCTGGAGACCCTCGTACAGGCGGCCCACCGTCGCGAGCGTATCGATCTCGGAGGCCGGCTTGTCGGGGCGCAGGTTCTTGATCCGCGGGAACCGCAGCGCATAGCCGGACCTGTGGCGGGACGACCGCATGATCACGTCGAAGGCGACCTCCACCACCACGCTCGGCTCCACCACGCGGTAGCGGCCGTGGGTGCTGATCGTGTGCGCCTCGAACCAGCGGGTCATCTCGGCGATCTCGGCGTCGGTGAGGCCGCTGTACGCCTTGCCGATGGTGACCAGCGCCCCGGACCGCTCGTCCCGGACGGCGAACGTGTAGTCGGAGAGCACGCCGTGGCGCTTGCCGTGACCCAGCTCGACACCCACCACCACGCAGTCGAGCGTCGCGAGCGCCTTCTTCATCTTGAGCCAGCCCAGGCCCCGCCGCCCGGGCGAGTACCGGCTCGCCGGGTCCTTGACCATCAGGCCCTCGTTGCGCCGCGCGCGAGCCTCGGCGAACGCGGCCTCCAGGCCCTCGGCCGAGTCCACGGTCACGAGGTGGCTCAGCCCGAACCGGCCCCCGTCGGCCGCCAGCGGCAGCCCCAGCCCCTCGAGCACGGTCCGGCGTTCCGTCAGCGGCATCTCCAGGAGCGGTGCCACGACCCGATCCGCGTCGTGGTCCAGGCCCAGCACGTCCCAGGCCACATAGATCACCGGCACCTCCGCGCGGATCGTCGCGGACGGGTTCTTGCGGCCGAGCCGCGCCTGGAGCTGGAGGAACGGCAGCACGACGCCGTCCTTCCAGGCCAGCAGCTCCCCGTCCAGGATCCCGGCCCAGGGCAGGTCGCGCGCTCCCTCGACCACCTCGGGGAACTGGCCGCCGATGTCGTGGAGGTCCCGCGAATACAGCCTGACCTCGTCGCCCGCTCGGTGAAGCTGGGCGCGGATCCCGTCGTACTTGTCCTCCACCCAGACCGTGGGGCCGAGGCGGCCGATGATCTCCGCGGCGTCCTCCGCCGGGGACGCGAGCATGAACTTGAGTGGGTGGAACAGCGTCATGGTCGCGGTGGCGAGGCCGTCCTCGCGGGCGAGCAGCGCCGTCCGGCCCACGTCGCCCGTGAGCATCCCGGCCCGCTTGACGGCATCGAGCGGCCGCCCGAAGGCCTTCGCGATGGCCGCCTCGAGGAGCCCCTCCCGCAGCCCGATGCGCAGCTCCCCGCTCAGCACCCGGACGATGCCGGCGATCGTCACCGGCGAGGAGCGGGCGAACAGCGCCGCCAGCACGGCGGCCTTGGCGGCGGTGCCCGACGCGTCCACGGCGGCCTCGAACGCGGCCCGGACCTCGGTCACCGTCGGCTCGCCGGCAGGATCGGGGGTGTGGCCGGCCTCGACGAGCACCTCGCCCACGGCCGTCGCGATGTCCGATGAGCGGTCGTAGGCGCGACGCAGCGCGTCGGGACCGGCCCCGGCCACCCGGAGGATGACGCCCGCGAGCCCCGACCAGCCCACGCCCACCGACCGCTGGTCCGCCTCGGGGAACGGGCGCCCGGTCAGGAAGACGGCCGCGAGGGGCAGATCATCGGGGGCGAGCGAGGCCAGGTAGTCGGCGAGGATGGCCGTCTTCTCGGACGTCTTCGTCGTCCCGCCGACCCGCTCGGCCACCTCGCTCCAGCGGCGCATGCAGCCGATGGTATAGGGTGCGCAGATGCTCCACCGGCGCTGGTTCCCGGACCGCATCGACGGCTCGCTCGTCGTGCTCAAGCGGCACACGCGCGACAACCTGGCGGCGTTCATGCGCTGGTACCAGGACCCCGAGGTGGCACGGCTGACGCGCTACCAGGACGGGCCGATGCGCCCCGACGAGATCGAGCGGTTCTTCATGCTGCGGGCCCTGGGCCCGGACACCCTCGCGATGGGGATCTACGTCCGCGCGACGGGCCGCCTCATCGGGTCGTGCGCCTTCTCCCAGCTGGACGCGGACAACGGCTCGGTCCTGTTCCACATCACCATCGGCGAGCACGACGCCTGGGGCCAGGGCTACGGCGGTGAGGCGACGTCGCTGATGGTGGACCACGCGTTCACCTCGCTCGGACTCCACCGGGTCGCGCTGTCGGTGTTCGCGTTCAACGAACGGGCGGTCCGCGCCTACGCGCGGGTGGGGTTCGTCGCCGAGGGCCGGTCCCGGGAGGCGATCTGGCGCGACGGCCACTGGTGGGACGAGATCCACATGAGCGTCCTGGAGCCCGAGTGGCGGGCGGCCCGCTGGGAGGCGCGCGCCGTAGCGGACGGTCGCGCCCCGGCGACCGCGCCGTCGCGGCAGGGACACACCGAGACCGCGAGGGACGCATGACGCCGAGCGCCGGGCCCGCGGCCGAGGCGGCCCGCGCCGCCTTTCGCGAGCGCATGGTGGCGAAAGGGCACGCCGTGGAGAACGCCCGCGAGGCGGCCGCCGGGCTGGAGGCGGCCCTCGAGACCGGGGCGCTGGTCCGGACGCCGCCCCTGGCCGCGATGCTGGCCGACCTCGCCGTCGCCCTGGAGCAGGATGACGGGCAGAAGCTGGGGGGCAAGAGCGCGGAGGCGGCCCGGTTCATCCTCCGGGCAATCGGGAGGGAGCTGGACAACGCCTGACGGCCCCCCCGAGGCGGGGCCGTCACGTGGCGCTGCCCGCGACGCGGTGGGCCGACCCGCCCGGGCCGTGTGGTCAGTCCAGGCCGTAGTCCCGGCGGCGGCGGGTGCGGGCCAGCGTCAGACGCGCGTGCAGCGGCAGCGCCTCCAGCCGCGGCGTGAGCTCACGGTCGAGCGCCTCGAGGACCGCCGGCAGGGCGGCCGCCACGGCGGCATCGATCGCCTCCGCGATGCGCTCCTCCTCGTCGCGGCTCAGCTCATCGCGGTCCGGGCGGCCGGTCAGGTCGTCGGCCATGTCGCGCAGCTCCAGCTCGAGGCGGGTTCGGGGGCCGCGCACCCCATGGGTGGCGACGTTGGCGATGGTGGTGTGGGTTCGCAGCTCGAGCATGACGGTCCTCCGCGACGGGTGCGGCTCGCGCCTCTCGGGACGCGCCGCCGACGCACCGTCGTGCCACCAAGGATCGACGCGGGAGCCGTCGCCGATCAGGGCCATGGGTCCCCCGGACACGCCGCGGCGCCACGTGGGACCTTCGCCGGGAGCCGCGTTCCGTGCGGGCGGCGGCAGGGTCGCGGACCCGTGATGGGCCAAATCGGCCCCCCCGGAACCGGCGGGGCACCCTCCGGCGGTCCGACGCCCGGGAGGCCGCGCGGCGCGCCGACGGCTGGGCACGGGTCCCGTGATCGCGTAGCCTTCCCGCAACCGCGAGGAGCCTCCTGCCCGATGTCTGCCGTCCCCGCCCCGACCCAGCGCGCAGCGACGGTCGAGTTCGACCACGTCACCAAGTCGTACGACCGCCGCGCGGCTCGCACCGGCGCGCCCAGCGCGGTGAACGACCTCTCGCTCACCGTCCCGGCCGGGAGGATCTGCGTCCTGGTCGGCCCGTCGGGCTGCGGCAAGACGACGTCGCTCAAGATGGTCAACCGGCTCATCGAGCCCACGTCCGGGCGGATCCTCCTCGACGGCGTCGACGCCGCCACCCGCGATACCACCGAGCTGCGGCGGAGCATCGGCTACGTCATCCAGCAGACCGGCCTGTTCCCGCACCAGACGATCGAGGACAACGTCACCACCGTCCCGCGGCTCCTGGGCTGGTCCGCGGCGAGGCAGCGGGCCCGGGCAGAGGAGCTGCTCGACACGGTGGGCCTCGACCCGGCCAGCTACGCGAAGCGGTACCCGGCGCAGCTCTCGGGGGGCGAGCGCCAGCGGGTCGGCGTGGCCCGGGCGCTGGCCGCGGACCCGCCGATCATGCTCATGGACGAGCCGTTCGGCGCCGTCGACCCCATCGTCCGCGAACGCCTCCAGAACGAGTTCCTGCGCCTCCAGGAGCGCCTGGCCAAGACGATCCTGTTCGTGACCCACGACATCGACGAGGCCATCAAGATGGGCGACCTGGTGGCCGTCTTCCAGGCTGGCGGCGTCGTGGCGCAGTACGGGCCGCCGGCGGAGATCCTCGCCAGCCCCGCCTCGGACTTCGTCGCGCGGTTCGTGGGCACCGACCGAGGGCTCAAGCGCCTCAGCCTGTTCCGCGTCGGCGAGCTGCCGCTCTCGACGATCGTCACGGCGCGCGTCGGCGACGATGCCACGATCATCCGCCGGGTCGCGGCGGAGCAGCCGTTCGACCACGTGCTCATCGTCGACCCGGTCCAGCGACCGATCGGGTGGGCGCACCGCGACCGGCTCACGACCGGTGCGATCTCGGCCGAGCAGGTGGAGTCCACCTCGCCGCTGCTGGACCGGCGGACGACGCTCAAGGACGCGCTGTCGATGCTGCTCGACGCGGACGTCCAGGCGGGCCTGGTCGTGGACCGGACCGGGACGCTGCGTGGCATGGTCACGGTCGGCGACATCACGGCGCTCATGCGCGAGAGCAGCGCGGTGCCGCTCGACGCGACCCAGCGGGCCGCCCTGGACGAGGAGGCCGATGGTGCCGCCACTCCGGCCGTCATCAGCGCCGCCGACGCGCCATCGACCGGTCCGTCGCCCGCGGGTGGCACCGGTCCGGCTCCCGGCCGGGCCTGACATGGACATCCGCTGGAGCTGGATCGCGGACCACCTGGACGACATCGCGGTCGCCCTGTGGCAGCACGTCGTCTACACGGCGGTGCCGCTCGCCGTGGGGTTCGTCATCAGCCTCGCCCTGGCGATCTGGGCCGTCCGCCGGCCGTGGGTCTACGGCCCCGTGACGGCGATCACGGGCATCCTGTACACGATCCCGAGCATCGCCGCCTTCGCGCTCCTGATCCCGTTCACCGGGCTCTCGGCGCTCACCGCCTTCATCCCCCTGACGGCGTACACGCTGCTCATCCTGTTCCGCAACATCGTGGCCGGGTTCGAGGCGGTCCCGCGCGAGGTCCTCGAGGCGGCCGATGGCATGGGCTACCGCTCGCGGGAGCGGCTGCTGCGGGTGGAGATCCCGCTGGCCGTCCCGCTCATGTTCGCTGGCATCCGGCTCGCGGCCGTGACCCTGATCGGGCTCGCGACGGTCGTCTCCATCCTCGGATCCAGCTTCGGGGGGCTGGGCCAGCTGATCACCGAGGGCCTCCAGACCTTCTTCCCCACCAAGTACGTGACCGGGGGCGTGCTGGCAGTGGCCCTGGCGTTCCTCGTGGACTTCCTGCTGGTCCGCGCGGAGCGCCTCATGACGCCGTGGGCCCGGGCCCGGGCGGCGCAGGCGGCACCGGCATGAACGAGGCCATCGCCTGGTTCACGGACCCGGCCACCTGGCAGGGACAGACGGGCATCCCGTGGCGGCTCGTGGAGCATCTCGCGATCTCGGGGGTGTCGATCGTCGTCGCCACGCTCATCGCGCTGCCGATCGGGCTGTGGATCGGGCACACGGGCCGGGCGGCCAACCTCGCGATCAACCTCGCCAGCATCGGCCGTGCCGTCCCGTCGTACGCGGTCATCGTCATCATCCTGCCGTTCTCGCTCGCCCTCGTCCCCTCCCTCGGCCTCAACATCATCCCCACGTTCCTCGCGATGGTGCTGCTCGCGATCCCGCCGATCCTGGTCAACGCCTACGCCGGGCTGCGCGAGGTCGACCGCGACCTCGTGGAGGCGGCCCGCGGCATGGGCCTGCGCGAGCGCGAGATCCTGCTCGGCGTGGAGGTCCCGCTCGCCGCGCCGGTGATCGTCGGGGGGTTCCGGACCGCGGTGCTCAATGTGATCGCGACCGCGACGATCGGCGCGGTCCTCGGGTTCGGCGGCCTCGGGCGGATCATCCTCGACGGCCTGGCGCAGGGCAAGCAGGGCACGGGCGAGCTCGTCGGCGGCGCGATCCTCGTCGCGGTGCTCGCCATCGGCGTGGACCTGCTCCTCGCCCTCGTCCAGCGGAAGCTCGCCCGCCGGGCGGACCCGCAGCTGGCCCACGCGCGCGGGCTGCGCGAGCTCTCCGAGGCCGTCCTGCCGCGCGGCATGCCGTAGCCCCACGAGGCTCGCCGGGCGGGCATCCGGGCTCGGCCCGCTGGGGCGTCTGACGCCCTTTGGCATGTCGTGGGTTACTCTGCCGGAGCGTCTCACCCTTGGGACGCTGTAACCAACAGGGGAGGAAACCCAATGCGGTTTGCCCGCGTGCTTGCCCTCGGGGCGACGTTGCTGGTGGCGTTCGCCGCCTGCTCGTCGGGAGGGGGCAGCAGCACCACCACGGCCAGTCCGGCCGCGCCCACGGCCGCCAGCGCCGCACCCACCGATGCGCCCGCATCGGCCGACCCGGGCGCCAAGCCCGAGGTCAAGATCGGCTCCGACGGCTTCTACGAGAGCAAGCTCGTCGCCGAGATGTTCGCGCAGGTCCTCGAGGCGGCCGGGTACCCCGTCACCCGCAACCTCGGGATCGGCGCTCGCCAGGTCCGCCAGCC
Source organism: Candidatus Limnocylindrales bacterium (assembly GCA_038250545.1). Lineage (GTDB taxonomy): Bacteria > Chloroflexota > Limnocylindria > Limnocylindrales > CSP1-4 > CAIXZV01. The sequence goes on along the minus strand of JBBSCF010000036.1, from coordinate 25,049 downwards.
CCTGCTCGAGAGCGGCGACATCGCCGTGACGCCCGAGTACGTCGGGTCCGGCCTCGGCTTCTACGACAAGACCAAGGTCACGGGCGACGGCCAGGCGAACCACGACGCGCTCGCCGCGATCCTGGCGGCCAAGCAGATCTCGGTCTTCGGCATCTCGCCGGGCCAGGACCAGAACGCGGCGGTCGTCCGCAAGGACACCGCCGACCAGTACAGCCTGGCCAAGATGAGCGACCTGGCCGCCGTCCAGGACAACCTCAGGTGGGGCCTGCCGCCCGACTGCGACACGAACCCGTTGTGCAAGGACGCGCTCGTCTCGTACGGCATCACCTACCCGCCGAAGCAGCGGGAGGCGCTCGCCGCGTGCGACGCCCCCATGGCCCAGGCGCTCCAGGGCAAGGGCATCGACTTCGCCTGGCTGTGCTCCACGCAGCCGGCGATCGCGCAGTTCGGGTTCGTGCTGCTCGCGGACGACAAGCAGACCCAGCCGGCCGACAACATGACCGCCCTGGTCCGGGACGACCTCCTGGCCAGGGTCGGCGACAAAGCCGCGTTCCAGAAGCTGCTCGACGACGTGCTGGCCAAGCTGACCACCGAGGAGCTCACGAAGATGGGCGTCGACGTGGCGGTGAACCAGAAGGACATCGCCGACGTGGCGAAGGCCTTCCTCCAGGCGAACGGCCTGCTCAAGTAGGGCTTCGCCCTCCGCTCGTCCCGCAACTGGGCCTCGGCTTCGCCGGGGCCCTTCGATTCCCGGGGGGCGGGCGGCCCTTGACTCACATGGGAGTCAAGACGCCACCTCACGTGCGAAGCTCGGTGCAGAACCCGTCGATTCTGCGACGAGCCCAGGGGCAGCGTCTGGGTTCTGACTCAAGGCTGAGTCAGGGACGCGGTGTTGTTTGATGTTGATGCGATCAGGAATCAGCCGAGGGGTGTCTTGGACTTCGGTGACGAAGACCCTCGACGAGCCCGTCGTCCAGGTGGTCGCGTGGGGGGATTGGACTCGCCTACCAGGCAGCACAGGAACTTCCCTCCAGACCTTGCGGTGGGAGCCGACGTCGCCGATGGTTGGACCATGACCGCCGTCGTGCTCGCCCACCCATTCGCACTCGATCCGAACGACCGATAGACGACTATTCAGCCGCCGAGAGGACACATCGTCGATGAGGAAGACGCCGGAAGAGATCGCGGAAAGCCGTCGCCAGTCTGGTGAGCGATCACGCCAGTTGAAGATGATGACGCCAGAGGAAGTGGCGGAACGCCGCCGCCAGCAACAGGCGCTCCGCGACGAGCAATCGCGCCGGCAGAGGATCGAGAAGCAGTTCGAGGACTGCGGCCACGAGCGCGAGCCGTGGGCCTGTGGCACGCCCGCCGAGTACGAGTCGCAGATGGGGGCATCGAGCGCTGGTGCGCCCACAACGGACTCCTGGCCATCGCCGACGTGCTCGCGCGCCGGGTAGGCCGGCCACCGCCGTCTCGGACCTCGTGGGCCGGAACCTCCACAACAGTGAATACAACGGGGGCCGGGGCTTCCGTTCCCTTCGAACTGCGCTACATCGACGACGAGTCCGGACCGTGCGCCTGTCCCCACGACTGCGCGTGGGTCGGGCCGCTGCGCGAGATGTGGGTCCAGGGCGCGACCGTCGTCTGTCCCGGGTGCCACGACACGTGCCCCGCATCCGAAGGCTCGCTGCCGGATCTCCGGTAGGGACTCAGCGCGTCCCGCCACGCCGCGGGTTCCTGCTCCCCGTGCTGTTCCGTATCAACATCTTGGCAACACTGCGTGCCTGACTCAAGGCTGAGTCAGGGACGCGGGTCAGCTTCGGAGGAGGCGCCGCGCCGCATCGGCGTAGTCCACGTAGGCAGGCGGACGTCGCCGCCGTCCGAGGGTTGTCGACCGCAGCCAGTGCTCGCCCCGGAACGCGGGGTCGGCGACCGCGAGCGTCCAGCCGCTGGGCGGAGGCGCCTCGGGATGGGCGATCCACGCGGCCATCCGCTCGACGTCACCGGGAAACGCCGTCGCCACCAGGTCCCGGTTGTCGGCGAGACGCTCGGCGAACGCCCGGGAGTCCAGGCCGAGCACCAGCACGACCGTGCGGACCGGTCGCCATCCCAGGGCTGCCGCCACCTTGGGCGCCTCGCGCTCATAGAAGGCGACGCTGCGCTGCAGGCCGCCCATGTCGGGGATGTCGGTCTTCGTCTCATCGACGAGCAGCGAGCGGTCAGCCGGCCGGAACGCGAGGAGGTCGATCCAGCCCCTTGGCGCATCCGCTCCGACCCGGACCTCCGTGGCCGGGTTCGCCCACCCGCCCTGCCTGACGAGCCGGCGAGCGAGGAACCCATTGAGGACACCGTGAACGCCGTCGCGCTGGCGGCGCCGGTCCGCGAGGTGGCGCTCGTCGATCCCGAGCGATGGCCGCAGGCCCAAGGCCCTCAGCACGCGCTCGACGACAGCGATGTCCAGCGAGCCTGGCCGGATCGACTCGATGCGCCAGATTGCGGCCTGTGAGGTCCCGGCCCGATCGGCCAGTTCGCGCTGCGACCAGCCGATCAGCACCCGTGTCTCGCGAACGAGCTTCCCGAGGGTCGCGCGCAGTCCCTGATCGTCGAGATAGAAGTGACGGTCGGGCATGCGCGAGTTGTACTCGACGTCACTTCGCTGCGGCTTGCCCGAAGCGGAACGCTCGATCGTCCGCCAGGGGCACGCAACGTCGCAGCATCCGCCGCATGGTGACGCTCACGCAAGGCCGGGGCGCGGCTCGTCATCCCGGTCACTGCCCCCCCGACTCAGCCTGGAGTCAAGATCCGGGTGCTGCCCCTGGGCTCCTCGCAGAATCGACGGGTTCTGCACCGAGCCCTGCACGTGAGCTGGGGTTCTGACTCCCACCTGAGTCGAGCCCCCGGTCGCGGAACCGCCCTACCCCAGCTCCAGCCAGCCGAGCAGCTCCTGCCCCTCGGCCCAGTGGACCGGCGCGTCGTGGGCCAGTCGGTGGCCCTCGTGCTCCAGCCAGCCGGCCGTCCGCGGGTCCGCCTCGCGCAGCCGGCGGCTCCGGTGGAGCCGGTCGATCGAGTGGCCGATGAACACCGCGTACAGCGCCTCCGGATCGGCAGCAGCGATCCGCGCCTCCGCATCCGGCTGATAGTCCACCGGAACCATGAGCCGCGCGAAGAACGCCCCGATCTCGTCGACCAGCGAATCGACCCCCTGCGAATGGCCCGCCCAGCGGACGATCGGCGCGCGCGACGTGAACGCGAGGTACGTCGTCGTCTCGTCGGCCGCATCGACCAGCAGCGTCCCGCCGAACCCCAGGAACCCGTTGCTCACCGGCACGCGGTCCGTCGCCCGGATGGGGCCCCACGACCACGGGCGCGCCTGTGGCAGCTCGGCGTCCCGCTCCACGGTGGCGACCTTGCCGTGCCCGCCCGGCACCTCCCAGAACGTGACCACCTCCGGATCGAAGTGCTCAAGGGTGGGCTGGCTCCGCAGCGCCACCAGGAGCCGCGGCCCGGGCACGGAGCCCGTCACCGACCCGTCGCGCAGCACGAACCCGAGGTGAGCCAGCTCCCCGACCGTCTCGGCGAGCCAGTCGCCGCCCCACTCGAGGGCCCCCGGCCAGGCCCGCTGTGCCCGCGCGGCCCCAGCTCGTTCCGGCGCCATCATCGGAGCTCTCCCGTCGTCATCCTTCCCTCTGGTCCGCCGGGACCGGTTCCGGCACCACGGTCTCACGCCGCACGGTAGCGCGCCGGCGCGCCCCCGGCATGAGCGCAATGGCCCCGCCAACCGAGGTCATGAGCAGCGCAGTGACGTGGACCAGGACGGCGAACGCCAGGGCCGGCGCGCGCGCGATGCCGACCGACGCCGCGATCGTGACCGCGGCCAGCTCGTAGGTGCCCACGTAGCCGGGTGCCGCCGGGACCGCGGTCGCGAGGTTGGTGCCGGCCGCGAGCAGCGCGGCCTGGCCCATCGTCGGCTCGATGCCCACCGCTTGCGCCGCGGCGGCGAACGCGAGGACCGCGCACGACCACGAGCCGATCGAGAGCAGGACCGCGACGACCATCGTGCGGGGGTCGCTCGCCACCGCGAGCCCGGTTCGCAGCCGCCCGAGGATCATCCCGACCCGGGGCCAGCGGCCCAGGAACACCCGCACCCGGTCCGCGCCGGGGAGCCGGTGCGCGGAGATGCCCACGGCGACGCCGACGGCCAGCAGGACCGTGACGGCGAACCCCACGAGCACCGCGGAGGCCACCACGCCGCGCACGGACAGCACCAGGATCGCCACGGCCGCGATCGAGACCACCACCAGCGTGTCCACGATCCGCTCGATGACGATGGTGCCCAGGATCGACGTGCGGCTGACCCCCGTGCGCTCGCCGAGGTCGTGGCTCCGGATGATCTCGCCCAGTCGCGCCGGCAGCACGTTGTTGGCGAGGTACCCCACGAGCAGCGACGAGAGCGTGGCCCGGAACGGGACGCTGGCCAGCGGGGCGAGCAGCACCCGCCAGCGGATGGCCCGCAGGACCACGTCGATCACGACGAGCACGATGAGCAGGGCGACCCAGCGCAGGTCGGCAGTCCGCAGGGCATCCCAGGCCGCGCCGATGTCCACCGACCGGACGACCAGGGCCAGCGCCACGACCGAGATGGCGATCCCCAGGACCGCCCGCCCCAGGGGCCCGCGGAGGCGGCCCATGCTCAGGTGGCGCCGGTCTCGCTCGCGGAGGCGCGCGGGCGGAGCTGCGCCGATCGCCGGAGCCCGGTGCGGTGCAGGAGGTAGCGACCCACGACGCGGAGGGTCGAGAGGCCGTAGACCACGCTCCGCTTGAAGCCGACGGAGCTCGCCTCCTCGAAGTAGCGCGTCGGCACGGCGATCTCGCCGACACCCAGCCCGCCGGCGGCCACGACCTGGGCGATCAGGTCCTGGTCGAACACGAAGTCGTCCGAGTTCAGGCGGTACGGGATGGCCTCGAGCAGCCGGCGCGAGTACGCGCGCAGGCCCGTGTGGTACTCCGAGAGGTGGAGCCCGAAGGCGGCGTTCTCAACGCCGGTCAGGAACCGGTTGGACACGTACTTCCATTTGGGCATGCCGCCGGCGATGGGATCGCCGAGGAACCGGCTGCCCAGCATCAGGTCCTTGTCGCCGGCGAGGATCGGGGCGACCAGCTCCGGGATCCGTGTGGCGTCGTACTGGTAGTCGGGGTGGAGCATCACCACGACGTCCGCGCCCCACTCGAGCGCCCGGTCGTAGCAGGTCTTCTGGTTGCCGCCGTAGCCCAGGTTCTGGCGGTGGACGATGACCTCGAGGCCCAGCCGCTTCGCGACGTCCACCGTCTCGTCCTTCGACACGTCATCGACCAGGATCATGTGGTCCACGAGGTCGTGCGGGATGTCCGCGTACGTCCGCTCCAGGGTGAGGGCGGCGTTGTACGCGGGCATGACGATGACGACCTTGGGCGCGTCGGACATGAGGCAACGATACCCGGTCCGCGCGCACGGGCGGTCCGGCGCCGCGTCCGTGGCCGCGGCGCCTCGCTACGACCGCCGGCCGGGACGGGCGAGCACCGACAGCGGCAGGATGGCGAGCCAGCTGACCTCGACCCCAAACAATCTGCAAGGAGTCCCGCGCCGACTGTCATGCCGATGCGATCAGGCGCCCCGGGGGCGGGAGCGCGGAGCGGAACGGCGCCGTCACGGCGTCGTCATGATCCGCGGGTATCGTTCCTGCGAACTGGACAGCGAAGCCACCACGCCCACGACGAGCGCCCCAGCTGGCGCGGGAGATCACGATGTTCGATCGACTCTTCGGCGACCGCCGCCCCGACGCCGCGCTGGCCGACCGCGTGCCCCCCGGGCAGTACCTCACCGAGAAGTTCCCGGTCCTCCACTACGGGTCGGTGCCGCGCATCGATCTCGCCACGTGGGACTTCAAGGTCTACGGCGAGGTCGACAGCCCGTTCCGCCTCACGTGGGACGAGTTCAAGGCCCTGCCGCGCAAAGAGGTCACCACGGACATCCACTGCGTGACCCGCTGGTCGAAGCTGGACACGCATTGGGAAGGCGTGCCGATCCAGGCGGTCCTGGAGCGGGCGCAGGTCCGGCCATCGGCGACCCACGTCCTGGGCCACGCGGACCAGGGCTACACGGCGAACGTGCCGCTGGCGGTCCTCGACGACGACGACGTCCTGCTCGCGGACACCTACGAGGGCGAGCCGCTCGAGCCTGACCACGGCTACCCACTCCGGCTCATCGTCCCCAAGAAGTACTTCTGGAAGGGTCCCAAGTGGATCCGCGGCCTGGAGTTCCTGACCCACGACCAGCTGGGCTTCTGGGAGCGCTACGGCTACCACAACGAGGCGGACCCCTGGAGGGAGCAGCGCTTCAGCGGGTAGTCGCGCGGCCGCCCGGCCGAGCGGGGTCGGTTGCCGGACGCTCAGCGGCGCCCCCGGGGCCCAGCGCACAGAAGTAGTTGTCTCATGTAAAGTATCCCCGTGACGCACCCCACCCCGCCCGAAGACCTCCTGCAACCGCTCGAGCGGCTCGTCATCGGGGCCGTGGGCGTCACGGCCACCGCCGTGGGTGAGGCGGCCCACGACCTGACCCTTCTCCAGTGGCGGGTCATCGTCGTGCTGGCCGCCGCGGACGACGGGATGGCCGTGTCCGAGCTCGCGCGCCGCCTGGGCTCGCGCGTGCCGGCCATGAGCCGTCTCCTCGCCCGGCTGCGCAGTCGCGGGCTGGTTGAGGCGCGGAAGGACCAACCCGACGCGCGGATCACCACCGTGCTGCTCGCGGACCCGGGTCGCGAGCTGTGGCGGCGGGTCGTGGACCGGCGGCGCGCGGACCTGGCCGCGGCGATGACGGCTGCCGGGATGGGCATGGAGGAGGCACGGGTGATTTCGAGACTGGCCACCGCGCTCGAGGCGTTCGCGTGATCCCGAGGATCCCGTACACGCTCGGTCGCCGTCTCCGGGACGCGGACTACCTGCGCAAGTGGACCGTCCTCGGGGCGGTGATCGGGATCATCAGCGGTCTCGGCGCCGTGGCCTTCTTCATCGCCCTCGATTTCGCCAAGCAGTTCTTCCTCGGCGTGCTGGCGGGCTACACGCCGGCGTCCCCGGCCGGCGAGGGCGCACAGCCCATCACGGATGCCGTCCGCCCCTGGGCGATCCCGTTCATCGTGGCCCTGGGCGGGTTGATCTCCGGGATCATCGTGTTCCGGCTGGCCCCCGAGGCCGAGGGGCACGGCACCGATGCCGCCATCCACGCGTTCCACCACGGCGCCCGCCGGATCCGCGCCCGGATCCCGCTGGTCAAGCTCGTGGCCTCCGCCATCACCATCGGCTCCGGCGGCTCCGGCGGACGCGAGGGTCCCACCGCCCAGATCGGCGCCGGGTTCGGGTCGCTGCTCGCCCGGACGCTCGACCTCGATGCCCGGGACGCACGGATCGCGGTGGCGGCCGGGATGGGCGCCGGGATCGGCGCCATCTTCCGGGCGCCCCTGGGCGGCGCGGTGCTGGCCGCCGAGATCCCCTACCACGAGGACATCGAGTCCGACGCGCTGGTGCCGTCGTTCGTCGCCTCGATCGTCGCCTTCTCGATCTTCGGGGCGATCATCGGGTTCACGCCGATCTTCGGGCGCGTGGCCAGCGCCGGCTTCACGGACCCCCGCCAGCTGCTGTACTACGCGCTCATCGGCATCCTGGCCGGGATCGTGGGCAGGCTCTATATCTCGGGCTTCTACGGCGCCACCCGCTGGTTCCAGCAGTGGCAGATTCCACGCGCGCTGAAGCCCGCGATCGCCGGGTTCATCGTCGGCTGCATCGGGCTCGCGATCCCCGGCGTCCTCGGCACGGGCTACGGCTGGGTCCAGGCCGGGCTGAACCGGGAGACCCTCCTCGGGCTGCCGCTCTGGATGGTGCTCGCCCTGCCGTTCGCGAAGATCCTGGCGACCTCGCTGTCCATCGGCTCGGGCGGGTCGGGCGGCATCTTCGGCCCCGGCATGGTGGTCGGCGGCCTCCTGGGCGCCGGCGTGTGGCGCCTGCTCGAGGGGTTCGCGCCCGCGGTCCCCGCCGACCCCTCGGGCTTCGTGATCGTGGCGATGATGGCCCTGTTCGGCAGCATCGCCCACGCCCCGCTCGCGGTGATGCTGATGGTGGCGGAGATGACGGACAACCTGTCGATGCTGCCGCCGGCCATGCTCGCGATCGGCATCGCGCTGCTCATCGTCGGCCCGCGGTCGATCTACGCCTCGCAGGTCAAGAGCCGAACCGAATCGCCGGCGCACCGGTTCCGGTTCGCGCTGCCGCTCCTGGCCTCCATCCCGGCGGGCGACGCCGCGCGCGCCCCACGTCTGGTGCTGAGGACGGACATGACGGTCGCGGTCGCGATGGCCCGCATGATCGAGGCCGCCGTGCCCGGCGCGCCCGTCACGGACCGCGACGGCAGCGTGACCGGCGCGCTGGAGCTGACCCGCCTCGAGGGCGTGCCGCCGGAGGCACTCATCGCGGACCTGGTCGAGGCGGAGGCGATCGTCCACGCGGGTGATGGGCTGGATGACGCGCTCGCGCTCATGGCCGACGGCCACCGGTCCTGGGTGCCGATCGCCGGCGCGGGCGGCCTGGTGGGGATCCTCTCGATCCGCGACGTCCTGGAGGCGTACCGGCGCGGGCTCGCCGCCAACGTCCGGCGCGTCCGTTCCATCGACCCGGGTGGCAGCCTGATCGAATCCGAGGTGGGACCGGGCTCGAGCCTGGCGGGCTCGACCGTCGCGGACGCGCCCTGGCCGCGCAACAGCCTCCTCGTCTCCGTCCTCCGGGGCGGCAAGGTCATCGTCCCGCGTGGCGACCTCCGCCTCGAGTCGGGCGACCGGCTCACGGTGTTCGCGGTCGAGGCCGCCCGGACACCGCTCGAGGCGCTGCTGGCGTCGACGACCAGGACGATTCCGGCCGAGCCCTAGAATGACCGGCATGTCGACGGAGCGAGCGCGGACGCGTGCCGGCCGGGTCGTCCCGGTGGCCCCGTGAACCTGCCCGATGGCCCGCTGGCCCCGGGGGCGCCGGGCATCCCGCCGACCTGGTCGAGCAGCGACAAGGACGCGGTCGGAACCTCCCACGCGTCGAGCCGGGTCTGGTTCACGATCGGGCGCGGCATCCTCAACGAGGTCTACTGGCCGCACGTCGACCGCCCGCAGGTCCGCGACCTGGGGTTCATCGTCGCCGACGACGCGGGGTTCTGGAGCGAGGTCAAGCGGGACGCCGTGCACGAGATCCTCCACGAGCCCGGCGGCGCTCCGGCGATCACGGCGGTGCACCGCCACCCGCGCTACACCCTCACCCTCCGGTTCTGCGCGGACGACCACGCGGACGTCGTCCGGATCGAGGCGCGCCTCGAGGATCCGCGCGACCCGGCCGCCGCGGACCGGCTGGCCCATCCGCTGCGGCTCTACCCGCTGCTGGCGCCGCACCTCGGGTTCGGTGGCGTGCACGGCGAGGCCTGGGTGGGCGCGTCCAAGGGGGCGCCGATGCTGTTCGCCCGGAACGGCCCCTGGGCGCTGGCCCTGGCCACCGACCCGGCCCCCACGCGCCAGGGCGTCGGCCAGGTGGGCGTCTCGGACGGCTGGCAGGACTTCGCGACCCACGGCCGGATGACCTGGACGTACGCCAGGACGGGGCCGGGCAACGTCGCGGGCATGACCGAGCTGCGCCTCGACGGCGGCGCGGCCCAGATCGCGCTGGCCTTCGGGGCGGGGCCCGAGGAGGCTGGCCTGGAGGCCGCGGCGGCCCTCGTCGGACCCTTCGAGGCCGCCTGGGAGGAATACATCGGCAACTGGCACGGGTACCTGCGCACGGTCGTCGATCCGCCCGCCGACCTGCCGCCGGCCGACCGCGATCTGTACCTGACGTCGGCGTGCGTCCTGCGGACGCACCAGGACCGGACGCTGCCCGGGGCGACCGTTGCGAGCCTGTCCATCCCGTGGGGCAACACCCGCAACGACCTTGGCGGCTACCACCTGGTCTGGTCCCGCGACCTCGTCGAGTCGGCCGGCGCGTTCGTGGCCCTCGGGGCGAGGGCGACGGCCCGGCGCACCCTCGCGTACCTCGTCGCGTCGCAGGAGCCCGACGGGCACTGGCCGCAGAACCAGTGGGTGGACGGCGTGCCCTACTGGGCCGGCCTCCAGCTCGACGAGGCGGCCTACCCGCTCCTCCTGGCGGGCGCCCTGCGCACGGGCGCCGCCCACATGCACGGCGGGTCCGGCCCGCAGGCGGAGGCGTTCCGGACCCTCGTGACCGGCCCGGCGCTCGACGCCATGATCGCCCGCGCCGCGCGCTTCATCGCGAGGACGGGACCGGCCACGAGCCAGGACCGCTGGGAGGAGACCGCCGGGCTGTGCCCGTCCACGCTGGCACCCGTCATCGCGGCCCTGGTGGTCGCCGCGGACCACCTGCCCGAGCCCGCGGCGGCCTACTGCCTCGAGCTCGCCGACGACTGGAACGCGTCGCTCGAGGACTGGACCTACGCCCGCGGCGGCCGGCTGGCCACCGAGCACGGCCTCGACGGCTCCTACGTCCGGATCGCCTCCCCCGAGGCCCTCGCCGGGGCGCCCATAGCGACGCCCGTGGCGCTGCGCAACCGGGCGCCCGAGGCCTCGAGCGTGCCCGGCGACGAGATGATCGGGACGGACTTCCTCGCGCTCGTGCGGTTCGGGCTCCGGCTCCCCGACGACCCGCGCATCATCTCGAGCCTGGCCCTCGCCGACGCCCTGCTTCGAACCGAGACGCCGAGCGGCCCGGTCTGGCACCGCTATACCGGCGACGGCTACGGGGAGCACGAGGACGGCAGCGCGTACGACGGGACCGGCGTGGGTCGGGGCTGGCCGCTCCTGGTCGGCGAGCGAGGCCACTACGAGCTCGATGCCGGTCGCGACGCCCGGCCCTACCTCGAGACGATGCGGCGCATGGCATCGGGCGGCGGCATGCTGCCCGAGCAGGTGTGGGACGCGGACCCCATCCCGGTGCGGGGCCTGGAGCCCGGTCGCCCGAGCGGTTCGGCGATGCCCCTCGCGTGGGCCCACGCCGAGTACGTGAAGCTCGTCAGGTCGATCGCGCTGGGCCACTCCATCGACCGGCCCGAGGCGGCCTGGCGGCGCTACCGGGGCCGCGCGCCGGTGGCCACCCGCGCGACGTGGCGGTTCATGGCGCCGCGCCCGTCGATGCCCGCCGGCCGGCTGCTCCGCCTGGAGCTGCTGGCGCCCGCGACGGCCCGTGTCTCGCTGGACGGGCGCCGGACCTGGCTGGATCTCGACGCCCGCGACACGGGGGTCGGCGTGTGGGTGGTGGACGTCCCGGGATCGCGCGACCTGGCGGCGGGCCAGGCGGTCGACTTCACGTTCTGGTGGCCCGAGGCCGGCCACTGGGAGGGCCGGGACGAGCGCGTGGAGGTCACCGCGGCCGGCTGACCGGCGGCGCGCCGCGGGGGGGCGCCGCGGAGGGGGCGCCGGGTCGGGGCGCCGGGGGCTCTAGCCGGGTTCCGCGAGCAGCTCCCGGATGACGGCCCCAGAGGCGTCGTAGCCGCCCTCGCCCGCCTTGACCACACGGATGTGCCCGCGCCTGTCGACGAAGTAGAACGCCGGCCAGTACGTGTTCCTGTACGCCCGCCAGGTCGCGAAGTCGGGATCGAAGGCGACCGGGTACCGGATGTCCGCCTTCACGACGGCGTCGCGGACGTTGCCGAGGTCACGCTCGAACGAGAGCTCGGGGGTGTGGACGCCGATGACCGTGAAGCCCTGCCACGCGTAGCGGTCGTACCAGGCGCGAACGTACGGCCCCACGTGGATGCAGTTGATGCAGCCAAAGGTCCAGAAGTGGACGACGACCACCTGCCCGCGCAGGTCCGCCATGCGGATCGGGTCCGCGTTGATCCAGGCCGTGATCCCGGTCAGCTCGGGGGCCGGGCCCAGGTCCTCCAGGGGCACGGTGACGGCCGGGGCGCGGCCTCCCCTGCCGAGCCGCCGGGCGCGCCGGCGTCCGGTGCCGCGATCGTCGCGCCCAGGTCCGGCAGCGCCGCCGTGAGCCCCGCGGCGAGCGTGAGATCGGAGCCGGTCAGCACGACGATCGAGACAACCACCATGCCGGCGCCGAAGACGCGGCGCAGCCGGTCCACCGCGAGCACGTCGACACGTCGCGTGACCCGCCGTCCGAGCGCGGCGATGAGGCCGATCGGGACCAGGGCCCCGAGGACGTACGCGCCACCGATCACGAGGCCCTCGAGCGACGGGCCCTGCACGACGGCAGCCGCGATGACGGGAGCCATCAGCGGGCCGGCGCAGGGCGCCCAGACCAGGCCCAGCGCGCCCCCGATGGCCATACCCCGCCACAACCCGGAGCTGTCCGCGCCCCCGGGCCGAGGGCTCGCGTGGGGGACGCGCGACCCGCGGTGACGCGCTGCACGAGCCGGGCGAGGCCCGGCAGGGCGAGCGTGAGCCCCGCCGTGCCCAGGACGAGCGCCGCGATCCAGCGCAGGGCGCTCGCGGAAAACCCGAGCTCGGCCAGTGACGACGCGAGGACGAAGGTGAACGCGATGAACGTCCCGGCGAAGCCGAGGCCCAGCCCCAGGAGCCGGCGTCGTCCCGGGCCGACGCCGCCGCCGATGATGACCGGGAGAACCGGCAGCGTGCACGACGCGACGATCGTCAGGAGGCCGGCCACGAACGCGAACAGGAGGACGGGCACCACGTCAGCGGGCTCTGGCGGCGCCGCGGGCCGGTACGGTGGCGGGGGGCGGTGCGGCAGGCCTCGCGCGCAGGATCGGCCGGGCGCCGATCGGCGCTCGCTGGGTCATATCAACCTCCCGGGTCTGGGGAAGGCGCACGATGACCCGGCCCTGTGACGCCACGATGACGGCCCTCGGGCGGTGGCGCGGCTCCTGCGGCGTTCGCGGCCCTGGCCCTCGGCGCCGGGCGATCAGGCGGGCGGCGGCGGCAGGCTGCCTTGGCGCCCGCCCGGCGCGAGCCACGCGGGTGCGTCGAGGCCCGGCAGCTCGTCGACGATCCCGGCCCAGAGCCCGGCCCCGAGCACCTCGGCGAGCAGGAGCCACAGGAGACCGGTCACGAGGATGATGCCGATGAGCGCACCGAACAGGACGAGGAGGCCGGTGGTGCCGTCGTCGCCCCAGGCTCATCGCCACCAGGCGCGGAAGGTCGTGGGCACCGGGGATCGCCACTTCATGCCAGGTACCGCACCCAGACATACGCGGTCGAGATGAGCATGGAGACCAGGACCATGACCGCCCCGTACCGCAGGAACGTCCAGAAGGAGATGGGGTGGCCCGCCCGGGCGGCCATGTTCGCGACCACGATGTTGGCCGATGCGCCGACCACGGTGAGATTGCCGCCCAGGCACGCACCCAGGGCGAGGGACCACCACAGCGGCTGGGCCGCCAGGCCATCCTCGACCAGGCGCTCGACAACCGGGATGGCGGTGGCCGTATAGGGGATGTTGTCCACGATGGCCGAGGCGCCGGCCGAGAACCAGAGCAACGAGATGGAGGCCACCTCGATGCGCCCGTCGGCCGCCCTCGTCAGGGCATCGGCGACGCCGCCCACGATGCCCACCTTCACGATGCCCTCGACCAGGATGAACAACCCGACGAAGAAGAACAGCGTTGACCACTCGATCTCCCGCAGCGTCTCGTGCGGATCGAGGCGGCCCACGAACATGACGGCGGTCGCGCCGAGGAGCGCGATCGTGGCGGCCTCGAGACCGAGGCTGCGGTGGACCAGGAACGCCGCGAGCGTGGCCACCAGCACGGCCAGCGAGCGCACCAGCAGGGGTCGATCGGTGATGGCGGCCTTCGGGTCGAGCGGGAGGGCTGCGAGGCCCCGGTCGCGTGGCACGCGGAGGCTGTGCCGGAAGGACAGCCACATCACCCCGACGAACGCGACCAGGATCAGCAGGACGACCGGACCCAGGTTGACCAGGAAGGCGCCGAAGTCGAGATCGGCGGCCGAACCGATGAGGATGTTCGGCGGATCACCGATGAGGGTTGCCGTGCCCCCGATGTTCGACGCGAAGACCTGGGCGACGAGGTAGGGCACGGGCGAGATGCCCAGGGTGCGCGAGATCGACAGCGTCACCGGGGTCAGCAGGACGACGGTCGTCACGTTGTCGAGGAGGGCCGAGAGCATGGCCGTGATCAGCGACAGCACGAGCAGCAGGCGGAACGGGTTGTGGCCCGAGAGCCGGACAGCCCAGATCGCGATCGCCTCGAAGAAGCCCGTCCTCGCCACGGCCGTCGCGAGGACCATCATCCCGGCCAGCAGGAAGATGACGTTGAAGTCGACCGCGGCGAACGCCTCGTGCTGGTCCAGCACGCCGAGCACGATGACCAGGAGGCCCCCGAGGAGCGCGACCAGGGTCCGGTCGAACCGCTCCGTCGCAATCGCGACGTAGGCCGCGACGAACACGGCCCCCGCGATGACGACGTCCGGGCTCACGCGTTCCCGCCGCGCGGGGCGCCCGCCATGTCCCTCATTGAACCTCCACGCATGTCGCGGCCGTCGCCGCGTGCTGCTCACACGACAGGGTCCGGTCCGCCGACCGCACCTCCCCAAGACTACAGGGGCCCGCTCATCCGTCCCTCCCCGCGCCCACGGGAACCAGCCGGCGCGATCGGGCGGGCCGGTGGGCCGGTGGGCCGCACGGCCCTGGTGCGGGTATCGTTCCCGCGACATGCCAAACCCGATCGTCGTCAGCGACATGGACGGCACCCTCGCCACGGCCGAGACCTGGCGTGGCGTGCTGGCCTGGATCCGCGGCGAGCACCCCTCCCCTGCCGCGCGCCGCTTCGTCCGGGTGCGCCTGCACCGGATCGTCCTCGCGAAAGCCGGGGTCCTGGACAAGGAGGCCTTCCGTGCCCGGTGGATGGAGGACCAGGCCCGGCTGCTGCGCGATCTCCCGGAGGCGCAGCTCCGCGAGATGGCCGAGTGGGTCGTGGGCGAGCACCTGTGGCCGACGCGGCGGCAGGCGGTGATCGACATGGTCGCCGCCACGACGATGGCGGCCCGGGCCGACCACCCCGGCACGCGGCTCGTGCTGGCCACGGGGGCCTACCGGCAGCTGGCCGAGGCGTTCGCGCGGCGGATCGGGGCCGACGCGGCGCTCGGGACGCCGCTTGAGGTGCGTGACGGCGTCGCGACCGGGTCGCTCGCGGGGCCGACCGCCAGCGGCGAGGCCAAGGCCGCCGTGGTCCTCGCGGAGGCGGCCGGCGGCGAAGTCCTCGCGGCGTTCGGGGACACGGTCGCGGACATCCCGCTGCTGCGGCTGGCGACGCGGGCCGTGGCCGTGGCGCCCGACGCCGCCCTCCGGCGGGAGGCGGCGGCTCGCGGCTGGACGATCGTCGAGGCGTAGGCCGCTCCGCCCGGGGAGGGGCCGGCGCCCTGGAGCCACCGGGAGCCGCCCACCGGATCAAGGGTTCGGTGACGGAACGATCCATCCGGTCCGTGGCACGCACGTTCGCCTGGCGCGCTCCTCACCGGACGGGTGTGCTCCCGGGCGGTCGAACCGTTCGGCGAGGGGACCGTTGGTCCGCTGCGGTGGCGGGAGGCGCCGTCCGCGACAGTGGCGCCGGGCGCCGAGCGCGGTTCTGCGCCGGACCGTCAGGCCCGCGCCACCCGCAGGATCGCCTCGAGCGAGCGGTCGATGTCGTCCGCCGTCGTGGACCAGTTGCTGATCGAGATCCGCATCGCGGCCATGTCGTGCCAGGTTGTCCCCGAGAGCCAGCACGTTCCGTCGTCCTGGACCCGGCGGATGACCTCGCGCGTCCGCTCGTCCGCGCTGAGACCGTCGCGGGCGGCGAACCGGACCAGCACCTGGTTGAGCACGACGTCGTTGAGGACCTCGAGACCCACGTCGCGACCGGCCTCGCGCAGGCCCTCCGCCATACGCCCGGCCAGCTCGACGTGGCGCTCGACCAGCTCGGCGACCCCGTCGCGGCCCAGCTGCCGGAGCGCCGCCCAGCTCGCGAACCCGCGGGCACGGCGCGAGTACTCCGGCACCCAGCGGAACTCGTCGCGCTCGGCCTCCCCGTAAATGATGTAGCTGGCGCCCTGCGGGGAGAGCGCGGCCGCATGCGCCTCGGCGTCGCGCACGAGGGCGAAGCCGCAGTCGTAGGGGACGTTGAGCCATTTGTGGCCGTCGGTCGCCCAGGAATCGGCGCGCTCGACGCCGGCCGTGAGGTGCCGCAGCCGCGGGCTGGCCGCGGCCCACAGCCCGAAGGCGCCGTCGACGTGGATCCATGCGTCCGGGCGGCGCTCGCGGATCAGGTCGATGGCGGGCCCGAGCGGATCGAACGCGCCCGTGTTCACGTTGCCGGCCTGGAGGCAGACGATGAGCGGGTGATAGCCCGAGGGCAGGCGCTCCGCGAGCGAGTCGAGGCGGAGGCGGCCCTGGCCGTCGGCATCGACCGCGATCGAGCGCGAGCGCCCGAGACCCAGGTACTGCAGCGCCGTGCCGATCGTCGCGTGGGCCTCGGCCCCCACGACCACATCGATGGCGGGCGCGCCGGCCAGCCCGTCCGCCTCCACGTCCCAACCCCGGTCCGCGAGCACCTTGTGGCGCGCGGCCGCGAGGCAGGTCACATGCGCCATCTGGCAGCCCGTCGTCAGCCCGAAGCTGGTTCCGTCCGGGAGGCCGAGCAGGTCGAGCAGCCAGGCGCCGACGACCTCCTCGACGACGGACGCGGCGGGTCCCGCGGCGTAGATCCCCGCGTTCTGGTCCCACGCGCTCGTCAGCCAGTCTGCGGCGAGGGCCGCCGGCAGCGATCCCCCGATGACGAACCCGAAGTACCGCGGCCCGGCGATCCCGATGACCCCGGGCTCCGCGTCGCGGGCGAGGTGCTCGAGGACCGCCTCGGGGGCCTCGCTGGCGCCCGGGAGCGGGCCACCGAGGGCAGCCAGGAGCTCCGCACGGGTCGCGGTCGCGTGGACGGGTCGCTCGTCGACGGTCGCGAGGAAGCCCGCGGCGAGCTCCGCGGTCCGGGCGAGGAGCGCGGCGGTGTCGGTGGCGGCGGAGTCGGGACGCATCGCGCCTCCTGCATGGGCTCGCGGGTGGTCCGGAGAGGATGGGCCCCGAGCGCCGACTTGTCGACCGCGGGATGCGCCCTGACCAGACGGCGCGCTATCCATGTGAGGGTGGGAACCGGGAATCGCCCGCACGCTCGCGACGTGGAACCTGGGTTCGGACGCGTCGCCACGCTCGCGACGACGCTGCCTCACCCGGCCGGGGACCGCGGCCTCACGATCGAGCAGTACGCGGCGCCTGGGCGCGCGGCCTCTGCGAGGCTCGGCGACTTCATAGAGAGCGACAGGCGGAGCGGCGACTCGTGGCTCAGGGCATCGGCCCGGCCCGCGGGCCCGCGCGAACTCAGCCCGCGGTGACCCTCGAGAGCAGCGCCCAGACCGGGCCGGCCGCGGCGTACAGGTCCACCAGGGTGTCGGGCAGGGTCGGCGAGAGGACGTCCGCGTCCGACAGACGCGTCGAGAACACCAGGTCCTTGAGGACGAGCAGGTCCGCGTCGGGGTGGTCCTTCGCGTAGCCCGCCGGCACCCGCGTCAGCCGGTCGCCGTGGAGGTCGCCGAAAACCGCCACGAACCCCGGGTCCGTGATCGCGGCCCGGACCGCGGCGGGTTCGGAGGCCACCAGCCGGCGCCAGGCCGCGAGGACCGGCGGTTCCGGACGGTGCAGACCGCCGCCCGCGTAGATCTCGCCGGGCTCCAGGTGGAAGTAGCCGCCCGGACCGCCGCCCGGCGCCATGAACCGGGCGCTCGCGGCCGTCTTGTAGGGCGACTTGTCCTTCGCGAAGCGGACGTCGCGGTAGATGCGGAACGGCGAGCGGGCCGGGTCGGCCGTCAGCGGCAGGCCGCGCACCGCGAACCGCCCGGCGAGCGCTGCACACAGCGACTCGAGCGGAACCTTGAGGAACCGCTCGTACTCGGCCTTGCGCGGCGCGAACCAGGCCCGGTCGTTGTTGGCGGCGAGGTCCGCCAGGAACGCGATGGCCTCGGGGCGGAAGCCCTCGAACGGCGCGATGTCCGACACGACGTCTCCAGCGGTGGCCGCGGAACGCGGGTTGCGGCGCCGCTCCAGGGGCAGGCGCGGCGCGCCAGCCCGCAGCGTAGCGCCGACGGCCGGTGGTGTCGTGCCCGTCGCCGGGGCGTCCGCCACCGGCCCTCGCCTCACCCCGGTGGGGCGCGGCGCACGCGGGCGAGGACGTCCGAGAACGACGCGTCGGCCCGGGCGATGGTCGTATCGCCGGCGCCGTAGTACAGGACCAGCCGGTCACGGGCCGGGTCCACCGTCCAGCCGCACGGGAACACCACCCGGCCCACGTCGCCGTTGAGTTCGTACGGCTCCGACGGCCCGAAGACCCACTCGTCCGTCCGGTGGAGGACGATCTGCGGGCTCGCGAGGTCCAGGAGCACCAGCCCCACGCGGTAGATCGGGCCGTCCGATGTCTGCCGGACGCCGTGGTACATGACCAGCCAGCCGTCGTCGGTCTCCATCGGCGGGGGCCCGAGACCGATCTTGCCCGCGTCCCACCAGGCGCCCTCGCGGGCTTCGAGCAGGAGCGTGTGGTCGCCCCAGTGACGCAGGTCGGGCGAGTAGGAGATCCACATGTTCGCGTTGCCGTGGAGCGGCGACGGCCGATGGATCATGGCCCAGCGCCCGCCGATGCGCCGCGGGAAGAGCGCGGCATCCTTGTCCTCGGGCGGCATCACCGGCCCGAGACGGTCCACCGTCCTGAAGTCGCGGGTCATCGCCATCGAGACCAGCGGCCCGCGCCGGCTGTACGCCGTGTAGGCGATGGCCCATTCGCCGCGCTCCGGGAGCCACGTCAGGCGCGGGTCCTCGCAGCCCCAGATCTCCTCCGGGTAGCGCGTGACGTCCGAGCGGAGCAGGACCTCGGGGTCCCAGTGCCAGTCCGTCTCGCCGTCCGTGCTGCGGGCGACGTGCAGCTGTGAGATGCCTCGCATGTCCTCCACGCGCGCCAGCAGCACGGTCTCGTCCGCCAGGCGCGCGGCACCCGGGTTGAACACCGAGTTCGCGGGGTAGGGCAGGTCGGCGGCGGACAGGATGGGGTTGGCCGCCGAGCGCAGGAACGGCTGACCGTCCGTGGCGCGCGTCATGCCGGGGGCGCCGGGAGGAGGCGCATGGCCACGACCGGACGGTCCGCGTGCGAGCCGGTGATTGCCGCCCGCATCGAGGCACGTCCCGGCGGTCCGCCGGCGTCCCGTGTCCGTGCGTCGGCGGCGGCCCGGAGCAGCCCGATCCGCTCGGCCGCGTTGAGCCACATGAGGGTGGACTCGGCGCCCTGGTTGTGGTTGACGCCACCAGCCGAGAGCCCGTCGTGGCAGGCCCCGCGGGCCGGGTCTGCGACCGGGTAGCCAAGGTCGTTGCCGCCCAGGAACCAGGCGTAGGCGCGCTCCGCGGCATCGTGGTAGCGGGCGTCGCCCGTCACCTCGAACGCGGCCTGCGCGGCCGCGAGGAGCGAGAACGCCTCGATGGGCTGCTGGTCGAACCGGCCGCGCTGCCCGCCGCGCGCCCACCAGGTGTTGCCGATGGGCGTGAGGTGGCCATCCGGGGCCGTCTGGATCTCGATGAGCCAGTCGAGCATCTCGAGCCCGAGACGCCGCATGCGGTCCTCGTGGAGCGCTGCGCCGGCGACGACCAGCGCCCGCGGGAGCAGGGCATTCTCATACGTGAGCTCGGGCTCGGGCCACGGCCACTCCGGGCCGCCGTACGTGGCGACGCCGTTCTCGAGGGTTGCGGCCAGGCGCCGGGCGAGCCGCCGGTAGGTCGCCGTCACGGAGGCGGAGCCGCCCGCGTGCACGATGGCTCCACACCCGAGGACCACCGAGGCGATGGCGCGGGGGGCCTCGAGCTGGCGCGTGGCCGGCAGCGCGATCCGGAACAGCGCCCGGGCCTGGGCGCTGTGGTGGGCATCGAACGGCGCCACGACGGCGTCGCCCAGCGCGTGGATGGCACGGCCCTGGCAGTCGTCCGAGGCGGGCTCGGGCGCCCACGTGCCGTCCGTCGACCGGACGTTGCGGAATCGGCCGGTCCCGGTGTCGTAGGCGGCCTGCAGGAACCGCAGGTTCCGCCAGGCGCTGTCCTCGACGGCCTCCCAGCCCAGGCGGGACGCCTGGAGCAGGTCGACCTGCAGCGCGCGGGCCACGTCGTCGACGCAGTAGCCGTGGGCCGGGTCCGGGGCGGCCCCGGTGGCATGCTGGAAGACGCCGGTCGCATCGCTGATCCGGTCGAGGTGGGTCCTGGTGGACGGGTGGAGCGGGAGCAGGTCACGCACGGGCGGCCACCGGGGTGCCGAACACGGGGCTGCCGACTTGGCTCGGCCGGAGGCGTCCCGCGGCACGGTTGAAGACGCGCTCGTAGGAGAGGCCGGCCTGCGGCCAGACCATCCGGCGACTGTGCTCGTACGCCCGCCGGCCCAGCGCGGCGCGCGCGACGTCATCGCCCATGAGCGAGTTGAAGGCCTGGGCCAGCTCGCGCGGCGCGTTCGGGGGGACGAGGACGCCCCGTCCATCGGCGAGCAGCTCCGCCGCGTAGGCGTACGGGGTCGAGACGATCGCGCGCCCGGCGCTCATCGCGTAGGACAGGGTCCCCGACACGATCTGCTCGAGGTTGGGATACGGCGTGACGAAGATGTCCGCGGACTGGAGCCAGCGTGTCAGCTCATCGGGCTCCACGAACCGGTCGACGAAGCGCACGTGGTCGGCGACGCCGAGCTCGCGGGCGCGCTTCGCCAGCGAGGCCCGGTAGCGCTCGCCCTCGTGGCGTACGAGCTCGGGGTGCGTGGCGCCGAGGATCACGTACAGGGCGTCCGGGTGCTCCGCGACGACCGCGGGCAGCGCCTCGAGGGCCAGCTCGTAGCCCTTGCCCGGACCCAGCAGGCCGAAGCTCAGGATCACCTGCCGCCCCGCCAGCCCGAGGCTCGGCTTGACGGCGTGCGACGGCACGAGGGGCAGATCCGGCACCCCGTGCGGGATGACGTCGATCCGGGCGGGATCGACGCCGTACTCGCGCGTCAGCAGGGCCGCTGCCGCCCGCGACATCACGACCGTCCCGGCCGTCGCGCGGACCAGCTCCGCGAGGATCGTCCGCTGGCGGAACGTCGGGGAGCGCAGCACCGTGTGGAGCGTCGCGACGGCCGGGATGGCGAGCGCATCCACGAAGTCCAGGACGGCCTCGCCGTCCTCGCCGCCCCAGATCCCGTACTCGTGCTGGATGGACGCGACGTCCACGCACTCACCGAGCCGTCGGGCGACCGCGCGGTACTCGGCCCGGGTGTCCCGGCGGATCCGGTGGTGGACCTCGCCGGGATAGTCGAGCCAGGGGCCCACGCCGTCGAGGGCCACGACCTCGTGGTTGCCGGTAGCCCGGCGGAGGTCGCTCGTGAACGAGGCGATCCCGCAGCGGCGTGGGGGATAGGTGGAGACGAATCCAATGTGGACGATCGAGAGGCTCCGATCCGGGCGGCGCGCACGAGCGCACCCTGGCGACTGGCTCGAATCGGAGGGCGGGCGCCAGTCGGCGCCCAACGGGCCGAGCGAGGTGGAAGGGGCCGGTCGCCCGGCCCCGTCCGGTCAGGCCGGGCGCACCGTGTTGGCGCGCAGCCCCTTGGGGCTCTGCTCGATCACGAAGTCGACCTTCTCGCCGCCCGAGAGGCGGTCGAAGTCGAGGGCGCCGTCGAGGGCGCCGCGATGGAAGAAGTACTCCTTCTCATCCTCGGCGACGATGAATCCGAAGCCGCGGTCGGCAACGATGCGCTTGATGGTTCCGGTGGTCACGGGTGACCTCCTGTGCTCCCCGAACAAGGGCTGCAGAACGCACGGCCCGTTCGAAGAGGAAGGGTGACCACGCGGAGGCGCCGCAAGAGGCGGCGGACCCCTACCGTACACCCACCCGCAGCCCTGCCTCGTGAAACGCCCCTGTTCGTGCGGGGCGTGGCTCAGTCGCCCTGGCGATCTGCGGTGACGGACCAGCTGTGCGGCAGGTCCGCCAGGGACGCCGTCCAGCCGAGTGCGGCGAGGGCCGCCGCGGGGGCACCGCCGAGGATCCAGCGCGGCGCGACGACCGCGAGAGCCGTCCGGCTACGGAGCGACGGCAGCCTCGGCGCGTCGCGGGATACGGATGCGGCCCTGCGAGATCGCCACGCCCAGGAGCACGATCGCGCCGCCCACCGGCTGGTACCACTCGAGCGACTCCGAGAGGAAGATCGACCCCGCGGCGACCGCGAACAGCGGGGTGATGTAGGTCACGGAGCTCGCGATCGTGGAGCCGGCCTCGATGACGATGTGGTTGCTCAGCACGTACGCGATCCCGGAGCCCAGCGCGCCGAGGGCCAGCATCCCGACGATCGTGTCGAGCGCCACGGGGGTCTGCGGCCCGCCGCCGCCGACGAGCGTCACGACCACGACGACCGGGAGGAGGAACAGCGAGCCGAGGCTCACCTGGGCGGCCGCGATCGCGATCGGGCCCTCGGGGACCCCGGCGAGATGGTGGCGCGTGTACGGCCACGCGATGCCGTAGCAGAGGATCGCCCCGATGCACGCGAGCACGCCCAGCAGCTCGCCGCCGCCCAGCCCGTTCCAGGCGCCGACCACCACGAGGACGCCCACGAAGCCGACGCCGAGGCCGGCGATCCCGCTCCGCCCCGGCCGCTCCACGGGGAACGCGACGAGGACCACGAGCAGCGTCGCCAGCGGGGTGCCCGCGTTGATGATCCCGGCCAGGATCGATGAGACCTGCGTCTCGCCGTAGGCGAACAGCGTGAACGGGATGCTGCAGAAGGTCAGCGCGACGACGGCGAGGTGCTTCCAGGTCTCGCGGCCCCGTGGCAGCGGCGTCCCGGTCGCGCGGAGGATCGTCAACAGCACGATCGCGCCGATCGTCACCCGCCCGAACGCGACCTGAACGGGGGTGAACGACTGGAGCCCCAGCTTGATGAACAGGAACGAGCAGCCCCAGATCACCCCGAGGACGAGGAACCAGAGCTGCCAGGGCGCGGCGCGGAGGGTCTGCATGCAGGTGAGAACCCTACCGGCACCGGCGCGGTTGCGTGCCCCGGACACACCGAGGGCCCCGACCGTCTGGTCCGGGGCCCCGCAGTGCTGAGAGAGGAGGAGGCCCTGAGCATGCCCCGGCGATCCTGTCGATCGGATGACGCGGCGGAGCCCGGCCGGACGCGCCGCCGGTAGACTGGCCCGACGCCCAAGCCTCAGGAGGATCCCCCGGCCCATGCGACCGTTGCGCGACGCCCTCGCGCGTGTGCGAGCTTCGATGCTCGCCTCGATCGGCGACGTGGCATTCGGGATGGAGGACGGCGCGGTCTCCATCGCCGGGCTCGTGTTCGGGGTCGCGGCCAGCACCAATGATGCGCAGATTGTGGTTCTGGCCGGCGCCACCGGGGCGATCGCCGGGGCCGTCTCGATGATGGCCGGAACCTACCTGGACGTGCACTCGGAGCTGAGCCGGGGCGCCGCCCTCGTGGCGGACACCCGCGCCACCCTCGCCTCGGACCCGGAGCCCGCGCTCACGGGCATCGCCGAGCGGGTCTCGGCCGCCGGCTTCACCCCCGAGGAGCGCGACGCCGTGGTGAGCGGCCTGCGTCGCAACCCTGACGCGCTGCTCGCCTACGTCGCCGCCTTCGACCTCGGCGTGCCGACCCGGACGGGATCCTCGCCGCGCGCCCACGCCCTGTGGATGTTCGTCGCGGACCTGTTCGCGGCGGGCGTGCCCGTGGTGCCGTTCTTCCTGTTCCCGATCGAGACCGCCCGGATCGTGTCGCTCGTGGTGACCGGTGCGTTGATGGCGGCGCTCGGGGTGGCCCGAGGCCTGATCGGTCGGGAGAGCATCTACCGCACGGCGCTGCAGACGATGGGCATCGCCGGGGCAGCCGCCCTGGCCGGGGTGGTGATCGGTCGGCTCGTCACGGCGTAGCCCGGCCGGGTCAGCCGGATGCGGGCCTCGAGAACGCGAGCACGAGGCGCGGGAGGATCGCGCCGGCCATCGCATCCGGGTCCGCGCCGCCGCCCGCGAGCAACGCCCGGCGCACGCTCCGCTCGGCGATCGCAACGATGGCGTCCGTGAGCATGGATGGATCCACCAGGAGCTCGCGCGCGTTCCGTCCCATCGCGGCCACGATGAGGTCGGCGATGCGGGCGCGAAAGCGGGCGTTCGTCTCCACGAAACGACCGGCAAGGTCCGGGCGCCGGATCGCGAAGATCTCGAGCTCCGTCTGGACGAGCGAGAGCTGGCGGTCCACTGGCACCGATCGCAGGATCTGGTCCACGAGCGACGTCACCGCCGAAGCAAGATCCGGCCCCTCGGCGATCTGCCCGTCCACGAGCGCGAAGCTGGACTCGAGGTGCCCCAGCAGTCGGTCGTGCTCGCGCTCCACGAGCGCGTCGACCACATCGTCCTTGTCCGCGAAGTTGGAGTAGAACGCCCCGCGCGTGAAGCCGGCGCGCTCGCAGATGTCCTCCACGGTCCCGCCGATGACGCCCATCTCCGCGAACACCTCGCGGGCCGCGTCCAGCACTCGCTGGCGGGTGGCCTCGCGGCGAGCCGAGCGGGGCGCGTCCGGGGCGCCGTCGGTGTCGAACGACGCCGGGGCGGACCCGCCAGCGGGAGCGGTGGCCGGGGCGGAGGATGGCGCTGCGCCGGAGGGCACGCCGGGGTGGGGACGAGCGGCTGGCTCGGGCGCGGCAGGGCGGGGGGCGGTCGCCGGCGCGGACGGCGTCCCGGCGCCCATCCAGGCCGCCCAGTCCCCCGCTCGCGGCTCGCGAACCATCGGTGCGATCCCCTGTGGCGTTGGATACAACCATGCATCGGATACGTTGACGTATCGGATACGCATTCGTATCCTAGCGATCGCGGCGGGTCGCCGCAACCCTCCTTCCGCATCACACACCGGGTCCGCGCGCCGCGCCCGACCCGGGGAGGCACCTGATGTTCGAGCGCCTGGGCTCCTGGACCTACCGTTT
>JBBSCF010000035.1:0-37582 GCA_038250545.1 Candidatus Limnocylindrales bacterium | reverse complement strand
GCTGGGTCTCCCGCACGGCGAGCCTGTGGATCCTGTCGATCTCTGTCTGGGTCCGGTCGTATGCCGCCGTGGCGGAGCGCCGCTCGGCGGCTGGCGACCCCGATGCCGCGACGCTGAAGTTGCCGGTGATCCTGGCGGCCACCAGTGCCACCAGTGTGTCAATCCAGCCCTGGTAGAGCGCGAACATCGATATGCGTGGCTGCCTCGCGAGCGCCAGCGCGGCCAGGAACTCGTCCAGCCACGACTGGTCCGCCACCTCGTCCACGGTCGCCCAGGTACCCTCGTCCTCGAGCACGACCTTGCCCGCCTCGGCCAGCGATCGGCGCTTGTGGGCAGCGGACAGGGCGACCTGTCGCCCGCCGTCGAGCACGAGGAGCACGGGGTACGGGATCGCCCGATGGACCAGCGCCGCCAGCCGCGTGGCCTTGGCGTCCTCGCGGACGGCCATGGCGATGACCGCGATCTCGAGGTACTCCCGCTCCTCGTCCACGAAGGCCGGCACGCCCACGGTGCCGGGTTTCAGCGCGGCCACCCACGTGATCGTCTCGATGCCCGTGCCGATCAGCCGCTTGTCTGCGGCGGTCGGCCCACCGTTCTCCAGGAGCAGCTTCTTGGGCACCCGGCGGTTGAGTCTGGCTGCTGCCGGGATCCCCAGCGCATCCACGAGGGCGTCCGCGTTCAAGCGGGCCCACCGGGCTGGATCACCAGGAAGGCCAGGACCTCGAAGTCGTCGATGCCGGCGAACTCCCCGGTCAGGGCGTGCGTCCCACCGCCGCTGAACAGGCTCGCCACTGCCCGCTCCTCGGCCTTGCCGACGACGGATGCGACGGCCGCCGCCAACAGCTGCTGGGTCGCGCGCATCTCAGACCCATGCCTGGTCGCGCGGTCGAAGCTCGTGCATGCGCCGTCGTCCGGCAGGTCCCGGCCGACACACTGGCGCTTGAGGAGGTCAAGGATGCGCTTGGCCTGCGTGTAGGGCAGCACCACCGTCCCGTCCTGCCCGACGTGCGCGAGGTAGATCGGGGCGAGCGGGTAGGTCCCGTCCCGGGCCTTGTCACCGCTCTCTCCTTCGGCCCGGAGACAGAACACGACACCAGGCTCGATGTCCGATTCGGCTGCCGTCGTGACGGCGAAGGTTCCGAGCGACAGGGAAGCCGCGAGGCCCGGGTGCGCCTTCTCGTGCTGCGCCATGTCGATGCGGAAGTCGGTCAGGGTGAGATCTGCGATCGAGACCCCCGACGAGAGGTCCTCGAGGTCGATCACCGCGTCCTGGAGCTTGAGGAGCTGCTTGCGGCGGTACTCCAGGTCGTTCATCTGGTCGCCGGACTGCTGCTCGATCAGGTTCTCTTCACCCGTGGCGGACACGTCAAGCAGGACCATGCGGCCGCTGACGCGCTGTTCGAGGTTGATGTACTCCTCGAGCTCCATGTTCGGCCAGAAGTTGACGAGCTGGATCTGCTGGTTCGGGGAGCCGATCCGGTCGATCCGCCCGAAGCGCTGGATGATCCGGACCGGGTTCCAGTGGATGTCGTAGTTGATCAGCCAGTCGCAGTCCTGGAGGTTCTGGCCCTCCGAGATGCAGTCGGTCGCGATCAGGAGGTCCAGCTCTCCTTCCGAGGCGAGGTCGGCGGGACGCTCCATGGAGCCCGGCGAGAAGGCCGCCAGGATCGAGCCAAGATCCTTGCGCAGGCCGGGCACCGTTGTACGGTTTCGGCCGGCGCCGGTGACCAGTGCGGCCTCAACCCCCAGCTCTGCCTTCGCCCAGGTCGCGAGCTGGTCGAAGAGGTAGTCCGCCGTGTCCGCGAATGCCGTGAACACGAGCAGCTTGCGGTTGCCGGGGTTGATGGGGTTGGTCACCTTCGCCCGGATCATCTCCCGCAGGGCCTGCAGCTTCGCGTCCCGCGACGGGTTCACCTGGCGCGCTGCGGCCAGGAGCGTCGCGAGGCGGTTGCGGTCCTCCTCAAGGTCCTGCTTCCAGCGGATGTGATCGACGTCCTTGAGCAGGACCTTGACCTTGCGCCCGACAAGCAGGCTCTCAACCGTCGGGTCCTCGATGTCGACGTCGTCGATCTCCAGCTCATCGACGTGGTCCACGCCTGCCGCCAGCCGGCTCAGTGTCGCCTCCACGTCGCGCAGCTGACGCTCAATGGTGAGCGCGAACGACGTGACGGAGCTCTCCATGCGCTTGAGGATGTTGACCCGGAGCAGGTGGGTCAGGCTCTCCTCGCGGTCTGCCGGGCGGAACATCCTGTCGCCGCCCCGGACCTTCGTCGCGTACTTGGCGTCGTAGGCATCCTGCTTGCCGGGCAGCAGATAGCGGAGGGGAGCGTAGGCGGCCAGGTTGAGCCGACGGATCTCCAGGTTGATGTCCCGGATCGATGGGAAGCGGCCGGCCATGTCCACGTCGGCCTTGGTGTTCACTGGTCTGCGCCGATCGGGAAATCGCCCGGTCTCGGTCGTACCGTAGTAGCGCTCCACGTGCTTCCGCGAGCGCGCGATGGTGACGAGGTCCAGCAGCGTGAAGTAGTCGAAGCCCAGCATCTCGATGAGGGCTTGAGGCTGCCGCTCGGACTCCTCGAGGCTCAGCCAGCGGTTGAACTGGCGCTGGGCAAGGCGCGTCGTCGCCTCGATGCTGGGGATCCCATGATCCAGCAGGGCGTTGTCATCGCCCTCGGTCACGAACGCGATCTGGTTCTTGAGGTCTGCCAGGCGATTGTTCACGGGCGTGGCTGAGAGCATGAGCACCCGTGTCCGAACACCCTCGCGGATGATCTTCCGCATCAGCCTGTCGTACCGGGTCTCGCCACCGGCCTTCGGATTGAGCTTGTTGCGGAAGTTGTGACTCTCGTCGATCACGACGAGGTCGTAGTTGCCCCAGTTGACATGCGCGAGATCGATGTCGC
Organism: Candidatus Limnocylindrales bacterium; assembly: GCA_038250545.1. GTDB lineage: Bacteria > Chloroflexota > Limnocylindria > Limnocylindrales > CSP1-4 > CAIXZV01. The sequence goes on along the minus strand of JBBSCF010000035.1, from coordinate 34,679 downwards.
CCGATGCGCCGCCGTCCCGGGACAGGTCCGTGTGGTTGAGGACGTCGTAGTTGAAACGGTCCGGTGCGAGGAAGTTGCGGCGGTCGTTCGCCTTGTAGATCGTCCAGTTGTCCCGGAGGCGCTTGGGGCAGAGGACCAGGACGCGGTCGTTGCGGAGCTCGTGGTACTTGATGATGGCCAGGGCTTCGAACGTCTTCCCCAGCCCGACACTGTCGGCGATGATGCAGCCGCCGTAGCGGTTGAGCTTGTCGATCGCCCCGACGACGCCGTCACGCTGGAACCGGAACAGCTTCCGCCAGACGACGGTGTCGCGAATCCCGGTGGCTGACCGGACGATTCGTTCCTCGTCGAGATCCTCGCCCCGGCTGGCGAAGAGGTGATGCAGGATCAGGGCGTAGACGAGGGATGGTGCGCGATGGGCCGCCATCTCCCGGAGCGTGGCGACGAGGCGATCTCGATCTCCTCCGCCGCGCGGCGATCCGGCCCACTGGCTATTGAACCAGTTGCCGAGTGCGACGCTCTCGGACGGGTCTTCAGTCGCCTGGATCAGGCTCAGTGGGTTGCCGGGCGCGACTCCAAGGCCGTCGGTCGTGAAGGGCGTCGCGCCAAGGAGGGCATGGCGCGGGTCGCCGTCCTGGCCGCGGACGATCACGGCTCCTTGCGAGACGGCGCTCCTCGCCGCCAGGACCTGGGCGTGCCCTTCGAGCCAATCGGCAGCCTGACCCGCGATCCAGTGGGCATTCAGCCGGTTGCGGGCAGCCCTGTCGCCTGTTGAGCCGGTGAGGCGGAGGTCCGTCCTCTCGTCCGGGACGATCAGTCGGGCCGCTGCCGTCGCCTGGAGCAGGAGCCGCAACTCCGCGAAGGCAAACAGCGACAGCTCCGGCGTGATGACGTCGATGGCGGTGCCTGGCTGCAGCCAGGCACGCAGGAGGTCGACGGTCCGGTCCGTGCCGGCGTTCGGGACGATCCTCATGCGCTGCGCCGTGCCCCCAACGTGCTGCCGTGCGCCTTCGTCGGCGTTCAGGGCCTCTGTGGTCCGATGGTAGCGACACGGGCGTCCCAGCTGGTCCCGATCACGTCAAGCCGCGGTGATCTAGCTTCGGGTTCCCGACCCGGAAGCGTCCTCGCCGTGGAACAGCGGCCGCAGCGCCGGGTACAGCGCGCGGTACACCGCGAACAGCTCGTCGTAGCGCGCGTGCGCAGCCGGGTCCGGCTCCAGGCGACGCGCCACGGACGTCATCGCGGCGACGCCCTCCGCGAGCGATCCGAACGCCCCGGTCCCCACCGCAGCGAGGACGGCGGCGCCCATGACGGCCGTCTCGCCGACCGCCGGGATCCCGACCGGGACGCCCAGGACATCGGCCTTGATCCGGGCCCAGGTGTCGCCCGGCGTCGAGCGGCCCGCCAGGCGCAGCTCCCGGACCGGCGCCCCGGCCTCGCCCAGCGGCTCTGCGACGTGCCTGACGGCGAACGCCGCCCCCTCGAGCGCCGCCCGCGCCAGGTCCTCCGGACCGTGGGCCAGCGTCAGCCCGAACAGCGCCCCACGCGCCCCCTCGTCGAAGATCGGGGCGCGCTCACCGGCGAGGTACGGCAGGAAGACGAGGCCGCCGGCCGCCGGCCGCACCCGGGCGGCCGCCTCGAACAGCTCGTCGGGCGACCACCGGCCGCCCAGCATCCCGGTCCGCATCCAGTCCACGGACGCGCCCAGGGCGGCCATCGCCCCGCCGACCACCCAGAGGCCGGGCAGCGGCGCAGGCGCGACGAACGCCCCCGGCACGTCCACGCGCCGGTCCGCGTAGATGCCGATGCCGCCGGACGTGCCGCCGGTGTCCACGGCGTCGCCGGGCTCCCGCAGGCCCGCGCCAAGCATGGAGGCCGTGCCGTCGTTGACGCCGGCGATGATCGGGGTCCCCTCACGCAACCCCAGCCGCTCCGCCACGGCAGGCCGGAGGCTCCCCAGCCGCGACCCGTAGGCGAGTACCGGCGGCACCGCGTCCGGACGGACCCCAACGCCCATCAGCTCCCCGACGGTCGGCGCGGCCTCGTGCGCCTGGACCGTCAGCGCCGCCTCGCCGCTCAGCCAGAGACCCACGGCGTCCCACGACGCCAGCAGCCAGCGCGCGCGCGCCGCCGCGTCCGGATCCGCCCTCGCGAGCCAGGCGATCCGCGGCAGCAGGCCGTAGCCGCCCGCGCCGGCCCGCCGGTCCTGCCAGGTGATGGCCGGCCGCACGGCGTCGCCGTGGCCATCGACGGCCGTCAGCGTCGGCCCCTGGCCCACGCAGCAGATCGCCAGGACCTCGGTGCCGGCGAGGATGCCGGCGAGCGATCCCACGGCGTCCGTGATCGCCGCCCACCAGTCGCGCGGGTCCTGCTCGGCGCGCCCGTCCGCGCCGGCGTCGGTGGGATACGTGCCCCGGCCCAGCCCCAGGAGGCGACCGTCGAGAGCCACGAGGGCCGCCTTGGCCTCGCTGGTGCCGAGATCGATCCCCAGGACCGCCGGCACGCGCTCAGCCATCGGCCGTCACGTCCTCCGGCAGCAGGAACCAGCGCAGGTCCTCGAAGTCCCGGCCCACCGCGCCGGGCGCGATCGTCGGCGAGCCCAGGGCCCGCAGCGGGCGGGCGAGGATCGCCCGGGCCTCGTCGAGGTACGCCGCCAGCCGCGACTCGGGCTCGTGGTGCCGGTGCGACGGCCAGGTCATGACCCCACCCGGGTACGCGATGTCGCGCAGGGACAGCGGCGGCTCCGGGGTCCCGGCGCGGTGCCGCCACAGCCCGGTCGCGGGCTCGAAGGCGTAATCGGCCAGCGCGCGCCAGCCGTCGGTCGCGACGAGGTCCACCGCATCGAGGATGAACTCGAACACGGCGTCGCTGATGAAGTAGTTGAAGTTGACCCGGACCCAGCCCGGCTTGATCCCCTCGCAGCCGCGCCCGATCTCGCGCTCGAACGCGTGGCTCGTCTCGAGGTCGATCCCCAGCAGCCGGTGGCCGTACGGCCCCGCGCACGAGCAGCCACCGCGGGACTGGATCCCGAACAGGTCGTTGAGCAGCGCCACCACGAAGTTGTGGTGCAGGTACCGCCTGCCGCGGCGCACGACGAACGACACGATCGACAGGCGCTCCGCCTGGTGGCTGCCCAGGATCTCGATGGCCGGGTTGGCCTCCCACCGCCGGAGGGCGCGGCCGATGAAGGCCTCCTCGCGCTCGCGGATGGCATCGACGCCCACCGCCGCCTTGAGCCCGAACACGAGGCCCGCACGGATCGACTCCACGATGGCCGGGGTGCCGCCCTCCTCGCGGTGCTCGATGTCCGAGAGATAGACGTGCTCGACGGGGTTCACGTACGCGACCGTGCCGCCGCCCGGCATCGAGGGCACGCGGTTGCGGAACAGGTCCCGGCGCGCGACCAGCACGCCCGGCGTCCCTGGTCCGCCGATGAACTTGTGGGGCGAGATGAACACCGCGTCCATCGCCGCGAGCGGGTCGCCGTCGGGGTCCATCTCGATCGCCACGTACGGCGCCGCGGCCGCGAAGTCGAAGAAGGACAGCGCGCCGCCCTCGTGGAGCAGGCGCGAGATCCCGGCCGTGTCGGACACGATCCCGGTCACGTTCGAAGCGGCCGAGAAGGACCCGATCTTCAGGGGCCGCGCCGCGTGCCGCTCCAGCGCCTCGCGCAGCATGCCGAGGTCGATGTGGCCCTCGCGATCCTCGCGGATCATCACCACGTCCGCGATGGATTCCCGCCACGGAAGCTCGTTGCTGTGGTGCTCGTACGGCCCGATGAACACGACCGGCCGCTGGTCAGCCGGGATGTGCGAGCGCAGGTCCCAGCGGTCATCGAGGTCGGCCGGGATGCGCAGGTTGAGCACGTCCACCAGGCGGTTGATGGCCGCCGTTGACCCGGACCCGCAGAAGATCACGGCGTGCCGGCCCGGGTCCCCGCCCACGCCCTCCAGGACCAGGCGCCGCGCCTCTTCGCGGAACCGCGACGTCTGGAGCCCCGTGCCGGACGACTCCGTGTGGGTGTTCGCATACAGCGGCAGGACCGCCTCGCGGATGTAGTCCTCGAGGAACGAGAGGCTGCGCCCGGACGCCGTGTAGTCCGCGTAGGTCACGCGGCGGATCCCGTACGGCCCCGCGACGGCCTCGTCGTCGCCGATCACCGACGCGCGGATGCGGTCGATGAGCGCGCCGTGGGCGAGGGCTGTGCCGCTGGTGTCCATGCTGGCCAGCAGTCTACGTCCCGGCCGGGGCGGGGCAACCGCCGGCGTGACCGACGGCGAACCGGCCGGCTACGGGACCAGGACGGACGAGAAGTCCCCGCTTCGGTACCGGTTCAGGTCCACGCGCCCGCTGATGCCCGGGACGGTGCCGTCGGACGTGTACTGCCAGAACGTCCAGCCGCGGCCGCCCCAGTTGCTCGCCGGCACCGTGGGCGCCGGACCCGTCGTCCAGTGCGCGACCCACAGCGTCGTGTAGCCGTTCGCCGCGAACCAGCCCGTGTTGCCCATCTTCCCGGACCAGAAGCTGGGCGACGTGTAGATGGCGGCGCGCAGGCCGGTCCGGTCATAGACGCGCTGCATGAAGGCCTTGACCCATGCCTGGAGATCCGCCGTCGACAGGCCGCCGGTGACCTCGAGGTCCAGGACGGGCAGCAGCTCGCCGGACTGCGGCGTCGCCGTGTCCACGAAGTGGTCCGCCTCGGCGATCGCGTCCCCGACGGCCGTGTCGGGCCGCGCGAAGTGGTAGGCCCCCACGTGGAGCCCGTTCGCCGAGGCCTGCGCCCGGTTGGTCGTGTAGGTGTCATCGACGATGTCGACGCTCTCGGAGGCCTTGATGTAGGCGAACCGCTTGCCGGCGGCCGCGACCTTGACCCAGTTGATGGGGCCCTGCCAGTGGCTGACGTCGATCCCCTCGGTGTAGCTGGGGTTGATCGTCGGCGCGGGCGTGGGGGCAGGCGTGGGCGTGGGGGCAGGCGTGGGGGCGGGCCTCGGGGCGAGCGTGGGCGTTGGGCTCGCCGTCGGGGTCGGCTTCGGTGTCGCCGTCGGGGTCGGCTTCGGTGTCGCCGTCGGCGCGGGCGTGGGCGCGGGGGTCGTGGGGGTCGCCGGCGAGGACGCAGCCGGGGGCGCCTTGAACAGGCTCCGCGCGGCGTAGAGGTACGTCACGCCGTAGAGCGCCTTCACGCTCTTCCCGTTGACGACTGTGATCCGGTACCAGGTCGACCCGGACGCGGTCGTGCCGTTGCAGGTGGACTTCCACGAGCCGCCCTTCACGGTCCCATAGACCGTCACGGGCACGTCCGAACGAAGCTTGACCTTGCGGAGCGCGGTCGTCCTGGGCCCGGTCCGCAGGCTCACGCCGCTGCAGGCGGTCACGAGCGCCACCGGCCGGATCACCGACTTGAACAGCGCTGTTGCGGCATACAGGTAGCTGATGCCGTACAGGGACTTGACGCTCCTGCCGTTGATCGAGGTGATCCGCCACCAGGTGCTGCCCGACGACGAGGCGCCGCCACAGCGGACGCTCCAGCGGGTGCCGGTGACCTTGACCGCGGCGACGACCTTCACGCCCGCCTTCAGCGTGCGCCGTGTCGTGGCCTTCGTGCTGGGCCTCGTCCTCAGGTTGACGCCGTCGCAGCGGGTCGCGAGGGTGGTCGCGGCGAGGGTCGGCGCGGGAGCGACGGCCGTTGCCGCCGACAGGACCAGCAGGAGCGCGAGCCCGGCGGCCGCGAGGGGCATGGATCTGCCGCCTGACCGGACGGGGCGCAGGGCGGCGACGAAGCGCTTGAGTCGAATGGACACGAGACCTCCCGGAAGAAGTCGCCAGTGTCACCCATCGCACCGAATCCATCAATGGTCCCATGGGACCATTGAGTCCGGGGCCCATGGGACCAGTCGCGACGGTTCACATGGCCCGTGCGCGGGGCCCCGCGCACGGGTCCCCGGGATCAGGCGGCTACAATCGGGGGCGTGTCCCGCTTCTACGGTCCAGCCGACGCCGATGCCCTGGTCCCCGACCTGGCCACCGTGTTGACGCGGCTGCGCGACCAGCGCGTCGAGCTCGTGACCCTGCGCGACGCGTTCCGCGCCCGTGAGGGCGACCTCGTCGAGACGCTGATCGCCGACCAGCCGCTCGCCGACGGCGACGACCCCGAGCTCCGCCGTCTCCGCCTCCGGATGCGCGGCATCGTGGACCAGATGCAGGCCGACGTCGCCTGGCTGGACGAGCGGGCCATCGTGCTGCGCGACATCGCCACGGGGCTGCTGGACTTCCCGGCGCTCGCCGCGGGGCGGCCCGTCTGGCTCTGCTGGCGCCTGGGCGAGGACCGCGTCGCGTTCTGGCACGGGACCGACGAGGGGTTCGCGGGTCGCAGGCCGCTCGACGCGCTGCCCGACGGGGTGGCCCGCGCCTGATCCGGGGTGCCGGCGGGGCCGTCCACGATGCCTCCGCCGGACCCGCGGCGGTCCACCGGTACACTCGGCTGCATGCCCGCGACCCAGCAGCCCGAGCCTCGTCCCGCGCTCATCCGCCAGGGCGATCGCGACAAGGCCTACCGCCCCCTGCCCGAGGCCGCTCGCCGCGAGGCGTTCGAAGCCGGACTCGCCGCCTACGCACGCGGCGAGCACTTCGAGGCGCACGAGCTCCTGGAGCCCGCCTGGATGGGCACCGACGACCTCGCGGAGCGTGCGCTCCACCAGGGCCTGATCAAGGTCGCGGCCGCGTACGTCCACGCCGGGCGCGGCAACCCGCCGGGCATCCTCAAGAACCTGGCCGGCGCCCGGCGCCACCTCGCCCTCGCCGCGCCGGTGGCCCCGGCCTGGGGCGTGGACGTCGCGGCCCTGCTGGCCGACGTGGACAGCCGGCTCGCCGACCCGACCCTCGCCGCCACCGCCCCAGCCCCCGTCATCCGGAGGACCCCGCGCGCATGAACCGGCCCACGGCCATCCCCGCCCTCGACCCGCTCTACGCCGACATCCGGCGCCGCGACCCCATCCGGCCGGCGGTGCTGCTCGACATCCGGGAGCTCGACGAGTTCCGCTCGGTTCGCGTGGAGGGGTCGCTGTTCATCCCGATGTCGCAGCTGGGCGTCCGACTCATGGACATCCCCCGGGATCGCCCGATCCTCGTGATGTGTGCGTCGGGCAGCCGTTCCACGGGCGTGACCAACTACCTCCTCGGCCAGGGCTGGGAGGACGTGGGCAACGTGGCGGGCGGGATCGACGGCTGGCAGCGCCTGGGCCTGCCCGTCAAGCGTGGTCCCATCGAGGACGGCGAGGGCCGGCTCCCGGGCTGACCGGCGGGGACTACTCGGACGCGCGAAGGCCGCCGGCGGAGTCGGCGGCCGGTTGGGCGGCGTTGCCCAGAGGGATCAGCCCCTGCCGCGCCTCCGGTTCGCGATGAACGCGCGGACTCGCTCCTTGTGGGCGAAGCCCCAGCCGACGAGGATCAGCAGGATGAAGTTCACCGCGCCGATCGTGGCCGCGTTGAGGTAGCCGATCTGCTGGCCGATCTCGCCGTCGAGCTTGAGGGCCGGGATCGTCGCCCCGAGGATGCCCAGCTGGAAGAACGGGGGCTGCGGCGCCAGGTTGGTCCGGGCGGCGCCGGCGATCGGCCCGCTCGCCGTCGAGCCACCGAACAGGAACGCGTGCGAGCCCGACACCACGGCCGCCGAGCCGTCGAGGCCCTCGCCGAGGTCGGTCTGGGGGAGATGCTGCCAGCCCGGGATGACGCCCGTGGCATCCGGCGTGGTCCACAGGGACTCGGTCCGCGGCGAGACGCCGTCGGAGCCACCCTGGACGTACAGCACGCCATTCGCGGTGAACCCCGCCATGTCCGTCCGCGGGCCGGGCAGGTTCGTCTGCTCGCTCGCGCGCCACGGGTCGATGAGCGCGTTCGGGTCATCGACCGTGGTCTGCTTGCCGCCGACGAGGCCCAGCTGGACCGTCGGCACGACGCTTCCGTCGGCCCTGCGTCCGCCGATCAGGAAGATCGCATCCCCGACGTGGGCGGCCAGGCCGTCGACGTTCTCCTCGACCAGGGGGGCCTGCGCGACCCATGCCCCGAACTTGCCGGCCTTGTCGTGCTGGGTCTTCCAGACGCTCTTGGTGGCGCCCGCGGCATCGGCCGTCCCCGTGCCGCCCACCAGGACGAGCCCGTCCGAGACGGCCACGGCCGCGGCGCCGGCGCGGGCCTCGGGGAGCGCGAGCGCCTCCTCGGTGACCCAGTCGCCGATGGTGCCGTCGTTGGCGATCGTGAGGCTGTAGACCGTGCTTGTGGGCCGGCCGTCCGGGCCGTAGCCGCCGATGACGTACAAGGTGTTGCCGATGACGGCCGACGCCGCGTCCGCGCGCGCCTCGGGCAGCGCCGGTCCCGCGGACCAGATGGCGATGTTGCCGATCCCGCTGGCGTGGGTGACGTAGGTGTCCACCATGGCCGCGGTGCCGTCCGAGCCGCCGGCGAACAGGTACGCCTGGCCGATGACGGCCGCGACGCCGTCCGTGCGGGGCGCCGGCAGCGAGGCCTGTGCCTGGCCCGCGTGCCAGGGCAGCGTGGCGCCACCCGGGACCGGACACGGCAGCGTCTCGTTCTCGGGCGGGCAGAGGTTGACGGGCGACCAGGCGAGCAGGCCCACGTCCACCGTCTTCTGGACGGTGAAGTAGTAGGCGCGGTCAGGGATGTAGCCGAGCACGATGATGATCAGGACGAACCAGAACAGCGACTTGACGATCGCCCACGGCCAGCCGTCGACGGCGAAGAGACCGAAGAAGGCGCGGCGGCGGGCCGTCACGTGCTGCGGGGCGGGAAGGGCGGTCTGGGTCATCTCGTCAGCCCCCGACCTTGAGCGTGCCGGTCATGTTCGGATGCACCGTGCAGACGAAGGGGTAGGTGCCCGCGGGCAGCGCCGGCACGTCGTAGGTCTTGACCGCCGGCCCGGCGAAGATCTCCCCCTTGAACACGACCGCGCTGCTCGCGTCCTTGATCTCGATGTTGTGCGGGATGCCGGCGTCCTGGTTGTCGAACTCGATCTGGAAGGGGACGTCGGCGGGGGCGCTGAGGTCCTTGTTGACGAAGGCGATCTGGAAGGCGGCCTCCTTGATCACGGTGCCGGTCGGGGCCTGGCTGGCACCCGGCGCGCCGGACGCGCCCGGGGTCGCGGACGCGGCAGGAGCGGCGAACTCGTCCGCCCAGCAGGCGGGGAACGGTGTCGCGCCGGGTGCCGGCGTGTAGGCGGGATCCACCCAACCCTCGAACGTGGCCTCCTTGCCGGAGACGGGATCGATCGACGGCTCCGCGAGGGCCGGGTCCAGGATCCGGTACTCGGTGCCCTTCTCGGCCCGCAGGAACGCGATCAGGTAGTCGATCTGCTTGTAGTTGAGGGGGCCCGGCGGGTTGCCCGTGTTGGACCACACCGGCATGACGGAGTTGGCGTTGCCGCAGACGTAGCGGCCGCCGGCCGTGAGGACGTTGCGCAGGTATTCCGGGTTGAGGTGCGCGAACAGCTTGTCCTGGCGGTTGAGCTGGGGGCCCACCCCGCCCTCGCCCTTGACCCCGTGGCACTGGGCGCAGTTGGCCTGGTACAGGTTGTAGCCCCGCTCCACGGCGGTGACCTGGTCCGCGGCCACGGCCGCCTCGAGCCGGGGCTCGGACAGGCCGCCCGGCAGGCCGAGCTCGTAGAAGTAGTAGCCGATGACGAACAGGCCCACGAGGGTCACGGCCAGGAAGCCCACCCAGCGCGCGTTGGCGGACTGGCGGACGATCCGGCCCGCGCGCTCGGGGGTCAGGTCGTTGCGGTGGGCCGACGGCGGCGCCGAGAATCGGTCGGCCGGCACGGGCGCAGTCGACGGCCGCGGCGCGGGCAGGCGCTCCTCGGGCGGGCGGCCGGGCTGGTCGGTCATCGGTCTCCTCGGTGGGCGGGCGGGCGGGTCACGGGCAGGGCTAGATGCACCCGGTGGGGGTGCGCGGCGGGATGATCCCCGGCTGGCCCAGGGCGACGGGCAGCGGGCCGAGGGTGAGCTTGCCGGTGTTGATCGTGAGGACGCCGGCACCATCGACCTGGACGCCGAAGCGGTCCATGCTGCGCGGCGAAGGGCCGTACTGCGGCCCTGCGGCCTTGATGCCCAGCCGGTCGTAGCGCGAGCCGTGGCACGGGCATTCCAGCCAGAAGTTCTTGATGCACGGGTTCGGCTTGCAGCCCAGGTGCGGGCAGCGCTGGTAGAGCGCGCGGACGTTGACCGACGTGCCGTCGCCCGTGTCGTCCTCGCCGGGCAGGAACTCCTGCCGGGAGGGATCCACCAGGATCACGAAGGCCTTGGCGGACGAGAAGTACGCCGGGAAGCCCTGGTCGATGGGCAGCGCCGAGTTCGCGGTCCTGACATCGTCCAGCGTGCCGATCTTGACGAGGCCGCCGAACTTGCCCTCGAGGTTGGGCCACAGGAACCCGATGGTGCCCGCGGTGACCTCCAGGAGCCAGAGGCCCATGCCCGCGGCCAGCGAGCCGCGCAGCAGCTCGCGCCGGGAGACGCCCTGGACCTGCTCGTGGCGGACGGCCTTGAGGGCCTCCGTCGTGAGCGCCTTGGGCTTGTTGGCGGGCTCGACCTGGTAGTTGCTCATGATTCCGGTTTCCTTCGGATCAGAGGGCGAAGTGAAGGCCCGGCGTCCCGATCGAGAAGAACTCGAGATACGGGATGACGAACGAGTAGCCGGGACCCCGGAAGAAGATCCCGACGAAGGTGACGAACAGGCCGAGGCCCGCGAACAGCGAGAACAGCACGACGGCGGTCTTGCGGTCCGAGGGCCGCGTGGCCAGGATGTTGGCCCGGTCGATGAACGGGATCAGGGCCGCGCCCACCAGCACGAATGTGGGGACGAGGACGCCCGCCACGGTCGGGTGGAAGTAGGCGAGCAGCTCCTGGAGGCCCAGGAAGTACCACGGCGCCTTGGCCACCGCGGGGGTGACGTTGCCGTTGGCCAGGTCCTCGAGCGGGGCGTTCATGAACAGGCCCATGAGCAGCAGGAACACGCTCATGAGGGCCGCGGCCATGAACTCGATCGTGAGCAGGTGCGGCCAGGTCATGACCGTGTCGTCGGGTTCCTTCTGGACCCGGACGACGGCGTCCTGCTTGACCAGCGCGAGGAGCCGGTACGGCCGGGCCGACATGGGCACGCGCTGCTTGTCGATCTCGGTCCGCCGGGCGGGGTCCACCGGCTGGACGACCCGGGTCTCCTTGGGAGCCTTGGTGTCGGTCATCTCGTCAGCCTCGGCTCACAGGGGCCCACTGATCCCGCCGTCCTTCCGGATTCGCCAGAAGTGGACGGCCATGAAGATGGCTCCAACCAGCGGGAAGACCATGATGTGGAGCACGTAGAAGCGGAGCAGCGTGTTCTGACCCACCTCGATGCCACCCAGGAGCAGCAGCTTGGAGGGGGTGTTGAACAGCGGCGCGTAGCCGGCCATGTTGGTGCCGATGGTGATGGCCCAGTAGGCGATCTGGTCCCACGGGAGGAGGTATCCCGTGAACGAGAGCATGATCGTGAGGAACAGCAGGATCACGCCCACGACCCAGTTGAACTCGCGCGGCGGCTTGTAGGCCCCGTGGTAGAAGACCCGCATCATGTGCAGGAAGACGAAGAACACCATCAGGTGGGCGGCCCACCGGTGGATGTTGCGCGTCAGGAGCCCGAACACCACGCGTGACTGGATATCGAGGATGTTCGAGTACGCCTGCGTCTCCGACGGGATGTAGAAGAACATCAGGTAGACGCCGGTGACGGTGAGCACGAGGAACAGGAAGAAGGACAGGCCGCCAAGGCAGAACGTGTAGGCGAACTTGACCGCGTGCTGCCGGACCCGCACGGGGTGCAGGTGCAGGAACACGTTGTTCATGACCGCGTATGCCCGGCTCCGCTCGTCGTCCGGGTACGGGTTGCGGAAGATCGACCGCCACACCGGGCTCCGCCGGATGCTCTGGTCGACCCGCTCCAGGAAGCTCACCTACGCTCCTCCTGCCACGCCGGCCGTCCCGGCGAGCTGTGCATCACGGTACGACTCCTTGTAGAGCCGTCCGTCGCTCGAGATCTCCTGGAGCTCGAACCGCTCCATGGTGATGGCATCGAAGGGACAGCGCTTGACGCACAGGGCGCAGCGGATGCACCGCTCCTCATCGAGGATCATGGCCGCGCCCTGGGCCCAGCCGTAGGCCTCCTCGACCTCGGGCAGCAGCCCCTCGGTCTTGAGCTGGTTCACGTCCACCATGTGGATGACCCCCTCCGGGCACACGTCGGCGCAGGCGCCGCAGAGCACGCACCGGAACGGGTCGAACCAGATGTTGTAGTTGCACATGAGGCAGCGCGTGGACTCGGCCACCGCCGCCGTCGTGTCGTACCCCAACTCCACCGGGGTGGAGAAGTTCACCGCCGGGTCCACGCTCGGCATGCGGGCCGGCAGGTCCACCATCGGGATGTGCTGGCGCGGCAGCACGTCGTAGAGCTCGGGCATGTCGTGGCGCCAGGAGCTGGTGATCTTGACGTTCGGCGTGACCGTCACGTCCGTCCGGCCGGCGAGGTAGCGGTCGAGGGCGTAGGCGGCCTTCTTGCCGTGGCCGGCCGACTCGATCAGGGTCGTGGGGCCGGTGACGAAGTCGCCGCAGGCAAAGACGCCGCGGACGTTGGTCGCGTAGGTCGCCGGGTCCACCTTGATCCGGCCGCGGTTGACCTCGAAGGCACCGGTGACCGGCAGGAACGAGAGGTCGGCCGCCTGCGAGACGGCCGGGATGACGGTGTCGGCCGGGACGACGAACTCCGAGCCCGGGATCGGCACCGGCGAGCGGCGCCCCGAGGCGTCCGGCTCGCCCAGCTTGTTGCGGATGAAGCGCACCGCGGTGAGCTTGCCGTCCTCGCCGAGCAGCTCGATCGGGCTGACGAGGAACTCCAGGCGGACGCCCTCGCGCTCGGTCTCGCCCAGCTCCTCCTCGTCCACGACGAGCTCGGAGCGCGTCCGGCGATAGGCGATTGTCACGTTCTCGGCGCCGTAGCGCAGGCTCGTACGCGAGCAGTCCATCGCGGTGTAGCCACCGCCGATGACGACGACGTTCTTGCCCACCTCCAGCTCCTGGCCGAGGTTGGCGAGCTTCATGAAGTCGATGCCGTACTTGACACCGTCAAGGTCCGCGCCGGGGACGTCGAGGTAGACCGGGTTCATGGCGCCCGCGGTGATCGCGATGGCGTCGTAGTCCCGCTGGAGGTCCTCGAACGGGATGTCGATGCCGATGGTGGTGTCGAACATGAACCGGACGCCCAGGCGCTCGACGAGCCGGACGTCCATCTCGATCGCCTCGCGAGGGAGGCGGAACGCCGGGACGCCGATGAGCATCGTGCCGCCGCCGAACGGGAGGCTGTCGAAGACGGTAACCCCATAGCCGCGGGTGGCGAGCTCACGCGCGACGGCGAGGCCGGCCGGGCCGGCGCCGACCACCGCGACCCGCTCTTCGCGGGGCGTGATCGCGGGCATGACGTCCGGGATGCCCGACGCCTCGTGCCACTCCACCAGGAAGCGCTTCATGGCGCGGATGGCGAGCGGACGGTCGATATCACCGCGGCGGCACGCGCGCTCGCACGGGGCCGAGCAGACATAGGAGCACATCGCCGCGACCGGGTTCGGCTCACGGGCGAGGATGTAGCCCTCCTCGAACCGGCCCTCGGCGGCGAGGTTGAGGTAGCCCCGGCAGTTGGTGCCGACGGGACAGGCCTCCTGGCACTCGATGTTGCACTGGAGCCAGGACGCGTCCACGGGCTGGACGAGGAACTCCTGGGACTGATCGAGGGTCACGAAGCGGACATGCCTTTCAGCGGTGGCTCGGGCAGGGACGACGGGAACCACGGCGGGGACGCCGCCGACCCGGGGGAGATTACCAAGCCGAGGGGTCCCGTGCATAGCCTACGAGGGCCGAACGGCCCATCGGCACCATCCCGTACAACCCCGCGGCTGGCGACCCGGGAAGCTGGCGCCCCGGCCCCTCGCGCCCGCGCGGACTCGCCACCCGGTCCCGCGCGGATGCGGCGGCCCCTCGCGTGCGCGCAACCTGTTGACACGCGTGCGCGCCACCGGTTGACGCGGCCCCCCGAGCGCAGCTACGCTGGCCCGAACCCGCGCGCCCGAGCCCGGGCCGCACAGGAGTGTCGTGAGCCCCTCCGAGATCGCGTTCCTGGCCCTTGGCCTGGTGCTCGGCGCCGCCATCGGCGCGGCGCTCGCCCAGGTGGTTCGTGCCCGGCCAGCCCCACGCCGGGAGATCCGCCTCACGATCACGCCGAACGCGATCCCCGCCCGCCGCGCCGCCACCCTCTCCGTCCCGCCCAGCGCGTCGCATCCGGGGCCCCTCCCGGGCTCGCCGAACGCGGACCTTCCCGCCGGTGCGCTCGGGGCCGCCCTCGAGGCGAGCGCGGCCGGGACCCCGTCCGCGCCGTCCCCGGAGGGCATGCCTCGAACACGCGTTCAATCCGCCCCGGTCGTCCTGCCCGCCACGGCCGTCGCGGTCCCGGTCCGCGCCGCGTCGCCCGACCCCGCCCCGGTCCCCGTGCACCATGAGGCCCCGGTCCAGGGCGGACCGGTCCGGCTGCCCGTGCACCCGCCGCGGTCCGGGTCGAACACGGGTTCGGAGGCGAGCGCCCGACCGGCGCTCGGCGGCGCGGCGATCGGCGGCGCTGCCGCAACATCGGTCGCCGTGGCCGTGATGGACGCCTCGGCGCGGCCGGGCGTCGCCACGACCGCCATGCCGGTCCTCGCCCCCGTGGAGCGACCGGTCCTGCCCGATGACGGCTTCACCACCCTCGTTCGGCCGCGCCGCCCGTTCGAGACGCCCCGCCCCACGCTCGCCGCCGACGCGGTACCCGTGGCCGCGCCCGTGGCCCGCAGCACGCGTCTTCCGGTCATGCGTGCCGCCGCGAGCACGCCCCCTTCGGCAGGCGCGCCCGGACCCGCGGGCACACCCGGCGCCGCGGGTGCGGCCGGCCCCGCGGTGGATCCCTGTGCCGGCCAGCGTCGGGCGGCGGAGGAGCGCTGCGCCCTGGCCGATGTCGCCCGGGAGCAGGCGAAGCGCGCCGCCGACGCGCTGCGCGAGGCCCAGCGTGCCTACGACACCCTGCGCGAGCGCGTGGACCGGGCATCGGACGAGGCCGATCCCCGCCGGGTGGCCGCGACCAAGGAGGCGCTCCACGCGTCGTTCCGCGCCGCCAGTGACCGCGCCGCGACCTCCGATGAGACCGAGGCCGCCGCCCGCGCGTGGCTTACCGAGATCAACGCCCTCAACGTGGCCGTCCGCGAGGCACGGCGAGCTGTCGAGGCGGGCACCGCGGAGCTGAGGTCGAGGCTCGCCGCCCTGGAGCGCCTCTCCGCGGAGGCGGATGCCGCCCGGATCGCGGGCGAGAACGCGGAGGCCTGGTGTCGCGAGGCACGCGAGGACCTGGCCGGCTGCGAGGAGGCCGACGCCCGATCGCGCGAGGCGGTCCGGCTCACGCCCCCGGAGCCGCACCCATTCGACGGGGTCTGGCCCGCGGACAGCCCCGACCTGCCCGATGCCTCGCGACCGTCCCCGGCGGAGCTCATGGCCGGGCTGCCCGCCATCGTCCGGGTCCTCCGGGGTGATCGGGAGGCCCGTGACCTCCTGGCCGCGACCCTCGCCGCCGGCGACCCCGAGGCGTCCCGCGACTGGCAGCTCCGGGTGTCACGGCTGGCGGACGCGATCATCAGCCGCGCCACCGAGGACGGCTACCTCGACCTCCCCGACGACCACCCCTTCTGGCGGCTGTTCAGCCACCGCGAGTGCCGGGACATCGTCGGCGCCCTCTCGGCGCTCGGGTTCCGCTACGACGGGATGGGCGGCTTCGCGGACGGGCGCACGCCCGCGACGCGGGACCTGTCACTCGCCGTGGGGTACGCGGGCCTCGACCGGATGCGGATCCGAACCTGGCCGAGCAACGCGGAGATCGGGGCCCTCTACGAGCGGGCGGTCGTCGCGGCCGACGACTGGCTGGCGGATCAGGCGGGCGACCTGTCGCTCGGGCGGATGGTGGACGCGCTGGGCAACCGGGCCGCTGACCTCGCCGATCTGTGGAACGCCTGGGGTCGGGTCCGGCCCGCCCTGCTCGCGACCTGACGCGCCGGCGGCTCAGCCGCCCGTGGGCTCGCCGCCCTCGGTGCCGGGCGGGGTCACGTGCGTGGGCCCTGCCTCCTCCTCGGCGTCCTCCTCGATCACGATGACGCGGAAGGCCTCGGCGGCCCCGGTCCCGATCGCCGCACCCTCCTCGCTGCCCCACTCGCGGATGCGCGGCTCCAGCTGCTCCGGGTGGCGGATCTGGCTCGGGTGGGCGCGGAGGGCCTCAAGCTTGCGCTCCAGCGAGGCGGTCACGTCGACCCACGCGGACGGGTGGTTCGACCAGAACAGGTACAGGCGCCGGACGATGTGGGGCTCCAGCCCGTCGCGCGCCAGCCACGGGAACGCCATGCCGTTGCGGGCCGCCGGGTAGACGGCGTCGACGGCGGCCATGCCGGCCGCCCGGTGGTCGGCGTGATTGACACCGCCGTCCGAGTAGAACAGGGTCTCCGGGTCCACGGCCAGCACGGCGTCGGGGCGGAAGGTCCGGATCTCGCGGACGAGGTGCTCGCGCAGGGCGAGGTCGTTCGCGAGCGCGCCGTCGGGCTGGTGCAGGAATGAGATCCCGGCGTACCCCACGATGTCCGCCGCGGCCCGCTGCTCGGCCTCGCGCACGGTCGCCAGCTCGATGGGATCGGTCCGCCAGTCGTCGGCGCCGGCGTCGCCGCTGGTGCAGCAGACGAGCCAGCCCTCGGAGCCCTCGGCGATCCAGCGCGCGGCCGTCGCGGCGGGCCCGAAGTCCGCGTCGTCGGGATGCGCCACGATCACCATGAAGCGCTGCGGCCGCCACCCGTGCGCCGCTCGGGGCATCGTCTCCGCCATGCTCACCTCCGTGGGCGCAGGCCCGGTTGCCGATCGCCCGTCCGGTGGTGCGGATGGGCGATTGCGGACCCCGCGCGTTGTGCTAGATTTTGCTCGAGGCTTCGCTCGTCTCCCCCCACGAGCGAAGCCTTCCTTCTTGCCCGCGAGCCGCCCGCAGGGCCTCCAGCACGTCGTCCGCGTGTCCGTCAGCCTTCACGCGCGGCCACGCCTTCGCGATCAGGCCGTCCGGGTCCACCAGGAAGCTGGACCGGATGATCCCCATGAACGTCCTGCCGTGGCTCGTCTTCTCGCCCCAGGCCCCGTAGGCCTCGGCCGTCGTATGGTCCGGGTCGGACAGCAGCGTGAACGGCAGGCCGTACTTGGCCCGGAACGCGGCGTGGCTGCCGGCGCCGTCCGGGCTGATGCCCCAGACCTGGGCGTCGAGGCCCTCGAGCTCGCCGTGGAGGTCGCGGAAGCCGCAGGCCTCGGTGGTGCAGCCGGGCGTGTCGTCCTCGGGGTAGAAGTAGACGACCGTCCACGAGCCCCTGCGCTCCGAGAGGGAGTGGAGGGTGCCGTGCTCGTCGGAGAGTGCGACCTCGGGGGCCAGATCGCCGGCCTGCGGCATGCTCATGAGCCGGACTATAGCCCTCTGTCGCGAAGCGCGGTCTCGACGACCAGGAGCCGCCCGGCACGGACCGTGACGGCGGCGGCGGCGGCGGTCCGGATGTTGGACAGGCCGCGGGCGGGTCCGGTGCGGAGGGGCTCGTCGCGCAGCGGGTAGCGCAGCCCCGCGGTCGTGATGCCGGTGACGTCGCCGCCGAGCGGCAGGAGCGAGACCGTTGCGCCCACGGGCCCCGCCAGCGGGCGATGGACGGCGCTCCCGTCGGGGGCCGGCGCGGTCACCAGCGAGGCGCGCGAGCCGGCGTCGAGGAGGATGACGTCGATGCCGGCGAGGCCCTGGTGCGCGAGGAGCCACAGGTTGGCGAGGGCGTGGTCCAGGCGCGGGCCGCCGAACGCGCCGAGCACGGTGATGCGCATCGCACCCCGCCGGACGGCTTCGAGCAGCGCGAGCTCGGCGTCCGACTCGTCCTTGTCGGTCGAGGCGCGGAGCACCGTGATGCCCGAGGCCTCCGCGACCCTGACCAGCGCCGGGTCCACCGAGTCCAGGTCGCCAACCAGCAGGCCGGGTGCGAGCCCGAGGGCGCGGGCGCGCGCGAGGCCCCCGTCCGCCGCGATGACCTCGGTGACGCCGTCGTCCCAGCCCGGCCAGGCGGCGTCGAGGGACGCACGGGCCGGGACGTCGCCGTCGGCGACGACGAGGGCGTGGCGGAGGTGGGCCATGGCCGAAGCGTACCCGCCCCGGCGACCCCGGGCGCGGGGCCCCGTCGTGTACGCTTCGGTCGTGCCCGAGACGCCCCTTTCCCCGCCGACCCAGCGCGTCGTGGACGCCGCGTCGCGCAAGGGCGTCAGCCTCGTCGTCCACGTCTTCGACGAGTCGACGCACACCGCCGCGGACGCCGCCGCCGCGGTCGGAGCGGAGCTGGGCCAGATCGTGAAGTCGCTCGTGTTCGTGGCACCCGATGGGAGCGGTGCGCTGGAGCCCGTCCTGTGTCTCGTGTCCGGGCCCAACCGCGTCGACCTCGCGCGGCTGGCGGCCGTCACCGGCGATCCCGAGATCCGCCGCGCCACGGCGGCCGAGGTGAAGGACCTGACCGGCTACACGATCGGGGGGATCCCGCCCATCGGCCACCCGCGGACCGTGCGCGTGATCATGGACCCGGACCTGGGCCGGTTCCAGGTCGTGTGGGCCGCGGCCGGGACCGCGACCGCGGTCTTCCCCGTCCCGCCCGCCACGCTGCGGATGCTGTCCAACGCCGTGGTGGCGCCCATCTGCGAGGAGCGCCGCCAGGCCGACGTGCTGGCCGAGGGCTCCGGGCTGGGAGGCGTCCCGCAGCCCAACGCGGGGGCGTAGCCCGCTCCCGTGCCCGTCGAGCCGCGTCACGCGGTCGTCCAGTTCCCGGGCGGCATCCGGGCATCCATCCGCTGGGCCGGCTCCGGTGAGGGTGCCGCGGTGTTCGCCCTGTCCGAGACCGGCGGCCCGCTGACAGATCACGGCGAGCTGACGGGCTCCGAACCCGAACGCCGCTGCCGCGCGGAGGTCCGGGTCGACAGCCCGGCCGGGCCGTGGACGGTGCGGCTGGCGTCCCTGATCAGCGACGCCCCGGCGGGCCTGCTGTGGGACACCGAGGGGCTGTTGCTGGTCAAGTACGGGTTCCACGTCTACGCCTTCGAGGCGCGGACCGGCGAGCTGCGCTGGGCGCACCGGAGCGCGTCGCCGGTGGTCGTGGTGCTGGGGTCGTCGCGCCTGCCGCACGTCATCGCCCAGGCCGAGATCGAGACGTTCGCGCTGCGGCCCGACGGCGAGGTCGCCTGGCGGGTGGCCCACTCCGACGTCGTCACCGAGGCGGAGCTGGTCGGCGGGCGGCTGGTCCTCACCTCGTTCGACGCCCAGGTCCGGGCGCTGGACCCGCTCACGGGACGCGGCGCGGGCTGACCGCAGGGTTGACCGCGCCGTGCCTGGCACCCGGTCACGCCGGGCCGGTGACACACCGTCGCGGTGGAAACGCCGTGGACAACTCCGCGCACATGGCCCGGTCCGGGGTGGATAAGTGCGTAGACCCGGCCACCCGCGGGCGCGTAGCGTTGATTCCAGCCCGAAGGGGCCGAGCGATGCTAACGGCCGCGATGACATCAAGGTCCATGCGTCGAGTAGGTTCCTTCGGGCTACTGATTCCCGGCGTGCCGCCGGGTCTGACCCCCAGGCCCGCCGTCCGGCCGCCGGTCGCGGGTGTGCAATCATCTCCGACCGTGATCCCCCTGCTCCTCGTCGTCCTCGGTGCGCTCGCGCTCGGCGCCGGCTGGCTCCTGCTGCGCAGCCTCGGGCCCGGCGCACGCGTCGGCCGGATCATCGCGGCCACCGGGGTCGTGCCCGTGGGGCGCGCCGTGGCGATGGCCGCCGAGGGCAGGGACCGCTACGTTGGCGTGCAGGGTCGGGTGGACTCCGCCCACGAGTTTCTCGACGAGAACGACCGCCCGCTCGTCCTTCGGCGCCGCCGCCTCGAGCTCCTGCGCGGGCGCCGCTGGGCCGCCTTCGAGGACGAGCGCGTCGTCGTCCCGTTCGACATCGGCCAGGACCTCGACCACATCGCGGTGGACGGCGACGCCCTCGACGAGGGGCTGGTCGTCGTGATCCGCCAGTCGGTGGGCACGGCCACCGACCTGGGCGACCGCGCCCCGGCGGGCACGCCGCCCGAGACGCCGGCGCGCCTCCGTCTCGACCTGCTCTCGAGCGTGGACCACGCGCTGGTCCTGGGCGTGCCGACCGTCGACCCGGAGCGTGGGGCCATCCTCCGGCCCGGCCTCGGCCGCCCGCTCATCGTCACCAACCTCGAGGCGAAGGAGGCGATGCGGCTGCTCGCCGATGGCCGCCGGGGCACCACGTGGGTGATCAGCCTGCTCCTGGGCGGCGGGATCGCGGCAGGGCTGGTCGGGATCGGCTGGGCCGTGGTCGATGCGCTCGCCTGACCGGGACCGCGCCGCCCGCACGGTCCGGACCGCCGTCGCCGTCCTGGTCGCCACAGCGGCCTCGCTCGCGGCCGCCGCGATCACCCTGGCCGCCTCGCCCGCGCCCAGCCAGCCCCCGCTCGGCGACCCGCGCAGCTCGGGCCAGGGCCCCGGGCTCGTGGGCGACCCCCTGGCCGCGATCGGCATCGTGGTCGTGATCGCGGTCGTCTCGCTCGGCGCGACGCTCTTCTATGTCCGCGCGACCGGCGGATCCCGCCGCGCCTGAGACGGCCCCGGCACGTGAGGTCTGTGACCCGCGGAACCGTCCCCGATGAGCAGATCGTCCTATTGGCAATTCTTGTGAAGTCTGGGACCCTCCACGCTACCTGCCATGCCTACCAAATCCCACAGTCCGACACCGAGCGCCAAGAACCCACGTCCGGGGGATGCGACCCTCAGCGTCACCAAGGCGGCGCGGGTCCTCGGCGTGCATCCCAACACGGTCCGCGCATGGAGTGAGGCCGGCCGCCTGCGCTACTACCGGATCAACGAGCGCGGCGACCGTCGCTACCGGCTCGGCGACCTCCAGCGCTTCCTCGCGGCCGCCGAGTCCCCGCTCCCGGCGTCCGTTCCCGAGGGCGTCGCGGGTCGCGGGTCGCGCCGCGTTGCCCCCACCACCCTCACCGAGACGCCCGAGGGCCTGGACCTCCTGGCCGACCTCGCCGAGGTGGCCTCGTTCCCCACCGGTCTCGACCCGGCCCTGGACGAGGCGTGCCGGCGGATCCGGATCACGACCGGCGCCGCGCTCGTGGGCATCTGGGAACGCCGCCCGGGCGGCCTCGTCCCCCGCTCTACGGACGTCGAGGGGCCGCGCCTCCCGACGCTCGGCAGCGTCCCACCCGGCCGCAGCCTGTTCGCGCTGGCGCTCGAGACCGAGGAGCCCGTCCATGCAAGGCCCGGCGACCCCGCCGCGGGACCCATGCTGGGCATGGGCACCGACGAGCTGGTCGTGCGGATCCCCGGCGGCGAGGAGCCGTGGGGCTTGCTCGTGCTGGCGGGCGCCATGGAGCTGGGGCCCGACGACGGCCGGCGCCTGGCCAAGGCCATCGCCAGGACGCTTGGCGTCCTCGTCCGGGGCGCGGGCGCCGCCGAGCAGGCCACCAGCCGTCTGCGCCGTTCCGAGGCCCTCCGGCGGATCGCCACCGACCTTGCCTCGCGCCTGGACGTCGCCGACGTCGTCCGCGATCTCTCGGACCACGCCCGCGTCCTGTTCGGCGCCGACCGGGTGGCGGTCATCCTGCCCGACCCGGAAGGGCGTATCAGCTCGCCGGGCGGCT
Organism: Candidatus Limnocylindrales bacterium; assembly: GCA_038250545.1. Lineage (GTDB taxonomy): Bacteria > Chloroflexota > Limnocylindria > Limnocylindrales > CSP1-4 > CAIXZV01. Next base: position 12,835 of record JBBSCF010000035.1, on the reverse strand, counting down.
CCGGCTTCTCGGAGCCGTTCCTCGCGGCGGCCCGGGACATCGAACGCGCGCGCCTGGGCCTGCGCGAGATCCCGTCGCGCCGCCCGACGCAGCTGCTGGGGCCGGACACCCCGCGCTCGGCAAGCCCGGCGCGCGCCGCGGCGATCCAGGAGGGTGTCGAGAGCCTGCTCCTGGCCCCGCTCGTCGACGGCCACGACCTCCACGGCATCCTGTACCTCGCGCATGATCGGCCGCACCGCTGGCGGGAGGTCGACCTCGATGCCGCCGAGGCCCTGGCGGGCGATGCCGCGATCGCCATCCGCTCCGCCCGTACCTTCGGCCGCATGGCGGCCTGGGCGGCCCAGCTGCAGTCGATCCAGCGCCTCGGTGCCCGCCTGGCGGGCATCTCCGATGTGCGCGAGATCAGCACCACGATCGCCACGGAGCTCCGCCAGCTCATCACCTACGACCATGCCCGCGTCTACCGCGTGCTCGGCAGCCAGCTCATGCCGCTGGCCTTCCAGGGCCGGGGCGAGGTCTACGGGAGCGAGACGCCCGAGGCGCTCTCGGTCGCGGTCGGCGAGGGCATCACGGGCTGGGTCGCGCGGTTCCGTGTCCCCCAGCTCGTGGACGACACGGCCAACGACCCGCGTGGCATCACCATCCCGGGGTCGAACGAGGACCAGGACGAATCCATGCTCCTCGCCCCGATGGTGCACGAGGGCGCGTGCCTGGGCGTCGTCGTCCTCGTCAAGCAGGGCCTCCGCCAGTTCACCGAGGACGACCTGCGGCTGCTCGTGATCTACGGTTCGTTCGCCGCCCAGGCCATGGCCAACGCCGACGCCACCGCCCGCCTGCGCGAGCAGTCGGCCGCCCTCGAGCGCCAGCTGCGGGCCCAGCGCGAGCTCTTGCGCATCACGGAATTCATCCTGACGACGCTCGACCAGCGCGCGGTGCTGGAGCAGATCACGGACCGCCTGGGCTCCCTGATCCAGTGCGACAACATCGCGATCGAGGTGGTGGAGCGGCCCACCGGCCTGCTCCGGCCGCTGACCGCGCGCGGCGCCCATGCCGACCAATACATGGTGCCCTGGGAGCCGGGCGAGACCGGGATCGCGACGTGGGTCGTCGAGCACAACGAACCCGTCCTCATCGAGGACGAGCGCGGCGACCCGCGCGTCAACCACTTCCGGGAGACCGGCCCCCTGGAGGGCAGCCTGATCGTCGTCCCGCTCATCGGGCCCCAGGGCGCCGCCGGCGTGCTCACGCTGGAACGCATCGGGACCGAGACGCCCTTCGACCTGCGCGAGTTCGAGCTCATCCAGCTGTTCGCGGCCCAGGTGTCGATCGCGCTGCGCAACGCGGAGACGTTCGAGACCGCCGAGGTCCGCGCCCGCACCGACGACCTGACGGGCCTGCTCAACCACGGCACCTTCAAGGACTGGCTGGCGCGGAGCGTCGCCTCGCGGGATCCGTTCGGGGTTGTCATGATCGACCTCGACATGTTCAAGGCGATCAACGACACGCTGGGCCACCAGGCGGGTGACCGGATGCTGCGCGAGATCGCGTCGGCGATCCTCCATGCCGCCCGCGACTCGGACTCGGTGTTCCGCTACGGCGGCGACGAGTTCGCGGTGCTGCTGCCACGCAGCGATGCCTTCGGCCTGCACGCGGTCGCCGAGCGCATCCGGGCGTCGGTCGAGGCCGTCGGCGCCCCCGGAACGGGCTGGGCGGCCGGTGGTGTCAGCGTGTCGGCCTCTATCGGCACCGCGTCGTTCCCCACCGACGGCGACGACGCCGAGTCGATCCTCCTCGCGGCCGATCGCGCATGCTCCGTGGCCAAGCGCCGTGGCCGCGGGCGGGTCGCGACCGCGCTCGAGGGCCTCGCCCTGGCCGCCGAGTTCACGCTGTCCGAGCCGACGCCGGTCGATCCGCCGCTGGTGGACGCGTAGCGGTGCGGACGGGTCGGCGCCTGGTCCTTGCCATCCTTGCGGTCCTCGTGGTGACCGCGGGCTGCCTGCCTGCCGCGGTCCGGCCCACGCCGACACCCGTCCCGACGCCGACGCCGAGCCCCTCGCCGCCGCCCACCCCGTCCCCGACACCCGGCCCGCCCACGCCCGCGCCCACGCCGACCTTCCTGCGCCACACGGTCGTGCGCGGCGACACCCTCACCTCGCTGGCGCGCAAGTACGGAACGAGCGGGCGGAGCATCGCCTACTGGAACCGGGACCAGTTCCCGTCCCTGGACCCGGAGTCCGCCGACTACCAGCCCGACAACCTCAAGCGTGGCTGGGTCCTGCGGATCCTCCCGGGGCAGGAGTACGTGCCGCCGCCCGACGACGGCGAGACCGGCGAGCAGGTGACCCCGACGCCGGACGACTTCGAGGACTACGAGACGGAATCGCCGGACCCGTCCGCGTCGCCGGGCTGAGCGCGGCGGGACCGCGACCCGGGGGTATCCTCGCCCGCATGCCGCCTGCCGCGGGGCGCTCGCCCCGGATCGTCGTGACCCTCGTGGCCGCCGCCGCCACCGCCGATCCCGGGCTGAACGCGCGCAAGAACGCGCTGTACGTGGACTGCGTCACGCGCCACGGCGCGACAGCGATCCCGCTCGACGCGACGGCCTCCGCGTCGGAGCGTGCCGGGGCGTTCGCCTCGATGGACGGGCTGCTGGTCACCGGTGGGGCCGACATGGACCCGGGCCGCTACGGCCAGGCCCCGGCGGGTGCCGAGGGGGTCGACGCGGCGCGCGACGAGCTGGAGCTGGCCGCGCTCGGGTCCGCCGACTCGCGGGGCGTGCCGGTCCTGGGGATCTGCCGCGGGCTCCAGGCCATGAACGTCCACGCCGGTGGGACGCTGCTCCAGCATGTCGACGGGCACGCCGGGCCGGGCTGGGGCCAGGGCCCCGCGCTGACGCATCCGCTGCGGCTCCTGCCGGGGTCGCGCCTGGCGCGCATCCTCAACCCGACCAACGTCGGTGGCGGCGTGCTGACGGTCAACTCGTACCACCACCAGGCCGTGCGCGCGTCCGATCTCGCCTCGGCGTTCGTGCCCGCCGCGTTCTCGCCGAGCCCGGCGGGGGATCTCGTGGAGGCGTTCGAGGCGGCGTCCGGGCCGTTCCGGATGGCGGTGCAGTGCCACCCCGAGCGGGGCGAGTCGACGCCACGCGCCTTCGAGCGGCTGTTCGCGTTCTTCGTGGATGCGTGCCGGGGGCCGGTCTCGGGGCGCTGAGGCCGCGGTGCCACGGTGCGGGCGGCGCTCCGCGGCTGCGGGGCAAGCCATCGGCCCGCGGCCGGCGGGCGAGCCATCGGCCCGCGGCCGGCGGGCGAGCCATCGGCCCGCGGCCGGCGGGCGAGCCATCGGCCGCCCATGATCGACGGTTCGGCCGCCATCGGCGAGCAGGTCACGGCCGGGACACCGGTATCCGGGCTGCTCGGCCGCCATCGGCGAGCGATCCGTAGACCGCGATCGACGCCTCGGCCGCCGGGCGGCCGGCACTCGGAGCGCTGCGCGACGGACCCCGGGAACGACACCTAGAGCCGGCCGGCCTCGATGATGCTGTTGAGGAACTGCCGGGTCCGCGCCTCGCGGGGCTCGGAGAAGATCCGTGCCGGCGGCCCCTGCTCAAGGATCCGGCCGGCATCCAGGAAGCAGACCCGCGACGCGATGTCCCGCGCGAACCCCATCTCGTGGGTGGCGATGAGCATCGTCATGCCACCCTGGGCCAGCTCGCGGATCACGTTGAGCACCTCGGCCACGAGCTCCGGGTCCAGCGCTGAGGTGACCTCGTCGAGGAGGAGGAGATCCGGCTGCATCGCCAGCGCCCGCACGATCGCCACGCGCTGCTGCTGACCGCCCGAGAGGCGGTCCGGGACATCGCGGGCCTTCTCGGCGAGGCCGAAACGCTCGAGCAGCGCCACGGCGTCGTCCTCGGCCTCGGCGCGGGACCGCTTGAGGACCTTGCGCGGACCCAGGGTGACGTTGTCCAGCACGGACATGTGCGGGAACAGGTTGAACGACTGGAACACGATCCCCACGCGCCGCCGGATCCGGTCCACCTTGACGCCCTTGGCGGTGATCTCCTCGCCCTCGATGAGGATCCGGCCGGCGTCGATGGGCTCGAGGAGGTTGATGCAGCGCAGGAGCGTGGACTTGCCGCTCCCCGAGGCGCCGATCAGCGCGATGACCTCGTGCTCGGCGACCTCCAGGTCGATGCCGCACAGGACCTCCAGCTCGCCGAAGGATTTGTGCAGCCCCTCGATGGACAGCGCGGCCGCCATCAGCGCCCCGACCCGATGCGGCGGGCTGCGACGGCCCGCATGGAACCGCGGACCTGCCGGTCCTTCTGCCGGGACAGCAGCCAGTCCGTGAACCGGGCGAGCGGGATCGTCACGACCAGGAACACCAGCGCCGTGGCCATCAGTGGCGTGAAGTTGAACCTCGCCTGCTGGAGGATCGTGCTCTGGCGGAAGATCTCCACGAGGCCGATCGACGACACGAGCACGGTGTCCTTCTGCAGCCCGATGAAGTCGTTGAGCAGCGGCGGGATCACGCGCCGGATCGCCTGCGGGACGATGACGTGGCGCAGCGCCTGGAACTCGGACAGGCCGAGGGACCGCGCCGCCGCCCCCTGGCTCGGGTGGATCGAGTCGATGCCCGACCGGTACACCTCGGACACGTAGGCCGAGTAGAGCAGGGTGAGGGTCACGACACCCCAGAAGAACGTGTCGGTGGGGATGCCCGGAATGCCCAGGCCCGGGATCCCGAACCCGAACATGAAGATGACGAGCAGGCCCGGCAGCGCCCGGAAGACGTCGACATAGACCGTCGCGAGCAGGCGCAGCGGGAAGAAGACCGGGCCAGGCAGGCTGCGGCCGATCGCGAGCACGAGCCCGAACACCAGGATCAGCACCTCGGCGACCAGGAACAGCCGGACGTTGACCCAGAACTTGTCGACGATCTTGGGCAGGCTGTCCCAGAAGACCGGCCCGTTGAGGAACTTCGACTGGAACTGATCCCAGCCCGGGGCGTTGACGACGATGATGCCCAGCGCCGTGAACACGATCACGGTGCTGACGAGGGCGATCAGGATCGACCGTCCTCCCTCGCCGGGCAGCAGCCGCGTCCCGCGACCCGACGACGGCGGCGGCAGGTCCGCGGACAGGCTGCTGCCGCCGAGCGCCATCAGACGGTCGTCAGGGCTGGAGGACGGGGGCGCTCGCCTTGTCGGCCAGCCACTCCTGGGTGATCGTGCCCAGCGTGCCGTCCGCCTTGAGCGCGGCGATCGCGGCATTCACGCACGGCGTGAGCGTGCTGCCCTGCTGCAGCACCATGCTGAAGTGCTCCGCGTCCGCACCGGTCGGCGCCGGGAACTGGCCGACGATCACGCCGTTGTCCATCTGGGCGGCAGTGATGTAGAAGGCGGTCGGCAGGTCCACGATGATGCCGTCGATCTGCTTGGCGTTGAGGCCGGCGATGGCGGCGTCGTTGGAGTTGTAGACGGACGCCTCCGCGCTGGGCTGGATCGTGTCGGTGATGTACGTGTAGCTCGTCGTGCCCTGCTGGGCGCCCAGCTTGAAGTCCTTGAGCCCCGCGATCGTGGTGACCTTGGTGATGGGCGTGTCGGCATTGGCGACCAGGGCCTGGTTCACGGTGTAGTAGCCGTCGGTCATGTCGACCGCGGCGGCGCGCTCGGGCGTGTACGAGATCTGGTTGATGTCGATGTCGAAGGTCTTGTCGCCGGGCGCATACGAGTTGTCGAACGGGACGTAGACCCAGGCGACCGCGTCCTTGGCGAAGCCGAGCTTGGCGACGACCGCGTAGGCGACCGCGCTCTCGAAGCCCTTGCCGTTCGTCGGGTCGCCCAGCTCCCACGGGGCGGTGGCTGTTTCGCCGTCGCCCGGGATCGCGAAGTACGGCGGGTACGCGGGGTTGTCCGTGCCGTAGGTCAGCGTCCCGGCCGTCCTGGTGGCCAGGTTCGCGGCCGCGCAGGCGTCGGGCGTCGGGGTGGCGGCTTCGGTCGGCACGGCGGACGGCGCCTCGGTGGCGGCCACGGTGGGGGCTTCGCTCGGCACGGCGGTGGGCGCCGGCGTCGCGGCGCCACTTGAGCAGGCCGCGGCAAAGGCCGCGACGAGGGCGAGGGCGGTGACGCCCTTGATGGTGCGCATGGGTGGTGAATCTCCTCCTTGATGTCCCGGCGGAAGTGTACCCGCGGTCCGGCCCGAATCGCGGGTGACGGAGGTCCCACAAATGTCACGGTTAACGGCCGAAGCGACGCCGGGAGGAGGTACGGCGTCGCTTCGGAGGGTGTCCGACGTCGACGGGAGGAGGGAGGTCCATCGTCGCCGGGTGCTTGTTCGGTTGTGGGCACTGCACCGTGGTGCGGTAAGGGCACGATGCGCCTGATGGTCCGGCCTCCCATGACCCGGGAGTCCCATGACCCCGGGTACGTTGGGGGCGCCCCGGTCCGGGCCCCCCGGACGATGGCCCCGAGTGGCCCCGGTCGCCCGTCTGCGTACACTCGGTGCGTGCGGGTTCGAACCATCCAGCTGCGGGTCATGGGCGTCGCCCTCGCGGCGCTCTGGCTGGCGGCATTCGGCCTCGTGCTCCTCGGCTACCGCCCCGGCGGGCCCGTCGACATCCTGGTCGGGCTCGCGGCGATCGGCCCGATGCTGGTCGCGCTCGCGGCCGTCGTCTGGCCGCCCGTCGCGCGTGGGGGGCGCGCGTTCGCCGGCATCGCGTGGCTGGCGCTCGGCGCGATGCTCCTGCTGGTCCCCTCGCTCGCGGGGCTCGTGACCCAGCTGACCGGGCGCGGGCCCCAGACGCTTCTCCCCTCGCTGGAGGCCGCCTACCCATGGCTGCTCGCCCTGGTCGCGACCGGCCTGTTCGCGGGTCTCGGCCTCGCCCGGCGCCGCCTTGGCGGCGCGGCGATGCGGGGTCAAAGGCTCGCGCTGGGAAGCGCCCTGGGGCTGGTCATGGTCCTCGGCACCGGGAGCGCCTTCGCCGGGGCGGCCATCGTCAACGAGCTGGCCCTGGGCGACCGGCCGTCGATCGCGTCCCGCTTCGGGCCCACGGACCCGGACCTCGAGCCGCCGGCGTGCACCGACCCGGTGATGGCCGGCACGACCGCCCGGCTCGCGCTGCGCATGGACGGCTCCATCGACACCCGGTACACGGGCCAGGTGGCGCTCCAGGGCATCCGGAACGGGGCCGACATCTCGCTGTCCGGCTTCGCGGCCACCCGGCTGACCCTGGGCCAGCAGGGCATCACCCGGCTGGGCGGCCGGGTGTGGATCCTGTCGCGGGGCCGGCCCTGGACGGCGGTCGACGCGGCCCTGGGCCGGGACCAGGGCCTGGATCTGCAGATCGTGGCCGTCGCCCTCACGCCGACGGATGTGGCCGCCCCGGAGGACCGCGGCCTCGCGTTCATCGAAGGCGCGCGGGCCCGCCACTGCCGGATCCCGCTGACCGGCGAGACCGCCCGCCGGATCCTGCCCCAGGTGGCCCTGCTCGTCGGCCAGACCGACATCTCGCGCTGGCGCGGCGACCTCGACTTCTGGGTCTTCGCCGACGGGGAGCTGGGCCAGGTGGACGGGAACCTCAACGGACCCGCGATCGGCCTCGACGACGACGCGCTGCAGGCCGGCCTGCGCTTCCGCATGCTGGCGTACGACAGGGGCCTGCCGATCACGGTGCTGCCGCCCTCGCCATGACCAGGAGGGACCCCCATGCTCGATGACCTGCCGGGCGACGAGCGCGCGAAGCGCGACCGGACCGCGCGCCTGCTGCTGGTGGTCGGGATCCTGCGCGCGAACGGCACCCACGGCATCACCCCCGTCGACATCGCGAAGCGCACGGGCATGGCCAAGCGCACGGTCTACCGAGACCTGCGGGCCATCGAGGGCGAGCTGGGGATCCCGGTCTGGAGCGAGAGCGGCCGCTGGGGGGTGGACGCCGACGCGTTCCTGCCGCCGCTGCGCCTGACGCTGTCCGAGGCGATGGCGATCTTCCTCTCGGCCCGGCTCCTCGCGCGGTACATGGACAAGCACGATCCTGTCCTCGCCTCGGCATTCACGAAGCTGGAGGAGGGCCTCCCGGCCTCGCTCCGCGATCACGTGGAGCGGACGGTCCAGGACCTCTCGAGCCGGGACGTGGACCCGGCGTTCAACCGACAGGTGGAGGCGCTGACGCGCGCCTGGGCGGACCGGCGCGTCGTCGCGTTCGAGTATCTGCCGGCCCCCTACAGCGGCAAGCGGGAGCCTCGGCGGGCGATCGTCCGGCCGTACCTCCTGGAGCCGTCGCTGCAGACGCACGCCCTCTACCTCATCGGCTTCGACGAGGACCGCGGGGCGATGCGCACGTTCAAGGTCGAGCGGATCCGCGACCTCTCCGTCCTGCCGCGGACCTTCGAGGCCCCCGAGGACGACGTGGTCGCGCAGCTGCGACGGGCGTGGGACATCATCGCGGACCAGCCCGCGACGAAGATCGTGCTCCGGTTCCGGTCGGAGGTCGCGGGGCGCGTCATGGAGGCGCAGTGGCACCCCAGCCAGGCCGTGACGGAGCTCGCGGACGGCTCGCTCGAGTGGACCGCGACGGTCGCCGGGATCATCGAGATCCGGCTCTGGATCCTGTCCTGGGGCAGCGACGTGGAGGTGCTGGCGCCGGCGGAGCTGCGCGAGGACGTCGCCGAGACCCACCGCCGCGCCGCCGCGCAGTACCACGTCTCCTGACCAACGGCCCCTCGGGTTCGGGACCGGCGCGGTGGTGACCGGAGGCACCAGTCTTGGGTAGGGTGGGGCTGCCCAGCGTCCCCAGCCGCCGAGGAATTGTGCTCGATACCCCCACACCAACCCCTGCCATCGCCATTGCCGATACCCCCCGGGATTCCCGTGAGACCGCCGCTCAGACGCCGCCTGTCGGTGCTGCTGGCCACGGTCCTGATCGCCGCCAGCGTCCTCGCCGCGACGCCCGCCCCAGCGGCCGCCGTCACGCCCAGCGACGTGTCCGCCCTGTTCCTCGACCGGATGAATACCGGCCGCGCCGACCGGGGCCTGGTGGCGTACCGGACCTGGAGCGCCCTGACGGCGCTCGCCACCGAACGCGCCGGCCGGATGGCCGCGGCCCACACCCTCAGCCACGCGACGGCCGGTGGCAACGTGGGCACCGCCCTCGATGCGGGCGGCATCGCCTGGATGGGCTACGGCGAGATCATCGGCATGAGCGGCTTCGCCTGGGGCCCGGATGCCGTGGACAACATCTACACGCTGTGGAGGAACAGGCCGGCGCACGCCGGGATCATGTTCAGCGCCACGTCCAACTACATCGGCATCGGCGCGGTCCAGGCCGACGACGGCACGACCTGGGTGTCCGCCGTGATGACGGAGTCGCCGGATCACACGGCGCCGGTGGCACGCAACGGATCGATTCGGGTGCGCAGCAACAGGGACGTCGTGGTCACCTGGGGCGGCACCGATCCGCGCCTCCAGACGCACCGCCGGCATCGTGTCGTACGACGTCCGCGTGCGCCGTGACAACGGCTCCTGGCGCCTCATCCGGAACGACACCACGGCGCGCAAGCTGGTCCTGCTCCACCGCGCCCGCCGGCATTGGTGGACGTTCCGCGTCCAGGCCAAGGACGCGCGGGGTAACCTCAGCGCGTGGACCAAGGAGATCCGGATCTGGGTTCCGTAGCGGGGTCGCGCACCGGCCGCCGACCTGCGTTCGCGGCCGTCAACCTGATCAGCGACCCGATCCACGGCTACGTCGAGCTCACCAAGCGGCTGTCCCGCGCCGAGGCTCGCGCGGCCGGCCTCCGCCCGGAGGACATCGCCGAGGACGACCTGCTCGACACCGCCTGGCTCCAGCGCCTGCGCCGGATCAGCCAGCTCCAGAGCGCCCGCTGGGTGTTCCCCACCGCCGAGCATTCCCGGTTCACGCACGGCCTTGGCGTCATGCACGAGGCCGGGCTGTGGGCGCGGTCGCTCTACCCGTCCCTGTGCGCGGCCCTGCCGGCGCTGGCGCCCGGTGAGCCCGTCCCGTCCGAGGGGCTCGTCGCCGAGACGCTGCGGATCGCCGGGCTCCTGCACGACGTCGGGCACGGCCCATTTGCGCACTTCTTCGATGACCGGTTCCTGTCCTCGTTCCCCGCGCCGGCGGATCCGCGGCGGCCCGGGGCGAAGACGCTCTCCCACGAGGACCTCAGCCAGCTGATCATCGAGCGGGAGCTGGGCCCGCTCATCCGTGGCCTGCGGCGGGCGCCGGGGTCCGTGCCGGACCGCGACCGGTTCGCGGACGGGGAGGCGATCGATCCCCGCTGGGTCTCCTTCCTCGTCTCCAAGCCGCCGCTGGCGGACGCGTCCATGCCCGGCTGGGTCCGGACCCTCCAGCCGCTGCTCTCGGGCGTGTTCACCGTGGACAACCTGGACTACGTCCGGCGCGACGCGTACCTGACCGGGGTCTCGATGGGGCCGGTGGACGCCGAGCGCCTGCGCCGGTACTCCTTCGTCTCCGGGCGCGGGCTCACCCTGTACGAGTCCGGCGTGGGCGCGCTGGAGATGTTCCTCACCGCGCGGCTGTTCATGTACCAGCATGTCTACCTGCACCGGACCGTGCGGGCGATCGACCTCGACCTCGCGGAGGTCTTCGCGCCGTCGATCCGCGCGGTGTTCGGCGACGGGTCGCCGGCGGAACGCCTGGCGGCGTTCGCGGACCTCGACGAGTACGCGCTCCTGCACCAGGCCGCCGGCTGGGCGAGGGGCGAGCACCTGTCCGACTCGCCGGTGCCGGGCGACGGGACGGTGACCCCGGAGGTCGCCGACGGCTGGCGGGCGATCCTGCTCCGGCGCCCTCGCTGGCGGACCGAGCGCGAGGTCCACGCCGAGCAGGCGGGTCCCGAGTGGCCGGCGGCGTTGCTGGCGGAGCTGGGCGAGCCGGAGCCCGGGCGCGTGGTGGTGGACCTGGTCGGCATCGACGCGAGGCCGGGGGCCGGGAAGCGCGACTCGCTAGCGATCGAGCGGCGCGACGGCGGACCGGGCCCGAGCCTTGCGGTGGCGCTGGCGCGGCTGCCGGCGTGGTCGCTGGTGGGTCGGCGGTACCGGCGGACCGGCTGAGCTCCGGGTTCCGGGCGGGTCGGGGGCTCGGGGGCCCGGGGCCTGCGGCGGCCGGGGTGCCACCGGGCGGATCAACGGTTCGCTGCCCGGACGTTCGCGCCGCCGGGTGCCACCGGGCGGATCAACGGTTCGCTGCCCGGACGTTCGCGCCGCTCGGCGGCACATCTGTCTCGTGGCAGCGGCTCCGGGCGGACGAACGTGCCACCCAGCGGGTCGGGCATCCGGCGAGCGGACCGTTGCTCCGCTGGCCGGCGAGCGGACCGTTGCTCCGCTGGGCGGCGGAGCTCCGCTGGGCGGCGGAGCGCGCTGGGCGGCGCGCCGATGGCCCCGCGGGGCGGGGTCGTGCCCCAGGGTCGCCTTCAGCGCGCGGGCACGGGACTCGGCGAGGGACTCCCTGCCTGGCCCTGCGACGGCTCCGGCACCCTGGGAGCGTTGACCCCGGCCTCCGGCGGAAGGATCAGGAGCGGATCGATCCGGGCGATCTCCGCCTTCGGCAGCTTCATCCGCTTCGCGACGTCCGGCTCGATCGCGAAGTTCGCGGTCTCGAGCGGCGAGAACAGCCCGTAGTGGACGTGGCACCCGGACGCACGGCCCGTCGCCCCCTCGTACCCCAGCAGCTGGCCGGCCTTCACGACTTGCCCCGGCCTCACCACGATCCGCCCGAAGTGCGCGTACATGCTCCGGTAGCCGTTGCCGTCAGCGACCACCACCACGATCGGCAGGGTCATCCACAGGTTCTTGGCGTCCAACCGCCGGAGGTACGGCCCCAGATCCCCGACCCAGCCCATGTAGGCGTCGTAGTGCCGGCCCGCCGCGAGCACCACGCCATCGTGCGCCGCGGTCACCCGGTCGCCACAGAACGTCGCGAGATCGATGCCGTCGTGGAAGGGCTCGCCATCGACCAGGCGCGAGCCCCACACGGTCGGCCCGAACGGCAGCGTCAACCGGACCTTCGCCACCGGCCAGCGGTACCCAGTGAGGCTCTCGATCGCGGGTGCCCTGAACACGATGGGGTCATAGCCGAGGCCGTTGGCGCCAGCCGTGTCCCTGGTGGGGGTCGGCGCGACGGACGAAGGGGACGGGACGGCCGACGGGGTGGCCGATGGACGAGGGGACGCCGTCGGCGCCGAGTCCGCCGACGCGGGCGAGGGTCTCAACGCGACGAGCGACGGCCCCTGGGCGATGACGTTCGGGACCGCGCCCACGCCCTTGAGGTCCAGCGAAATCCCCTGGGGTCCGATGACCGGCACGACCAGAAGGGCGCCGAGCGCCGCCGCGGCGCCGACCAGCGCGAAGCGTGCGTAGGCACGGCGAGGCGGGCGCGCGTGAGGAAACCGCTGGTTCCGGGGCACCGCCGGATTGTGCCTCACGCGGAGGAGAGATGCGCCCCGTTGGTGCGCGCCGTGGCGGGCGGTATCATCCGGGAGCCGCGCGCCCGTAGCTCAGTGGACCAGAGCATCGGTCTTCGGAACCGAGTGTCGGGGGTTCGAATCCCTCCGGGCGCGCCACACCCTGTTGTATCTGCGTTGGAACCCGTAGCGGATTCGGGACCACCGTGCCATCGTAGGTGGCACTGAACCGCGGCAGATTCGCGGCATGGCTCTCGCGCTCCCTGATCGACCCGCCGTCCGCCCGACCTGCCCGCAGCATCCCGGCAGCCGGATCCAGCTCGACGGCTACGCGGTCGCCCGGTGGAGCGACGCCCACCGCCGTCCCCGCTACCGCTGCGTGCCCGGACCCGGCATGCG
>JBBSCF010000034.1:0-38194 GCA_038250545.1 Candidatus Limnocylindrales bacterium | reverse complement strand
GTGGGTTTGACTGTGTCTGCGGCCCCCCCGCCCCCCCCGCCCACCCGGGCTCCCATTTCTTCGCCCCGCGGCGCTTTTTTTTTTATTGCCCCGTCCCGCCGCCCGACGAGAACCTGCACATGGTGTTCTACCGCGACATCCTCAAGGCTGCGATCGCGATCGAGCCGTCGGCCGCCGTGCGTGCGATCGTCGACGAGGTCCTCAAGTTTGAGATGCCCGGGGCGGGGATCGCGAACTTCATGCGCAAGGCCGCCGACATCGCGAAGGCGGGGATCTACGACATCCGCGCCCACCGGGACGAGGTGCTGCTGCCGATCCTCAAGTTCTGGGGGATCTTCGCGCTGAGCGGCCTCGATGCCGCGGCCGAGGAGGCGCGCCGCCGCCTGGCCGAGCACCTGGACAAGCTGGATGCGGCCGCGAAGCGGTTCGAGGAGCGTCTCGCCCGATCCGGTGTGGAGCCGCTCTCGCCCGCCTGACGCCTGCGCGCGAACGTCCCGGCGCGCCCTCGCGTAGGATCTGGCGATGGTGCATCCGGCCGCCTCCCTCGCCATGATCATCGTCACCCGCCTGGTGCTCGCCGGTGGCCTGCTGGCGCTGCTGGCCATCGCGGCCCGACGCCGATGACGGCGAACCGCGGTCACGGCCGCCTCGTCTACTCGATGTCGGTCTCGCTCGACGGGTTCGCCGCGGCGCCCGACGGCTCGCTGGACTGGGTCATCGTGGACGAGGAGCTCCACGCCTTCTTCAACGAGGAGAGCCGGTCCTCGGACACGTTCCTCTACGGCCGGCGGATGTACGAGGAGATGGCCGCCTACTGGCCGACGGCGGAGGCCGATCCCGCCGCCACGCCGACGATGGTCGAGTTCGCCCGCATCTGGCGCGAGACGCCCAAGGTCGTGTTCTCGCGCTCCCTGGCCGAGGCGGACCACGCGAGCCGGCTGGTGCGGGACGATGCCGTGGACGAGGTGGCGCGGCTCAAGGCGCAGGGCCTGGACATGGACGTGGGCGGGCCGACGCTCGCGGGCGCGCTGCTCCGGGCCGGCCTCGTGGACGAGGTGCGGCTGTTCCTCAACCCGGTAGTCCTGGGGGCGGGGCTGCCGTTCCTCCCGTCGCTCGATCGGCCGGTGGGGCTGCGGCTCCTCGAGACCCGGACGTTCGCCTCCGGCGTCGTGTGGCTGCGCTACGAGGTGACCGCCTAGGTAGGGCTAGAGGCCGGTGTGGGTCTCGACGTGCACGTCGACGACCTCGCCGGTGTGCCCATCCGCCTTCGCGACGAGGAGTTGGCTGCCGTCGTACCGGAGCAGGTAGTACCAGGCGCCGTCGATGTAGGTGAGCTCGTGGCCGCCCCAGCGGTCGATCGGGACCTTGTGGTAGGTCTCGACGACCCGCGGGTCCGCCAGGAGGACGTGGGCCGCCTCGTCGATCGTCATGATCCGGGGTCCGTTCGGCGCGGTCACCCGGAGCGGGATGTTCAGGCTCACGAGCGGGAAGGTGACGGCGACGGTGTGGTCGCCCGGCACCACCGGCGCGCCGGCGATGGTCGTCGACCAGTCCATGTGATCCGTGATCGGTGCCTCAGGCTCCAGCGTCCACGACACCAGGGGCAACGTGCAGCCGACGCCTGTCCATAGGTCGCGCCCCGGGAAGGGCGGGATCTTCGTGTCGAGGGCGGCCTCGGACCGGCGCAGCAGCTCGGACCGGAACGAGCCGCCTCCCTGGTGCTCCGCCGGCGGCATCAGCAGGTCGTAGGCGCGGATGACCACCGGATCGAGCGGCGCGAGCGCCGCCGGCGGGTCCGAGGGCCACGGTCCTGTCCGCGTGGCGACGGCCGAGATGTTGCGGTCGCACGTGCCGGGCCCGCCCTCGTACGCGACCGGCGCCGTGGAGCTCACGGTGACCTCGAGCCACGCCGACTCGCCGGCGATGACCTCCGGGGTCGAGCTTACGGTCATCGTCACGGGCCCGCGCGTGACCGTGGCCTCGATCAGCGCGGGCGAGGGGCCCGGGCTCACGGTGGGCGCGGCCGATAACGATGGCGCGGTGGCGGGGGAGCAGGCGCCGGCCACGAGCATGGTGATCCCGAGCAGGAGGCCCGTGGCGGATCCCCCGATGCCGCTCACGGCTGCGCCCGGACCTCGGGCTCCGTGATCCGGCCGAGGAACAGGATCGCGCCCGTGTCGAGGTCCCGCAGCGCGAAGATGAACGGGCGGTCCGCCGTGATCCTGACCGGCTCGCCCGGCGCGGCGCCCGCGGCCATCAGGACGGCCGTGGCGGCGGCCGCCTCGGTGCCCTTCTCGTCCACGTCGATGTTCGCCTGGTGGACGACGGCGGCGATGTAGAGCCTCTCCTGCGTGGTCATGCCGGAAAAGTCCGCCGCGTCGGCGTCGAACGCCGTCGGCATCCCCATGGTCTTGAGCACGTCGCCGAGCCCCAGCTGGCTCTGCGTGCCGAACTTGGGCAGCCCGACCTGGACCTCCACGGAGGCGAGGCCGCCCGTGATCGAGGCGAGCTGGGCCGCATCGAAGGTCCGCTCGAACGCCGCGAGGTCCTCCGGGACGATGACCAGCATCGACAGCCGCCCGCCGACATAGCCCAGGTCCACCGCCTGCCAGCCAGGTCCCGAGGCGTACGGGAAGCTCGCGGCGACCCGCATCATGGCGACGTCCGTCGTCGTGCCGTCGAGCAGGGTGAACGGGGCCGGGGCGGTCGAGCCCTCCTGGAACGCGTACTGCCACGCGGCCTTCAGGTACATCGCATTGACCAGCACGAGGCGCGTGCTCTCGTCGATCGAGCCCTGCGCGAGCAGCTCCGGGATGCGGGCCTCGGTCTTGTGGCTCACCCAGCCGTTGATCGCGCCGCGGGACGCCTCGGCGTTGCCCACGAAGTCCACGAGCTGGAGGCCCGCCCCGAACCGCTCGGCAAGCGCCGTCAGGTAGGCGCCCTCGAGCGCGTAGCCCTCCTGTGCGAACGGCGCGTTGACCGAGCGCAGGGTGACGTCCTGTCGCTGCCCGGCGGCGTCCTGGTAGATGGCGGTCTTGCTGTTGAGCGACTGGTCCAGGGCGGCGACCCACCCGGCGTTCGTGTCGGCGCCGAGGCCGCGCATCACGGCGTCCATCTCGGTCGCGGTGGCGCCCTTCGCGCCCGCGCGGGCCATCGCGAGCGCGAGCTCGATGCTCGCCGGCGAGACGACGAGGCTGGCGTCCGGGTTCGCGGCCACGAGCCTCGCGTACAGGTCGAGGCCGAACGCGTTCACGGCCTGTCCGGCGCTCGTGGCATCGGCGGGCGAGGTCGGCAGGCGGCGCCCCGTGACCGAGGCCACCGCGACGGCGCCGATGTCGGCCGTGGGCGCTGCCGACGGCGCTCGGGTCGGGGGGGCCGCGCTCCCCCGGTCGGCCTGCGGCGAGGGCACGGTCGCGGAGCAGCCGGCGACGAGGGTCAGCGCCAGGAGCGCGGCGAGCGGTCGGATCATCGGGAAGGTCTCCCCCTGGGTGCACGGACGCCAGCCCCCGTGACGCCGCGCGCCACCGCATGGTTGCACGCCGTGGGTCCCGCTACCATCGGCCGATGTGCCTGATCCCCTGGGAGGAGGAGCGCCTCCAGATCTTTGCCGCCGCGGAGCTCGCGCGCCGTCACCGCGCCGCCGGCGTGCCGCTCAACCAGCCGGAGGCCGTGGCGATCATCTGCGATGCCATGCTCGAGGCCGCGCGGGCCGGGGCGGGCTACCGGGCGGTCGAAGCGGCGGGTCGAGCCGCCGTGGACCCGGCCGACGTCATGGACGGCGTCCGCGAGCTGATCTCCGAGGTCCGTCTCGAGGTCCTACGGGCACGCCTGCCGGCCATCCACCCGCTCGCCAACGCACGCGTCCTCGTCGCAGGCCTGCTGCTGCTGACGGTCGCGGCGGCATCTCTGGCGGCCGGGCTGCTTCTCCTCGGGCTCGGCGTCCGCTGAGCCGCCGCTACCTGCTGCGCTGAGCCCGTCTCGCGACCGCGACTGGGTCGCCATGGCTTCGGGAGCCACGTTCTCGACGGCGGCCGACCGCGATGTGGTCCGCCAAGCCACATGAGGTCGCCCGTTCTCGTCCACGAGCGGTACCAGGGGCGGATCGAGGCATCGGGTGCCGCATCGGGCGTTCCGGCCCGAGAATCCATGGCGCCGGAAGCCATCTGCGCCCACGGCCGGCGGCCGTGCGGGACGCCCGTCACCGGCGCCCGGGGGCGCGTCTACCAGAGGTCCCCGACCGTGTACCCCTCCGGGAACGGGTCCGTCGGGTCCACCACGTAGCTCGCGAACCCCGTGATCCAGGCCGTCCCGGTGATCGTCGGCACGACCGCGGTCCGCTCCCCCACCCGCGTCTCCTCCTCCAGCCGCCCGGTGAACACCGTCCCCAGGATCCCCTCGTGGCGGAAGTCCTCGTTCAACCCCAGCCGGCCCTTCGCGTGCAGGACGGCCATCTTGGCGCACGTCCCGGTCCCGCACGGCGACCGGTCGATGACCCCGGTCCAGGTGGACGGCTTCGACCAGTCGAGCTTGCCGGTCGAGACGGTCACCACGTTCCGCCACGAGTTCCGCGGGTTGTGCGGGGGCCCGGAGATCTGCCCGATCGTGATCCCGGCGAACCCGGGCTGCTCCGGGTGCACCACCGGCAGCTGCTCGGCCGCGGCGGCCTTGATCATCTCGGTGACGCGGGTGATGTCGCGGCCTTCGTCCGGCGTCAGGGCGAACCCGAGCTGGACGGCGTCCGCGATGACGTAGAACATGCCGCCGTACGCGACGTCCACGACCACGGTCCCCAGCTGGGGGACCTCGACCGGCGTGTCCAGGTGGGTCGCGAAGGCCGGCACGTTGCGGAACGTGACCCCGGTGACCTTGCCGCCGGCGCACGTCGCCCGGATCCGGATCAGGCCGGCCGGGGCCTCCAGCACCACCTCCGTCATGGGCTCGGTCATCGGCAGCATGCCCGTCTCGAGCAGCGCCGTCGCGACGCAGATGGTGTTCGTGCCGGACATGCCCGGGTACTCGACGTGCTCCATGATCACGTAGCCCGCGTCGGCGTCGGGGTGCGTGGGCGGCAGGATGACGTTCGCGCACAGGGCCGGGTAGCCACGCGGTTCGCGGAGCATGAGGCGCCGGAGCCCGTCGCCGTGCTGCTCGAGGTGGCGCGCCTTCTCCAGCATCGTGGCGCCGGGCACGTCCAGGACTCCGCCCACGATGACCCGCCCGGGCTCGCCTGCCGCGTGCGCGTCGACCGCCTGGAGCATCCGCGCGAGCCGCATCGATCCCTCCTGCGACGGGGCGCCGGAGCGCCCGATGAACGAGCCCGATGAACGAGGCCGATGAACGAGGCCTACCGGCGCCGGGCGTCCGCCACCTGGCGGTCCATGTCCCGCTTCGCGTCCCTGTCCGCGATCTCGCGTCGTCGATCCCAGGTCTGCTTGCCGCGTGCCAGGCCCAGCTGGAGCTTGGCCTTGCCGCGGTCGTTGATGTAGATCGAGAGCGGGACCAGCGTCAGGCCCTTGGCCTTGGTCTTGCCCAGCAGCTCATCGATCTCGGACCGGTGGAGGAGCAGCTTGCGGGCGCGCTTGGGCTCGTGGTTGAAGCGCACGTCCGCGCTCTCCCACGGGGCGATGTGCAGCCCGATGATCCAGGCCTCGTCCTTCTCGACGCGCGCGTAGGCATCGGCGAGGCTGACCCTGTGGGCCCGCACGCTCTTGATCTCGGTGCCGCGCAGCACGAGACCGGCCTCGAAGGTGTCCTCGACGCTGTACTCGTGGCGCGCTCGTCGGTTCTGGGCGATGGTCTCGCCCATGGGGTGCTCCTCCTGATGGTGGGGCGCCAGTGTCGCACGCGGGTGCTGCGGGCGAGGGCCGGGCTCCGGACGCACGAACGCCGGCCCGTTGCCGGACCGGCGTTCATTTGCTACCGACCACCCGTCGGGATCGCAACTAGGCGGCGATCTCCAACGAGGTGGTGCAGTAACTACAACTGTCGATCACTGCACATCACCTCCTTTCGTTCGTAAACGACCCTACCCGATCGCGCGGACGCGTGCAAGCACCCTTTTCTTGGCCAGTCCTCAACCGCCGGCGTCGAGCACCTTGAGGCCGGCGTCCAGGACCGGGTCGTCGCCGGGCTTCGCCGGCGGCGTGTCCACCGTCACGTCGGGCACGATCCCCTTGCCGTGGATCCAGGTCTTGTCCGGGGTCAGCCACTTGGCGATCGTCAGGCGGAAGCCGCCGCTGTCGTCCTCGAGCTGGGTCCACTGCTGGACCGTCCCCTTGCCGAACGTCTTCGTCCCCACGAGCGTGGCCCGCTCCCGGTCGTGCAGGGCGCCCGCCACGATCTCCGATGCCGACGCGGACCCGCCGTCCACGAGCAGGACCACCCGGATCGACGGGTCGACGGCCGCGCCGCCGGGCTTGGCGACGGTCTCGAGCAGCGTCCCGTCGGCGTCCTCCTGCCAGAAGATCGTGCCCTCGGCCAGGAACTGGCTGGCGATGTCGCGCGCCGCGGTCACGAACCCGCCGGGGTTGCCGCGCAGGTCCACGACCAGCTTCTTCATGCCGGCCTTGACGTCCTCGGCGATCGCCCGGTCGAATTGCTCGGCGGCGTGATCCGAGAAGCCGGCGAGCCGCACATAGCCCACGGTCCCGCCGGCGAGGGTCCTGGTCTCCACCTCCGGCGTGACGATGACCGCGCGGATCACCTCGATGTCCCGGGTCGTGCCGTCCCGCTCGATGGTCAGCACGACCGCGGTCCCCTTCGGTCCCCGGACCTTGCCCCGCGCCTCGTCCAGGGTCAGCCCGTCCAGCGGCGTCCCGTCGAGCTTCGTCACGACGTCCCCGGGCAGCAGGCCGGCCTTCTCGGCCGGCGCGCCCTTGATCGGCGCGATGATGACCATGCGGCAGTCCGGGCCAAGCTGGGTGCAGCCGCTGGTGGCGCCCTTCGCGTCCACCGCGCCGATGGTGGCGCCGATGCCCTCGAACTCGCCCGAGATCCCCTCGAGGCTCTTCTTGAACTCGTCGGACGTGAGGTACTGCGAGTAGGGGTCGTCGAGGGCCCCGATCATCCCCTTGATCGCGCCCTCGACCAGCGCCTTGCGGTCGACTTCGCCGCCGGCGTAGCGGTCGGTGACGGCGCGGTAGGTGTCCCAGAACGGCTGGAACAGCTGCGTCTCGTTGGCGGGCGTGCCCGGGGTGAGCGCGGTCTGGCGGCCGAGCGTCCAGCCCGACAGGAACAGGACGCTCCCGGCGAGGACGGCGATGAGGCTCAGGGCGACGATGGCCACGCCGGTCCGGCGGCCGGAGCGGGCGGGTGCGGTCGTGGCCGAGGGCTCCGGCGCGGCCGCAGGCTCCGGCGTGGCGGAGGGTTCCGGGGGCACGGGGTTGACGGGATCGGCGGACATGGCGGGTCTCGACACGGAACGATGGGGCGCGGCTCGGCGCGGGTCGCCAGCGTACCGCCGGTCGCGGATGGCCGCCCCGGCCCGTCGCTAGCGGATCAGGTAGGTCCGCACGGAGGCCCAGGAGCCCAGCACGCCCAGGCCGAGGCCGGTACCGAGCACGATCGACGCCGTGTCGCGCCCGAGCGAGCCAAGCTGCAGGGGCAGCACGTTGAAGAAGCCCACCATCGCCGTCGAGAGCGGGTCGGCGGCGACGGCGAGCAGCCCCAGCGTGATCAGCGCGCCCGCGAGGCCCACGAAGGCGCCCTCGAACACGAACGGCCAGCGGATGAACGCGTCCGAGGCGCCGACGAGGCGCATGATCTCGATCTCCTCGGCGCGCGCCACGACGGCCAGCCGGATCGTGTTGACGATGATGAACAGCACGATCACGCCCACGATCGCGACCATCGCCACGCCCGCCGTGCGGACGATGCCGGTGACCGTCGTGAGGCGCTCGACCAGGGCCTGGATGTTGATGACGCCGCGGGGACGGACGATCGGGTCGGCCTGGAGCGCCTCGGCGACGGCCCGGTAGTCGGTGGGCGCGCGCAGCTTGACGTTGAGGCTGGCATACAGCGGGTTGGCCTCGAGCGACGTCGTCAGATCCGGGCGCCCCTGGGCCAGCTGGGCCTCGCGGAAGCGCTGCAGGGCCTCCTCGCGCGTGACGAAGCCCACGGACGTCGTCTGCGGCATGGCCTCGATACGGGCGACCAGCTCGTCCACCTGGTCCTGGGTCGCGGTGTTCTCGATGTAGGCCACGACCTCCACCTTCTGTTCGACGAAGGACAGGCTCGCGAGGAGCACGTTCTGGAGGATGAAGAAGCCCGCGAGGAGCAGGAGCATCAGCACCATGGTCAGCGTTGCGGCGAGGCTCATCAGCGCGTTGCGCCAGAAGCCCTGCCAGGCGCGCCCGATCGAGAACAGGACGAAGGTGATCACGGCGGCCTAGTCCTCACGGTGGTAGGTCGCGGACGTCTCGTCCCGGATCACGCGGCCGTCCTCGAGCGCCACCACGCGCTTGCGCAGGGCGGTGACCACCTCGGCCTGGTGGGTCGCCATCAGGATCGTGACGCCCAGCTCGTTGATCCGCAGGAGCAGCTGGATGATCTCCCAGCTGATGACCGGGTCCAGGTTCCCGGTGGGCTCGTCCGCGATGATGATCCGCGGGTCGTGCACGAGCGCGCGGGCGATGGCCGTCCGCTGCTGCTCGCCGCCCGAGAGCTGGGTCGGCAGCTGGTCGGCCTGGGCCGTGAGCCCGACGAGGGCCAGCACCCGGTCCACGGCGGGCTTGATCTGCCGGCGCGGCGTGCCCGTGACCTCGAGGGCGAACGCCACGTTCTCCCGGACCGACTTGCGGGGCAGGAGCTTGAAGTCCTGGAAGACGATCCCGATCTTGCGCCGGATCCGCGGGACCTGGCGGCGCTTGATCCGGGCGAGGTCGTAGCCGTCGATGACGACGTCCCCGTGGGTGGCCAGCTCGTCGCGGATGAGCAGCTTCATGAGCGTGGACTTGCCGGCGCCGGACGGGCCCACGAGGAACACGAAGTCGCCCTCGGGGACGACGAGGTCCACGTCCTTGAGCGCCTCCTTGCCATTGGGGTAGCGCTTCGTCACGTCGTGGAGGATGACGACGGCGCGATCCGTCCGTGGGGCACGGCCGCGCCCGGTGAGGCGGTCAAGGAGCGAGCGCCGGCGGGTCGCGGACGGCGCCTGGGTGTGGGTCGGGCCTTCGGTCAGGGTCATGCGTTGCTCGGCGACGGTTCGGTGGTGACGTCTCCGACCGAGGGCACAATCGAGGGAGCCACTCCCCCGAGGCTAGCATCCGGGCCCGGATCGTGCGCGTCCGCACGCGCCCTCGCGCCCGGCGTCGGCCGGCCGCTCAGACGAGCGCCAGCGAGATCGGCACGTACCGTTCGAACGGGTGCTCCGGGCGCGACCAGCAGATCAGCCCCGGGAAGCCGTCGAAGCGCAGGCCGGCGTCCAGCAGCGCCCGCGTGGCGCGGTCCGCGGTGCCCGGGACCCACATCGCGACCGCGCCGAGCATCGGCGTCTCGCGCACCGCCACGCCGATCAGCTGTGGGTGGAGGGCAGGATCCAGCGCGGCCATCGGCCCCAGGCGCCCGCTGCCGGATCCGTACACGTACCCGTGGACCCGCCCGCCGTCCCGCTCCCGAACCAGGAACCCGGATCGGCCCTCCCGGCGCAGGAACCCGTGCTCGGCGGGATGCGCGGACCCGATCAGCTCGCGGTCCAGGCCGCCGAGCAGCTCCGCGAGGCGCCGAGTCCCCTCCGGCCCGTCGGCCTCCGCCCGCTCGAACGGCACGGCCTCGAGCGAGGCGGGCAGCGGCGGGACGGCGGACCAGCGCCGGACCTCGCCGACCAGCCGCCAGGCCGGGATCCGCGGCACCATCCCGCGCCGCGCGTAGAGCGCGTTGGAGATGGGCTGGGCCGCGTCCGTGCACATGCCCCAGGTGTGGATGCCGGTGTCGAACGGTTCGTCCGGCCCCGGCACCGCCGGCCCACCGGGGTCCACGTCGCGCCCGGCCTGGGCCCGGTCCAGCAGCGCCTGGCCAACGCCCGATGCCTGCGTCCCGGGCCGCACGAACAGCATGGCCAGGAACCACAACCCCTCGCGCAGCGTGGCGGACGCGAACCCGCTCACCTCGCCCTCGCGGTCGACCGCGACCCAGAACCGGTCCGGGTCGCTGGCCAGCGTGTGGGCGAGCAACCGTCGCAAGGGCGCCAGGTCGTTGCCCAGCGGCGGCTGGTTCAGGCGGCGCCCATAGTCGTCGATCGCCTCCTGCCAGATCAGTGGGCAGACGTGGACGTCCTCGGCCCGGCCCGGCCGGTAGGTGACGGCGCCGGCGGGTGATCCGGGGCTAGTCGTCGGAGTCGTCCG
Organism: Candidatus Limnocylindrales bacterium; assembly: GCA_038250545.1. GTDB lineage: Bacteria > Chloroflexota > Limnocylindria > Limnocylindrales > CSP1-4 > CAIXZV01. The sequence goes on along the minus strand of JBBSCF010000034.1, from coordinate 27,854 downwards.
CGGAGGGCGCCCGGCCGGTCGCGACGCGCTCCAGCTCCGCCTGCATGAAGGCGTCAAGGTCCCCGTCGAGGACCGCACCCGTGTTCGACGTCTCGTGGGCGGTCCGCAGGTCCTTCACCATCTGGTAAGGGTGCAGGACGTAGGAGCGGATCTGGTTGCCCCAGCCGGCGGTGACGTGCTCGCCGCGGAGCTTGCGCAACTCCTCCTCGCGCTTCTCCAGCTCCAGCTCCAGGAGCCGGGACTTGAGGACGCGGATCGCGATCTCGCGGTTCTGGGTCGCGGAGCGCTCGTTCTGGCACGCGACCACGATCCCGGTGGGGATGTGGGTCAGCCGGATCGCCGACTCGGTCTTCTGGACATGCTGGCCGCCGGCCCCCGAGGAGCGGAAGGTGTCGACCCGGATCTCGTCCCAGTTGAGCTCGATCTCGACGTCGTCGTCCGCCTCGGGCATGACCTCGATCAGGGCGAACGTCGTCTGGCGCCGGTTCTGCGCGTCGTACGGGCTGATGCGGACCAGGCGATGGACGCCGCGCTCGGCACGGAGCCAGCCATAGGCGAACCGGCCGGTGAACGTGATCGTCGCGCTCTTGATGCCTGCCTGCTCGCCCTCCTGGCTGTCCACGATGTCCGTCTTGAACTTGTGGCGCCTGGCCCACTGGAGGTACATGCGGAGCAGCATCTCGGCCCAGTCCGTGGCCTCGGTGCCGCCCGCCCCGGCGCTGATCGACAGGACGGCGTTCTTCGCGTCGTATTCGCCAGAGAACAGCAGGAGGGTCCGCTCCCGCTCGAACTCGACGCGGAGGGTGTCCGCCAAGCGCTCGACGTCCGCGGCGGTCTCCTCGTCAGGAGAGTCCGCGAGCAGGTCCAGCAGCTCCTCGAGGTCCGCGGCGCGCTTCTCCAGGGCCCGCCACAGCGCGACCTCCTCGCGCAGGCCCTCGGCCTCGCGGGTGATCTTCTGCGCGGCGCGCGGATCGTCCCAGAACCCTGGCTCGATGGCCCTCGCGTCGAGGTCGGTGACGCGGGTTGCCTTGGCGGCTAGGTCAAAGACGCCCCGAGGTCGACCGAATCCGCTCCGCCAGGTCGCGAGTGGACGTTGCGTCCATTACGAGCGCACCTGGAGATCCTGGAGCAGAATCGGACGGAGCTCGATCAGCCGAAGGGCGGTCTTGCTCCGGGCGACGACGGGGTTCACACAAGGACAATACGAGTTGTGGGTGCAGACGCCGCAGTTGCCATCGCAGTCCAGCGCGGCGGCGTAGCTGCAATTGCGGCAGTCTCGTTCGCAAGCGATGAGATCCACGAACTGGGCTTCCTCAGCCTGCTTCACAGTCCCTCTCTCCTCGTCTTTCGCTGTCGAACGAGGTGACGATTCGGGACGGGGCACCGATTGGATCTCGGGCGAGACTTGGGACGACGGTGCCGGTCCCTTGAGGCGAAAGACTGTGGCCGAGTATAGGGGTCGATTCCGCGCATTCCAAGGGGGGCTGCCGGCTTTGACGCAGGAATTTCGCGGTCTTGCACCCGAAAGCTGCCGGGGAGGGGCCGATCGGCGTGATCGTTCACGGAAAACGGTCCCAGCGAATGGTCTTGCGGCCCTCCGCAGGCGCCTCCCTGTGGTCCTCGCGACGCTCCTCGCCGCGGTCGCCGCGGGGTGCGGACCCGGCCCCTCGCCGTCGCCCGAGGTGAGCGAGCCGAACCGGTTCGACGAGGCCGGCCTCGTCTTCGACTACCCCGCCGTCTGGCGGGCCTACCGCTACGAGCTCACCGGGAGCTTCTTCAGCTCGATCGCGTACCTCGGCACCGTGGAGGTGAAGGACCCGTGCGTGCGGGAGGCGAACGGGATGACGTGCGGCACGGGGTACGTGCTCGCGCCAGGGACCCTGGTCGTGGAGATCCGCGCCGCGAGCTTCCCCACGTTCAACATCCTGGAGATGCGGCGGGCGCCCGGCCAATCACGGTCGACGGGCTCCCCGGCTATGTCGAGGACAGCGAGGCGGTCCCCGAGACGGGCGCCACCGCGGTCCGCACGTGGTCGATCGCCCGACCGGGCTCCATCGACAACTTCTACAGCATCACGGCCAACGTACGGGCGCCCAACGATGGCGCGATGCTCGACCTCGTCGACGGGATCGTGAAGAGCATCCGCTACGACCCGCCGGTCACGCCGCTCCCGACCGGCCCCGCGGCGGCCGCCGACGCGGCGAGGGGCTACCTGGCGGCCTCGCTGGTGGGCGCCGACCCATCGTGGGCGTGCTTCCCGCCGGAGGGTTCGCGGACGATGACGGTCTCGTCGCTGCCCAATGGGCCGCCGCTGGAGCGGCCGCGTGAGGCGACCTGCACCACGACCATCGTCGCAACGCCGATGCAGGTCTGGGCGATGACGCTCGAGATGCGGCTCGCCGAACACGATTCCAATGGGGGCTGGGGGACCCGCATGACGGTGTACATCGGGCCGGACGGCGAGGGCGCGGGTGGGGGGACGAGCGAGGACCTCGGAGCGCCGGCTCCGTAGCGCCGTAGCGCCGCGGGACCGGGATCAGCCCCCCGGCTGCTCCACCAGCGGCGCCCCGCCGGAGAGGAAGTACACCGCCAGCGCCCCCAGCTCGTGGATGGTCGCCTGGGCGCGCCGGACCGGATCCTCGGCGATGGGCGAGGTCGGCGTAGGCGAGCCGTAGGCGTCGATGCCCAGGTCGTCCGCGATCCGCAGCACGCGGAGCATGTGGGTCGGGTCGGAGACGAAGATCGCGCTCGTCATCCCTCGCCGCTCCATCTCGACGGCCACGGCGGTGAGTGACGTCAGCGTGTTGTGGGCCTGGTCCTCGCCGAAGATCGCCGCCGCGGGCACGCCGTGGGCGATCGCGAACTCGCGGGCCACGGCCGCCTCGGTCGTCCGGTCCCCGGGAAGCTTGCCGCCCGTTACGACGAATACCCTCGCCAGGCCGGCGTTCCACAGCGCAACGGCGTGCTGGAGCCGGGCCTCGAACACGGGTGAGGGCCGGCCGTCGTACTGCGCGGCACCGAGCACCACGATGGCGTCCGCGGGACGCTGCTCGTCGGCGTTGCCCTGGCGCCAGATCTGGATCGTGGCGGCGCCGGCCGCGACAACGACCACGAGCCCGCCGATGACGATGACGCGCACCAGGTCCCTGGCTCGGTGGCGGGTCAGGCCCCGTGACACTTCTTGTACTTCTGGCCGGAGCCACACCAGCACGGGTCGTTGCGCCCGATTCGGGCCCCGGACGGGGTGAACCCGGGCCGTACGGAGCCGCCGGCGGCCTTGTCATCGCCCGGTGCCAGGCGCGCGGTGCGCATGGGGTCGGCGGCGAGGCCACGGATGGCGGAGGGGTCCGGCACCGCGGGGGCGCCCGGCTGGCGGAGCGCGGCCTGGCCGCCCGTGAGCGGCGCTCGGGGCGCCGCGGCCACGGGGGTCGACGTGGCCCCGCCGGAGCCGTCGGTCCCGTCGCCGCTCGCCACCGGTCGGGCCGGCTGGCCGGGACCGGGCAGCGGCACGGTCTCCGGCTCGCGCTTCACCGTGACGCGGAAGATGGTCGTCGTGACCTGCCGCCGGATCAGGTCCCGCAGCTCCTCGTAGAGGCGGAACGCCTCCTTGCGGAACTCGTTGAGCGGGTCCTGCTGGGCATAGCCCCGGAGCCCGATGCCGCGGCGCATGTCGTCGAGCTCGGTGAGGTGCTCGACCCACAGGCTGTCGATCGTGCGCAGCAGCACGAACCGCTCCACCTGGGACCAGACCTCCTCGCCGTGCTCGGCCATCCGGGCCTCGAGCCGGCCGTCGACCATGTCGCGGAGGTGCTCCACGAGCTCCTCCCTGGACCGGGCGGCCTCATCGAGCGCATGCTCGGAGGTCTCCTCGCCGTCCAGGCCCATGGCCCGGAGCGCCGCGGAGAGGCCCTCGAGGTGCCACTCGCCAGGGGAGTCGCCGCCGAGATACTGGTCCGCCATCGCCTCGACCTCCTGGTCGAGGAAGTCCCGGACCGTCTCGGTGAGGTCCTCGTTGCGCAACACCTTGTCGCGCTCGGCGTAGATGGTCTCGCGCTGCCTGTTGATGACGTCGTCGAACTCGACCACGCGCTTGCGGATGTCGAAGTTGAAGCCCTCGACGCGCGTCTGCGCGCTCTCGATGGTCTTGCTGACCAGCCGGGACTCGATCGCGACGTCGTCCTCGAGGCCCAGGCGCTCCATCAGGCTCGCGACCCGCTCGGACGCGAAGCGCTTCATCAGGTCGTCGTCCAGCGAGAGGTAGAAGCGCGAGGAGCCCGGGTCGCCCTGGCGGGCGGCGCGGCCGCGGAGCTGGTTGTCGATCCGGCGGCTGTCGTGGCGCTCCGTGCCGATGATGTGCAGGCCACCGGCGGCCACGACCTTCTCGTGGTCCTGGTCCGTGATCCACTTCGCCTGCTCGAGGGCGTCGTCCATCGTGGCTTTGTCGACCTCGGCGGGGTTGAGATCCTGCTTGTGCAGCATCTCGGAGGCGAGGCCCGCCGGGTCGCCGCCGAGCTTGATGTCGGTGCCGCGGCCGGCCATGTTGGTGGCGATGGTGACGGCGCCGCTGCGGCCCGCCTGTGCCACCACGCCCGCCTCGCGCTCGTGGAACTTCGCGTTGAGCGTCTCGTGCTTGATCCCGCGTCGCTTGAGCAGCGTGGACAGCACCTCGGACTTCTCGACGGACACGGTTCCCACCAGGATCGGCCGACCCGCGGTGGTCAGCTCCTCGATCTCGTCGATCAGCGCGTTGAACTTGGACGACTCGTTCTTGAACACGAGGTCCGGGTAGTCGTCGCGGATCATCGGGCGGTGGGTGGGGACCGCCACCGTCTCGAGGTTGTAGATCTTGCTGAATTCCTCGGCCTCGGTCATCGCCGTGCCGGTCATGCCGGCCAGCTTGTCGTAGAGGCGGAAGTAGTTCTGGAAGGTGATCGTGGCGAGCGTCCGGGACTCGCGCTGGACGCGCAGCCCCTCCTTCGCCTCGATCGCCTGGTGCAGGCCCTCGCTCCAGCGCCGGCCCGGCATCTTGCGCCCGGTGAACTCGTCGACGATGACGATCTCGCCGTCCTCGACGATGTAGTCGCGGTCGCGCTTGTAGAGCGCGTGCGCCTTGAGCGCCGAGTCGAAGTGCCGCGCCAGGCGCGGGTCCGCGTCGTACAGGTTCTCGATGCCCAGGAGCTGCTCGATCTTGTCGATGCCCTCCTCGGTGGGGCTGACGGCCTTGTCCTTGAGGTCGACGAAGAAGTCGCCGCCCTCCTCCTCCAGCTCCGGCCGGGCCTTGAGGCGCGGCACCAGGCGGGCGAAGCTGAAGTAGAGGTCCGCGGACTCCTCCGCCTGGCCGGAGATGATCAGCGGCGTCCGTGCCTCGTCGATGAGGATGTTGTCCACCTCGTCGACGATCGCGAAGGAGCGCTCGCGCTGGACCCGACCCTCGAGCTGGTCGACCATGTTGTCGCGCAGGTAGTCGAACCCGAACTCGTTGTTGGTGCCGTACGTGATGTCGGCGGCGTAGGCCTCCCGCCGCGTGACGGGTCGCAGGTTGATCAGGCGCTCGTCGGTCGTGGGGAAGCCCGGCTCGTACAGGTACGAGGTGTCGTGCGTGATGACGCCGACCGACAGCCCGAGGAACCGGAAGGCGGGACCCATCCACTGGGCGTCGCGGCGGGCCAGGTAGTCGTTGACGGTGACGACGTGGGCGCCCCGCCCGGTGAGGCCGTTGAGCACCGCGGCCAGGGTCGGGATGAAGGTCTTGCCTTCGCCCGTCCGCATCTCGGCGATCTTGCCCTGGTGCAGCACGATGGCGCCCATCAGCTGGACGTCGTACTGGCGCATCCCCATCGTCCGCTTCATCGCCTCGCGGCCCGCGGCGAAGACCTCGGGGATCACCTCGTCCAGGGCGGCGCCCAGGCGCTCGTTCTCGCGCTTGCGGCGTGCCTTGAGCAGGTCGCGGCGGCGCTCGAGGTCGGCGTGGTGGAGCTCGTCCTCGGAGGGCTCCTCGGGCTCGGCGGCCTCGAGGATGTCCGCCCGGATGACGTCGATCCGCTGGCGGATCTCCTCGTCGGAGAGGGCCTCGTACTCGGGCTCGAGCTCGTTGGTGCGATCGATGAGCGGCTGGAGCTTGCTCAGCTCACGGTCGTTGCTGTCGAAGAATCGGGACAAGAAGCGCATGGCCGGCTGAGTATAGGATGGAGGGCCCCGGGAGCCCTGCCGCACGCCGGTCCTGCCGCGCGTCAGGGGGCCGGCGTGACCTCGATCCCCACCGGCGGGTCCGTGAGCACGATGTCGCCGGGGAGGGGCGCGAAATCGTTCGGGGCGACGAGGCCGTCGCCACCGCGCACGATGACGTTGGGAGCCACGTCGATCGCCGGCGCCGGGACCGGGACCGCGATCCCGCCCCCGCCGAAGCCGCGGTCGAACACCGGGCCGTTGAACCCGCTGCCCACCACGGTCCCGTTGGGGAACATCGAGGCGGTGATGGCCGCGACCGCGAACACGAGGGCGGTGCCGAGCCCCAGGACGCCGGTGACGATGGCCCCGGCGCGCATCAGGGCGCCAGCTCGGGTACGGCGGTCGCGGGCGCCTCGACCGCGGGCATCGCGATCACGTCATCGATCATGACGGGCCCGCGTGCGAAGGCGTTCACGGGCTTCCCGAACATCACGCCCTGGTTCCAGCCAGGGGACACGAGCGTGCCCTGCGGGAAGAGCATGGCGGTCGTGGCGGCCAGCGCGAAGACGAGGGCGGTGCCGCCGCCGAGGACGCCGGTGCAGACCAGAATCCGTCGCATGGTGCCCCCCGGACGCCGTCCGCCGGCGCGAGGTTCCCTACTTGGGGAGCGACCAGAGGCCGACACCGTAGCCGGCCACGATGATCGCGAAGGTGAGGAGCCCCAGGACCAGCCAGAAGGCGATCGCCCGCCCGGTGGAGGTGGGGTTCATCTCGGGGTTGGCGAGCTCCGGCAGGCGGCCGCCCTTGAGCGCGGCGCCCCAGCGCGGCGAGCGGAGGGTGGTCCGGTAGTTCTCCTCGGGTCCGGTCCGGACCTCGAGGCCGCCCTTCCCGTCGGGGCGGTGCAGCTGCAGGCTCATGCGTCTCCGAAGTGTCGCGGGTCAGGCGCCCGCCGGTGCGGGCAGGGCTGATGGTACGTCGTCGTCGTCGGCCGGAGCGGCCGGACCGTCGAGGTCGTCGTCCCACAGGAGCATCTCCTGGGTGAACGAGACCTCGGACGAGAACAGGGCGCCCACCGACTCGCCGCGATGGATCCGCTTGATCGCCTCGCCGATGAGCGGCGCGACCGAGAGCACCTTGATCCGCGGGATCTTCTTGTCGGCGGGGAGCGGGATCGTGTCCGTGATGATCACTTCCTGCAGGTTGGAGCTGCTGATCCGGTCGATCGCCGGGTCCGACAGCACCCCGTGCGTGGCGCACGCATAGATGTCGCGGACGCCCTCCTTCTCCAGGGCGCGGGTGATCTCGATCAGGGTTCCGGCCGTGTCGATCTCGTCGTCCACGATGATCACGCGCCGGCCCTTGACCTCGCCGATGACGTTGATGACCTCGGCGCGGTCCAGGTTGCCGTGGCGCCGCTTCTCCACGATCGCCAGCGGCGCGTCGAGCAGCTCCGCGAACGCCCGGGCACGCTTGGCGAACCCGAGGTCCGTGACCACGACGGCGTCGTCCTGGAGCTCGCGCTCGATGAAGTACCGGGAGAGGAGGTGGACGGCGGTGAGCTCGTCCACGGGGATGTTGAAGAAGCCCTGGATCTGGCCCTGGTGGAGGTCCATCGTCAGCATCCGGTCCGCGCCCGCGACGGTGATCATGTCCGCGACGAGGCGGGCCGTGATCGGGACGCGCGGCTGGTCCTTCTTGTCCGACCGCCCGTAGGCGTAGTACGGGACCACGGCCGTGATCCGCCCCGCGGACGCCCGCTTGAAGGCGTCGATCATGATCAGGAGCTCCATGATCGACTGGTTCACGGGTCGGGAGGTGGGCTGGACCAGGAAGATGTCCTTCTCGCGGACGTTGTCCAGGATTCGGACGAAGATGTTCTCGTTGGCGAACTCGAACACCTCGGCGCGACCGGGCTCGGACGCCAGCCAGCGCGCGATCTTCCGCGCCAGCTCCGGGTTGGCGTTGCCGTGGTAGATCTCGTACTGGTCCGCGTACACGTCGGACTCCCTGGCGCCGAAGGCGTTCATGACGAGCTGCTGGTTCCCGCCCCCGTCGATCCGCCGCCGTCGGGCTGGGGGTCGTCATTGTCGCTGATGACACCCCGGTCTGCCAGCCCCGCGTGGAAGGCGGCGATGGCCGCGACCGTGTCGCCGTCGCCGAGCCGCATCACGATCACGCCGCGCGCGCCGGAGGAGTACCGGTTCACGCTCTGGACGTCGGTGCGGATGACCTGGCCGCCGGCCGAGATCAGGACGAGCTCCTCGTCCGCGTCGGTGACCTGCTGGACCGCGGCCACGAGGCCCGTCTTGCGGCCCTCGAGCGCGATGAGGCGGACGCCCTGGCCCCCGCGGTGCTTGAGGCGGAACTCGGTGAGCGGGACGCGCTTGCCGTAGCCGGTCTGGGTCAGCACCAGCAGGTCCGCGTCGGGATCCACGACGCTCATCGAGACCACCGCGTCGCCCTGGCGGGCGAGCCGGATACCGATCACGCCGCCGGCGTCGCGGCCCATGGGCCGGACCTCACCCTCGCTGAAGCGGGCGAGCATGCCCTGGGCCGTGGCGATGATCACGTCGTCGCCGCCGGCCGAGACCGACACCCAGGCCAGCTCGTCGCCGTCGCCGATCGTGATCGCGCGGATGCCCGTGGAGCGGACGCGCTCGAACTGCTCGAGCGGGGTCTTCTTGATGATGCCCCGCCGGGTGGCCAGGACCAGGTAGTGCCCCGGCTCGAAGTTCGGCAGGCAGATGGTCGCGACCGGGACCTCGCCCGACTCCACCTGGACGCCGGGCAGGTTGATGATCGCCATGCCCTTGGCCTGGCGGCTCGCGTCCGGGATGTTGTGGACCTTGGCCGAGAAGACCCGGCCCTTGTTCGTGAAGAACAGCGCCCAATCGTGGGTGTTGGCCGCGAGGAGATGCTCGATGGCGTCCTCCTCACGGGTCACGTGGCCGATGATCCCCTTCCCACCGCGGTGCTGGCGGCGGTAGGTGGCGACCGGCTGGCGCTTGATGTAGCCGCGGCGGCTGATCGTGACCACGACGTCCTCGTCCGCGATCAGGTCCTCGTCGGTCATCTCGCGGTTGGAGTCGTCCACGACGCGGGTGCGGCGCTCACCGGCGTACTTCTTCTTGAGCTCGGCCAGCTCGTCCTTGATGATCGCGAAGACGCGTGCCGGGTTGGCGAGGATGTCCTCCAGCTCGGCGATGAGCTGGATGATCGCGAGGTACTCGTCCTCGATCTTCTGGCGCTCGAGGGCCGCGAGCCGGGCGAGGCGCATGTCCAGGATCGCCTGGGCCTGGAGCTCGGACAGCCCGAAGCGCTCCATGAGGTTGGCGCGGGCCCGCTCGACGTCCGGGGACTCGCGGATGGTCTTGATGACCTCGTCGAGGTTGTCGAGGGCGATCTTGAGGCCCTCGAGGATGTGGGCGCGGGCCCGGGCCTTCTCCAGGTCGAACTCGGTCCGGCGCCGGACGATCTCGCGCCGATGCTCGACGTAGTGGCCCAGGACGCTCTTGAGCGGCAGCGTCTGCGGCTGGCCGTCAACGAGGGCGAGCATGTTGAGGTTGAAGGTCGTCTGGAGCGCGGTGTGCTTGAACAGGTTGTTCAGCACCTTGTGCGGGTTGGCGTCCTTCTTGACCTCGATGAAGATCCGCATCCCGTCGCGGTCGGACTCGTCGCGGAGGTCGCTGATGCCTTCCATCTTCTTGTCCTTGACGAGGTCCGCGATCTTCTCGAGCAGCGTCGCCTTGTTCACCTGGTAGGGCAGCTCGGTGACGATGATCGCGGTGCGGTCGGCGCGGCTCTCCTCGAACGCGACCTGCGCGCGCATGACGACCCGGCCGTGGCCGTGGGCGTACATCTCGCGGATGGCGTCGATGGTCTCATGCTCGCCGGTCAGCGAGTTGCGGCGCGTTTCGTAGCGGAAGATCGAGGCGCCGGTGGGGAAGTCCGGGCCCCTGACGAGGTTGCACAGCTCGTCGTTGGTGATGGACGGGTCCTCGATGTACGCGTCCACCGCGTCGACGATCTCGCCCAGGTGGTGCGGCGGGATGTTCGTCGCCATGCCGACGGCGATGCCCGACGATCCGTTGATCAGCAGGTTGGGCAGCTTGGCCGGCAGGACCGACGGCTCCTTCTGGGTGCCGTCGTAGTTGTCGACGTAGTCGACCGTGTTCTTGTCGATGTCGGCCAGCATCTCGGCGGAGATCGCCGTCAGGCGGGCCTCCGTGTACCGCATCGCCGCGGCGGAGTCGCCATCGACCGAGCCGAAGTTGCCCTGCCCGTCCACCAGCGGGTAGCGCAGGGAGAAGTCCTGGGCCAGCCGGACGAGCGCGTCGTACAGGGCGACGTCGCCGTGCGGGTGGTACTTGCCCATGACCTCGCCGACGATCGCGGCGCACTTGCGGTAGGAGCTCGTGTTGCTGAGCCCCATCTCGCCCATGGTGTAGAGGATCCGGCGGTGGACGGGCTTGAGGCCGTCCCGCACGTCCGGCAGCGCGCGAGCGACGATGACGCTCATCGCGTAGTCGAGGTACGAGACGCGCATCTCGTCCTCGATGCGGATGGCTCGGATGTCGCCCAGGTTGTCGGTCACGTGGTCGCTCTCCTCCGGGGATCAGCGGGCTCTGGTCAGGTCCGGTCGATGATGGTGCGCTCGGCCGGCGGGACCGCCAGGCCGTAGGCGAGGAAGTCGGCGGCGGTCGCCGAGGCGCGGGATGTCGATGGCGCTCCGGGACGCTTGCGGACGCCGGCGAGGGTGGTCCTGAGCTCCGCGGCCAGCTCGGCCGGGAGCTTCTCGCAGGCGTCGCGGACCACCCAGGCCCGGTGGCCGTCCGCGGTGTCTCGGGCGAGGCGGGCCTGGGCGCGGAGCAGCGCGGACGTGGCCGGCAGGTCGATCGCCGCCATGGTGCGCAGGGCCCACGAGAGGGCCTTCTGAACGTCCGGCTCGGCGTCGCCCACGAGGTCGGCGACGATCGCCAGGCCGCGGCGGGCAACGTCCGGCGTGCGACCGGCGGTCCGGTCCACGTGCGGGATGGTCGCCACCGTGGAGCCCGCGAGACGGCGCTCCCAGCGCGAAGGGGAGTAGACGAGCTGCTCCAGCTCCGCCCAGCGGTAGGGCTCGGCGAGGATTCCGCGGCCGGCGACGCGGGCCAGGCGGTCGATCGTGATCCACTCGGTCGCGCGGCGGGCCTCGGCTCGCACGAGCTGCCAGGTCTGCTCCGGCTCCCGGGTGACGATCCGGTCCAGCAGGTCGATGCCCAGCCAGTGCAGCTCCGCGAGCGGGTCCCGGAACAGCGTGGCGGCGACGTCGAGGATGGTGGTGGGCCGGTCACGGCGGGTCGTTGCCCGGAGGCCGCGGCTCACCGCGGTCAGGAGCGGCTGACGGACGCCGAGCTGGGCCCCGATGCCCGGGGCGATCATCCGCTGGCCGGCGAGGTAGTCCGGGTCCGCGAGCGCCTCGAGGCCGGCCCGGAGCATCTCCGCGAGGTTCGGGGGCTCGTTGACGAAGTCACCCGCCCGGCGCCCGAGCGCCAGCGCGAGGTCCATGCGCGCGGCGACGAGCTCGCGTGCGCGCAGCGTGGCGGCGCCGCGCGCAACCGTCGGCATCACCCGTGCACCCCGTCAGCGTTCGTATCCACGCTTCCGGGCGTGGCGCTCGAGCCCGAGGGGGTCACGAACCCGTAGCGGGCCTTGAGCTCCGCCTTCCGTGCCTCCGCTGCGCCCACAAAGGTCGCCGTGGAGCGTGCGAGGACGGTGCCGTCGGCGGGATCCACGATCACGCCCTCGGCCTCCACGACGCGCCGGCGCGCGCTCGTGACGCGGCCCTCGCCGCGGATGGGCCGCCCGATGGGTACGGGCTTCTTGAACTCGACGTTCATCCGGGCCGTGACGCCCCAGATGTCGTGCTCCACGACGGCCCAGGCCATGACCTCGTCGAGGATCGTGCACACGATCCCGCCGTGGGCGATCCCCTCCCAGCCCTCGAACCGCTCGGCGAGCTCCAGCTCCACCCAGCAGCGATCCTCCGCGGCGTGCAGCTCCAGCTGCAGCCCGTGGACGTTGAGCGTCCCGCAGGCAAAGCAGTTGTGCGGCGCCAGCTCGATCCGGCGCCCTCCGATCAACACGCGGACGGCGGGCTCAGATGTCAAGGTTGCGCACCTTGCGGGCCTCGGTCTTGATGAAGTCCTTGCGGGGCTCCACGCGCTCGCCCATCAGCATCGTGAAGATGCCGTCCGCTTCGGAGGCGTCCTCCACCTCGACCTGGAGGAGGGTCCGCGACTCCGGGTTCATGGTCGTTTCCCAGAGCTGGTCGGCGTTCATCTCGCCCAGGCCCTTGAACCGCTGGGTGCTGACATTCTTGGCCGTGAAGCTCCTGATGACGCCGTCGAGCTCCTTCTCGGTCTTCGCGTACTTCGTCACCTTGCCGGTGGACACCCGGTACAGGGGCGGCTGCGCGATGTAGAGGAAGCCGTTCGCGATCACCTCGGGCATGTGGCGGTAGAAGAAGGTCAGGAGCAGGGTCCGGATATGGGCGCCGTCCACGTCCGCGTCGGTCATGATGATGATCCGGTGGTACCGCAGCCGCGCGATGTCGAACGTGTCGCCGATGCCGCCGCCGAGCGCGATGATCAGCGGCCTGACGTTCTCCGAGCTCAGGATCCTGTCCAGGCGCGCCTTCTCGACGTTGAGCAGCTTGCCGCGCATCGGGAGGATCGCCTGGAAGCGGCGGTCGCGGCCCTGCTTGGCGGAGCCGCCGGCCGAGTCGCCCTCCACGATGTACAGCTCGCTCTTGGCGGGGTCGCGCTCCTGGCAGTCGGCCAGCTTGCCCGGGAGGGACATGCCGTCGAGGGCACCCTTCCGGATCACGAGGTCGCGCGCCTTGCGGGCGGCGTCGCGGGCGCGCGCGGACATCAGGCACTTCTCGATGATCCGTCGCCCGTCGGCCGGGTTCTCCTCGAGGTGCTGCGCGATCGCGTCGGCGAGCGCGCCCTCCACCTGCCCTGCGACCTCGGCGTTGCCCAGCTTGGCCTTCGTCTGACCCTCGAACTGGGGCTCCGTGAGCTTGACGCTCACGACGGCCGTGAGGCCCTCGCGGACGTCGTCGCCCGACAGGTTGCCGTCGGCGTCCTTGAGCACGCCCGCCTTCTTGGCCCACTCGTTGAGCGATCGGGTCAGCGCTCGCCGGAAGCCCGTGATGTGGGTGCCGCCGTCGACCGTGTTGATGTTGTTCGCGAACGCGAGGACGTTCTCCGTGTACGTGTCGTTGTACTGGAGCGCGACCTCGATGGTCGTGGAACCGTCCCGGCGCTCGCAGTAGATCGGCCGGGCGTGGAGGGTCTCCTTGTTCCGATTGAGGTGTCGGACGAACGAGACGAGGCCGCCCTCGAAGTAGAACGATCGCTCGCGCTCATTGCGCTCGTCGCGCAGCGTGATCCAGACACCCTTGGTGAGGTACGCGGATTCGCGCAGCCGCTGCGAGATCGTCTCGAACGAGTACTCGGTCGAGTCGAACATCTCGGCGTCGGCCTGGAAGATGGTCCTCGTGCCCCGGCGACTGCCCTGCGGGCCGATGCGCTCGACCTTGGTGATCGGCTTGCCGCGCGCGTACTCCTGCGTCCAGACCCCGCCGTCGCGGGACGTCTCAACGCGGAGCCACGAGGACAGGGCGTTGACGACGGAGACGCCGACGCCGTGGAGGCCGCCGGAGACCTTGTAGCCGCCACCTCCGAACTTGCCGCCGGCGTGGAGGACGGTGTGAACCACCTCGAGCGCGTCCTTGCCCGTCGAGTGCTTGCCGACTGGGACCCCGCGGCCGTCGTCCTCGACGGTCATCTTGCCGTCGGTGTGGATGGTGACGAGGACGATCGTCGCGTGGCCCGCCATCGCCTCGTCGATCGAGTTGTCGACGACCTCCCAGACCAGGTGGTGCAGGCCGCGCACGTCCGTCGAGCCGATGTACATGCCGGGCCGCCGTCGGACCGCCTCCAGGCCCTCGAGGACCTGGATGCTCGACGCCCCGTAGTCGCTGCCGGGTGCCGGTTTCGCCTTGCGTCCGCCGGCGGCGCGGCCGTTCGTCTGGGCCGTCTGCTTGTCGCCGACGTCAGTCACGCAGTTCCTCCGATCAGGCGCTCGTACAGTCGGCCGAGCTCCTCGTCGCTGTAGTACTCGATGACGATGCGGCCGCCCTTGCGCGACCGGCTGAGGCTGACCTTGGTCCCGAGCCGTTCGCGCAGCTCCGCCTCGACCCGCTCGAGGTCCGGGTCCAGCCTCCGGGGCGCTGCCGCGGCTGTCTTCGGCTCCCTGGGCTCGCGGAGCCGGCGCACCAGCTCCTCGGTCTGGCGCACCGACAGACCCTGGCCCACGACCGTGCCCAGCACGTGGGCCTGTCCGTCGACCGGGAGCCCGCCGAGCGCGCGCCCGTGGCCCTCCGTGATGCGCCCGTCGCCGATGGCGGCCTGGACGTCCGGGTGGAGGTCGAGGAGCCGCAGGGTGTTGGCGATGGTCGCGCGGGCCTTGCCGACGCGCTCGGCGACACGCTCCTGCGTGAGCCCGAACTCGTCCATCAGCTGGCGGTAGGCGGTCGCCTCGTCGATGGGGTCGAGGTCCGCGCGCTGGACGTTCTCGACGAGTGCCACCTCGAGCTGGTCGCGGTCCGCGAGCTGGCGCACGAGCGCGGGGATGCGCTCGAGGCCGGCCAGGCGCGACGCCCGTACGCGACGCTCGCCCGCGATCAGCTGGTACCCGTCCAGGGTCTCGGTGACGAGGACCGGCTGGAGGACGCCGTGCTCGCGAATGCTGGCCGCCAGCTCCTCGAGACCAGCGTCGTCCATGTGGCGGCGCGGCTGGTGGGGGTTCGGGACGACGCGGGCGAGCGGAACCTCCACCACCGCTGAGGCGCCGACGGCCCGCTGCGGGATCAGCGCCGACAGCCCCCGCCCGAGTGCGCCGGCTCCGCGGTCCGACCTCACCGTCATGCGACGGCCCCCGCGTAGGTGGCGGAGCCCGGCCCGCGGCGGGCGCGGAGCTCGCCGGCGAGGGCCTTGTAGGCGTCGGCACCCTTCGATTCCGGCCGGTAGAGCGCGATCGGCAGGCCGTGGCTCGGGGCCTCGGACAGGCGGACGCTGCGCGGGACGATTGTGCGGAAGACGGCATCGCCCAGGTGGCGACGGACCTCGTTGGCGACCTCGGACGACAGGTTCGTCCGGGCGTCGAACATGGTGAGGACGACGCCGGAGATGGCGAGATCCGGGTTCAGATGGTCGCGTACGAGGTTGATGGTGGCGATCAGCTGTGTCAGACCCTCCAGCGCGTAGTACTCGCACTGGATCGGGATGAGCACGGCGTCCGTGCCGGTCAGGGCGTTGACGGTCAGGAGGCCCAGCGACGGCGGGCAGTCCACCAGGATCCAGTCCCAGGCGTCGCGCTCGGCGTTGATCGCACGGCCGAGCCGTCGCTCGCGACCCGTCACGCCCGCGAGCTCGATCTCGGCGCCCGCGAGGGAGATCGAGGACGGCACGAGGCGCAACCCCGCGACCGGTGTCTCGACGTGCAGCTCGGCGAGCGGGCGCCCGTCCACGAGGGCGTCGTACACGGAGCCCCCGAGCGCGGCGCGGTCGATCCCGAAGCCGCTCGTGGCGTTGCCCTGGGGATCGAGGTCGATGACGAGGACGCGGTCACCGAGGAGAGCCAGATAGGTTGCGAGATTGACCACGGTTGTGGTCTTCCCGACGCCGCCCTTCTGATTGGTGCAGGCGATCGTCTGGCCCACTCAGCCTCCACCTTCAAACAGGATCATGAACCCGAATTCTAGCATCGAGGCCCCCTCGGCCGGGTTCAGGTGCCGAGCGGGGAAGACGGGGCGGAGGATGCCAGATGACGCTCACCCGCCACTCATGCGGCGCCGGGGGCGCCGGTGTTTCACGTGCAACATCGTGCCCGGCATCGTCCGCCCGGCGACCTGAGCCTGGACCCGACAGGTCCGTCGCGGCGGACGGATTCCCCCGGCCCCAGCCGCACCCCGAGCAAGCGGATGATTGCCCGTTCCGGGGGGCCGTGGGATACTTCAGATTGCGCTAGCTGTCACCGGTCGTCGCGGTCGTCATCCGCCTTGCGCCCGACCGTCGGCTCGTCAGCCGAGGATCGATCGCCTACATGCAACTCGTCATCGCCGCCGCGCTGGCCGTGGTGGCCGCGCTCGCTGAGTTCACCATCGTCCCGTACCTGAAGATCGGCGACGCCGCTCTTCACCCGGTCCTGGTGTTCGGTGTCGTCTGGGTCATCGCCGGCAGCCTCGAGGCTGGCCTGGCCTGGGCATTCGTCGGCGGTCTGGCCCTCGACGTCCTGGGGCCCCGGCCGCTGGGATCGTCGGCCTTCGCGTTGCTCATCGCCGTCGGCATCGCCTCCGTCCTGGGCGGGCTCCTGGGCCGGGTCAGAATCATCGCCCCCATCGTGGCCACCGCCATCGCAAGTCCGGTCTACGTCATGCTTCTGCTCGTCGCCACCACCGCGCTGACCTCCGCGTCACTGTCCTCGGGCGCCTTCGCCACGATGTTGCCGTCCGCCGTCTACGACACGGTGCTGGCCGCGATCGCCGGTCCCCTGACCGTGGCGATCGTCCTGCGGCGCCAGAACGCGGACCGGGTGGACTGGTGAACGACAGCTTCCTCGCCACGAACCGCGAGCGCGACCGGCGCCCGATCCGCTTCCTCGTCTTCGGCCTCGTCACGGTCCTCGTCTTCGGCCTCCTGACGACGCGCCTCGCGTACCTCCAGATCAACAACGGCAAGCAGCTGGCCGCCGCGGCCGAGGCGCAGCGAACCGCCGAGGTGGCCCTCCCGGCACCGCGCGGCCTGATCTACGACCGCCAGGGCAGGCTCCTCGTCCAGAACGTCGCAGCCTGGGCGGTCAAGGTCACGCCCTCCGACCTCCCGTTCAGCGAGCGGGAGGTCGTGGCCCAGCGTCTGGCGAGCATGCTCGGCATCGACGCGACCGAGATCCTGACGACGCTCGACAGCGCCCCCGGATCCCGCTTTGATCCCGTGCGGATCGCCCAGGACGTGCCGGAGCAGACCGCCCGACTCGTCGCCGAGTCCTCCGACGTGCTGCCCGGGGTCCAGGTGGTGGTCGAGACGCGCCGCGAGTACCCCGACGGGCCGCTCCTGGCCCACATCCTCGGCTACACGGGCCCGATCGACGAGAGCACCTACGCGCGGCTCCGCAGCAAGGGCTACCTCGCGGACGACATGATCGGCAAGACCGGAATCGAGTCCACGTTCGAGAGCGACCTGCGCGGCACGTATGGCCTCGAGCGGGTCGCCAAGGATGCGACCGGCAAGAGCGGCGATGTCCTGTCCAACATCCAGGACGCCGTCCCCGGCGCGTCGCTGACGCTGACCATCGATCGCACGATCCAGCGCGAGGCGACCCAGGCCCTCAAGTGGGGCATGAAGGCCGCCGGCCTCAAGCGCGGCGTGTTCATCGTCATGAACCCGCAGACCGGCGAGGTCCTCGCCCTGGTCAGCCTGCCCAGCTACGACAACAACCTGTTCGCGCGCGGCATCTCGACGCAGGCGTTCCAGAAGCTGATCAACGACAAGAACAAGCCGCTGACAAACCACGCGGTGCAGGCGCATTACCCGCCCGGCTCGACCTACAAGCTCGTCGCGGGCACGGGCGGTCTCCAGGACAAGAAGATCACGGCCAAGACCAAGATTCAGACCCGTGGCTACCTGACCCTCGCGGGCAGCCGGTTCTACGACTGGAACCGGCGCGGGTTCGGGCCCTGCGACTTGAACTGCGGGTTCGGCCACTCGTCGGACACGTACTTCTTCCAGGTGGCGGGGATGCTCGGGGCGGACCGGCTCGCGTACTGGGCGCACATGTACGGCTTCGGCGAGCCGACCGGGATCGACCTGCCGGGTGAGGCCGCCGGCATCGTGCCCTCCAACCAGTGGAAGATCGATGCCCTGGGCCAGCCGATGTTCGGGGGCGAGGTCTACCAGGCCGGCATCGGCCAGGGCTACGACGTGGTGACGCCCATCCAGCTCATCAACGCCTACGCGGCGCTTGCCAACGGCGGCAAGCTCTACAGGCCGCAGCTCGTGCGCGAGGTCGTGGGTCCCGACGGCACGGTCATCCAGGCGTTCAAGCCTGACCTGATCCGCAAGATTCCGGTGTCCCAGAAGACCCTGCGTGACATGCGGCTGGCGGGCCGGTCCACGGTCACCCTGCGCCACACGTACAACCTCGTGGACATGCCCGTGAAGGTGGCCGGCAAGTCCGGCACCGCCGAGTTCGGAACCCGCGACGCCAAGGGGCGCCTGCCGTTCCACTCCTGGTTCGTCGGCTTCGTCCCGAAGAACCCGTACAAGGCAGACTTCACGAAGCCGGACTCGGAGCTCGCGTTCCTGGCCTTCGCCTACGACTCCCGCACCAAGGGCAACGCGGGAACGGAGATCGCGAAAGCCTTCCTCCAGCTCCACTTCCACATCAAGAAGGACTACCTCAACCGCGACCTGCTGCGGCGCGGCAACTTCTACCAGAGCAACTAGGACGGACATCCGATGCGCGTGATGCGGGCCGAACCCGGGCGCTTCGCCGACATGACCACCCGGTCCGTCGGCCGGGTCGGCCGCGCCTACGACATGCAGCTCACCGTCTACGCCGCCCTGCTCGCGGCGGTCGGGATCGTCATGGCCTACACGAACAGCGTCGAGGCCGGGGCCGCGGTGCTCGGCACCGGGAGCATCCTGCAGCGCGCGCTGATGTGGACGGGCCTTGCCATGGTCGTGTTCATCGCGATGACGGTCTTTGACTACCGCTGGTTCAAGACGCTCGCCTGGCCGATCTACCTCGCGAATGTCGGCCTGCTCGTCCTCACGCTCGCCATCGGTGACGGTGTGGGCGGGTCCGCCCGTTGGGTGGGCATTGGGCCGGTCCAGATCCAGTTCTCGGAGCTGGCGAAGATCATGATGATCATCGTCCTCGCGACGTATCTCGGAAACCGCGAGGGCCGCCTGGATTCGCTCGGGTCCATCCTGGGCGCCTGCCTGCTGATGCTGCCGCCGTGGGCACTCGTGATGATGCAGCCGGACCTCGGCACATCCCTGGTCCTGCTCTCGATCCTCGCGGGCATGCTGTTCATGTCCGGGGCCAGCCTCCGCTGGCTGCTGGCGATGGCGCTCGGCGTATGCCTCGCGATCCCCGTCGCGTGGCAGTTCGTGCTCCGCGACTACCAGCAGAACCGGATCCTCTCGTTCCTCAACCCCGCCGTTGACACGCAGGGCGCGGGCTTCCAGGTGCACCAGGCGCAGCTCACCGTCGGCGCGGGTGGGCCGCTCGGCGTCGGTCTCACGAACGGCGCCGCGTCGCGCGGCGGGTTCCTGCCGGTCCAGGAGAGCGACTTCGTGTTCGCGGTCCTGGCGCAGGAGCTCGGCTTCCTCGGGGCCCTCGTGGTGTTCGTCCTGTTCATGGCGCTGTTGTGGCGGATCCTCTCGTGCGCGTGGCGCTCGCGCGATCCGTTCGGGACGCTGTTCGGGGCCGGCCTCGCGTCGCTGATCCTGTTCCAGGTGTTCGTCAACGTCGGCATGGTGATCGGCATCCTGCCCGTCACGGGGATCCCGCTCCCGTTCATCACCCACGGCGGCGCGTCGCTGGTCAGCCTCGCCGTGGGGCTCGGCGTGATCCAGAGCATCAACCTGCGCCAACACCGCGCGGAGTGGTAGCGGATCCGCGGCGCGGGCCGGATCCGGCCCGCCGCATGCCCCGCCTGGCACCGATCGTCCTCGTGACGGTCGGGCTCCTCCTGTTCGCCCCGGTCGCCCTCGGTGTCGCCTCCCCCGGTGGCCTCGTCCCAGCCGGCCCGCCCGCCGCCGGTGGCGCGGAGGAGATCACGCAGGTCCTGGTGAGCCTGTTGATCCTCCTCCTCGGCGCCAAGCTGGGCGAGGAGGTCCTGCGCCGGCTCGGGCAGCCCGCCGTCGTCGGCGAGCTCCTCGGCGGGTTCATCGTGGGCCCCTTTGGGCTGGGACTGGTCCAACCTGGCGAGACCGCCCTGGTCTTCGCGGAGATGGGCGTCGTCATCCTGCTGTTCTCGGTGGGCCTCGAGGTCCGGACCGATGACCTGCTCAAGGTCGGCCGGCCTGCCATCCTGACGGCGCTGCTGGGGATGATCCTGCCGATCGCGGGTGGGGCCGGGCTCGCACTGGCCCTGGGCGAGCCCACGCTGTCGTCGCTGTTCGTCGGTCTGGCGCTCGCGGCCACGAGCATCGGCATCACGAGCCGCGTGCTGCGCGACCTCGGGGTCATGGACCGCACGTTTGCGAGGGTCGTGATCGGGGCGGCCCTTGTGGACGACATCCTCGCGCTGGTCCTGATCGGCCTCGTGGCAGGGGCCGCGGAGGGCGACCTCTCCGCGAGCACCCTGCTGGTCGGCGTGGCCGGGATCGGGCTCGTGCTGCTCGGGTTCGTGGTGGCCCGCCGGGCTCGCGGCCTGCGGTCCACGGCGTTCACCTGGCCGCTCTTCGCCGACACGCCGCTGGTCCCGGCCTTTCTGATCATGCTGGCGACCGCGCTGCTCGCGGCCTGGGTGGGCCTGGCGGCGATCGTGGGCGCCTTCGTTGCCGGATTGGTCGTGGCGGAGACCGAGGCCGCCCACGAGCTCGAGCGCGAGATCAAGCCCCTGGCATCGATCTTTGTGCCGTTCTTCTTCGCGGTCACGGGTGCGCAGCTCGACCTGTCCGCGCTGCTGGACCCGCCGATCGCCGCGCTCGCCATCGCGCTCGCGGTGATCGGCGTCGCGACGAAGGCGCTCGGCGGCCTGGCTGGCGCTCGCTCGATCGGCCGCTGGGGGTCCACGACCGTGGGCTTCGGGATGGTGCCCCGCGGCGAGGTCGGCATCGTGGTCGCGAACCTTGCCCTCGCCGCGGGCGTCGTCAGTGGCGATCTGTTCGCAGCGATGCTGGTGGCCGTCGTGCTGACGACCGTGGCCGCGCCGTACCTGCTGGCCTGGTCGGTGCCGCGGGCCGAGGCCGAGACGGCGGCGCGCCGGGCCGCGGGCCCGGAGGAATCACCCACCTGATCCCGCCCGGGGACTCGCCGCCGACGTGCGATCAGCGCCGGCGGAACAGGCCCCTGCTCCGCCGCTCGGCATCGGTGGCGGTCACGCGACGGCCATGCTTGCGCAGGAGGACGTCGATCTCCGCCTGGTAGGGGCGCCCGATCGGCATGCGGTCGAGCCACTCGAGGTACTCGAGGTCCGTGCGCGCGATCTCGCCCAGGGTCCAGCCCTGGTACCGCCCGAAGGAGACGATGCTCCCCGATGGGTTGCCCGGCGGTGGCCCGGCAGCACCGGAGCCCATCGTGCGGCTGTCGTACCGGTAGCCCTCGGTCGAGCGGCCGCTCGTCCAGTTGGACGCCGCGCGCTCGGGAGCCGCCTCGAACGAGCCCGCCGTCGGATCCACCATGCCGGGGAAGGGCCACTGCCCCGGGCCGTCCCCGGCGGAGCCGGACCGCTGGGGCGGAGCCCCGTGCCCGCGGGCGGCGGCGTGGACCCGTCCGTCGGCCGCGACCACGCGGGCGCTCGTCCCGGCCGATCGAGTGCGCGCCCGGTCCACGGCTGCGCGGCGCACGGGGTCCCGGAGCAGCTCCCAGGCCTGGTTGATCTGGACCATGCGGGTGACCGTGTCGAACTCGACCGAGACGTCAGGGTGGTACTTGCGGGCGAGCCGCTTGTAGGCGGCCTCGATGACCTCGTGGTCGGCGTCGGGGTCCACCTGGAGCACCTTGTAGGGGTCCGGGACGCTCACGCCGGACCCACCCGCCCGGAACCGACCGCGACGAACCGGCCCCGGTGCGGCGGGGCCGCCTCGAGACCAGGATCCCGATCACCCGCGACGGCTGGCTTCATCGGCGGCAGACTAACACCTGTGAACACGACTTCCGATGGCTCCAAGGTGCTACCCGGGACCCCCCCGGTGCCCCCTCGCGAGGCGGTCCAGCGGTGGCGCCTCGTGCTTGCGCGCGATGCGATCGACCCGGGGGCGGTCGGGCGGGAGCAGCTGTCCGCGTGGGAGTCGGCGCTGGTGGGCTCGGGCCTCCCCGTTGCCGGCCTGGACGGGGCGAAGCCGCGCCCCAGGTTCGCGGTCGCCGCACCGCTGGCCGCGTCGATCCCGGGCGAGGCCGAGCTCATCGACGTGTGGCTGGTCGAGCGGCTGCCGGTCTGGCGCGTCCGCGAATCGCTCGAGGCGAGTCAGCCAGCAGGCTGGCGGCTCGTGGGGGTCCACGACGTGTGGCTGGGCGAGGCGGCCCTGCCCGGACGCGTGACCGCGTCCGTGTACCGGGCCTCGATCGTCCCCGGCGCCGCGTCCGAGGGAGCACTGCGCGAGGCGGCGGCCGCCCTGCTCGCCGCCACCGCCCTGCCGCGCGAGCGGCGCAAGGGCGAGACGGTGGTGGCCTACGACCTGCGGCCGTTCATCGAGGACGTGACGGCGCTCGAGGTCGATGGCGCGCCGGCCGTTCGGATGGTCCTGCGCCACGACCCGGAGAGGGGTGTCGGCCGCCCTGAGGAGCTGCTCGCTGCCCTGTCCGACCGGACGGGTCGTCCGCTGGTGGCCTCGTCGCTGGTGCGAGAGGGGCTCGTGCTCGCCGAGGCGTCACGGGTCGCCGCCGGGCGGCCACGCCCGGCGACACGCACCGGGCTCCGGCCGCGCTGATCCCCGTCACGGAGCGGCGAGGGGACGGGGTTGCCCGGGAATGCTCCGGCGCTGGATACTGTGAAGTAACGCGCGTTACTCCGTACTCCTCGCCCGCCAGCCGACGACGGGCGGGCGCAAGCCGGGAGAAGAGGTGGGCGAAAGCCGCAGACGAGCAACCAGCGCCGACGTTGCCGCGCGGGCCGGCGTCTCGCGCACGACGGTCTCATTCGTGCTGACCGGCCGTGCCGGAGCAGCGATCTCCGAGGAGACGCGCCGCCGCGTCCAGGACGCGGCCCGCGAGCTCGGCTATCAGGCCCACGGGGCCGCTCGGGCCCTTGCCGGGGGTCGATCCCACACCATCGGCCTCGTGCTGCTCCAGGCGCCCGAGCAGGTCTCCGGGGATGCGCATCTCGTCGACACGCTGTGGGGCATCGGCTCCGAGGTCGGCAAGGGCGACTACCGCGTGCTCGTCGAGCCGATGGGCTTCACCTCGGTGGGCTATCGCGACCTGCTGGCATCGCACCGCGTCGACGGGCTGATCGTGTCCGGGCCGCGATCCGACGACACGGCGCTCGTCGAGACGATCGGCGAGGGCTTCCCCATCGTCATCAAGGGCTCGCTGCCGGGCATCGACGTGCCCAGCGTCGACGTGGACAACCGTGCCGGCGCCCGGCTCGCCACGGATCACCTGGTGGCGGCCGGCCATCGACGGATCGGGCTCATCACCAACGCCCCGCTGGCGTACACCGCTGCCGCGGAACGGCTGGCGGGCTACCGCGATTCGCTCGCGGCGGCCGGGCTCGAGCGGGCCGACGACCTGGTTGCCGAGGGCCTGTTCGATGCGACCAGCGGCCTCGTCGCGATGCGCTCCCTGCTGGAGCGCGCGCCGGACCTCACGGCCGTGTTCGTCGCCAGCGATGTCGTCGCCTTCGGCGCCCTTGCCGCTCTCCGCGAGAGTGGCCGGCGTGTCCCCGACGACGTCTCCCTGGTCGGGTTCGACGACATCCCGCTCAGCAGTCACTTCGACCCGCCCCTCACGACCGTCCGCGTGCCGGCCCGCGAGCTCGGTGTCGCGGCGGGCCGGGCGCTGTTGGACCGGCTGGCGGGCGTCGTCGGGACCTCGCGCACGCTTCTCCCGACCCAGTTCCTCGAGCGGTCCTCAGTCCGCACGCTGCGCTGAGTCCTCCACGGGCGCTCGGCGTCCACCACGGGCGCGCGGCCGGACGGGTGCCCGAGATGCCGACCGTGGGTTGGGCAAGGCTTGACGTCTCTCCCCAGCCGGACATAATACGTGTTACTAACACGCGTTAGGTATTGGGTCCACTGTCTGGAAACGTAGTGGTCCCGATCCAAAACCTACTCGGGGAGTCTGGGAGGAGCTGCCGCCGGCCCACGGCCTCGTTGGGCGCCGACCCCACCGGGCTGGGTCCGGGCCAGGTGCCCGGCGAGCAGCGCCGCCTCGACTTCCCTCCAGGAGGAGCGAGAGCGGTGAACAGATCCCCTCATCCCTGGTGGCTGCGCTCGGCCGGCCTGCTGTCCGCTGTGGCCCTGGTGGTCTCGGCCTGCGGCTCGGCCGCCACGACACCCAGCCCTGCCACGTCCACGGCGCCCGAATCGATGGCCCCGGGGGCCACGGCGCCCGAATCGATGGCCCCGGAGTCGATGGCCCCCGAGGACCTCAGCGGCCAGCAGGTAACCGTCATCGGCACCTGGGGCGGTACCGAGCAGGACGCGTTCCTGGCCATGGTCAAGCCGTGGGAGGACACGACCGGCGCGACCGTCAAGTACACCGGCACCCGTGACCTCAACACGGTCCTCACGACCGGCGTCGCCTCCGGCGTGCTGCCCGATCTCGCCGGGCTCCCGGGCCCGGGCCAGATGACCCAGTGGGCGGACAGCCTCACCGACCTCGGCGGCGTCCTCGACACCGCCACCTACACCTCCGAGACGGCGCCCGCGCTCGTCGACCTCGGCACCGTCAACGGCAAGCTCGTCGGCGTGTTCATCAAGACCGCCGTCAAGGGCCTGATCTGGTACGACCCCAAGACCATCGACCTGTCGGCCAACCCGCCCGCGACCTGGGACGCGCTCCAGACGGTCATCAATGACAACAAGTCCAAGGTCGAGTCCCCGTGGTGCAACGGCGTCGAGTCAGGCGCGGCCTCCGGCTGGTCGGGCACGGACTGGATCGAGGACCTCGTCCTGCGCCAGGCCGGCGCCGATGTCTACAACTCCTGGTGGCAGGGCAAGACCAAGTGGACCGACCCGGCCATCAAGTCGGCGTTCCAGACGTTCGGCGACGTCGTCGCGAACAGCTACGGCGGCGGCACGGGCGTCAACGCCACGAACTTTGCCAACGCGGGCGACCCGCTGTTCAAGACCCCGCCCGGCTGCCTGTTCCTGCACCAGGCGAGCTTCATCACCGGCCTCGGCGGCTTCAAGACGGCGACCTCCGGGACCGACTACAACTTCTTCCCGTTCCCCGACATCAACACCCAGTACACCGGCGCGGTCGAAGGCGCCGGCGACCTGTTCGGCATGTTCCACGACACGCCGGCCGCCCGGTCGCTGATGGCCTACCTCGTCACGGCTCCCGCCCAGGACATCTGGGTGAAGCTTGGCGGCGCCCTGTCCGCCAACAAGAACGCCACGGGCTACCCCGACGACATCAGCAAGCGCTCCGCGGCGCTCATCACCAACGCCAAGATCTTCGTGTTCGACGCCTCGGACCTGATGCCCAGCGCGATGAACAGCGCCTTCTGGACCGCCATCGTCGACTACGTGGGTCATCCGGATCAGCTGGACTCGATCCTGGCGACGCTCGACAAGGCGCAGGCGGACGCCTACGCCCAGTAAGTAGCCCCGCTGCCGCGTGGCGGGCGGTTGCCTCCTGACCGCCCGCCACGTCCACCGCCCGAGGGAATCCCGGACATGGACCCGCGACTGGTCACCGCCGTCATCGTCCTCGTGGGCGTGCCCGCGGTCCTCATCGGTTACATCTGGCTCACCGAGCAACTCCTCAGACTGTTTGGAGGGCGGATCCGGCCGCGCCTGCGGCCGTGGCTGTGGCTGGCGCCCGCGTTGGCCTTCCTCACCGTGTTCCTCGTCTACCCGACCATCGGCACGGTCATCCGCAGCTTCCAGAACAAGGCGGGCACCAGCTTCATCGGGCTCGACAACTTCGTCTGGTTCTTCGGCAGCGACTCCGCGCTGACCTCCCTCCGCAACAGCCTCGTCTGGGTGGTGGTGCTGACCGCGATCACCGTCGGGCTGGGCCTGCTCATCGCGCTCGTGGTCGACCGCGTCCGCTACGAGTCGGTCGCCAAGTCCGTGATCTTCGTGCCTCTTGCCATCTCCATGACCGCGGCGTCGGTGATTTGGACGTTCATGTACTGGTACACCGTGCCGCCCTACCCGCAGGTCGGCACGCTCAACGCCATCCTGGGGGTGTTCGGCGTCGGTCCCCAGGCATGGCTCCAGCTCTCCGACTATGCGGTCAACACGATCCTCCTCGTCATCGTGATGGCCTGGATGTGGACGGGCTTCGCCATGGTGATCCTTTCGGCGGCCCTCAAGGGGATCAACCCGGAGCTGCTCGAAGCCGCCCGCGTCGACGGGGCCACCGAGCGCCAGCTGTTCCGGCGGATCACCTTGCCGCTGCTGGCGCCGACCATTGCCGTGGTCTCCACCACGATGATCATCACCGCGCTCAAGGCCTTCGACGTGGTGTACGTCATGACCTCCGGCCATTTCGACACCCAGGTCGTTGCGTTCCAGATGATCCAGGAGATGTACGTCAACCTCCACAACGGGCGGGCCAGCGCGATCGCGGTCGTCCTGCTGCTCGCGATCATCCCGGTGATGGCCCTCAACATCCAGCGCTTCCGTACCCAGGAGGCGATCCGATGACCCCGACCGCCGCTCGCGCCGCGGCGCCGTCCAACCGCCACTGGCTGCGCCGCCTGCCGCTTCACGCCCTGATCCTGTTCCTGATCGTGGTCTGGCTGATCCCCACCATCGGACTGCTGGTCAACTCGTTCCGGCCCACCGACCAGGTCACCCAGTCCGGGTGGTGGACCGCGTTCTTCAAGCCGAGCCAGTTCACGCTCGACAACTACGCCCACGTGATGGCCCAGCAGAACATCACGGCTGGCTTCGTCAACAGCCTGTTCATCTCGATCCCGGCCACGGTCATCCCGATCCTCGTCGCCGCGTTCGCCGCGTATGCGTTCGCATGGATGAAGTTCCCGGGCCGCGACGTGCTGTTCATCGCGGTTGTCGGGCTGCTGGTGGTGCCGCTCCAGTCCACGTTCATCCCGCTGCTCCAGCTGTTCGGGCCGCACGGCCTGAACATCACTGGCTCCTTCCTGGTGGTCTGGATGGCGCACACGGGGTACGGGCTGCCGTTCGCGATCTTCCTGCTCCGCAACTTCATGGGCGAGCTGCCGCGCGAGGTGTTCGAATCAGCGGCCATCGACGGCGCGAGCCCGGTCACCGCATTCATGCGGCTGGCGCTGCCGATGACCGTCCCCGCGATCGCGGCGCTGGCGATCTTCCAGTTCCTGTTCACCTGGAACGACCTGCTGGTGGCGCTCGTCTACATCGGCGCCCAGAACCCCGACAACGCGCCGATGACCATCGTGGTCTCCAACCTGGTGAGCTCGCTGGGCGGCGGCTGGCAATACCTCGCCGCAGCGGCGTTCATCACGATGGCCCTGCCGCTCGCGGTGTTCTTCGCCCTCCAGCGCTACTTCGTGCGTGGAATCGTTGGCGGATCGGTCAAGGGCTGAGGCACCGCTCGGATCACCGTGACCCGGGGCTCGCCGCGGGCGTGGCCCCGGAGGTGGATGCAGGCGTGACCGACGCGCGCGGACGCTCCGGGGACGCGCTGCGCGCACACCCTGGGGACCGCGTCACCGAGCCCGCGAGACCCGCACAGCGGGCCAGGCAAGCGGCGGCGAGCGCCATCGGGACCGGCGCTCCGGGCGCGCTCGT
>JBBSCF010000033.1:0-38986 GCA_038250545.1 Candidatus Limnocylindrales bacterium | reverse complement strand
GTGGCCGGGGCCTCGGTCGCGGGGGCGGCCGTGGCCGGAGCCGGGGTGGCCGGAGCCGGGGTGGCGGCGCCCGAGCAGGCGGTCACGAGCAGGCCGGCCGACATGGCCAGCGCAAGCGCCTTGGGAAGGGAACGAGCGGTCATTGTGGGGATCTCCTCCAGGGGGTGGTGACGGTTGGTGATCGGAGAGGCGGGCTTCTGCGTGATCACCCCTCCTTCGGCGTGGGGGCGTCGCGCGCAGGGCGCCGGCGTCGGCGGCCGATGGCCCGGAAGCTCTCGAGGGAGACAGCGAGGAGGATCACGAGGCCGAGGAACGTCTGCTCGAAGTAGACGTTCACGTTGAACATGATCAACCCGTTCTTGATGAGGGTCAGCATCACGGCGGCCGCGCCAAGGCCCAGGGCTGAGATCTCGCCACCCGCCAGGGATGTCCCGCCGATGATCGCGACGGCGAACGAGATGATCAGCCAGTCCGAGCCGATCGAGGGCTGGGCCGACCCGACGCGCGTGATCCAGAGGTAGCCGGCCAGGGCGGCGAACATGCCGGAGAGCACGTTCGCGAGCACGACGATGCGGTCGGTCCGGATGCCGGAGAGCCGGGCGGCCTCGGCGTTGCCGCCGGTGGCGAGGATCCGGCGCCCGGTGACGGAGAAGCGGAAGAAGTAGGCGACGACCGCCAGCAGCACGATCATCAGGACGAACAGGATCGGGAGGCCGAAGAAGTCGCCCCGCCCGATGAGGGTCAGGTCCTTCGGGATGTTGGTGTACGGGTTGCCCTTGCTGATCCCGTTCACCAGACCCACGAAGATGAATGACGTCGCGAGCGTGGCCACGAACGAGTTCAGCTTGAGCTTGATGATGATCAGCCCGTTCGCCATGCCGGCAGCCACCCCGACGAGCAGCGCGACGAAGAACGCGAGGACCGGGTGCAGGCCAGCGTCCTGCATCGCCATGCCGGCCATGACCACCGAGAGCCCGCCGATGGCGCCGAGCGACAGGTTCATGCCACCGATGACGATGACGATGGCCTGACCCATGGCGACGAAGACGTACAGGGCGGCGGTGCGGCCCATGTTGAACAGGTTGTACTGGGTGAGGAAGTTCTCGCTGCCGAGCGCGAAGATCACGAACAGCACGACGGTGGCCAGGACGACCGAGAAGTCGCTGCGGCGCAGGAGGCTCGCGACAAGGCGGCTGGCGGAACCGCGGGGAGCCTCGGGGGCCGCCGGCGCATCCGGCTGTCCGGCGTCGCGCGCGCCCGTCTGTGACGTCATCTGGGCCTGCCTCCACAGTGCTCTCGATGTGCTCGTCCACCGTCCAGACCTCGGTCAGGACGCTCTCCGATGGGGACGCACCGGAGTCGGTTGTCGAAGCTGGTCCTGGTGCCCGGCCTCGGCCGGGTCGTCCATCGGCGGCTCTCCGGGTCTGTGCAGGCCGGTGGACGCAGGGGCGGGTGCTGGTCCCGGTGGTGATCGGATCGACTGGTATCGTTACCACCGGAACAACTATGGTAACGGTAACACAACTGTCAACACCGGGCCGGTCGATGTCTGCAATGCTGCCGCAACCTTCGACCTGGCGCGCACCGGCCGCCGGCGGCGGTCGGTGCCCGGCGGCGGCCGGCTGATTGGGACGCCTGCCGAGGCCCCAGCGCCCGATGTCCCGTCCGGACCGCGCGTCCGCGCCACGGCCGCGGCAGCGGATACGGCACACTCCGGGGAGCGTCCGCTCGGCACCGATTTGGGGGTTCTGTGAGCATGGCTGGACGCCTGGCGGCCGTCGACGTACCCGGTGACCGGGTGGTCCTCGCGGCGCGCGGGATCCGCAAGCGCTACTCGAGGCGTCGGCCGTTCGCGCTCGACGGGGTGGACCTCGAGATCCGCGCCGGAACGATCACCGGTCTCGTGGGCCCCAACGGCTCGGGGAAGTCCACGCTGATCAAGGGCTGGGCGGGCTTCGAGCGACCGAGTGCCGGCACGTTCACCGTGATGGGCGTGGACCCGTTCACTGACCGCGACGGCGCCCAGGCTCACATCGGCTACGTACCCCAGGCGCCGGCGCTGTACCGCGACCTCACGGTGGCCGAGCACCTGGACCTCGCCGCGTCGCTGCGGCGGAGCTTCGACCGGGACCTCGCGCGTCGCCGGCTGGACGACCTGCAGATCCCCGTGGACGTGCGGGCGTCGCACCTCTCCGGCGGGCAGCAGGCGCAGGTGTCGCTCGCGATCGCCATCGGAACGCGGGCGCCCGTGCTCCTGCTGGACGAGCCGCTGGCCGGCCTGGACCCCCTCGCGCGGCTCGAGTTCCTGTACATCCTCGAGATCGCCGTCCGGGAACAGGGCACAACGGCCCTCCTCTCGTCGCATGTCGTCTCGGACGTGGAGCAGGCGTGCGACCAGCTGGTGGTCCTGGGCGCGGGCCGCAAGCTCCTGGACGCGACGGTCGCCTCGGCGGTCGCTGGGCACCGGGTCTTCGAGGGCGAAACGCCCCCCGAGGGCGCGGGCCGCCCGGTCGCCTCATTCCTCAAGGCGGACGGTGGGATCCGGACCCTCGTGAACATCTCGGCCGGCATGGACGCCGCGGCACCGATGCGGCCCGCGACGCTGGAGGACCTGATGCTGGGCTATCTCGCCGCCAGCCGTCCCGGCATGCTGGACCGCGTGCGGGCCGGGATCGCGGGGCGCTGAGCGATGCGATCCACGATCCGCCTCACCCTCCGCCAGCACCGCCTCGGGTTCACGCTCGTGTTCGCCGGCTGCGTGATCCTCCTCCTCGTCGGGCTGGTCGGCTCTGCCCTGATGGAGCTTGCCGGCCAGGCGGTCTGTCGCGACCCGATGATCGGCCAGCAGATCGAGACGTGGACGCCGGCGCAGGTTGCAGAACTCCAGGCCCGATGCGAGTTCAGCTGGGCCGTCATCCAGGTTATGACCGGCATCATCAGCGTGGGCGGGAACATCCTGCCGCTCGGGGCCGCCGTCTTCCTCGCCGCGCCGATCGTCGCCCAGGAGGTCGAGACGACGACGGCCACACTGTCATGGACGCTCGCGCGGAGCCGGAACGCCTGGTACCTGCCGCGCATGGCACTCGTGATGCTCGCCTGCGTCGGGACGGCCCTCGTCCTCGGGCTCCTCGTCGACTGGGCGATCGGGATCATCTATGTGCCGTTCTCGCCTTTCGAGACGCTCACCGCCGTCTACCAGCGGGGCCTGCTCATCCCTTCCAGAGTCGCGGTCACCGCAGCGTCGTGCCTGCTGGCGGGAGCTCTCGTCGGGCGGCAGGTCCCGGCCCTGGTAGTCGGCATCGCCGTCGCGGCCCTGGTCGGCATGGGGCTGTACGCGCTGGACGACTCGATCAACCGCTCCAACGCCCGCCGGTTCGACGGCCTCGGGATCCAGTTCGGATCGATCGTCCTCGACCGCAGAGACGGGCGGGTGGTCCCCGACGACGAGGCCTACGGGGGCGACGTCTACCCGGGAGACCCGGCGTGGGAGGCGACGTACGAGAGCGTCGCCATCGGAATCCCGGACAGCGACGCGCCGCTCGTCATCTGGCGCAACGTCGCATTCCACGGCAGCGCGACGATCGTCCTGCTCGTCGCGTCGACCGTGGTCGTGGGCCGTCGCCGGCCGTACTGAGGCAGTTCCGCGCCGGACATGGAGCGGCGCCCGGCGGGGAGGAGACTCCGCCGGGCGCCGCGGGGATGAGCGGGACTGCTACTCCGCCGGCAGGCGGAGCGGGTACTGGCCGTATTCGCGGACCAGCTTCACGATGAGGTCGTAGGTTTGGCCGGACACGTCGGTCGCCACGGAGTGGTCCGACATGAAGATGTAGCCACCGCCCTCGGCGGCGCGGAGCCGGTGGAGCACCTCGCGGCGCACCTCTTCGGGGTCACCGCGCTCCCAGACCCGGATGTCGCTGTTGCCGCAGAACGTGAGCCGGTGGCCCAGGCGTTCGCGCAGCGTGACGACGTCGAGGTCCGCCTTGGCCTCGAGCGGGTTGTAGCCGTCCAGGCCGATCTCGATCATGTCCTCGAAGATGGCGTTGGCGTTGCCGCAGCCGTGGTACATGACCGGCAGGTTGTGGCTGTGGGCGAGCTCGATGATCCGCGCGACGCTGGGCTTGTAGTACTTGCGCCAGTACGCGGGGCCCATGAACAGGCCCTTGCGATACGCGACGTCGCCCCAGATCACCAGGCCGTCGAGGAGGCCGTCGGCGGCCTCGATCTGGGCCTTGGCGACCTCGTAGCTGAACTCGCCGATGCGCAGCAGCTGCCTGCCCATGCGCTCGGGCTCCTCGCCGATCCACATCAGCGTGTTGAGCTGGCCCAGGAGCCGGGTGGTGATCTCGGACGCCTCCGCGATCGAGCCGTAGACCGGGAAGTCCGCGTACAGGCTCTTGACCGTGTCCACCCACGGCGGGCTGTTGCGCTCGAACCCGTCGCCCACGCCCGCGATCTGGTTGTCGCCGGCCTCGAAGTAGCGGCGGCGGTCCCACGGGTCGTCGAACTCGAACGCCTCGAGCTTCTCGAGCGTGTCCGTCTCCCAGCTCACCTGCTCGGGCATCGGCAGGTCGAAGCGCTTGCGGATCGTGGTCTCGAAGCCCGTCCTGACGACGACCTCCTCCTCGTCCTCGTGGATCGTCTCGAACGTCCGGATGTGGGGATCCATGTTCGGGACGGTGACGATGAGGTCGAGGTCGTAGTGGTAGTAGGGATCCGCGTCGGCGGGCAGGCCGAGGTCCCGACGCCAGTTGTCCTTGAAGCTGCCCCAGAAGAAGTCGCTGATCGGGACGCGGTCCGCCTCCTCGTGGCGGAACGTCTTGTTGACCCGGTCGAGCTTCGCGAGCGTGGAGGGCTTGCGCTCGCTGGACTGGGCCGTCCCGAAGGTGCCGAACATGCCGGTCATACGTCTGGTCTCCGGGCTAGCTGACGAGGGCGAGGGCGACGTCGACGGCGGAGGCGGCGTCCGGCGCGAAGCCGTCCGCGCCCATCGCCTCGGCGAACTCAGGCGTGACGGGCGCGCCGCCCACGATGACCTTGGCGGATGACCCGGTCGCCTTGACGGCCTCGACCGCGGCCCGCATGCGGGGCATCGTCGTGGTCAGGAGGGCCGACATGCCGACGAGGTCCGGCTTGTGCTCCTCCACGGCGGCCGCGAAGGCCGCTGCGGAGACGTTGACGCCGAGGTCGATGACCTCGATGTTGGCGCCCTTCCACATCATCCCGACCAGGTTCTTGCCGATGTCGTGGAGGTCGCCTTCGACGGTGCCGATGACGGCCGTATGGGCGGCCTTGAAGCCGGTCTTGGCCAGGAGCGGCTCCAGGAGCAGGAGGGACTCCTTCATGGCCCGGGCGGCGATCAGCATCTCCGGGACGAAGATCTCGTCGTTCTTGAACCGCTCGCCGACTACGGCCATGCCCGGCACGAGCCGGTTCTCGATGATCCAGCCGGGCGCCTCACCGGCATCCAGGCACGCCTGGGTGAGCTCGAGGGCCTTGGCGCGGTTGCCGTCGATGACGGCCTGCGTGAGCGGGTGCGTGTCGTCCATGGGGGCTGCCTCTTGGGTCGCGGGCGATGCCGGTTGGGGGTGGGAGGGAGGGAAGGTCATGGCGGCCTCAGTCGCGTTCGAAGCCGCCGTCGACGTTGATCGACTGGCCGGTGATGTAGCCGCCGCCGTCCGAAACGAGGAATGCGGCGACCTCGGCGACCTCGTCCGGAGACCCGATCCTGCCCAGCGGGATGCGGGCCTCCATCGCCGCCAGCGAGACCTCGGCCGGGGTGCCGGTCTCGCGCTCGCGCGCGGCATGCAGGGATCGCGTCATCTCGGTGTCGATCACGCCCGGGCAGATCGCATTGACCCGGATCCCGTGGGGCGCAAGCGCCTGCGACGCCGAACGGACCAGGCTGATCACGCCAGCCTTGCTCGCGGCGTAGTGCGCCTCCATGGGCCGGCCGCCCCGCCCGGCGACCGAGGCGATCGCGATCAGCGATCCCGGCCGGCCGCCACCGGTGAGGCGGCGGGCAACGGCCTGGAACAGGAGGAACGTGCCGGTCAGGTTGATGGCCAGGACGCGATCCCAGTCGGCCCGTGGGAGCTCGGTGAACGGCGACGAGAGCACGATCCCGGCCGATGCGACCGCGACGGTCACGGGCCCGAGCTCGGTCTCGGCCTCGTCGAGGATCCGCCCGATCGCGGGCTCGTCGGTCACGTCGAGGGCCCAGCTCGCGGCGCGCCCGCCGTTCGCGCGGATGGCGTCGGCGACGGCGCGCGCCCGCATGCCGTCGATATCCGTGACGGCGACGGAGAGCCCGCTCCGCGCCAGCCGGCGGGCGATCGCGGCACCCAAGCCCGAGCCACCGCCCGTGACGACGGCGACACCGGGGGAGGGGGTCGGATCGACCACGTCAGTCACGGTGGAAGAGCTCGTCCATCGATGCCCACCACTCGCCCTCGGCCCGATCCTCGAGCGGCTGCTGGAGGGGCTTGTTGATCGCCCACCACTCCTGGGTCGTGGTGTCGTCGGCCATGTGGGCCATGTCGGCCTCGTAGTCCTCGCCGACGTACTCGAAGTAGCTGAACAGCCAGCCGCCCCGGTGATAGATCGAGTAGTTGCGGATGTTGCACTCGGTGATCTTGGCGAGGACACTCGGCCACACTGCGGCGTGGAGGTCGCTGTAGCGGGCGAGGTTCTCGGGCGGCATCCGCAGCACGCTGGCGTACCTGGTCATCGGGCGTCCTCCGGGCTGGATGGGTTCAGGGCGATCACCTGGCCGGTCTCGCCGGATGCGTACAGGGCCTCGACGACGCGCAGCGTCTCGATGTTGTCGCGGGCGCCCGTCTCGGGCTCGCCGCCCTCGGCCATCGCCCGCAGCAGCGAGCCGACCGGGCCGAGGAAGGCGTCCGGGATCCAGCGCCCCGTGACCGGGTAGGGGAGCCAGCCGTCCGTCGGCAGGACGCGACTGAACAGCTCCACCGTCGAGGTGCGGCCGTGCGGATAGTTGTAGAGCAGGCCGATCGTGCCCCGGATCGAACCCTCGGAGCCGTCGATGCGCCAGCGAGCCTCGTTGTCGGCGGCGACGTTCTCGTGGTTGGCGAGGATCGTCGCGCGGACGTCGCCCGGATAGACCAGCACCGCCACGGACCTGGTCTCGCCGACAGGCTTCTGGCCCGGGCGTCGCCACTGGGTCCCGAAGACGGACGCCGGCTCGCCCAGGATCGAGCGGATCGTGTCCACGTAGTGGATCGAGTGGAAGTAGATCTCGAGCTTGGGCACGAGGCCCAGCCAGCCCCAGCTCGCGAAGTCGGTCGCGATGTTCACCTCGACGGCGATCGAGGTGACCTCGCCGATCCAGCCTTTCGCGACCATGGCGCGGGCGGCCATGATCCCCTCCTCGAAGCGCATCTGCTGCTGGACCGCGACGCGCCGTCCCAGCGCCTCCGCACGCTGCGCGATGTGCACGGCATCGCGGACGTCGAGCGCAAACGGCTTCTGGCACATCACGTCCTTGCCGGCGTCGAGCGCCCGGAGCGCGATGTCGACCTGGGCCTCGGGCGAGACGGCGATGTCGATCACCGCGACCTCGGGGTCCGCGAGCAGCTCGTCCAGCGTGCCGTAGACCCGCTCGATCCCGTGCGCCTTGGCGAGTCGCTCGGCGTGGCGCGCGTTGCGGGCCCAGATCGCGGGCACCGGGATCCCGGCGGCGGCGTAGGCCGGCAGGTGGGCCACGTCGAGGACCGCGCCGGAGCCCACGATGCCGATGGGCCGGCGGTGCACGGCCGGGACGGCGAGGTCGCAGGCGGCGGCGATCTCCGCCAGCGGCCCGATCACGGCGTGTCGTCCGGCCGGCCGCCCGGGCCCTCGGGGGTCGTCGCGGCCGTGGCCGCCCGGGCGGCCGTCGCGGCGCGCTGCCGGCCGAGGCGCCCCCCGCGCTTGCCGCCGTCGGAGCGGGATGCCGTGTAGATCGCGGCCGCGCCGATGATCACGAGGCCGACGACGAACGACTGGTACGTGGCGCCCAGGTTGAGGATGTTGAAGCCGTTGGTCAGCGTGGTCAGGATCAGGGCGCCGATCACGGACTTGATCGGGTTACCGGAACCGCCGTTGAGCGAGGTGCCGCCGAGGATGGCCGCCGCGAGCACCGACAGCTCGAGGCCCGTCAGGGTGCCCGGGTTGACCGACTTGATCTCGGCCCCGTAGAGGATCCCGATGAAGGACGCACCGATGGCGGTGCACGCGAAGCCCGCGATCTTGTAGCGGTTCGTGTGGATACCCGACAGCTTGGCCGCCTCCACGTTGCCGCCGACCGCGTACCAGCGCCGGCCGAAGACGGTGAACCGCAGGAACAGCCACGCCGCGAGCGTGATGACGACGAGGTAGAGGACGGGGAGCGTCATCGGCCACGAGAAACTCGTGAGAAGCCCGATCGCCGCGAAGACGGCACCCACGACGATACCCACGATGCCGCCCACGCCCTTGTTCCCGACGCCGCGCCGGAGATAGGCGAGGACTCCCAGCACCAGCACGATCACGCCGATGATCAGCACCAGGGTGTTCGAGAAGTCCCAGGTGGTGTTCTGCAGTGGGGTCAGGGTCTGGGACGTGGTCTCCGCGATGACGGTCCGGCTGTCGGTCAGGATCTGGACCAGACCACGGATCGTGGTCATCGTGCCGAGGGTGACGATGAAGGCGTTGATGCCCACGTACTGGACGAGGACGCCGTTGAGGACGCCGAAGCCGAGCCCGACCAGGAAGACCAGGCCGATCGTCACCGGAGCGCCGAGGTGGTCCAGGACGAGCATGGTCATGGCGCCGGCAAACGCGGCGACGGAGCCGACCGACAGGTCGAAGTTGCCCGTGATGAGCAGCATCGTCATGGCCACGGCAACGATGCCCGTCCAGGCCGTCTGGTCGAGGATGTTGGCCAGGTTCGTCGGGCTGAGGTAGAACGGCCGACCTGCGGTGGCGCTCAGGATGACCAGCACCACGACCAGCAGGCCAAGGGCGTAGAACACACCCGCGGACTTGAGGCCGAACATCGAACGCTTCATGCGGGCAATTCCTACGCGGCGGCGGTGGAGTCGCCCGGGGACGCGGGTGACGGGTCGGTTGGGCTGGCAGGGCCGGCGCCGGTCGCGCCGAGGCCGCTGGCGAGGCTGAGGATCTCGTGCTCCGAGGTCGTGGCGGCGTCGAGGTCCGCGACGATGCCCCCGTCCGCGAGGATGAGCACCCGGTCGCACACGGCGAGCAGCTCCTCGAAGTCCGACGACGCCATGAGGACGGCCTTGCCCGACCGGGCGAAGCCGCGGATCAGCTCGAGGATGTCGCTCTTGGCGCCGACGTCGACGCCGACCGTGGGGTCATCGAGCAGGACGACCCGGGCGACCCCGTCCAGCCATTTGCCGAACACGACCTTCTGGGCGTTGCCGCCGGAGAGGTCGCGGACCTCGGTGTCGATGCTGCGGGTGACCACGCCCAGCGCCTTGACGACGCGGTCCGCGCGGGCGCGCTGGGCCGCCTCCGACGGGATGAGCTGGCGCCAGGAGAGCCGCTTGAGGTCCGGGAGGCTGGTGTTCTCCCAGATCGACCACGGGCCGTGGAGGCCCTGCTTGAAGCGGTCCTCGGGCACCAGCGCCACGCCCGCGTCGACCGATGCCCCGGTCGAGCGGCTGACCTTGGACCCCGCCACCTTGACGGTGCCCCTGGCCCTGGAGTCCGCGCCGAAGATTCCGTGCAGCAGCTCCGAACGCCCGGAGCCCAGGAGCCCGGCCAGCCCGACGACCTCGCCCTCGTGGACGGTCAGGCTGATGTCCTCGATCCGCCCGGGGACCGTGAGGCCCTCCACCTCGAGCAGCGGCGCGCCGATCCGCTCGGTCCCGGTGCGGTGGTGCTCGGTGGCGAGCAGCCGCTGGCCCGCGATCGCGGTGACCAGCTTCGCGGCATCGAGCTCCGTCGTGGCGGCCCGGAGCGTCACCTGACCGTCGCGCAGGACGGTGACCTCCTCGGTCAGGTCCAGGATCTCGTCGAGGAAGTGGCTGATGTAGAGGAACGTGGTCCCCTGGGCGCGCAGCCGGCGCGCGATCGCGAAGGCGAGCTCACGCTCCGCGTCGGAGAGCGACGCGGTGGGCTCGTCCATGATGACCAGCTCGGCGCCGGTGGACAGCGCCTGGAGGATCGCGACCATCTGGCGGTCGCCGATGGCCAGGTCGCTGATGATCGCGTCGGGATCGATGTCGTAGTCGATCCGCTCGAGCAGCTGGCGGAAGGCGACCCGGAGGTCGCCTTCGCCGCGCAGGAAGCCCTTCTGGTCGATGAACACGTTGTCGAGGACGGACAGCGTGGGGACCAGCGGGATGTGCTGGTAGATCGTCCGGACGCCGGCCGCCCGCGCGTCGCGCGGGCTGGACCAGTCGACCTCGCGCCCCTTCCAGAGGAGCACGCCCTCGGTGGGCTGGATCGCTCCCGAGATGATCTTGATCAGGGTTGACTTGCCGGCGCCGTTGGCGCCGACAATGCCGTGGATCGTGGCCGGGCGAACCTGCAGGTCGACCTCGGTGAGGGCCTGGGTCCCGTTGCCGAAGACCTTGGTCAGGCCCCTGGCCTCGAGGATGAACGGCGTGGTGTCGCCCGGCCGGGTTTCCATGGGATCAGTCGCCTACCACTGCGGGACGCAGTCGGCGATGTTGTCCTTGGTGATGCCCGGGATCGGGTAGGCGAACAGCTCGCCCGTGTACGTCTGCGCGCCGGTGAGGTACTTGTCGACAGCTTCCATGACCAGCTCGCCGGAGGTGTACGGCTTGTAGCACACGGTGCCGAGCAGCTGGCCGGCCGCGACCGCGTCGATGCCCAGCTTGGCGCCGCCGATGCCGATGACCTGGGCCTTGGAGCCCGCGGCCGTGATGGCCTCGTAGCAGCCGGTGCCCATGTCGTCGGACTGGGCGTAGAAGAGCTCGATGTCAGGGTTGGCCTGGAGCATGTTCTGGCAGGCGATCTTGCCCTTGTCGGGAACCCAGTCGCCGGGCTGGCTGGCGACCTTGGTGAAGGTCTTGCCGCTGGCGGCGAGCGCGTCATCGAAGCCCTTCGAGCGGAGCTCGACCTCGACGAAGCCGGCGGCGCCCTCAACGGTGGCGTACTTGGCGCCGTTCGGGAACGCCTTGACGGCGATCTCGCCCGCGTTCTCGCCCGCGAGGACGTCGTCCTCGGTGATCTGGAGCAGGATGCCCTTGTAGATCTGCTCGATCGGATGACCGGCGGGTCCGACGTTGCCGTGAACCACGAAGACCGGGAGGTTGGCCGCGGCGATGTTGTCCACGAGGCCCATGGCCTGCGTGCCGTCGACCGGGTTGAGGATGATCGCGGCGGGCTTCTGCGCGATCAGGTCGTTGATGTCCGTCGTCTGCTTGTCGGTCTTGAGACCGGCGTCGGTCTGGATGACGTCGTAGCCGAGGGCCGCGCCCTTGGACTTGACGCCCTCACCGATGGCGCCCGGGAACGGGTAGGTGGCGCCTTGGTTGGACATCCCGATGAGCTTGTTCGCGGCGGGGGCTTCGGTGGCCGGAGCCTCCGTCGCCGGGGCTTCTGTCGCCGGGGCCTGGGTGGCCGGGCCCTGGCTCGCGGGAGCCGGGCTCGCGGCGGACCCGGAGCAGGCGGCGACCAAGAGCGCCAGCACCGGGACGACGAGCAACCTACGCATGATCCTCCTCCAACGCATGAACGGTGGCGTGCAAGCTCACAGGCGGCCAGCGCCACGTTCGATGGCAAGCTCTCCAGCCGCAAGGGACACCACGAGGTGTCTGTTCAAACGATTGGATTGCGCTAGAGTTTCGGCAGATGCCCGATTGGTTGTCAAGGGGCAATATGCGCCACGAACGTCCTGAAGAAACGGGCCAGCCGGCCGCAGCGCGAAGGGGAATCATGACCAGCGCCCTGTGGCACGTCGGACTCGTCGTGTCGGACATCGAGAAGGCCATCGCGTTCTATGCCCTGCTCGGCTTCGAGGTCCGACACCGCCAGGACGAGTCGAGCCCGTACACGGGCGTCCTGGTCGGCTACCCGGGTGCGCACCTGCGGGTGGCCCAGCTCCGGTTCCCGGACGGTCGTCACGGCCGCTCCGGCCACATCCTGGAGCTGATGCAGTACTTGCGGCCGGAGCCGGACCGAGTGGAACCCGACAACGCGCGGCTCGCCGCCGCCCACCTCGCCCTCGAGGCCGATGACATGGATGCTCTTCGGCCCCGCCTGGAGGCCGCCGGCGCCGTCTTCCTGTCAGATCCGGTCGTCATCACGGCCGGGGTCAACACCGGGGGCCGGACGGTCTACCTGCACGACCCCGACGGGTTCACGCTGCAGCTCGTGGAGCCCCCGCCTGCGTGCCTGGGAACGGGAGAGGAGCCGAGATCGTGATCGTCGACCTGTGGCACGTGGGCCTCGTGGTGTCCGACATCGAGCGCGCGATCGAGTTCTACCGCGACGCCCTGGGACTGGAGCTGCGCCACCGCCAGGCGCAGGCCAACCCGTACACCGCGTCGCTGGTCGGCTACCCGAACGCCAGCCTCCGGATCGCCCAGATGACGCTGCCCGGGGGGACTGAGTCGCGTTCGGGACACCTCGTCGAGCTCATCGAGTACGTGAACCCGGCCCCGGACCGGGTGGACGCCGTCCGCGCCCGGATCGGGGCCGGGCACCTCGCCCTCCAGGTGACCAGCATCGACGAGCTGCGTCCCCGCCTGGAGGCAGCGGGCGCCGTCCTCGTCAACGAGCCGGTCGACATCGTCGCCGGCATCAACGCCGGGGGCCGCGCCGTGTACCTGCTCGACCCCGACGGCATCACCATCGAGCTGGTCGAGCCGCCGGCGACACCGGCCCAACCGCCGCGCGTGGACGGATAGAGGTTGGTCGCGCCCGGGCGCCGTCGAGCGCCTGGGCGACTCGGCGGCCGGGGAATCAATCGTTGAACCGACTGGCCGGCGGGGACTCAGCCGGCAAAGCTGCCGAGGTGGTGGTCGATCAGGGTCTCGCGATGCGGCACCCCGTCGTCACTCCAGCCCATCATCCTGTACCAGGCGCGGATGGCCTCGCCGAAGCCCACCCGGTCGAGGACGGTGCCGGCGAGGCGGCCATGGGCGATCGGCTCGTCGAAGAACCGGTCCGGCAGGGTGTCGTCGGTGGCGGACAGGCCCTCACGCAGGTTGTAGAGCCGCATCAGGTGGTTGCGGCGCTCACCCCAGCGCATGAACTCCCAGGCGCTGGTCTCCCAGCCGGTGATCGAAGCGACGAGCTCAGGGATCATCGCGAGGCTCAGCGCCCGGGTGGGTGCGCTCGCGAAGACGCACAGGTCCATCGCGTCGCACGCGCTCCAGATCGTGTTGAGGGCCTTGAAGTTGCGGACCTTGTCGGTGCCCACGTACTGCATCGGGATCCGCTCGAAGATGCCCAGCGTTCGCGAGTACTCCAGGGTGTGGCCCAGCCGGCCTCGACGTCGAAGTCCCAGTCGTGCTCGCAGATGTCATACCGGGGCCCGATGGGCGCGGTCGCATACCCCAGCGCGAGGTTGGTCATCGTCCTGGGCTCGAACGACACCATCTCGACGCCCTTGACGTGCATCGCGTAGCGCTCGCTGCCCCACCCGAGTCGCGCAGCACCGCGCCTGACGCCGTCCGCAAGGAGGTCCCCGAGTCCGTCCGAGCGCGCCGCGATCGCCTCGACGAGCGGCACGAGGACCTCGCCATGCCCGAACCTGAGGTCGAGCCCGCCTGATTCCGCACGCGATAGCAGGCCCTTCTCTGCGCACTCCATCGCCCAACTGATGCTGAACCCGAGCGACACGGGGTCCATGCCCAGCCGGTTGCACAGGTTGTTGAGCCGCAGGAGCTGCGCCAGGTCGGCGTTGCCCACGTTGGGCCCGAGCGCCGCGGTGACCTCCTGGTGGATCCCCGACGCCGGGTCCGCTCGGCGTCGATGATCTTGATGCAGTCGTTGGGGCAGCCGGGGCACGGGATGTCCGCGACGTAGTGGTCAAGGAACCGGTCGCGGCTCAGGGTCGGCAGGCTGCGGCTGACGTTCCCGGTGTAGTTGTTCCAGCCCATGTACGCGGTGTCCACGTCGGACAGGTCCGCGTAGGCCGCAAAGCCGGGTGGGTCCTTCTGGAACCGGGACAGGGTGTTCGTGTCCATCGACGCCCGGAAGCGGTCGGCCACCGAGGTGAGGCGGCCCTGGTCGGCCACGGGAGGCAGTGCACATCCCGCCAAGGCGACCGCCTTGAGCTGCTTCGCGCCCATCACGGCACCCGTGCCCAT
This sequence comes from Candidatus Limnocylindrales bacterium, assembly GCA_038250545.1. Classification (GTDB taxonomy): domain Bacteria; phylum Chloroflexota; class Limnocylindria; order Limnocylindrales; family CSP1-4; genus CAIXZV01. The sequence goes on along the minus strand of JBBSCF010000033.1, from coordinate 24,695 downwards.
CCGCTGCGCCTGGATGGACCCGTCGGTCACGATCGATGCGTACCGCACGAGGTTCTCGCCCGCGATGCCGATCGCCGCGACGCTCACGTCCTCCCGACCCAGGGCCGAGCGCGCCGCGATGGCGGTCTCGAGGGTGTCGCGGCCCCACAGCCCGGTCGCGTCCTCGAGGCGGATCTCGCCGTCCTCAACCACGAGCATCACGGGCCCGGTCGCCCGCCCGGTGACGGCGAGCGCGTCGATCCCGGAGCCCTTGAGATAGCGTCCGAACGGACCCTCGCAGCGCGTCTCGGCGATGCCGCCCGACAGCGGCGACTTGGTGATGACGCTGAACCGGGCGAGCCCGGGCCCGTCGTGGCCGGCGATGGCACTCGAGGCGAACACCAGCAGGTTGTCCGGGCCAAGCGCGTCGATCCCCGGCGCCGTCCGTGACAGCAGCAGCCACGCGCCGAGCAGTCCGCCGCCGGCGTACACCCGGTACCAGGTGTCCCCGGGCTCCTCGATGCGCACGTCGCCGGTTGTCAGGTTCACGGTCGCGATCCGGCCGTGATACCCCAATCCTGCCATGCGATGACCTCCCGGGCGGACCTCTCCGATGCTGTCTCAGGACGTTGGCGACCCCAGGCGATACACGCGGGTCGCGGTTCCTGCGCGGATCGCCTCGCGCTCAAGGGGCGAGCGCCCGCCGGTCAGCCACTCGAAGGCCGCGTGCTGACGGGCGTAGCCGCCGCCGAGGAGCGTGACCGGCCAGTCGCCGCCGTACATCAGGCGGTCTGCGCCGAACAGCTCCAGCGCACCTTCGAACGCTGGCCGCAGGTCGTCGGGCGTCCAGTCCGGCGAGCCGGCCGCGGTATCGAGGCCGGACAGCTTTGCGACCACGTTGGGGTACTCGGCCGCCCGCGCCATCGCCGCGCGCCATGCCGAGAGGTCGCCCGTCGGGATCGGCGGCTTGGCCAGGTGGTCCACCACGATCGTGAGGTCGGGCACCGCAGCGGCCAGCGTGGGCACGTGGCCGAGGTGGAGCGGCCAGATCGCCACGACATCGAAGGTCAGGCCCGCGCGCGCGAGCGCCTTCAGCCCCTCGATGACCGCGGGCCGAACGAGCCAGTCCGGATCGGGCTCGTCGTGGTTGAGGTGCCGGACGCCGACGACACCGCCCGCCGCCCTGCGCTCGGCGACCTCCTCCACGGCCGCGCCCTTGAGCAGGTCCACCCAGCCCACGACGCCCCTGACCCACGGGTGGGTCGCCATGGCGCCCAGCATCAGGTCGGTGTCGCAGCGGCTGTTCGCGGACTGGACGAGGACGGCACCCGTGACGCCGGCGGCCTGCCGCTCCGCCTCCACCTCGTCGATCGTGTGCGTCCGGTTGAGAATCCCCACGGCAGGCGTGATCCACGGGTACGCGCAGGCGTCCAGGTCCCACATGTGCAGGTGGGCGTCGATGAGCGGCCCGCGGCCGATGGCGTCCATCACGGAGGTCCCTCCCCGCGTGGCGCCCGTTCCCACAGGGCCAGGGCGGCGTTGACCATCGTGTTCACCTCGCCCAGGTAGGTCGCGGGATCCAGGATGTCCTCGAGCGGCGCGATCAACGCGGCCTGGTCGGGGGTCAGCGTCGCCACGAGCGCGGCGTGCAGGTTGATCCGCCTCTCGCGGGCGACGGAGCAGGCGTCATAGACGAGGTCGTGCGCGGCCGTGCGCCCGATATGCGGGGCGAGCCGGAACATGACCGCCTCGGCCATGATCGTGCCGCCGTCGGTGACGAGGTTGGCGCGCATGGCGTCCGGGTAGACCGCGAGGCCGCCGAGGATCTCGAGCGTGTTGGCAAGGGACCCGGCGGCGAGCGATCCGACCAGCGGCAGCGCGTCCCACTCGATCTGCCACTCCCCGGCGGCGCGCTCGTGCCCTGCGGACATCGCGGCGATCAGCGCCGGGACCTGCTGCGCCGCGAGGACGCTCATGCCCACGACGACCTCGCTCGCGATGGGGTTGGCCTTCTGGGGCATCGTGGATGAGGCGCCGCGGTGGTAGCCCGCGACCTCGCGCAGCTCGCCGATCTCGGGGCGCGAGAGGTCGATGACCTCGCGGGCGATCTTGCCGCAGGTGGCGGCGATGGCTCCCAGCACGAAGGCCGCCTCCGCCAGCGAGTCGCGGGCGGTGTGCCAGGAGACGGTCGCGTCGCCCAGGCCCAGGCGCCGCGCCATCAGGGTCCGGACCTCCTGGCTCCGCGCGCCGAGTGCCGCGGCGGTCCCGCCGGCGCCGAACAGCGAGATGCGGCACGCGCGGCGGCGGGCCGTGGCCAGGCGGTCCCGGTGGCGCGCGAACTCGGCCAGCCAGATCGCGGCCTTGGCGCCGAACGTCGTGGGAACCGCCGGCTGGGCATGGGTGCGGGCGGTCATGATCGTGGCGCGGTGGGCGTCCGCCAGGTCGGCGACGGCGGAGGCGACCTGCTCCAGCAGCTCCGACACCCGGTCGAAGACGCGGCCCAGGACGAGGGCGAGCCCCGTGTCCATGATGTCCTGCGTCGTGGCACCCCAATGGATGTACGCCGCCAGCTCCGGCGAGCCGGCGCGGCTGAGCTGGCTGATCAGCGGCAGGATCGGGTAGCCCACGAGCCGGGTCCCCTCTGCCAGCGCGGCCTCGTCGATCGCGCCGGCCTCGGCTGCCTCGGCGATCTGGCGGGCCGCGTCGGCGGGGATCAGGCCCAGCTCCGCCTGGACCTCGGCGAGCGCCCGTTCCACGTCCAGCCAGGCACGGATCGTGGCGCGCGAGTCGAGCAGTCGCGCCGTCGTCTCGTCGCCGAAGACGCGGATCAGGGGCAGGTCGGGCAGGCCGCCGCTCATGCGGATCCCTCCGGGGGCGGCGCGGTGGACTCGCGCGCGATGAGCTCGATGTCGCCCGTGACCATGATGTCGTGGAGGGCCTCGCCGCGGACGCGGCCGAGCAGCAGGTCCACGGCGGCCTTGCCGAGGTCAGCGAGGGGCAGCGCGACACAGGTCAGGGCCGGGGTCAGGTACGCGGCGAGAGGATGGTCGTGGATGGCGACGACCGAGACATCGTCCGGGACCCGCCGGCCCGCGTCGGCGATCGCGCGCAGGGCGCCGATCCCCACGTTCATGTTGGCGGCCACGATGCCGGTGACGCTGGGATCCCGCGCCAGGACGTTGGCTGCCGCGAGCCGGCCGCCCTCCGCGTCGTACCCGGCGATCTCCACGAGCGTCGCCGGGAGCCCGGCTCGGAATGCCGCGTCGAGGAAGCCCTCGCGGCGCCGCGCGGCCGTGTCGACGCCGGTCGGCCCGCCGAGGTGGGCGAGCCTGCGGTGGCCGAGCGCGATCAGGTGGTTGGTGGCCAGCGCGGCTCCGGCGGCATCGTCCACGACCGCGCTGCCCACGACGCCCGGGACACGGCGGTTCACGAACACGATCGGGGCAGTTCCCGTCCCGATGGCCTGGATGCCGATATCGGACAGCTCGCCCGAGGCGACGATCAGCCCGTCGACGCGCCGCTCCAGGACCAGGCCCTCGAAGGCGCGGTCCGAGAACTGCTTCTCGATGCTGCTGCCGAGGACGATGAGGTAGCCACTCTCGGCCGCCCGCCGCATCGCCGAGATGACGATGGGGTCGTAGATGGGGCTCCAGATCTCGGGGAGCAGGAACCCGAGCGTGAACGTCCGCTGCGTCCGCAGGCCACGCGCCTGGACGTTGGGCCGGTAGCCCGTCTGCTCGATCGCGGCCTCGATCCGGGCTCGGGTCGTGGGCAGGATGGACAGCGAGGCATCACGGTTGACGACCCGCGAGACGAGGCTCACGTCAACACCGGCGATGGCCGCGACATCGCGCAGCGTAGGCGGCCGCGGCCCCCCGTCGGGCGCTGACCGACGAGGGGCGTGCGAGGGTCCTTCGCCGTTCGAGGTGCTCTGCGGGCGGGCGCGGGGCATGGTCCGGTCCGTCAGGCGTTGACGGCGCGCCGGACCGCGGCCGCGATGGCGTCGGCGCCCGGGAGCAGTGCCTGCTGGAGGATGGGGGCGGCCGGGATCCGCGTATCGGGGACGCCGACCCGCTCGATCGGCGCGTCGAGCGACCAGAAGGCCTCGCGGGCGATCCGTGCCGCGACCTCCGCGCCGAACCCACCGGTGATGTTGGCCTGGTGGGCGATCACGAGCCGGCCCGTCCGCTCGACGCTCAGCACCACCGTCGCCGTGTCGAACGGGGCGATCCAGCGCGGGTCGATCACCTCGGTCTCAATGCCTTCCTCCGCGAGGCTCGCGGCGGCCTCCAGCGCGGTGTGCACCATCGGTCCCCAGGCGACGATCGTCGCGGCGGTGCCGGCGCGCATGGTGCGGGCTCCGCCCACGGGCTCGATGGGCGCGCCGAGCTTCACCTCGCCCGAGAGCGCGTGGTAGAAGCCTCGGTGCTCGATCACGATCGCCGGGTCGTCCGTGGCGATGGCGGCGAGCAGCAGCGCGTAGGCCTGGCCCGGGTCCGCCGGCATCGCGACGCGCAGCCCGGGGACGTGGGCGAAGAGGGCTTCGAGGCTCTGCGAGTGCTGGGCGCAGGAGCCCGGCAGGATTCCCTGCTGCGTGCGGATCGTGAGCGGGGCGGTCAGCCGGCCGCCCGAGACGTACCGGACGTTGGCCGCCTGGTTCACGATCTGGTCGAAGGCGACGAGGCTGAAGTCCGCCCACATGATCTCGACGATCGGCCGGCGGCCCATGAGCGCGGCGCCCACGGCGGCGCCCAGCATCGCCGTCTCGCTGATCGGCGTGTCGAAGACCCGGTCGCCATGCCGCTCCCGGAGGCCCTTGGTGACCCCGAACACGCCGCCGGGGAGCGCGACGTCCTCGCCGTAGAGCAGCGTCTCGGGCATCTCCGTCAGCGCCCGGTCCAGCGCGGCGTTGATCGCCCGGGCGTAGGTGAGCGTAGAGGTGTCGGCGGCCTCAACCATAGAGATGCTCCGCGACGCCGGCGGGATCCACCGAGGGCCGTCCCATGACCTCGCGTTCCGCGCGCTCGACCTCGTCGCGGACGGGCGCCTCGAGGGCCGCGATCGCGGCCTCGTCCCAGCCGGCCTCGGTCAGGGTGCGGCGGATCCGCTCCAGCGGCTCGTCGGCGCGCGCGGCGTCCAGCTCGCCCGGCTCCCGGTAGGCCTCGGTGTCGCCGATGTAGTGCCCGGTCAGGCGCTGGGTGTGCGCCTCGATGAAGGTGGGTCCGCCCCCGGCGCGCGCCCGCTCGATGGCCTCACCGGCCAGGGCTCGGACCGCGAGCACGTCGTTGCCATCCACGTGGATCCCCGGCATCCCGTAGGCGGCCGCGCGCGCGGCGAGGTCCGGGTTGCCGACCATGTCGGCGATCCGGGTCAGCTCCGAGTAGCGGTTGTTCTCGCACACGAACAGGACCGGCAGGCGCATGGCGGCGGCCAGGTTGAGCGATTCCCCGACGCCGCCCTGGTTCGTGGCCCCGTCGCCGAAGACCGTGATCGCGACGCGGTTGGTGCCGTCGAACCGGCCCGCCAGCGCGGCGCCCACCGCGATCGGCACGCCTCCGCCAACGATGGAGTTCTCGCCCATGAAGCCCACGTCCGGGGCCGAGAAGTACGCCGAGCCGCCCCGGCCGTCGTTGGGGCCTCCGACCCGCCCGGTCAGCTCGGCGAACAGCTCCGTGACGGTCACGCCGCAGGCGAGGGCCCAGCCGTGGCCGCGATAGGTCGCGAAGACCGGGTCGCCGCTGCCGGCGCGCGCCCCGACGACGCCCACCGCGATGGCCTCCTGTCCGATCTCGAGGTGCACCGAGCCCACGATGGTGCCGTCCAGACGCATCCGGAGGACGGCCTCCTCGACGAGCCGGATCCGCAGCATCGAGCGATGGGCGTCGAGCAGGTCGGCGGGCACCACGCCCGCCTCCGTCGTGTCCGCTGCCATGGGCCTGGCCGTCCCTCTCGCCGCGACGCGCTTCGGGTTCAATCGTTTGTATGGACGACCGCACGATACGGCGCGCCCGATCCGGCGTCAAGCGGGTGCCCGCAGGGTTGCGGGCCGGTGACGCCCCCCCGGGACCGAGGGGCGGCGGCGAGCCCGGATTCGGGCAGGCGCACGAGGCTATGCTGGACGGCATGCAGTTGCACGACCGCCGGTTCTTCGGCCTCCTGGGCGAGATCGTCGACGGGAACCCGACCCAGGAGATGCTCAACGCCGCCTTCCTCGCCGCCGGGCTGCCGTGGACCTACGTGTCGATGGCCGTACCCCGGGACGTCTTCGCGGCCGCCTGGGCTGCGGCCCGGACGCTGGGCTTCGACGGCCTCAACGTCACCAAGCCGTTCAAGCTCGAGGCGGCGGTGCTCGCGGACCGTCTGACGCCCGCCGCCGCCGCGATCGGGGCGGTGAACTGCGTGTTCCGGGACGGCGATGCGCTGGTCGGCGACAACACCGACGGCCGGGGCCTCGCTCGAGCGGTCGCGGGCGCCGGTTCGATCGAGGGTGCCCGGGTGGTGGTGCTGGGCGCGGGTGGTGCGGCGCGCGCGGCGGCGGTGGAGCTCGCGTTCGCAGGCGCCGGCGAGGTCCTGGTCGTCGCGCGGTCCGAGGCGCGGGCCAGCTCGCTGGTGGACGCCGTGGCGTCGCTCGGTCGGGCGCGGGCCGGACGCGAGTCGTGGGCCGGGACGTTCGCCGTGCCGCCCGGGACCGACATCCTGGTCAACGCGACATCGGTGGGCATGCTGGACGCGGACGAGCGGCCGGATGTGGACCTCGACGCGCTGCGGCCCGGGGCGCTCGTGGCGGACGTGGTGATCGCGTCGCGCCCGACGGGGCTCCTCGTCGAGGCCGCGCGGCGTGGCCTGGTCACCGTCCACGGCAACGAGATGCTGGTCCACCAGGCCGCCATCGGCTTCGAGGTCTGGACGGGGCGCCCCGCCGACCTGCCGGTGCTGCGCGCCGCGCTGGCGGAGGCGCTGGGAGCCTGACCGCGCGCAGCGGGCGGCGGGACAGGCGGCGCTCTACGTGGTCCTCGTGCCTCCGGCCTCGAACGCCATCGCGCGCTGGAGGGCGGCGGCCCGCAGGGTCTCCGGGATCAGCACGGGCGCCCCGACCACCATCGCGTTGATCGCCGCCTGGGCGGCCTCCTCCACGACGCCGCCCGCGAGCACGGCCAGCTCCGGCGTGCGATGGAACACCAGCACCCCATGGTTCGCAAGGAGGACCGCCGGCACGCCTGGCCGGATCGCCGCGCGGATGTTCGCGACCGCCTGCTCGGACCCGCGCGTGCTACGGTCCGGGCATGCCCGCACGAGCGTACGACGCCCTGATCTTCGACATGGACGGGGTCCTGTGCGACTCGGAGCCGTTCATCGCCGCGGCGGCCGGTGAGGCGCTCCGTCGCCGCTACGGCATCCCGGTCGTCCGCGCGGACTTCCTCCCGTTCGTGGGCGCGGGTGAGGACCGGTTCATCAGCGGCGCAGCGGCCGCGCACGGCGTGACCGCCGACCTCGCGATCGACAAGCCCCTCACGTACGAGATCTACCTGGAGCTGATCCCGGGCGCGCTCCAGCCGATCGCGGGCGTCCACGCCTTCCTCGCCGAGGCGCGCGCCGCCGGCCTGCGCCTGGCCCTCGCGACGAGCTCCGATCGCCCGAAGCTGGACGGGAACCTCGCCGCCATCGGCATCCCGGAAGCGACGTTCGACGTGGTCGTGTCCGCGGAACACGTCACCCTCAAGAAGCCGGACCCGGAGACGTTCCTGGTCGCGGTCGCGCGGCTGGGGATCCCGGCCTCGCGCTGCCTCGTGGTCGAGGACGCCCGGAACGGCGTGCTGGCGGCGCGCGGGGCGGGCTGCGCGGCCCTCGGCATCACCTCCACGCTCACGTCTGCCGACCTGCTGGAGGCCGGGGCGACCGCGACCGCCCCGGACTTCACCGCGGTGCCCGCGGTCATCCGCGGGGCGCTGGGCCTGGGCTGACGCGACCTCACGCGACGGGCCGGAGCGCTCCTGCGATCAGCCGCCGCCGGTCGTCTCGACCTCGGCCCCGGGTCCGGCCGGCGCCCGCCAGTGGCGGAGGCTCCCGCGCGCGATGGCCTGCTCGAAGTAGGACCCGTCGGGGCGGACGCCCTCGAGGCCATCGGCCGAGACGAGGCGCTCCAGGAGCGGCGCCAGTTGGGACCCGTAGACGTGCATGCACGGCTCCGGTCGCACGCCCGGCCACGAGTAGCAGGAGACCACCGTCCGCCGCTCGCTCGTGGCGACGCCCGCCGGCAGGGCGTCCCAGGCCGGGTCGTCCGGCGCGAACTCCCACTGGTCGAGGTTGCCCTGCGGGATGCCCTCGATCCCGCGCACGATGGGCGGGTCGTTGTCGAGGAGGTAGGGGTCGACCGCGAGGTCGCAGATGACGGCATGCTCGGGCAGGACGCCGATCCAGGCGTTGGGCACGACCGGCCTCGACGGGTCGCGGCGGGCCGTGGCGTCGACGAGCAGGTCCGTGACGGCCAGGCGGCTGCGCAGGTAGCCCGCGTCGCTGGTGAGGTTGCGACCGGCGGTGACGACCTCGACGCCCGGCAGACCGATCCGCGAGAAGGATTCGTTGCGCCCCTCGTCGCCGTACTTTGTCGCGAACTCCACCGCGTGGCGGCCGACCCGCCCGGCGCCCAGGATCGTGACCTTGACGGTCGAGCGGTTCGGGTTGACGAGGTTTGGCCACGTCCGCTCGAGCGCCGCGAACGCGGACGCGACGCCGTTCCACGCGACGCTGCGCAGGTTCTCGACGAGCCGGCGACCGGTCTCGTTCGCGATGAGATCGAGGCTGACCGCGTCGATGCCGAGCTCGCGCAGCATCGCGACGCGCGCGGGTCGCGTGGAGAAGTGGAGCATCGACACGAGGACGGCTCCCCGGCGGAGCAGCTCGTACTTGCCCTCCGGGGCCCGCAGGACCACGACGATGTCGGCGCGGTAGCACTCCTCCTCGTCCGTGATGTGGACGCGGGGGGAGACCGCGGTGTAGTCCATGTCCGTGTAGCCCATCCCGGACCCGATCCCGGTCTCGCAGAACACCTCGGCGCCATTCGCCGCCAGTAGCCCGATCAGCGGCGGGAGGAAGTCGCGCCGTTCGCTCGGTTCCTTGTGCATCCGCGGGAACCCGACCGAGATCCGTCCCTCGTCCATCCGTTCTCCTCCTGCCGCCACGGCCCGCGGCCCGCTATCCCGGTGTGTCCGCATGGTCTGGTTCGAGCGTCGGGCGGCGGTGCGGCAACCGGCAACTGCCCCCCGGGCCCCACCATGCGGGCCACTCAGCCCCAACGTCCGGACCGACAGCATGGCATGCGGGCCTTGACGTGGGCGATCGGTTGGCGGACTGTCGGTCCGGTGCCGTTCCAGCGTGGGACGCGCCCGCGATGGCCACCCGGCCGGACGACACGAGGCAGAGATGACCAACGACTCCGGGCTCACCATCGGCTTCCCGCGCATGTACAACGAGCCCGGGGAGCGTCGCGCGTTCCTGCCGCCGCTGGTCGGCCAGCTCGCTGCCATGGACGTCGACGTGTTCGTCGAGGCGGGGAGCGGGCTCGGCATGGGCTACCCGGACGCTGCCTACGCGGACCTGTCGCCCCGGGTCCACATCGTCGACGAGGCGACGGCGTACCGCCAGGACGTGGTGGTGGTGCTGCGCGCGCCGGAGGGGCGGTACGAGCTGCTGCGGCGCGGCGCAATCCTGGTCTCGATGCTCCACTTCAACACGCGACCGGAGCGCGTGGATCTGCTGCGTGACCTCGGCATCGAGGCGGTCGCCCTGGACATGGTCACCGGCGACGATGGGCGGCGCCTCGTCCAGAACCTGCGCGAGGTGGCCCGCAACGGGCTCGCCACCGCCTTCGAGGCCCTAGAGCGCCGCTGGTCGCCCCTCTTCTCGCCGACACGCCCGGCGGTCAGCGTCACCGTCCTCGGCGCCGGCGGCGTGGGCAAGCACGCCATCGAGTGGGCCGCCAAGGCCGGCGACGAGGCGCGCAACGAGCGCTTCATCCGCGAGGGGCTGCCGGGCGTCGAGGTCATCGTCGTCGAGCAGAACCTGGCCGGCCACGAGGCCTACTTTCGACACCGCTTTGCCCTGACCGACATCCTGGTCGACGCGACGGCGCGCCGCGACACGTCCCGGCCCCTGTTCCCGAATGCCTGGGTGGGTTTCCTGCCCGACCACGCGGTGATCTGCGACCTCGCCGTCGACCCCTACCTGCTCGCCGATGATCCGCCCGTCGTCCGCGGCATCGAGGGGATCCCCCAGGGGAACCTCGACCAGTGGGAGTTCGGCCCCGACGACCCGGCCTGGGACCGCCTCCCGCCGGGGATCCCCACGAGCGAGCGGCGGACGGTGGTCTCCTGCTACTCGTGGCCGGGCGTCCGGCCGGAGGCCTGCATGGAGGGATATGGCTCGCAGGTGACGCCGCTCCTCAAGACGCTGATCTGGTACGGCGGGCTGCGGGCGATCGCGCCCGGGGTCTCGTTCCACGGCCGGGCGCTCTGGCGCGGCAGCCTGCGGCACTTCGTGGGTGACAGCCCCGCCACCTGAGGGGTGCCCGACCCGGTCGAGCCGGGCCGAGCGGGACCTCAGTGGACGATGTCGGGCGGCTCGTAGCCCCACGCATCCTCAGGATCCGGCGACTCCGCCCAGCGCACCGCATCCCAGTCCGTGCCTGGGTGGCCCACGAGCCCGTCCACGACCTCGAGGCCGCCGCGCCGCGCGACCTCGCTGAACGGCGGCAGGGGCCGGCGGAGCAGCTCGGGGGTCTCGGTGGCCACGATCTCGAGCAGGTCCTCCAGCGGGATGACCGGGGCCCCGAACCAGCTGGCATCGGGTCCGATCACCCGCTGCGCCAGCCGTGCCACGCGGTTGCCGGCGGCCTCCACGTGCAGCCCGGCGACGGCCTTGCGGTCCACCGCCATCGTCTCCAGGGTGCCGGCCGTCAGCCGGATGCCCAACAGCTGGTGCGGGCCCAGGGTCGGGAGCCAGCCCGACGGCCCGTGCAGCAGCCGGGTGTAGCGCGTGTCCCACAGCAGCTCGCGGAGGTGCTCCTCGTCGTCTCCGGGCGGCACGCCCAGCTCGTCGAGGAACGCGAGCAGGGTGTCCGCCGTGTCCGCGTCCAGCAGCGCCCCGATGTCGGCGCCCTCGACCTCCTCCAGGCGCCGGGGGAGCTCGAAGTAGTCGCCCAGGTAGTCGAGATGGACGTCACCGCCGCCCGTGAAGGGGCGCGAGCGCAGCGCCAGCCGCTCGACGAGGTCGAGATCGTCCCGCACGATGACGAACCCCTCCTGCCGCTCGAGCGCCGTGAGGCGTACCGTGAAGACCGCCCCGTCCAGCTGGTCCACGAGCGAGCACCAGCGCCCGTCGAGGCGCTCGATGAGCTCGGCGCGATGGCCGATCGCGCTGCTGACGGCGCTCCGCGGGTTCTTCGCCCTCGTGCGTCCCGCCTCCACGAGCGGCGGGACGAGCTCGTCCAGCGTCATTGGACCCCGCGCGCGGATCAGCTCCAGCGCGGCCTCTGCGATCGTCGGACCCTGTCTCGCCATGGCAATCGAACCTCGTGGCGGCCAGTGTGAGCAACGTGGCTTCGTCAGCGATTATGCGTCCCCGGGTCGCGCGTCCGTCGCGCGTCCGGGGGCTTGAGCCACCTCCCACGGGGCGAACGTGACGATCGAACGCGGCGAGCGACGGGCAGGGCCCAATCGGCCATCGTCCCAGCCCACGACGATCGTCTATGCTCTCGACGATGGGTGATTCGGCCGATCTCTCAGGCGACCAGTGGGAAGTGCTCCTCAAGCTGCCGTTCGCCGCCTACACCATCGTCGCCACGGCCGGTGACGTGGCAAACGAGGCGCAGTTCCGGTGCTTCCGGGAGGAGATCGAGCACGGTCGGGCCAGCTTCGGCGATGGGACGACGGGCGCGGCGCTGACCGACGCGGTGGCGGAGAACCTCGACATGCTCTGGTCGGCGTACCGGGCATCCGGACGATCACCCGAGGACCTGGCCAAGCGCGGCGTGAAGGTGCTCGGCAAGGTGCCCGAGGGCGAGTCGGTCGCGGTGCGTGACTGGCTGCTGCTTGTGGCCCTGCGCGTCGCGGCCGCGTCCAGGGTCGTGGGCGAGCCGCCGGTGTCCTGGAGCGAGGTCTACGCGCTCAAGGATCTCGCCCGGTGGCTCAAGCGTCCCGTGCCGGACATCGCCCGGCCCTGAGCGTGTCCCCCCGGGGTCGACTGAGGATCCCGCGGCGACGGCCCTCATCAGCCGCCCGCGGGCGCCTCGCGCGCCTCCTCGAGCAGCCCGGTCACGTTGACCGTGATCCGCTCCTCGGCGCTGTCCGGGCTGACCTCGTTGCAGGTCAGCTCCAGGCGGGCCGGGTCCACGAGGATCGTGTCCCACGGCTTGTTCGCGCCCAGCGTGGGGCAGTTGAGCTTCACGCCCGGGACGTCACACCACTGGCCCTCGTGGTAGCCGTTGACGGTGATGTCGAGGCCCAGGCTGTCGAGGCCCTCGTGGACGATGCCCAGGCCCAGCGGGTTCGGGTCGGACAGCGTGTCGATGGTCTCGCCGGATGGCGTGCCGATTGGCCCGCTCCAGTGCGCGAGGTCGGTCGGGGACGCCGGCGCAACCGGACGCACGCCAGATGGTATCGGGGCGCGGGGACGGGCCGAGGGGGGTCGCGGGGACGGCGGCCGATGGCGTGGATGCTGCCGCCATGGATATGCTAGTGGCATCCTAATCTTGGCCGTCCGACCACCCTGGAGAACACGATGAAGATCGCCCTCGTCACCGACGACGGCGCAACGATCAGCGCCCATTTCGGGCGCGCCCGCGGCTACGTCGCCATCACCGTCGAGGACGGTGCCATCGTCCAGCGCGAGCTCCGCCAGAAATCGGCCCCCCACGTGGATGGCGCGCGGCACGGCGACGACGACGGCTCGCACGACGGACCGGCGGCGCACGCACGCCACGACGAGATGATCGCTCCCGTCTCCGATTGCGAGATCCTGGTCGCGCGCGGCATGGGCCGCGGGGCCTACGAGCGGATCTCGGCGGCCGGCCTGCGGCCGGTGATCACGGACCTCGTCGACGCGGACGAGGCGGCGCTGGCCTGTGCCGCGGGTCGGATCACGGATCTCGTGGACCGGCTCCACTGACGGCGCGATCGGCTGACCACCCCACGAGGAGCACCGCATGATCGACGCCGAGTACTGGGCACGCTACTACGAGGTCACGGTGGACCGGCCCGCATGGGAGACGGTCCGCCTGGCGATCGGACGGTTTGCCGCGGAGGCCGGCGGTGGCACGCCCGAGACGCCCGAGACGCCCGGCGTCGGCACCGGGACCAGCCCGGCAGCCGGATCGCAGGGCCGCTTCGCCGTGGACCTGGGCTGCGGCGCGGGCCGCGACACACGCGAGCTCCTGCGCGCGGGCTGGCGCGTGCTCGCCGTGGACCGCGAGCCGGGGGCGATCGAGCGGCTCGAGGCGGCCACGCCTCCCGAGCATCGCCCGCGGCTGGAGACACGGATCGCCGACCTCTCGGACGTCGAGATCCCGCCCTGCGACCTCGTCAACGCGAACCTCAGCCTCCCGTTCATCACGCCGGAGGCGTTCGCACGCACCTGGGGACGGATCCTGGTCGCGCTCCCGGTGGGCGGCCGCGTGGCGGCCATGCTGTTCGGCGACCGCGACGCCGACGCGGGCAACCCGGCGATGACGCACCTCTCCCCGGACGCCACCCGGGCCAGCCTGGCCGGGTTCGAGATCGAGCACTGGGTGGACCGCGAGGAGGACGGGCAGACCGCCCTCGGTGAGCCGCATCACTTCCACATGCTGGAGCTCGTGGCACGCCGGACCTCGTAGTCCGCGCGGACCGTCGGATCCCCGGCTCGGGTCGGCGGGGCGGCTGTCGCGGAGCCGAGCAACATCGCGGCGAGCGCAAGCGACACGCCGACCGCGCGGACGGACACGGCTACAGCGGTTCGACGGCCTGGTGGTCGAGCGCTCGCGCGAGCGCGGCCTCCTCGACCGGCGTCAGGCGGTCTTCCAGGATCGGGATGTACAGCTCCTCCTCGGCCAGGTGCGCCTTGAGGAGCGCGTGGAGGCGCAGGAGGATTCGTCGCAGGGCCAGCACCGCCGCCCGATCGACGTGCACGGGCAGGTCGTCCATGAACGACCCGAGCTTCCCCAGGAGTCGGCGGATCTCGCGGTGCTCAGCAACCATCGGGACCGTGGAACCTTGCGCGGCGGCGAGCCGCTCGAGGGTCGGGAAGACCGCTGCCTCGACCGTCTCCATGTGGGGGATCAGGTGGCCCGTCAGGCCATCGTGAACCTCACGCAGCAGGGGCACCTGGCCTTCGAGCCCTGCCGTGTCGAGGCAGTCGCAGCTCAGGCGGTCGGCAAGATCGTTGAGCAGGTTGACATGGTGCCAGAGCAGGTGGTGGTGGGCATGCGAGACGGTGGTCAGCGTCATCACGGCTCCTCCGGAGACGATCCGGTGGTCTGGGCGAAGGATCGTCGGCGACGGACGATCCTTCGCGACGGCCCCCATGCGCGGCTAGGTCCCGAGGTCGCACTCGCTGGACTTGCGGAGCACCGCCAGCTCGGTCTCGATCCGGCGGATCATCTGGCCCAACTCCTCGAGGCGTGCCTCGAGGTCGGCGGCGTGCACCTCGGCGTCGGGCTGCCGCGGCCGGCGCCCACGGCGGGGCATCTGCCAGTCGGCGTCGTCGAACCAGTCGCCCGGATCGCTCCAGCCCCGCCAATTCGCCTCCGGCGGATAGGGGCCACACCCGTGCGGACCATGCCAGCAGCTCATCTCAACCTCCTTGGCGACCGGGCGGCCCCTCGACCCCCTCGAGGAAGGCGTCGATCAGCCGTGCCCGCTCCCGCATCACCGAGATCCATTCGTCGAGGGCCCGCCGGCCCTCGAGCGTCAGCCGGTACGTTCGCCGCGTCGGTCCGTCGTCCGTCACCCAGGCCGACTCCACGAGACCCTCGGTCTCGAACTCCCGGAGCGCGCGGTACGCCATCCCGACATCGACCCCGTCGGGGGCCAGGCAGAGCGCATCGAGCCGCGCGATGAGCGCGGCGCCATGCACCTCGCCCTCGGCCATCAGCCGCAGCAGGAACGGCTCGAGCCACCGACCCCGGCGGCCCCCGTCCCGGACCCAGCCCCGATGGTCGTCGTGGTGATGGTGAGGATGTGCGTGGTCGGACTCGATGACATTCATATGCCAATAGCATGTCCATGCCATCAGCAGCGACGAGTGCCGTATGGCCGGAAGATCCGGACCCCGGCACGAAGCCAGGCGCTGGGCGGGCCGCCTGGCGCCTGGTGTGCGACGGCCGTGCGCTCGGGCGATGCCATCCATACTGGACGGGCGTTCCCGGTGGCAGATCCCGTGTCCGGAGACTCGCGATGACCTTCCTCGACCTCGCCCGGCGGCGCTACAGCGTGCGCTCGTACCGCCCGGATCCCGTGCCGGATGCCGCGCTCACCACGGTGCTGCAGGCGGGCCGCGTCGCCCCGACCGCGGCCAACCGGCAGCCGTTCCGGGTCATCGTGGTCCACACGGCCGGCCGCGAGGCGGAGCTGCGGCGCATCTACGACCGCGACTGGTTCGCCCAGGCGCCGCTGGTCCTGTGCGTGTGCGCGGTCCGCGAGGAGGCCTGGCGGCGCACGATGTACGACGGGCGCAGCCACGCCGACGTCGACGCCGCCATCGTCATGGACCACATGATCCTCGCGGCGGCCGACCTCGGTCTCGGCACCTGCTGGATCGCGTCCTTCGACCCGGCTGCCGCCCGCGAGGTCCTGGGGGTGCCCGAGGAGGGCGAGCCCATGCTGTTCACGCCGCTGGGCTACCCGGCCGATGGCGGGGTGCCGTCGCCCCGCCACGAGCAGCGCAAGCCACTGGACGAGCTGGTCCGCTACGAGCGCTGGTCGTCCGGATGAATCGGCAGGGCTGCCCGCCCGGGGCGGTCAGCGGTGCAGGTGGCGCGCCGCGACGAAGCTGAGGCCGTGCTCCGTCAGCGCCCGAGCCGTGTGGTTGGTGGCGTCGAGCTTGTCGGTGAAGTCGTCCGCGAGGGCGTCCCACTCGCCGCTGGCGATGATCTCGGCCTTGTCCCGGAAGTAGTCCAGGATGTCCGAGGGATGAGGACGCGCGGCGTCGACCGCGGGATCGCCGCCCTCGTGCTTGGCCGAGATGTTGGGCACGTGGCCCGCGAGCTCGAGGAGTTCCGCGCGTCGGTCGTACGGCTGGCGCACGATGCTCTTCTGGGTCTCGGTGATGTGATGCTCGAACCGGACGGCCTGCTCGAAGCCCAGCGCCCGCCGCACCTGGGCCGCGATCTCGAGGGTCTGGTTGTCGACCGAGTTGCTCCAGTTGAAGCCCACCAGGGGGGTCGTGCCGTCCTCGCGGGCAAACAGCTTGGCGCCCAGCAGCGTCCACAGGCCGGCGAACGGGTTGTCGTTGCCCATGAACACCGAGATCTTGAACTCGATATCCACGCCCAGCCGGTGGAGCAGGTAGCCGGCGAGCACGGTCCCGGGGTTCAGGTTGAGCACCTGCTGCACGCCGTACGCCGTGTAGTAGTGGAGGAACTCGTCAACCCAGAGCAGCGGGTGATCGTTGGGCTGCCCGACACCGCCAAAGTAGCCGGTGATCGTCGCCGGGCCGTCGAGGTGGACGTTGGAGCCGTCGGTGCCCTTCGTGTCGAGGGTCTCGACGACGCTGGCGCCGATGATCTTCATCGCCGCCGACACCGCCGGCAGGTCGCCGTCCGCCTCCTGCTCGGCCATCTTGCGGACCCGGATCCAGCGCCCGGGCATCAGCGACCGGTCCGCGATCGCCCGGTGGGCCGCGGCGATCACCCACGGGAAGTACTGCAGCGAGTTGACCTCCAGCGTCACCGCCATGTCGTCGCGGAAGGCCATCGAGTCGGCGCGGTCGCCGACGACGCCCCGGCGGAAGTCGGCGACGCTCACGAACGCACCGCGCTCGCGCTGCTCCTCGAGCCACTCGAGGTCGGCGAGATACTCGGGGCGCGTCTCGCGCACCCGGTCGAGGAGCGCCGGCAGCTCGCCCGCCTCCCGCGCCTTCCGGTTGATCTCCTCCGGGGTGCCGTAGCGGGCCACCACCGCCAGCAAGTCGTTGACGATCCGGGCGTCCGGGTCGAGCAGGAACGCGTTGAGCTCGTCCAGGCGGTCGGCCGGGATCGCGAGCCGGTCACGGAGGCCGGCCACCGAGCTCGTGGGTGCCGTCATGGTCACCGCTGTCTCCTCGTGTGCGTGGGGACGCGTCGAGCGCCTGCTCAGCCGAGCAGCGCGACCAGCTCGTCGAACTCGTCGTCCTTCATGCCGAACCAGTTCGCGGGGGCGGGGAAGGTCCGGTCCGTGACCTCGCTCACGTAGGCCGCCAGGCCCTCGCGGATCACGGCGCCGGCGTCCGCGAACACCTTGGCCATCCGGGGCGTGAACTTGGGGTACAGCCCGAAGGCGTCGTGGTAGATGAGGAGCTGCCCGTGGGCATCGGGTCCCGAGCCCAGGCTCATGATGATCGCGCCCAGGGCGCGCTCGGTGATCAGCCGGCACACGCGGTCCGGGACCAGCTCCAGCAGGATGCAGAACGCGCCCGCCTCCTCGAGCAGGCGCGCGTCGTCCACGATCTTCTTCGCCTGCGCCGCACTCTTGCCCTGGAGCCGGAAGCCCCCCAGCGCGCTCGCGCTCTGCGGGGTGAGCCCCAGGTGCCCGATGACCGGGATCCCGGCCCGGGCGATGCCCGCGATCCGGTCGGCCATCTCGACGCCGCCCTCAAGCTTGACCGCGTCGCAGCCCGTCTCGGCCATGAACCGGCCCGCGTTGCGGATCGCCGTCTCCACGCTGGGCTGGTAGCTCATGTACGGCATGTCGCCCACGACCCACGCGTTGGGCGCCCCGCGCCGCACCGCCGCCGTGTGGCGGATCATGTCGTCCATCGTCACCGGCAGGGTGGAGTCGTAACCCAGCATCGTCATGCCCAGGCTGTCGCCCACGAGGATCATGTCGATGCCGGCCTGGTCCTGCAGGTAGGCCGTCGGGTAGTCATAGCAGGTCAGCCACGTGATCGGGACCCCCTGGGTCCGCTTCTCGATCAATGCCGGCAGGGTCATCCGCTTGCGATCGGTCACCGTGTCTCCCGTTCGTAGAACGCGTCGCGATTGCATCGATCGTTAGCGGGCGGGTGCGGGCGGGGTAGGGTCCTTGGGCCCGAGATGTGGTGACCGGGCCGCCGCCCGGTTCCCGGACGCCCGGTGACAGGACCGGCTACGCTCGCCGCCCCACTGCAGGAGCGCCCCATGCCGCAAGATCCGTTTCCCGGCGCAGCGCTCGACGCGAACCGATCCGGACACCTCACGCCGGACCAGGCGGCCCTCTACCGGCACGAGGCAGCCTCGGATCGCCGGAACGCGCTGCTCGCCGGGGTGGCCGTCGCGGGTTTCGGCGTCCTGGTCGTCGTTGGAGCGATCACCGGCCGGGCGCCGGGCAGCCGGCTCGAGACCCTCCTCGTCGGGGTCGCCCTGCTCGCCGTCGGTCTCGTCGTGGCGTACTTCGCTGGGATCCAGGGGTCGAAGGCGAAGGCCGCGGCCGTCGCTGCCGGCACGGTGACGATGATCGAGGGACCGTTCGGGCGTGAGCGTCGTGACCGTCGCGACAGCCTCGACGACGGCTCGACGCACTACAGCCCGGGCAACGAGTACGAGTACTACCTCCTGGTGGGCGACCGCAGCTTCACCGTGTCCGAGGAGCAGTGGAAGGCCGCCCCGGAGGACGGCGTCGTCCGCGTCTACCTGCTGGGAGACTCGGACCGGATCGTCAACCTCGAGAAGGTCGCCGACGCTCCGCCCCCGCAGGTCCCGGCCATCGTGCGGGCGGCCCTCGAGCGGGCCGCCGGATCGGCTGACCCTGAGCAGGCCGCCCAGGCGCGGGCCATGCTTCACCAGGCGGACGTCATGACGGGCGGCGGGGCAACCGTGACGGCCGCCGGCCTTGCTGCTGGAGCCGCCGCCAAGGCGCCGGTCGAGCCCATCGGGCAGGCGATCCTCGGGACCTGGCGCAGCGACCTGGCGCGAATCACCTACGAGCTCCGGGCCGGCGGTCTCGCCGTCGCCACGTCCGCGACTGGCGAGTCGCGTGAACAACGCTGGAGCGCCGATGGTCCCGAGACCCTGCGTCTGGACGGCCAGGTGCTCCACGCGACCGTCGACGGGGACGAGCTGTCCCTGGGGGAGCTGCCGCGTGTCCTCGCCTTCCGGCGGGTGGGCTGATCGGACGATGGTGCAACCGGCGCGGGAGAATCCCCGAACGCGTCCGGGGCAGTGGCTCGCTCTCGACCACGGTGACGGGACGGGCCTGGGCCGGTGACTGGGCGCCGCCCGTCCAATCGTCCCGAGACGGCGCCCGGCCCGGTGTCGGTCCTGGTGATCCTCAGGGCCGCGGCAGGACCTGGCACGCTCGGAACATGCTCGATCGATAGGTGGGTGGTGACTGCGAAGCCGGATGTCCTGGCGACGCTCCGACCCACGCGGCGGGACGAAGGAACTGGAGCGGGAGACGGGGTTCGAACCCGCGACATTCAGCTTGGGAAGCTGACACTCTGCCAACTGAGTTACTCCCGCTCGGGAGGACCACATTGTAGCCAGGGGCCGCCCGCGCGCCAATCCGCGCGAAAGCCGCCTCATCCGCCCCGCAGCGCGGCCAGGATGCCGACCCATTCGCGGTCCACCGGATCTCCGGCGGCACGGGCGAGGATGGTGCCGTCGCGGGTCACGACCAGCGCGTGGACCTCCTCGCCGCCCCGGATGGCGAGGGACCGCTGGAACCCGCCCACGTCTGTGTAGATCGTGATCGTGCGGGCCAGGACGTCCGGGTCGCCGATGCCCGCCGTCATGCCGCCATCGATGAAGCGCCGCACGGGCCGCCACCCGGTGGCGAGGACGGGCAGCTCCACGACGGCAGCCGGCACGACGCCCGTGAGGCCCCGCGGTGTGGGCGGCACCCCATCGGCCACCGCGCAGGCGATCCAGCGGTCCACCCGGGCCTGGTGCCACTGCCGGAACGCCACCACGGCCAGCGTCCGTTCGGCCGGGAAGTCGTGCGGGAGGGCCAGCTCCGCGCCCAGCAGCGAGCGGCCGGTGACGGTCGGGAATCGGGCCGCGGCCCCGCCAGCGCCGTCGGTCACCACGGGACGACCCGTCCTCCGCGCATCAGCTCCCCGTTCCGGGATCGGCCAGCGGGTCGAGGCCGGTGAGGGCCGAGGCCAGTTCCCAGAACCGGCGAGCACTGGCGATGTCGTGCGACTCGGGGCTGGAGTCGATAGGCCGGCATTCGCCGAAGAACCGGCCCCCGACACCCTCGATGGACGGGTCGGCGGCCATGAAGGCGAGCGCCTCCGCCGCGGCATCCACCGACGTGGCGAAGGGCATGTGGGGCAGCACGACCTGCATGAACCGCCGCTTGAGGCCGTGGGCGCTGGCGGCCGCGGTCGTGGGCACGAAGCCCGGGCACACGGCATTCGAGGTGATCGGTCGGGGAGGCAGGCGGCGCTGGAGCTCGTAGGCCAGCCATAGCACCGCAAGCTTGGAGTTCTTGTAGGCGCGCTCGGGGTGGTAGCCGCGTTCCAGCTGCGGATCGTCGAAGTCGAAGTCAACGGGCACGCCGCGCGAGTCCGGCAGGTGCAGCCGCGAGCTGACCCAGATCACCCGGGCAGCGGCGGATCGCTCGAGCGCGGGCAGCAGGAGCCCCGTCAAGACGTAGGGCGCCAGGACGTTGACGGCCAGCGTCTCCTCGAAGCCATCCGCCGTGAGCCTGCGGGTGGGGCTCTGCTGCATGATGCCGGCGACGTGGAACAGGACGTCGATCGGCCCATCGAGCTTCAGCTGGGCGGTTGCGAACGCCCGCACGCCGGACAGCGAGGCGAGGTCCACGGCACGGGGCTCCACGAGCGCGCCGGGATGACGCTGCCGGATCTCCAGCGCCGCGGTCTCGGCGGCCGATGGCGTCCGGGCCGTCAGCAGCACGTGGTGGCCGGCGGCAGCGAGCTTGTCCGCGGTGGCCCGTCCCAGGCCGCGTCCGCCCCCGGTGATCAGGATGGTTGCCATGGCCCGACCATGGTAGTCGCGCACCAATTTCCTGTGGCGGCAGCCTGCACCGACCACCGCGGCGGGGCTCGTCAGCCCGGTCTCACCCCAGCGGCGCCGGAGCCTCCCCGGTCATCTCCACCACCGCGTCTCACAGCGCCACCCGCTCCGCGGCGGACAGCCGCGTTGCCGGAATCCGGTCGAACGGCCGCGCCCGGCGGTCCAGCAACAGCCGCCCCGTGGTCGCCCGGGCCTCCGGCGCCGCCGCCAACCACAGGATCGTGTCCACACCCTCCGCGGCGGTCCGCAGCTGGCCGCCCACGAGGTCCGCGAAGCCCGGCAGCGAGGCCTCGAGGCCGGGCGTGTTCGCCCAGCCGGGGTGCATGGCATTGGCGACGATTCCGGTGCCCCGCAGGCGCCGTGCCCACTCGCGGATGAGCGCCACCTGCGCCCGCTTCGCCCGCGCGTAGGCCTTCGCGCCGGGAAGCTGACACTCTGCCAACTGAGTTACTCCCGCTCGGGAGACCCGCATGCTAGCGGACCCGCGCTCACCGCTCAATGCGCGTGCCGCCGCGTGTGACGCCGCGCCGCCACCGCCCCTGTCCACCCGCTCCTCGCTGCCGCCGAGGCCATCCTCGATGTCGTCGAGAGCCGGGCCGGGTTGCGGTCCGAGGGCGCCCCGAGCGTCAGCTCGGCGTCGCGGGGTCGTTCTCGACCGGGGGGAATGGTCCGGGGCTCAGCCACGGGCGACGCGCCATGTTGGGGCAGGCTGAAGAAGAGTGTCGCCCCCTCGTCCGGCTTCGCCTCGGCCCAGGTTCGCCCGCCGTGTCGCGTGATGATCCGGCGCACGTTGGCCAGGCCGATACCGGTCCCATCGAATTCGTCCGCCGCGTGCAGCTGCTGGAAGACGCCGAACAGTTTGTCGGCGTGCTGCATGTCGAACCCGACGCCGTTGTCGCGAACGAAGAAGACCGTCTCCTGGTCCGCGTCGCGGGCTCCGATCTCGATCACGGCCCGGGCCCGTGGCCCGGTGAACTTCATGGCGTTGCCCAGGAGGTTCACCCAGACTTGCTGAAGCATGGCGGGGTCGCCGCGGACCACCGGCAGCGACGCGACGATGCACTCGATGGACCGGTCCGGCTCCATCTCCAGCAGGCGCTCGAGGGTCGCTCGGGCCAGACCGTCCATGTCGACGTCGCTCCGCTGCGGCTCGACACGGCTGGAGCGCGAGAACTGCAGCAGGTTCTCGATCAGCGCGTCCATCGTATGCACGGCATCGGTGATGGCCTCGAGGTAGTGCCGGCTCTTCTCCGGGATCGATTCGGGCATGCGCCTTTTGAGCAGGTTCACGTAGCCGCTGACGTGCCGGAGCGGCGCACGCAGATCGTGGGACACGGAGTAGCTGAACGCCTCGAGCTCCTCGTTGGCCGCGGTGAGCTGCGCGGTGCGCCTCTCCACGCGCCGCTCCAGGGACTCGTTGAGACGCCGGATCTCCCCCTCGGACTGCTTGCGTTGCGTGATGTCCTGGCACACCCCGACCATCCGGACGGGTTCGCCCTGCGCGTCATAGGTGCCCTCGCCGATGGCGTTGATCCAGCGAACCTGACCGTCCGGGAACACCACGCGGTAGTCGCTGTCGAGGATCGAGTGGCTGGCCAGCGCCTCCGCGGTGCGGTTCTCGGCCTGCACCCGGTCGTCCGGGTGGAGGGCGCTTCGCCAGGAGTCGAACGAGGCCTCGGAGGTCACGGGGTCCAGCCCGAAGAGGGGGTACATCTCCGGCGTCCAGGTGATCTGCCCGCTGACCGTGTTCCAGTCCCAGATCCCGGCCTTGGCGACCTGGAGCGCCATCGAGAGCCGCCGGCTGGCCCCAAGCAGGAGATCCTGCGCATGCCTGCGCTCCGTGACATCCTGGATCGTCCCGATCAGGGTGAGCGCCGACCCGTCCTCGGCAAGTGCCACCTCGCCGAGGCCATTCACCCAGCGGATCGCCCCGTCGGCCCGGCGGACGACCCGGTACTCGTGGTCGAACGGCAGCCCGCGTCCAATGACCTCCTCGGTCAGGTAGCGCTCCATCCCCTCGCGATCGTCGGGGTGGATGAGCTCGAGCCAGCTGGCGATGGTCCGGTCGAAGGACGCGTCGATCCCGAACAGCTCGTCGAGCACCTCGGAGGACCACCAGCGCCCCATCACGAAGTCGGTCCGGTAGGAGCCGATCGCCGCCGCCCGCTGCGACTCGACGACCAGGCGGGCGTTCGCCTCCGAGGCCTCCTCCGCCAGCTTGCGCGTGGTGATGTCCTCGAAGACCGCGACCAGGTGGTCGGGCGCCGGACAGAATGCCGAGATTCGTAGCCACCGGCCAAGCGGCTTGAAGTCGAACTCGAACTCCTCGGACGGTCCTCCGCGGGCGACCCGCCTGAGGGCCGCGAAGAGCTCCGGGCTGTCGTCCCGGATCGTCGGCAGCACCTCGAGGAGCCGCTTGCCGGTGACCCCCTCCAGGCCGGTGAGGCGGGAGAAGACGGGGTTCACGTCGAGGGCGCGGAAGTCGATGGGGTCGCCATCCTCGTCGAAGATGATCAGGCAATAGACGATCCCCTCCAGCATGCCGTCGAAGAGCGCGCGATAGCGAACCTCGCTCTCGAGAAGGGCTGCCTCCGTGGCCGTGCGGGCGGTGATGTCCAGCATCGAGGTCATGAAGTAGAGCGGTTTGCCAGAGGCATCGCGCCGCAGCGACGTGCTGACCTCGCACCAGACGACCGACCCGCCCTTGTGGAGATAGCGCTTCGTGAACCAAGCCTGGTCCTGCGCGCCGGAGAGCAGGTCCCCCACGATCCGCTCTGTCTCGGCGATGTCGTCGGGGTGGGAGATCTCGTGCCACGACCGACCCTGGAGCTCCTCCGCCGAGTAGCCCAGCATGTCGCAGAACGCGCGGTTGACCTCGAGCCCGCCGGACGGCCGGGTGATGGACTTGGCCAGGAGGGAGTGCTCCCAGACGTACCCGAACTTGTCCCCGCCCTCGCGCAGCGCCGCCTCGACCCGCTTGCGCTCGGTGACATCCTCGACGATCCCCAGGATGCCGACGACACGACCCTGCTCGTCGTGGTAGGGCGTCCTGGTGACGTGGCACCACCGCTCAGCCCCGTCGACCTGCGTGACCTCGTCGAGCTCGATCGGCGCGCCGGCCATCAGTACGGCCTTGTCGTCGGCCCTGTGCTTCCTGGCCAGCGCCTCGGGGAAGAAGGCGAAGTCATCCTTGCCCGCGATGTCCCCTGGAACGATCCCCAGGGTGTCGGCATACCGGGCGTTGCACCAGGTGTAGGCGGAGGTGCGATCCTTGAGGTAGACGCGTTGGGGCAGATGCTCGACCAATGAGCGATTGAGCAGGTCGCTCGCGTATCCGGCGGCGTCACCCCGGATGTGTCCCGTGCGCTCGTCCGGCTCGTCGACCTTGGTCATTCGACCCGGCACTCCGTCACCGACCCCCTCCTGCCAACCGTGTTCGATCGCCCACCGGAGGCATCACCCGCGAGCCTGCGTCCTCGGCGGCGCGCGAGACCCACATGTTCGGGGAGCCGGATCGGCTGTCAAGCGCTGT
>JBBSCF010000032.1:0-39769 GCA_038250545.1 Candidatus Limnocylindrales bacterium | reverse complement strand
GGCACGTTCGTCCGCTCCCGGGCCCCGCTACCGGACGGGTGTGCCGCCGGGCGGCTGGGATGATCGGCCACCGAACCGTTGAGCCGCTCAGCGGCGGGGCGCCCCCGGGCGCCGGCGGGCCCGCGCCGGCGGGCCTGCGCCGCCGGGCGGAGCAACGGTCCGGTCGCGGAACGGTTCGTCCGGCCCACGGCACGTTCGTCCGCTCCCGGGCCCCGCTACCGGACGGGTGTGCCGCCGGGCGGCTGGGATGATCGGCCACCGAACCGTTGAGCCGCTCAGCGGCGGGGCGCCCCCGGGCGCCGGCGGGACCGCGCCCCCAATCGCGAGCGAGCCCGCCGGCGCCGCACCGCGCGCGACGGCGGCATGCGACCCGGCGCCGCGCGCCCGACGAGCGGCACGGCGTCCCCACCTCCGCCGCCTCGCCCGCCCCCTCCGCCACCGGACGCCCGCGCCTGGCACGCGTCGCAGCGCGTGAACCAGGGCGCCGACTCGGCCCCGCAGTCGACGCACCGCCCGGCGGAGGTCCCCTCGATCGTCGCCGGCACCAGCTCGATCACCCGCGCGGACGCCGCCGCCTCGAGCGCGTCGGCCTCGCCGCTCGCGATGCGCCCCGCGCCGGGGTGCCGCCGCGTGAACCAGCGCATGATCGCGGCCTGGGCGGAGAGGCTCTCGGCCTCGGCGATGGTCGCCCGCTCGATCCCCCGCCGGTCCACCAGGTCCGCCAACGAGTGTCCCGTCAGGAGCGCGTCCGCGAGTCGCCCGAGCAGCGCCCCGTAGTCCCCGGGATCCACCGGCGCCAGGGCAAAGGACCACGCGTCGTCCGGTGACAGGCGACGCAGCCGCCCGG
Organism: Candidatus Limnocylindrales bacterium; assembly: GCA_038250545.1. Taxonomy (GTDB): domain Bacteria; phylum Chloroflexota; class Limnocylindria; order Limnocylindrales; family CSP1-4; genus CAIXZV01. The sequence goes on along the minus strand of JBBSCF010000032.1, from coordinate 38,922 downwards.
GGCCCACCACCAGGAGCCGGTCCCGGAGCGGCGCCACCGGGGCGGTCCGGAGCCAGCCCGCGTCCTTGACGGCCGCGTGCGCGGCCCGGGACCACGCCTCGAGCGCCTCGGGCCATCGATGGGGCGGCACGCTCCGCAGGTCCGCGCGTGCCGGGCCGAGCTGTGCGCGCGTGAGGCGGCGGTAGGCGGGGGTCTCGCCGCCGGGTCCGACACCCACCGTGGGCTCCAGGCCACGCGCGATCACCCGGCCGTCGGGCCGGAGCCACGAGAGGCCGGCCAGCCAGCCGACGGATCCGTCCTCGTGCAGCCCGAAGCGCCCGGCCCGCCCGGCGATCTGGGCGACCTCCCAGGGGAGCAGGTCGCGCCGCTCCTCGCCGTCGAACTTGGTGGTCTCGGCGAAGATCACGGCGCGGCACGGCAGGTTCACGCCGTGGCCAAGGACGTCGGTGGAGACGAGCACCTCGGTCACACCGGCGATGAACTGCTCGATCTGGTGGCGCCGCGCCGCGACCGGCATCGCGCCGTACAGCACGCCGACATTCCCGCCGCGGGCCGCGTGGATCCGGGACGCGAGGGCGATCACCGCCGCCCGCGAGAACGCCACCACGACCGAGGCCGGCTCCAACCCGGCGACATCGACCGCCCCCACGAGCGCCAGCGGTCCCGTCAGCCGCTCGGTCCACACGACCTCGAGCGCCTCGCCGTAGGCCGCGGCGAGCAGCGGCTCGGCGTCCGGCGCGCCCGCGAGGTACAGCTCGTCGGCACCCGAGTGCCACAGGACGCGGGTCCACGCCGAGCCGCGCTCGGGATCCGCGGCCCAGTGCACCTCGTCCAGGACCACCACGCCGCGCCGGCCCGGCGGCAGCAGCTCCACGGTGCAGGCGATGACCGGCGCGCGCTCGTTGATCCGCTCCTCGCCCGTCACGAGACCCACGTTGTCGGCCCCGAGACGCTCGGCGAGCCGGAGGTACGCCTCGTTCGCGAGCATGCGCAGGGGCGCCGCGTACGCGCCGGACCCAGCCGCCACCAGCGCCTCGAGCCCGGCGTGGGTCTTGCCCGAGTTGGCGGGTCCAAGGTGCGCGACGACCCGCCGCGGGACCCGCCGCTCCGGCAGCACGACGGCGTCGAGCGGGTGCCCGCCGCCCTTTCGGGGCCGCTTCGCGAGCCGGTGGTCCGACGGCCACGGCGGACGGTTGCCGCGGGCGGCGGTGGTGGGCCGGGGGCGACCCGTGGGCTTGCGCATCGACCCAGTGTCGCCGATGCGGTCGGTCCGCACCGTCGCAGACACCGGTCCGGGTCAGCGAAACGCACCGGGGCGGCTGACCAGCACGACCGGGGTCAGCGTCCGGGGAGCACCCGCCGGAGGTTTCGGGCGGCCTCCTCGAGGTACGCCTCGACCTGCGAGGGGTCGAGGTCGTCGCGCGTGTGGAGGCGGATGGTGAGCTGGGAGGTGCTCGCGGTCCCGGCGGCCACGGTCATCGAGCCGAAGTAGGCGGCCCCGGGCTCGCCCCACTCCAGCCGGCGGGCAGCGACATCGGGGCGGAACCGGATCACGCCGATGCCCTCAGGCGGGCGGGCCTCGCCGGCCTCGGGGGCGCCGTCCTCCGCGTCGGAGCCCGCGTGGGTCACCAGCGGCACGTACTCCGCGATCAGCAGCGGATCGGCGAGCCGGGCGAAGGCTGCGTCGGCGCCCATGCCGATGACCGTCGTGCGTTCGAAGTCCACGTCCGCTCCTCCGTCCCCGCTCCGCGCCGGGACCACCCCGGGGCTGGCGGCGGCGACGCCCCCGACGATACCGCGCGAGGCGACGCCGCAGGCCCGCGCGGGACCCGACCTAGAGGGGCTGGTCCCGGCCGGTGTCCCGGCTCCGCTCGCGGACCGCGTCGACGAGATCGCCGGGGCGGGTGTCGATCCCGGCGGGCGGCTTGGCCTTGCCGCGCACCTTCCGTTTGCGGTCGTTCGTGAGCGCGCGGAGGCGCTCCTCGCTCGTGGGCTGCGTGCCGGTGCCGTCGCCGGCCTGCTCCTCGACCATCGATGGTCCTCCCGCTGGCCCGTCCCGGAAGGGTTGGCCGTCGGGGAAACCGTACTCCCTCCGCCCGGATCGCCCCCGCGACCCGGTGCCGCGGCCCCGGTCAGGCGCCGACGTAGGCCGCGAGGTGCTCGCCGGTGAGGGTGGAGCGGGCGGCGACGAGGTCGCCGGGCGTGCCTTCGAAGATGATCCGGCCGCCGTCGTGGCCGGCGCCTGGGCCGAGGTCGATGATCCAGTCGGCGTGCGCCATGACCGCCTGGTGGTGCGCGATGACGATCACCGACTTGCCGGAGTCGACGAGCCGGTCGAGCAGGCCGAGCAGCTGCTCGACATCGGCGAGGTGGAGGCCGGAGGTCGGCTCGTCGAGGACGTAGGCGCCGCCCTTCTCGGCCATCTGGATGGCGAGCTTGAGCCGCTGGCGCTCGCCGCCGGACAGCGTGGTGAGCGGCTGGCCGAGGCGCAGGTAGCCGAGCCCCACGTCGGCGAGCCGGCCGAGGATGGCGTGCGCGGCCGGCGTGCGCGCCTCGCCGGCGCCGAAGAACGCCTCGGCCTCGGTCACCGACATCGCGAGCACCTCGCTGATGTCGCGGCCACCGAGGTGGTAGTCCAGCACCGATGCCTCGAACCGCTTCCCCTCGCACACCTCGCAGGTGGTGGCGACGCCGGCCATCATCGCGAGGTCGGTGTACATGACGCCGGCGCCACTGCAGTTGGGGCAGGCGCCCTCGGAGTTGGCGCTGAACAGCGCCGCCTTCACGCCGTTGGCCTTTGCGAACGCGTTGCGGATCGGGTCGAGCAGGCCCGTGTACGTCGCCGGGTTGCTCCGCCGCGAGCCGCGGATCGCGCCCTGGTCGACCGACACGACGCCGTCCCGCCCCGACACCGAGCCCTGGATCAGCGAGCTCTTGCCCGACCCGGCCACGCCGGTCACGACCACCAGCACGCCGAGCGGGATGTCGACATCGATGTCCTGCAGGTTGTGGGCGCTGGCGCCGCGCACCTCCAGCATGCCCGACGGCGTCCGCACCGACGCCTTCAGCGAGGCCCGGTCGTCCAGGTGCCGCCCGGTCAGCGTGCCGCTGGCGCGCAGCCCTTCGACGGTGCCCTCGAACATCACCTCGCCGCCCTCGGTGCCCGCGCCGGGACCCAGGTCCACGACGTGGTCGGCGATGGCGATCACCTCCGGCTTGTGCTCCACGACCAGCACGGTGTTGCCCTTGTCGCGCAGCTGCAGCAGCAGCTCGTCCATGCGCGCGATGTCGTGCGGGTGCAGCCCGATGGTCGGCTCGTCGAAGACGTAGGTGACATCCGTGAGCGAGGACCCGAGGTGGCGGATCATCTTGACGCGCTGCGACTCGCCGCCCGACAGCGTGCCCGAGGGCCGGTCGAGGCTGAGGTAGCCCAGCCCGATCACCACGAACGAGTCGAGGGTGTGCCGCAGCGCGGCCAGCAGCGGGCCCACCGACGGCTCGTCGAGGCCGCGCACCCACTCGGCGAGGTCGCTGATCTGCAGCGCGCAGGCCTCGGCGATGTTGAGCCCCTTGATCCTCGAGGACCGGGCGCCCTCGTTGAGCCTGGTGCCGCCGCACTCGGGACAGCTGGTGAAGGTCACCGCCCGCTCCACGAACGCGCGGATGTGCGGCTGCAGGGTGTCGACGTCCTTGGCCAGCATCGACTTCTGGACCTTCGGGACCAGGCCCTCGTAGGTCAGGTTGATGCCCTCGATCTTGATCCTGATCGGCTCCTTGTAGAGGAAGTCGTGCAGCTCCGTCTTCGTGTACTCGCGGATCGGCTTGTCCGGGTCGAAGAAGCCGCAGCCGCGATAGATGCGGCCGTACCAGCCCTCCATGCTGTAGCCCGGGACCGTGATCGCACCCTCGTTGAGCGACTTGTTGGCGTCGTACAGCGCCGACAGGTCGAAGTCGGTCACCGAGCCCATGCCCTCGCATCGTGGGCACATGCCGCCGGTGATCGTGAACGAGCGCTTCGCCGCCTTCGCCGCGCCCTTCCGGACCAGGATCTGACCGACCCCGCTGGCCGACGCGACGTTGAACGAGAACGCCTGGGGCGAACCGATGTGGGGCTGCCCGAGGCGGCTGAACAGGATGCGCAGCATCGCGTTCACATCGGTCGCGGTGCCGACCGTCGAGCGGACGTTGGCGCCCATCCGTTCCTGGTCGACGATGATCGCCGTCGTCAGCCCATCGAGGACGTCGACATCCGGCCGGGCCAGCGTCGGCATGAAGCCCTGCACGAAGGCGCTGTAGGTCTCGTTGATCATCCGCTGCGACTCCGCGGCGATCGTGTCGAACACCAGCGAGCTCTTGCCCGAACCGGAGACGCCGGTGAACACCGTCAGGCGGCGCTTCGGGATCTCGACGCTGACGTCCTTGAGGTTGTTGACGCGTGCGCCGTGCACCCGGATCAGGTCGTGGCTGTCGGCTCGGGACATTTCGTCCATGGCGGGCACCCTACCACCGGGCTAGCCCCTGGCGCCCCCGGTGAAGTTCCAGGACCCAAGATGCAGGCTGGGTACCAGGAACGACCCCGCGTCCTCGTCCGCGAGGAGGGACTGGTCCGAGCCGATCGCCCGCACGTTGCCGGGCGCGAGCGCATCGACGTAGCTCTGGGTGAAGCGCAGATTCCGCACCGGCCGCACCACGCGCCCCTCTTCCACGAGCCATGCGCCGTTCCGGGTGAGGCCGGTGACCACGAGGGTCCGCGGGTCCAGCACCCGCGTGTACCAGAAGTCGGTCACCAGGATCCCGCGCGCCATGCCGCGGACGAGGTCGTCGAGGGCGGTCGCCCCCGGCACCAGGACCAGCGACGCCGGCACCACGCCCCACGGGTTGGCGCCCAGGAGCGCGTTCCCGGTGCTGGCGGTTCCGGCCTTGGCCGCGGTCCGGCGGTCATGGAGGATCGCGCGCGGGACGCCGCCGCGGACGATGTCGAACGGCTGGCGAGGCGTGCCCTCGGCGTCGAAGGCGACGCCGGCCATCAGCGGGTGGGTCACGTCCTCGCGGATCGTGAGCGACGGGTCCAGCTGCGGCTCCCCGATCCTGACGAAGGACCGCTCCTCCTCCACCGCACGGCCACCGAACCCGTACGAGAGCAGGAACCCGAGCATGTTGGCGACGCACGACGGCTCGATGACCACCTCGTAGCGGCCGGGCTCGAGATCCGTCGGATCCGCCGCCGACCGGGCCTTGCCGGCGGCCCGCTCCCCCGCCGCACGCGTGTCGATGTCCGCGAAGGCCACGGACGACGACCGGGCGACGCCGTCCGAGGTGGCGGTGCGCGCGATGGCATCCAGGCTCGCGAGGGTCATCCGGCCCGCGGCGGCCTGGCCCGCGGTGTTGGCGAAGGCCGTGTGGAGCGCCACGGTCGAGAGCGCGCCCGCCGTCACCAGCCCGCCTGCCGCCGCGACGAACGCCGCGACGCCCCGGGCGCGGTCATCCGGCGAGGCCGCGGCCGTCGCATCGTCCCAGTGGTCCACCGCCGGCACGGCCGCCGGCGCCGCCAGCCCGGGCCACGCCGGGTCCACGGGGCTCACCGCGGCGGCGTCGAACGCCCCGGCCACGAGGCGTGCCAGGGCGCCGTCGTCCGGGGCGCCGTCGAGGCTGGTCGCCGCGACGTGCCCGTCGAGGGCCACGCGCAGCGCGACGTGGTCGATCTCCTCGGCGACGTTCTGGTGGATGAACGAGTTGGCGAACCGCGTCAGGGCGGAGGTGCCGGTTCGCACGACCACCTCGGCCTCGGCGGCGGCCGAACGGGTGCGAACCAGCTCCAGGACCCGCGCCGCGATCCCGGCGCTCACCCGCGCACCCCCACGCGCATCCCGCGGAACCGCGCCGGCGCGGCCGGGTGCCCCGTGTGCCCGATCTGCCCCGGCTGGCCCTTCCCGCAGTTGGGCGTCCCCCAGATCCGCCACTCGTCCCGGTTGCCCAGCATGTCCATCGACCCCCAGAACCGCGGGCTGATGCCCGTGTACGTCGGGTTGCGCAGCAGCCGGCCGCGCTTCCCGCCCTTGATCTCCCAGCCGATCTCGCAGCCGAACTGGAAGTTGAGCCGCTTGTCGTCGATGGACCAGGAGCGATTCGTGTCCATGAGGATCCCGTCCTCGGTGGCCGCGATCATCTGCTCGAGCGTGTGCTCACCCGGCAGCAGGCCGACGTTCGTCATCCGCACCATCGGGATGCGGTTGAACCCGTCCGCGCGCACGGCGCCGCCCGCCGGCACGCCCGCGATGGCCGCGGTGTCGCGGCCGGACAGGACGCCCACCCAGATCCCCTCGCGCACGATGTCGACCGGGTGGGCCGGCGTCCCCTCGTCGTCGAAGCCGAAGCTGCCGAGCGCCCCCGGGAGCGTCGCGTCCGCGGTGATCGTCATGAGCGGCGACCCGAACTTCAGCCGGCCGAGCTCGGCGAGGTCCAGCCAGGAGGTACCCGCGTAGGCGGCCTCCCAGCCCAGGATCCGGTCCAGCTCCACGGCGTGGCCCACGGACTCGTGGATCTGGAGCGCCATCTGCTCGCCGCCGAGGATCAGGTCCGTGGCGTCGAGCGAGGGGCACTGCGGCGCCGTCAGCAGCTGGCGTGCCTCGTCCGCGATGCGCGCGGCATTCGCCGGCAGATCGATCTCCCGGACCAGCTCCCAGCCTCGCGTGCCGTACTGGCCGCGGATCCCCGGGTAGCTGCGGCGCTGGGTCTCGCCGTCCCCCACGACGGTCGCGCTCATCCCGGCGCCGCACTCGCGGATGTGCTGCTCGATGCGGGCGCCCTCGCTGCTGGCGAACCACTTGCGGGTCTCCCACACGCGCGTCGTGGCCTCGGCGGTCGTCGCCCCGTGGTCACGCATCACCTGGGTCACGCCCTCGAGCAGCGCGACCTTCTCGTCGAGCGGCACGCTCCACGGGTCCTCGCGACACTCGCTGACCCAGCGGCCCACGACCGGCGGCACCGGGGCGAGCTCGAGCGCCGGTCCAGCCACGAGCGTCGAGGCGCGGGCGATGGCGGCGGCCCGCTCCCCGGCGGCCCGTGCGGCGGCCGGGCTCGCGTCCGGCACGGCCGCGAAGCCCCAGGAGCTGCCGATCAGCGCCCGGACGCCGACGCCGATCCGCTCGTCCCGGTGGACGGCGTCGAGGACGCCGTTGCGGGCAGCGACCACCTCGGACCGGGAGTCCATGGCACGGGCGTCCGCGTAGCGGGCACCGGCGGCGAGGGCCGCCTCGACGGCGGCGAGGGCAAGATCTTGCATCAGCCCATCGTAGGCCCGGTCGCGGGTCCGGCGCCTTGCGGCGACGCGACATGCCCATCCAGCGGCGCGCGGAAGCATCGCTTGACCAGATCCGGCGGCGGTATAGGCTGGGTCTCGAGCGGCGTGCCATTCGGTCCCGCGCAGCGGCGGGGACACCGCTCTGACCGGGGAGAGGGGCCATGGAGCAACAACCGCCGGTTGATGGCATCGAGGGCGTGGGACCCACGCTGATCCGGGTCGTCATCGTCGAAGACGTGCCGAGCGACGCGGAGCTCATGGTCATCGGTCTCGAGGACGAGGGCTTCGCGCCCGACTGGCAGCGGGTGGAGACCGGGCTCGACCTCATCGTGGCGCTCGAGGGCAACCCCGACCTTGTCCTGTCCGACTGGCGGCTGCCCCGCTTCAGCGGCCTCGACGCCCTCAGGATCGTGCGCGATCGCAGCCCCGACATCCCGTTCGTCGTCGTCTCCGGGAGCATCGGTGAAGAGGCCGCGATCGATGCCCTGCACCGGGGCGCGGACGACTACGTCCTCAAGGACCGGATGGCACGGCTGGGCCCAGCCGCCCGCGGAGCCCTGCAGGCGCGGCGCGCGGCCGCCGAGCGGCGGCGCGCGACGGACCAGCTCGCGTTCCAGGCATCGGTGCTCGCCAACGTCCGCGACGCCGTGATCGTCTCGGACCTGGCGGGGCGGGTCATCTACTGGAACCACGGCGCGGTCGCGACCTTCGGCTGGACGGCCGAGGAGATGCTCGGTCATCCCGCCGCCGCGATCGCGGTCGCAGACCGGAGCGAGAGCGAGGAGGCTCTGCGCAGGCTCGCCGCCGGCGACGTGTTCACGGACATCTGGCTCGCCCGCCGCAAGGACGGCCGCGAGATCTGGGTCGAGTCGCGCACACGGCCGATGACCGACGCCGCCGGGGTGACGGTCGGCATCATCGCCGTGTCGCGCGACGTGACCGAACAGCGGCGCCTCGAGGCCGAGCGTGAGCGCCTGGCGGCCGCGATCGACCAGGCGAACGACGCGGTCGTGATCACGGACACCGACGCGCGCATCCAGTACGTCAACCCTGCCTTCGAGCAGGTTACGGGCTACACGAGCAGTGAGGTGATCGGGGAGAACCCGAGGATCCTCCAGGCCGGCGTCCACTCGCCCTCCTTCTACCAGGCGATGTGGCAGGCGCTGGCCGCCGGCCTGCCCTGGGTGGCCGAGTTCACCAACCGGCGCAAGGACGGGTCGATCTTCCAGGAGCGTGCCCACATCTCGCCGATCCGCGGAGCCGGCGGGTCGGTGACAAGCTACGTCGCCGTGAAGCACGACGTCACTCGCGAGCGGGAGCTGGAGGCGGCCGCGAGCCGGGCGCTCCGCGACCGCGCGGCCATCGCCGATACGCTGGCGCGGCTGCCCGCCGACGGGTCGCCGGAGGCCACCGCCTCCACGATCTGCGCCCAGATCGTGGGCCTGTCGGGGCTCGCGGCGGTCGCCCTCTTCGAATTCGAACACGACCGGATGGCCATGCCGCTCGCATTCGTGACGGTGGACGGGATCGTTCGCCCGAACCTGCGCCTCCCCGCGGAGCACAGCCGGCACCTGCACGCACGGGCGATGGAGGGCCCCTGGATCGAGGCGTGGGCACCGCAGCCGGACCACCCCTACGGACCGACCCTGGCCGGCGTCGGCGCGGTCGCGCTCGCGGAGGTCCCGATCCGGCACGCCGGGGTGCTGGTGGGCCTGCTGGTCGCCGTCTCCGGCGCTGCGGTGGCCATCGAGGAGCTCACGACGACCCTCCCGGCACTGGCGGAGTTCGCGGACCTGTCCGGCGCCATCCTCGGGCCGGCCTTCGCCGAGCGGCTCAGCAGCGGGCGGCTCCATGGGAAGATCCGCGCCACGATCGAGACGCTGGCGTTCCACCCCGTCTACCAGCCCATCGTTGACCTGGAGACGTCGAAGATCGTCGGCTTCGAGGCGCTCACCCGGTTCGACGAGGGCGGGCGTCCGGACCTGGTGTTCGCGGACGCGTGGTCCGTGGGCCTCGGCCCGGAGCTCGAGTACGTGACGCTCCGTGCGGCCATCGAGAACGCGTCCGGCCTGCCGGACGGCCGGTGGCTCAGCGTCAACGCCTCGCCGCGCCTGTTCGAGGCGCGTCCGGACGTCGCCGCGCTGTTCGAGTCCCTGGGACGGCCGCTGATCGTCGAGGTCACGGAGAACGAGGCGGTTCGCGACTATGACGCGCTGCGGGCGGCGATCCACGCCCTCGTCCCTGGCGCGCGCATCGCCGTGGATGACGCCGGGGCCGGGGCGGCGAACTTCGCCCACATCGTGGGCCTCCGGCCGGACCTCGTGAAGCTGGACATGAGCCTCGTCCGCGGCATCGACCGCGACCCGGGCCGCCAAGCGCTGGTCGCGGGGATGCGCCACTTCGCGCGGGCCACGGGCTGCCGCCTGGTCGCCGAGGGGATCGAGACGCGCGAGGAGGCGGACACGCTCGCGAGCCTCGGCGCCGAGCTCGGCCAGGGCTACCTCTACGGTCGTCCCGAGCCGCTCGCGCACTGGCTGGCCGGCGCCGGACGGGAGGTCACGCGACGGGCGGACCCACGTTGAGGGTCAGCCAGTAGTCCCGGATGAGGCCGACGACCGTGAGGAAGCCGTCGAACGAGACCGGCTTCACCACGTACGAGTTGGCGCCGTGGTCATAGGACAGCGCCAGGTCCCCCTCCTCGCGGGATGAGGTCATGACGATCACCGGGATCCGGCGTGCGATCGGCGAGGACTTGACCTGGCGCAGGACCTCGAAGCCATCGACCCTCGGCATCTTGAGATCAAGCAGCACGACCACGGGGAGCGGGTGGCTCGAGCGGTCGGCGTATTCGCCCTGCCCCAGGAGGTAGGCAATCGCCGCCTCTCCCGTGTTGACGACCACGACGGGATTCGACAGGTGCGCCTGCTCGAAGGCGTCGAGGGTGAGCTCGATATCCATGCGGTTGTCGTCGACTAGGAGGATGCACCCCGGCTCGCCCGTTTCACCCATGCCCTGCTCCGTCTGCCCGTCGACGCCTGAGGTGCAGCGTGAAGGTGCTGCCTGTCCCCGGCTCGGATGCCACGGTGATGTCCCCGTCCATAAAGCGCGCCGCCCTCCGGGCGATGGCGAGGCCGATCCCGGTCCCAGAGTACTCCTCATCGGAGTGCAGCCGGGTGAAGACATCGAAGATCGAGTCGCGGTACTCCGGGGCGATGCCGATCCCGTTGTCGACGACGTCGATGACGACCTCGCCGTCCACGCGCCTCGAGGTGATCCTGACCACGGGGGCGATCCCGACCCGCCGGTAGGTGAGCGCGTTGCCGACGAGGTTCGTCAGGACCTGCTCCATGAGCGTCGGGTCACCGATGGGCGTCACCAGCGGCGACTCGGCTTCGAGGCGTGCACCGGGTTCCTCCAGGCGGTCGGAGAAGGTCATCGAGAGCCGCTCGACGATCGGTTCCAGCGGCACCGGCTCCAGCCGCACGGCGCGCCGACCCACGCGCGAGTACAGCAGCAGGTCGTCGATGAGCCTGCCCATCTGGGTGCTGGCGGCGACGACGTTGGAGACGAGGTGGCGGGCGTCGTCGTTGAGGGCGCCCGAGTGCCGACGCTCCAGGATCTGCGAGAACCCCGAGACGGCCCGCAGCGGTGCGCGGAGGTCGTGCGACACGGAGTAGACGAACGACTCCAGCTCCCGGTTGGTGTCCTGCAGCTCCGCCGTGCGATCGCGGACGCGCTGCTCAAGCTCCGCCGCGGCCAGGCGCAGGGCGTCCTCCGCCTGCTTGCGCTCCGTGATCTCGCGCAGGACGACGTGGATGGAGACGGCGCCATGATCCACGAAGGGCGACGCCGAGACCTCCACGTCGACCACCCGGCCGTCGACCCGGATGATGCGCTCCTCCCGCGCCGGCACCGGCACCCGGAGGTCGCGCATCCGTTGCATCCGCTCGCGGATCGCCTCGTGGTCGTCGGGGTGGAACAGGTCAAAGGGAGACTTGGTCAGCAACTCGTCCTCGGTTGACGCGCCGAACAGGGCGACGCAGGCCTTGTTGGCGAGGACCACACCGTCGTCGCGGTTCACGAAGATGGCGTTCGGCGCGTTGTTTACGAGCAGCCGATACCGGTCCGCGACCTCCCGAAGCTCCTCCTCCGACCCGCGCAGATCCTCGACGACGGACAAGAGCGCCCGTCGCGCCGTGGACGCCTCCGCGAGCGCACGGGACCGCAGGGCCTCGGTGGCTTTCGCCTCCTGCTCGGCCTCGCGTCGGACGGTGATGTCCGTGCGGGTGCCGATCATGCGGACCGCCGCGCCGGCCCCATCCCATTCCACGATCTCGCCCAGCGACAGGATCCACTTCCAGCCACCAGGCCGGGTCCGCTCGCGGGACTCCGTCCGGAAGCCGGGGCGGCGGCCGGCGACGCAGTCCGCGAAGGTCTGGGTCATCAGCTCCCGGTCGTCCGGGTGCATCCGCTCGAACCATCCCGCCTTCGTCTCCCGGAAGCCACGCGGGTCGTAGCCGAGCATCCGCGCGTACTCGTCGTTCACCGTGACGATGTCCGTCCGCAGGTCCACGTCGTACAGCGCCTGGTCGGCAGCCTCCAGGGCCAGCCGGAGGCGCTCCTCGTTCACTCTCATCCTGGAGGTGCCACCCTCGCGTCGGAGGTGGTTGACCAGCACGCCCCCGAGGGCCCCGGTCGCCACCGGGTAGATGACCAGCACGGGGAGCGCGACGGCGCCCAGCACGCGCGTGGCGATTGGCCCCGGCAGGGCCAGCATGATGGCCAGCATCACGACGCTGACGACGAGCCCGAGCAGGTAGAGCTCCCGGATCGTGGCGTCCTCGAGCCGGCCGCGCCGCAGGCGGCGCCACGCGAGCCCGATCAGCCCCGAGGCAACGATGACCGCGACGCCCACGCCGGCAGCCTCGCCGCCCTGGGCGATGCGCAGGGCGGCCGTCATCGCCATCGCCACGAGCGTGGGCACCGGTCCGAAGAAGAGGCCCGTGACCGAGAGCAGCACGGACCGGGTGTCGAAGATGATCCCCGGCGTCAGGGTCCAGGGCGTCAGCATGATGACGACGCCGATGGTCCCCAGGAAGAGACCGACCAGCACCGGCCCGAACGGGCCGCGCCGCAGCGTCCAGCGCGCGGTGGCGAGGCCATAGACGACAGCCATGCCGAGCAGGAACGAGGCGTTCTGGATCAACGCCACGAGGGCGCCGTCAGCCATCGCTGGACCCATCCTCGGGCGCCGGTTCCGCGGCGTAGCGTGGCGGGCTCCCCTGCGCCTGTGCCAGCTCGTTCACCTCGCGCTTGAGGGCGAGGATCCGGTCCTCGCGGCCGATGGTGACGGCGCTCCACCGGCGGAGCTCGTCCAGCTGCTCGTGGAGGGCTGCCTCCGCGACCTTCCTGTCCGTGATGTCGCGGATGATGCTCTGCCGGTAGGCTTGACCGTTGATCTCGAGCTCGCGGGAGCTGATCTCCACCGAGATCCGGGTCCCGTCCTGCCGCTGGTGGACCGTCTCGAACAGCACGCCGTTGGCCATCCCGCCGGCCGCCCAGTCGCGGTCGGTCAGGGTCCTGGTCTCCGGGGCGCGCAGGTCCCAGACGGTGAGCTCCACCAGCTGGTCACGGGGGTAGCCGTACAGGGCCACCGCCGCGATGTTCGCCTCCACGATCCGCCCCGCCGGGTCGTAGAGCAGGAAGGCGTCCCTTGCCCGGGCGAACAGGCGGTCGTAGTGCTCGACGGCGGCCGTCCGCTGCCGCTGGGCCTCCGTGAGGCGACGCAGGATGCGTCGCTGGCGCACCAGGAAGATGAGACCGACCATGCTGCCGACGAGGAGGACCGTGAAGCCCGCCAGGACGCCGATGAGGCTCGAATCCACCACCGCGGCGTTGATGACCTCCGCCAGGTCCAGCTTGTTGATGATGTACCAGTCGGAGCCCGGCACCGGGCGCAGATCCGCGACCACGGGGACGCCCCGGTAGTCGAGGCCCTGGAACGGCCCCACCCGACCGAGGACCGCTTGGACAGCCGGCACGTCGGTCCGGGCAACGTCGATCGACTCGACCCCGGCAGGGCCGGCGAGCCGGAGCAGCGAGAGGAACACCACGTGGACGCCGTGGCGCTCGACGAGCAGCGTCTCGCCGGTGGTGCCCCCCGTCGGCCAGTCGAGCAGCTGCGGGTAGAGGGTCGCCGCCGGATCCGAACGCAGGACCAGGACGGCGATCGCCGTGCCGGAGCGGTCTCGGAACGCGGCGACGATATCCACGTGGACGTGCCACGGCTCCCCGGGATGTTCGGCGGTGGCGAAGGCGAGCGAGGCGCCCGGCGCAAGGACGGCCTTCACGACGCTGAGCGTGTCGCGCTCCAGGATGGGATTGTCCGGTCCTGCCGAGGCGAGCAGCCGGCCGTCGGGGGCCGCGAGCAGGACATCCTGGTAGCGGTACGCATCCCGCATCACGCGGAGCTGGGTCTCGACCTCGCTGCGCAGCACCGGGTCGTCCGGGCGCGACCGCCAACTCGCCACCACGCCGGCGACAAGCGGCGAGCCCACGGTCACCTCGGCATCCGCGAGGCGCTCGGTCTGCCATGCGGCAACCTGGGCGACGCGCATCCGACCGATCGCCGCGAGCTGCTCGGAGTGCGTCGCGAACACGTCGTCGACCTGGCCGCGGATGACGAAGCTCGTGGCAACGACGACGAGCGCCGCGACGACGGCCGTGACCACGAGAAGCCCGACCGCCTGGCGTGAGACCGTGGGCCGCCTCACGTGGCCTTCGACCCGGCCCGCGCCCAGGTTCGCGGTGGCCGCGAACGGCTGGCCGCGCGATGCAGGGAGTCGCTCGACGTCATCGTTTCGTGTCACCAACCCGGGCGCGGCCGAATGCTCCCCGTGGACGCCGGGCGAGCGGCCGAACCACGGTCCCGGTCGGCCTCACTCTAGTGCGGCCATGACGGGCCGCAACAGGCCGAAGGTCACCCCCCCCACTCGTTCGGCCTGCCTGCGTACGCCCGGCGGGCGGCCGGCTCGGTACGCCGGCGGTCGCTCTGGCTCGCCATGCGGCACCGGATCGACGACCATGGCGGCATCGCCCGCCACCCGATATCCGAGGGGACCCGCCATGCCCGACCTGGACAAGGACACCATCCGCGACGTCGTGAAGCCGTTCCGGGTCGAGCCCGGGACGCGCGTGAGGCTGCCGCGCGACTACGATCCCGCGGCCACGCCCGGCCTCCGCTCCGAGGACTCCGAGGGCCTCCTCGTCCAGGGCATCGACCTCCTCAGCGGCCTCCAGGAGCGACTGGCCGCCCAGGACACGCAGTCCCTGCTGGTCATCATCCAGGCCATCGACGCGGCCGGGAAGGACGGCACGATCCGCCACGTGATGAGCGGCGTGAACCCCCAGGGCGTGAGGGTCAACAGCTTCAAGGTCCCCTCGGCCGAGGAGATGGACCACGATTTCCTGTGGCGCTATGCCAAGGCGCTCCCGGCGCGCGGCATGATCGGCATCTTCAACCGCTCCTATTACGAGGAACTACTCGTCGTCCGCGTGCACCCGGGGATCCTCGAGGGCCAGAAGCTCCCGCCGGAGAAGAAGGACAAGGGGATCTGGACCCGCCGGTTCCGGCACATCAACGACTGGGAGGCGTACCTCGCCGACCAGGGCGTCACGATCGTCAAGCTGTTCCTCAACATGTCCAGGGAGGAACAACGCCAGCGGTTCCTGGCCCGCATCGACACGCCCGAGAAGAACTGGAAGTTCAACGCGGGCGACGTGAAGGAACGCGCCCACTGGGACGAGTACCAGGCCGCCTACTCGGACGTCCTGTCGCGGAGCAGCACCGCCGTCGCGCCGTGGTACGTGATCCCGGCCGACAACAAGTGGTACGCCCGGATCGTGGCGGCCGGCGTGATCGCGGACGCGATCATCGGAATGAACCCGCAGTTCCCGAAGGCGGACGAGGCCGAGCGGGCGGCGCTGCTGGCCTCGCGGGCCGAGCTCGTCGCCGAGGATCCGGCCGCCGCCGCGGAGGCCGGGGTTGCCGTCACGGAGGCCGGGGTTGCCGTCACGCCCACGGCCGGCGATGCCCCCGGGGCAAGCGACGGCGGGGCCAGCGACGCGGGGAAGGCCGGGGCGGGCGGCCGGAAGCGCAAGGACCGCAAGGGCGGCAAGGGCGGCCGGAAGGGGCACTGACCGCTCGAGTCGTCCGGGACGCGCGCCGGCCGACGGCCCTCCGCCGCTACATCCGGGCCAGGATCTCGGCCTTCTTCGCCTGGAACTCCTCGGGCGAGATGAGGCCCCGGTCGCAGAGCTCCGCGAGCTTCATGAGCCGCGCCGCCTGGTCCCCGGCGGCTGACGGCGAGGGCCTGGTGGCGGTGGCGGCGCCCGGCGGCGCCGACGAGGGCGGGGCCATGCCCGCGGGCGCGGACGCCGGCGCGCCAATGAGCGCCGAGGGCACGGGTGCGAGGGCGGGCGTGGGTGCGTCGGCGAGCGACCCGGCCTGGGCCGGCCCGTGGGCCGGCGCCTGGCCCGCCGTCGAAGGCATGGCCGCGCGACCCGCCATCCGATCGGCGACCTTGGCGCTCATCAGCGCGTGGCGGAACTCGGTCGCATCCGCGACGCAGGCGAGGGTGTCTGCGACCCCGTCGCCGGGCCCGGTGATGAGGACCACGTCGGCGTAGCCCATGACCTTGCCCAGGAACCCCAGGTTGAGCTTCGCGTCGACGATGGCCGACAGGAGCGTCCCTGACGTGTGGCGCCTGACGAGGCCCTCGTGACGCAGGACGCGCTGGGTGGTGACCGCGAACGCCGTCGTGCGCCAGGCGACGATGTTGGCCGCGATCCAGGCGGCGCCCCCGATGAGCAGGACCCAGCGCACCAGGGCCAGGATCGAGCCCACCACGGTGAGGATGCCCTCGGGGCGGGGGTTCCACAGCCACAGCATCAGCCCGACCAGGACCATGGCCACGGCGGGCGCGGACGCCCGGATGGGCGCCATCGGGTGCTTGCCTGCCTCGAACACGATCGATTCGTTGCCGACCAGGCTCCTGGCGACGGATGACATCGGAGAATCCCTCGAGCGCGTGGTGCCCGCAGTGTGACGGACCGCGGCGTCAGTTTCCCAGTGCCTGGAGCGGCGGCGGCACGTGACCGGCCCGGCGCACGACGCCCACGGTGGCGCGGTCCCGGACGGCCATGACCGGAGCGCGGCCAAGGAGCCCGCCCCAGTCCACCCAGTCGCCCGGCTCGGCGCCGGGCACCGGGATGAGGCGGCAGGCGGTCGTCTTGCGGTTGATCATGCCGATCGCGGCCTCGTCCGCGATGATCGCCGACAGCGTGTCGGCGCTCGTGGAGCCGGGCAAGGCGATCATGTCGAGGCCCACGGAGCAGACCGCGGTCATCGCCTCGAGCTTCTCCAGCACGAGGTGTCCGTCCGCGACGGCCGACGCCATGTTCGCGTCCTCGCTGACCGGGATGAAGGCACCCGACAGACCGCCCGCCCGGCTCGTCGCCATCGCGCCGCCCTTCTTGACCGCGTCGTTGAGCATCGCGAGCGCGACGGTGGTGCCGGGCAGGCCCACCCGCTCGACCCCGATGAGCTCCAGGATCTCCGCCACACTGTCGCCGGGCATGCTGGTTGGGGCGAGCGAGATGTCGACGATCCCGAACGGCACGCCCAGGCGTCGCGAGACCTCGCGGCCGACGTGCTCGCCGACGCGGGTGATCTTGAACACCGTGCGCTTGATCTCCTCAGCCACATCCTGCATCGGGGCGCCCGGGGGCAGCCGGCGGATCGCGTCCGCGACGACGCCCGGGCCGGAGATGCCCACCGAGATGGCCGCGTCACCCTCGCCGAAGCCGTGGAACGCGCCGGCCATGAACGGGTTGTCCGGCACGGCGTTGGCGAAGATGACGAGCTTCGCGCAGCCGATGGCGGCCGCGTCGGCGGTCCGCTCGGCGGTGTCCTTGACGACCTCGCCCATCAGCCGGACCGCGTCCATGTTGATCCCGGCCGCGGTCGTGGCGATGTTCACGGAGGCGCAGACCCGCCGGGTCGCGGCGAGGGCCTCGGGCAGCGCGGCCATCAGCTCCTCGTCGATCCGCGACGCGTGCTTCTCCACCAGCGCGGACAGCCCGCCGACGAAGTCCACGCCCACCGTGTGCGCCGATTCGTCCAGCGCCTGCGCCAGCTCCAGGATCAGCGCGCGGTCCGGCCGGTCGGCGACCCAGGCGATGGGCGTCACGGCCACGCGACGGTTGACGATCGGGACGCCGGTCTCAAGGGCCAGCGCGGTCGCGACCGGGACGAGGTCGGCAGCCGCAGTCGTCACTCGCCGGACCACGTCCTCGGGCGTGCGGCAGCCGCGCAGGTTCAGGCCCAGCGTCACGGTGCGGATGTCCAGGTGCCCCTGGCCCACCATCCCCACCGACTCGAGGATCTCGTCCATGCCCAGCGGGCCGCGTGCCATCGTGTTCTCCCGTGCGTTCCGCGGCCGCGCCGCGCGCCGCTAGATGCGGTGCATGGCCTCGTAGACGGAGTACAGGCGGACGGAGATGTCGACGCCGATCTCCTCGCCGACCCGGCGCAGACCCTCCGCGAACGCCTCGTAGCCGGCGGTGCCGGTCATGTCCACGACCGTGACCATGACGAAGACCCCGGCGAGGATCGTCTGGGAGAGGTCGGTGATGTTGCCGTGCTGGCGCGCGATCTCGGACGCGACGGCCGCGATGATCCCGGGCTTGTCGATGCCCTCCACCGTGATCACCGCGAGGTTCGAGGCCGCCGCGGCGGCGGCGCTGCGCGTCTCCTCGCCCTCGAACCGAACCCGGTTGCGGCGCAGGTACTCCAGGGCGGACGGGGCCAGCGTCCAGCCCTCCTCCATCTCGAGGGCGCCGTCCTTCACGAACGAGGCGACGTTGTCGGACGTGATGATCCGCACCGGAAGCTCCCAGGGATCGCGCGGCGGCCGTGGCCGCGCGGTGTCCGCAAGGGTGCCACGTCGCCGCGGTCCGCGCGGCCCGGCCGGGTCAGCCGCCGAGGCGCGCCAGCTCGGTTGCCGGGTCGAGGACCGAGAGCGACGCGAGCGACCGGGCGAGGGCCGCCGCGCGCGGGGTCGCCGCGCCGTTGAGCAGCGTCGCCACGAGGGCCTCGGTGCTGGCCATCGCGGCCGCCTGCATGGCGAGCGCGGGCATCGTCGGACCCGCCTGGCCGGCCGGCGCCACGACGCCAGGGAGAGAGTCGAGGCGCTCGTGGCGTTCATCACAGGAGGTATCGGCAGGATCGGGGTTCACCCTGAGGAAGACCGTCGTCGGCCCGGGTGCACGGAGCATGGAACCGCCCGGGCGAGGCGCCGGATGCCCCGCCCGGTACTTCGGCGATCAGCCCCTGGCGAGCCGGGCTCGACCCGGCGCCGGGATCGCGATCTGGTTCAGGATCGGCCCATCCACGATGGGCTCGCCCGGTCAGACCGCCCGACGTTCGGGTACCGAGCCGTGCGTGAGACGTGCCCTGGTGATACACATGGCGATCAGGGCGCGTTGGGGCTGATCCCAGCACGCCGCCTCAACCTGCTCCCGGGATCAGCCCCTGGCGACGAGCCGGCGGGCGTCGATCCAGCCGGTCCAGCCGTTGACCGCGACGACGCGGGCCCAGTCGCCGGCGCGCTCCGCGACGACGACGTCGAGGCCGGCCGACAGCGTCACGATGGGCGCGATGGCCGGGTTGGGGGCCGCCCAGGCGGGGAGCCCGCCGTCCGGGACCAGGTGCGTCGCCATCCACGGCGGGGCCACGGGGGTGACCGGCGGCGGGGCCGGCTGGACGACCGGGGTCGGCTGAGCGACCGGCGCCGGCTGAACGACCGGTGCCGGCTGGACCACGGGCGCCGGCTGGGCCACGGGCGCGGCCTGCACGACCGGAGCGGGCTGCTGGACCGGCGCGGGCTGAGCGACCGGCGCGAGCTGGCTCCACGCCGCCACGGACTGCGCGACCGGCTGCGGGACCGGCTGCCCCCAGGCCCCCGCACCGGCTGCCGGTTGGGCGCCGGGCACGGGCTGACCCCATCCGGCTGCGGCCGGGGCCATCGTCGACCCGAGCACGGCGAGCTCGGCCTTGAGCGCGAAGACGCCCTGCATGCTCTGGGCGACCGCCGGGTGCTCCTCCGAGCCATACCTGGCCATGAGCTTGGCCAGTCCGATCTGCTCCTGCTGCAGGCGGCCCTTGAGCCGCCTGCCCTCGGGCCCCATCGCCTGGCCCGCCGCGTTGCGGGCCCGCCGTCGTGAACGGAGACCGCCCAGCTCGGCGACATCCTCGGCGGTGATGCTGCCATCATCCCGGAACCCGGCCGTGAGCGAGGCGAACCACCCGCGCTCGCGCCTGCGCGCGAGCCGCACGATCAGGATCAGGCCGATCAGCGCCGGCAGCCCCTTGACCGTGACGTAGGCGAGCCAGCTGAAGAGCCCACCCTCGCCGAGGATCCCGGACAGAAGCGGCGAGTTCCAGAAGAAGTGCGCCCCGACGCCGGCCGCGATGAGCCCGGCGGCGGCGAGGACGCGGTTGCCCCACGTCCGGTCCGTGCGGACGACGTAGTAGGCGATGCCCATGCCCACCAGCCCGGAGTACAGGAAGTGGCTGTACGGGCCGGCGCCGACGATCCGGATCATGAACATCTCGGCGATCGTGCCCATCGACCCCGTCTCGGCAAACGCCCGGACGAAGTAGAGGACGTCCTCGACGAGGAGGAACCCGATGCCCACCATCGCGCCCCAGACGAAGCCGTCGAGGACATCGTCGAGCTCGTTGCGCGCGATGGCCACGAGCAGGACGACGCCGAGGCCCTTGAACAGCTCCTCCACGAACGGGGCCGTGAGCGCCGCGCTCCACTCGTTGGTGAAGCCGGCATCGCCGGTGACCTTGTAGATCACCTCCATCAGCGGCGTGTTGGTGTAGATCGCGAGCGTGGTGGCGGCGACCCCGCCCCAGAGCAGCGCGGCGACCAGGATGCTGACCGGTTCGCGCTCATACAGGTCCAGGTAGTAGATGATCGCGATCACCGGGATCGCGTAGGGCACGAGCAGCACGACGGTCACGAACCACGCCGTCGGCGCGGCGGAGAGCATCGTGAGCTGCTGGCCCAGGAAGTCGAGGGCCGTGATGGCCATGACGACGACGAACAGCCAGAACGCCTGCTGGTGGCGCTGGAAGAACGACGTCTGCTCGCCCCAGCGGGGGGTCGGGCCGGTGGTGGCGTATGCAGGCTGGGCGGACACGTCAGCCTCCCGTGTACTGGACGGTCTTGAGCATCAGGTCGAGGTCGCTGCTGACCCCCCGGAGCGAGCCCGATGCGCCGAAGAAGTTCATGAGCAGGCCCGAGCCGTTCACGGCGCCGACGATGATCGAGCCGTCCACCTGTGTCCCGTTGAAGACACCGGTGTAGTTGACCCCGGCCGCCGGGATCCCGTTGCCGATGGCGCCCGACTGGGGGTCGTCCCCCGAGAACTGGCCGCCGGCGAACCAGGCGTCGCGGTAGCCCGTGGCGAGGTCCGCCGCGGAACCATCCCAGGCGACCCCGCCGATGATCAGCAGCACGCCCGACTTCTGGAACACCGTCAGGCCGCCGTCGCTGCCGACCGCGCTCCACCCGTCCGCCGGGTACAGGACGAAGCCGGCTCCGACGTCCACGCCGGTACCGGCCGCGACGGGCCCGGGATCCACGGGCGGTGCCGTCTCGATGGGGGCCAGCGTCTGGATGGGCAACGCCGTCTGACCGGGCTCGACGGGCTGGCCGGGATCCTGCGTGGGCACGGGCTCCGTCGTGGGCACGGGTCCGCCCTGGTCAAGCGGGAGACCCGGGCCGGGATCGACCTCGGTCGGCGCCTCGGGCAGCGGCAGCGCCGCGTCCACGATGTTGGCCCCGAACAGGACGCCGATGATGATCACCAGGACCCCGAGGGCCGCCCTCCCGCTCGTGCCACGCGGGCGGGACGGGCGCGGGGCGGACGCGGGGCCGGCGGCCCAGCCCGGGGACGCGCCGGGGCCAGCGGGCGGCATGCCCGGGGGCGGCGCGGCGGGGGCGCCCCAGGCGCCTGGGGCGGGCGGCGTGGCCGGAGCGGGTGGCGCGGCGGGGGCGCCCCAGGCGGCCTGCGGTGCAGGCTGGCCGACCGGCGGCGCACCCCACGGCGCTGCGGCGGGAACCGAGCTGGCCGGCGCGGGTGCCGGCGGCTGGGCGGCGTCGGGGACGGGCGCGCTTCCCGCGCTGTCGGCGCGCTCTGGCTGGTCGGTCATCCACCTCTCCCAAGGACTGTGGCGTCGCGTGCTCCCAGGTCTGACCGGCCCGTTGGGCTCCCGCTTCCGGGACGGGTCGGGTCGGTCAGTCTAGCGATCCGCGAGGGCGCCGATGACGCTCACGCGACACGCGCAACGAAGCGGAGGCATGATCTGTCCATGACCACCGTCGCCTATCCCGAGTTTCGTCCCGCCGCCCTGCCCCGGTGGGCCCTGGTGCGCCAGCGACTCGAGGCGGACGAGCTGCCCGACGTGGCCGCCGCAACCCGGGCCGCGCTTGACCCGGTCATCGGGTCCGTGCGTCCCGGCACCCGCGCCTGCGTCGCCGCGGGGAGCCGCGGCATCGACCGCATCGACGTCGTGGTGAAGGCGGTCGTGGACCGCCTCCGCGAGGCCGGCGCGGAAGTCTTCATCGTCCCCGCCATGGGCAGCCACGGCGGCGCGACGGCGGTGGGCCAGCTGGAGGTGCTCGCCGGGTACGGCATCACTCCCGGGACCATGGGCTGCGAGATCCGCTCCTCCATGGAGACGGTTGAGCTTGGCGAGGTCGCGCCCGGCGTCCCGGTGTTCGTCGACCGCAACGCGTTCGAGGGCGCGGACCTGATCGTTCCCGTGAACCGGGTCAAGCCCCACACCGGCTTCTCCGGGCCCGTGGAGAGCGGGCTCATGAAGATGCTCGCGATCGGACTCGGCAAGCAGAAGGGCGCCGACACCTTCCACCGCCAGGGCTACGACCGGTTCGCCCGCCTGATCCCGGCCGTCGCGCGCCATACCATCGCCCGGGCACCGGTGGGCTTCGGCGTAGCCCTCGTGGAGAACGGGCACGCCCGCCTGAGCCGGATCGAGGCGATCCCGGCGGACCGGATCGAGACCCGCGAGGCCGAACTCCTCGCCGGGGCCCGCGCTGCCATGGCCCGCCTGCCGCTCGACGACATCGACGTCCTGGTCCTGGACCTGATCGGCAAGGACATCAGCGGCACCGGCATGGACCCCAACGTGGTGGGCCGCGGCAAGGAGGGCGGGGGCGATGCGGGGCCACGCATCGGGCGGATCGTCGTCCGCGGCCTGACCCACGCCACGGAGGGCAACGCGTCCGGGATCGGGTTCGCGGACGTGGCCCTGCGCCGGGCCGTGGACGCCGTGGACCCGCGCAAGACCTACCTCAACAGCATCACGGCCAAGGACGTCGCGGGCGCCAAGATCCCTGTGACGGTGGACACGGACGAGGACGCGCTGGGGATCGCGCTGGCCGCCTGCCTGCGCGTCGACGCCCGAACTGGGCGCATCGTCCGCGCAAGCAGCACCAAGCACCTCGAGCTGCTCTGGATCAGCGAGCCCGCCCTGGCCGACGCGCTGGCGACCGGCCGCTGCGAGGTGCTGGAACCGCCGCGGGCGATCGCCTTCGACGTGGACGGGATGTTCGCGGACGACCTCCCCGACACGGCGCACGGCGAAGGTTGACCGTCCCGGCCCGGCTCCTCGGGCGGCGCGTCGTCGCGGTGGAGGACCTGACCCGGCCGTGGGCGACGACCGTGACGACGAGCCGCGCGACCCTCGAGGACGGGCTCGTCGTGGTCCACCAGGCGGGGCTGCCGACGATCGCCGGGCGGGCCGGGATCGCGCGCCGGGTCCGGCTGGGCCGCGCGCTCGCCGCGGCCGCGCCCGGGCTCGGGGTGCCGGCGGTCCTGGACGGGGATCCCACAGCCGATGCGCCGGTCCTCGTCACGGCGCTCGTGGCGGGCCGGAGCGGCGGGGAGCTGCTCGGCTCCGTGGCGGACGCCACCGTCCTGGGGCGAGCCGCGGGGCTGGCCGCGCGGGCCGTGGCCGCCGTCCCGCCGCGGGCGCTGGGGACCGGGCTGCCCCGCCGCTGGGCCGACGCCGGCAGGCTCGACGAGGCAGCGCGGCGCTGGCTCGAGGAGGCGAGGCCGCACCTGGCCACCACGGAGGCTGCCGCCGCGACGCGGGTCATCGAGCGGATCCCGGAGATGCTGGCCGGTGCTCCGGTCCTGGCCCACGGGGACCTCGCGCCGGTCAACGTGATCGTGGACGCGGGTTCCGTGGTCGGCCTCCTCGACCTGGAGCGCGTGCGGGTGGCGCCGCCCGCGTTCGACGCCGCCTGGCTCCGGCTCCTCGTCCGCCACCACCACCCGGACCGCTGGCCAAGCATGGGTCCCGCGTTCCTCGAGGCGGTCGGCCTCGGCGACGATGCGGCGACCTGCGCGACCCTCGACGACCTCGCCATCCTCGCCTGCCTGGAGCAGGTCGCCACGCTCGCCCGCCGCTCGCCGGCGCGTGCCGCGTGGGCCGCCAGGGCCGGCGAGGTCCTGGGCGGCGAGCTGCCGGGGCCGTAGCGGGACGCGTCCCCGCCCACGGGCCGCCGCCGACCCCGAAGCCTAGACGGGCTCCGGCGCCAGCATCTCGGCCTCGGCGTCGCGCATGTCGACCCGCGCGAACTCCGGCATCACGAGCGCCAGCACGCCCACTCCCAGCATCGTCAGGATGCCGCCCGACACCACCGACAGCGCCGGACCCGCGAGCGCCGCCACCGCCGCGGCCTCCGCGTCGCCGATCCGCGGGCCACCGGTCACCACCAGGATGTGGATCGAGCTCACGCGGCCCCGCAGCGCGTCCGGGGTGAGCGACTGGACCATGAACGAGCGCAGCACCGCGCTCACGACATCGGCCGCGGCGGCGATCGCCAGGCACAGCACCGCCAGCGGGAAGCTGAACGTGAACAGCCCGAACCCGGCAATGCCGAACCCCCAGACCGCGACCGCGACCAGGACCGCCCGGCCCGGCCTTCGGATGCCCGTCGTCCAGCCGGTGAAGAGCGCCCCGATCATCGCCCCCAGCGCGATCGCCGACGAGAACAGCCCGAGCCCGACGGGCCCCACCTTGAACACGTCGAGCGCCATCGCCGGGAACAGGGACCGCGGCGACCCGAAGACCATGGCCACAAGGTCCACGACGAACGTGCCCAGGACCGGGCGCCGGCGGCGCGCGAACCGGAGGCCCTCGACCACGGCCGCGACGCTGGGCCGGACGGCGCCGGGCGCGGGCGGGATCGGCCGCATCAGGAGCAGCGCCGTGATCGCCGCGCCGTACGTGATCGCGTCGATGAGGTAGGCGGCGGAGACGTCGAACGTGGCCACGACTACGCCGCCGATCGCCGGGCCCACCACCGCCCCCGCGTTGAACACGAGCTGGTTGAGCGAGATCGCGCTCTGGAGACGCTCCGGTGGCACGAGGCGCGGGAGGGCCGACGCGCGGGTCGGCTGGTCCACCGCCCCGAGGCCGCCGGCAAGGAAGGCGAGCACGAAGATCCCGGCCAGCGGCGGCGACGGCACGAGCGCGAGCAGGGCCAGGCCCAGCGTCACCACGGCGAGCGAGAGCTGGGTGACGAGGAGCAGCTTGCGCCGGTCCACGGCATCGGCGACGGCGCCCCCGCCCAGCGTGAAGATGAGGATCGGGACCAACTGGACCAGCGAGAGTGCCCCGACGGCGAGCACGTCACCGGTGAGGACGTAGACCTGGTAGGGCAGGACGACGGACGTGATCATCCGGCCCGCGGTGCTGATCGCCTGACCGGACCAGAGCAGTCGGAAGTCGCGGTCCAGACGGAGCGGGGCCGGGTCGACGATCAGGGATCCGAACCGGCGGCGGGGCGACGAACGTGTCGAGGGCATCGGCCTCCCATCGTCGCATCGATCCGGCGCGGCCGGGGGCCTCGCCGCTCACGGAAGGCGCGCTGGGACCCGGGTCGGAGCGGTCGGAGCCCCATGGCCGGCCCCGACACGATCCGGAGCGTGGTCACGGGCGATGGCGGGACGGATTCCGCGACCGGGACGGTGACCGTCGGCGGCTGACCGGGTCTGTGCCGGCGGACCGGCGATCAGTCCCGGCGCATCGGGGACCGCAGGGCCTCATAGCGCAGCACCCCGTCCTCCAGCGCGAAGGCATCGAGCGCGAGGCCGTTCGGGTCCATCTCCGCGAACTCCTCGTTGAGCCACGCGACGAACGACCGGTCGGCGTCCGGGGGGAGCGAGATCAGGAGGTCCCGCATCGGTGCGATGAGCAGCTGCGGATCCGGCCCGTAGATCCGCGTCAGCTCGTCTGGCGCGAGCAGGAGCGCCGACGCGCAGCCCACGCCAGACTGGAGGACACGTGCCGGGACCCCGTCGATGGACTGCCGTACCAGGTCCCGCGCCCGCACCGGCCGCAGCCGTGCCCGGAGGTTCTCGAGCGCGGTGGCCACGAGGTCCGCGGGCCCGATGGGCCACGTCCCCAGCAGCGACGTCCCGACGACGAGGAAGGCCGGGCCGATGTCGATCCCGAACCCGGTGGGGATCCCCGGCGGCAGCGTCACCCGGAACGGCTCGCCGGCCTGGGGTGGCATCGGGCGGCGCCTGGGAAGGATCGGGATCACGTTGGGCGCCATCACCTCCCACTCGAGGTCCGGCGGGAGGCCGCCCATCGCCCGCATCACGGCCTCGGGCGTGGCCTGGACCACCCCGTTGCCGAGGTCCACGGTCCGGTAGCTCTTGCCGGCCTGGCGCCGGCGCTTGGCGCGTCGCTTCTCGGTGTCGTTCATGCCGGGCAGGGTGACGAGCGGGACGCATCGCCGGCCCATCCCGCACTTCGCGGGCGCTTATGCCGGGGTCCAGGGCGCGGAGCTGCGGCTCGCGCGCAACCCCAGCGACACGAGCTGGAAGACCGGTCGGCCAGCGCGTCTCGACGGCCTGGTCTTCAAGTGGTACGGCGATCCCGATGCCATGATCGCGGGCTTCCGGGCCGGCGAGGTGGACATCGCCACCGACCTCCAGGACTCCGACATGCCCAAGGTCGCCGACCTCGGTGACCAGGTCAGCGCCATCCAGTCGCTCACGTACGAGCTCCTGCGGCCGAACTGGTCCGACGTGGGGGCCGTCGACACGGTCAAGGGGGTGGGCGGCTGCTCCAGGAACCCGGCCGTCGCCGATCGGGGCAACGGCTGCCCGATGGCCGATCCGGCGATGCGCCAGGCCGTCGCGTACGCGGTGAACAAGGACGAGATCAACCAGCGCGGCTGCTCGGCGGCCTCGCCCAGGTGGCCAATACGGCAGCAGCCAGTTCAACCCCGACGGCGTCAACAACGCGAGCGTCTCCGACCCCACGATCGACGCCGCGCTGGACAAGGTCCGCAACAGCGTGAACTTCCCGACGATCAAGGCCGCGATGGCCGAGTTCCAGAAGCTGTACCTCGACGACACCGTCGAGATCCCGCTGTACGACCGCAAGCAGGTGGACCTGCACGGGCCGCGGCTCGGCAACTTCACCGGCAACCCGACCCAGGCCGGGCCCACGTGGAACGCAGTGGACTGGTTCATGGCGAACTGACCATCCCCCCATCGCGGCGCGATCCGCCGTGCCAGAGCCGGATGCTCCTCGTCCGGCGCCGGCACGGCGGGTCCGCATGTCCCGCAGGCAGCGCCGCAGGCCCGGCGGTCAGGGCTTGGGCTCCGCGGGTCAGCGCTCCGCCGGGAACAGGTATCCCACGCCGCGCTCATTGAGGATGTAGCGGGGCTGGCGGGCGTCCATCTCCAGCTTCTGGCGCAGGTGCCAGACGTAGCGCCGGATGTAGCCGGTCTCATCCACGTACTCGGCGCCCCACACGGCGGCCACGATCTGGCGCGGCGACAGGACACGACCGCGCTCGCGGAGCAGCGTGACCAGGATCGAGAACTCGGTCGGCGTCAGCTCGATCGGCGTGCCCGCCCGCAGGACGCGGTGGCGCGCCGTGTCCACTTCGAGGTCCGCGCCCCGGAGGATCGCCCCGCCCTCGCCCCGCTCCGTGGCGGCGCGCTCGGTCACGGCCTTGATCCTGGCCGCGAGCTGCGCGAACGAGAAGGGCTTGGTCACGTAGTCGTCCGCGCCACCGGCGAACCCGCGCAGCACCTCCGCCTCGTCACCGCGCGCCGTCAGCATGATGACCGGGACCGTGCTCACGGCCCGGATCCGCGCCAGCACCTGCCACCCGTCCAGGCCCGGCATCGTGACGTCCAGGAGCACGAGGTCCGGCTCCGCCGCAGCCAGCGCCTCGAGGCCCGCCCGACCGTCCGCCGCCCCACGGACGGCGTGCCCGAGCCGGCCGAGGTAGTCCGACAGCAGCTCCACGAGCGAGCCGTCGTCGTCAATGACCAGCAGATCGGCCATCAGCCGTCGTCCCCGCCGTCGTCCATCGCCGCCGAGCCGTCCACCGCGACCGGCAGCGTCACCGTGAACCGGCTCCCGGGCGCCGCGGGATCGGGGTGGACGGGGCTCTCGATCGCAATCGAGCCACCCATCGCGCGCAGCAGCCGGTCCGCGAAGTAGAGGCCAAGGCCGTAGCCGCGGACCGTGGTGTCGTCGTCGCCCACCCGGTGGAAGGACTCGAAGATGAGCGCCCGCTCCTCGCGCGGCACGCCCGGCCCGTGGTCCGTGACGGAGACCAGGATGGAACCCTGGTCGAGCCGGGCGCGAACCTCGATCGGGACACCGGATGGCGAGTAGTGCGTCGCGTTCTCCAGGAGGTTGCGGATGACCTCCTCGAGGAGCAGCTCGTCGCTCCAGGCCGGCGGCAGACCGGGCTCGACCGCCAGCGTCCAGGACTGCCCGGGGATCGCGCCGATCGCCGACGTGCTGGCGCGAGCCAGGAGCGGCTCCACGGCGACGAGGCCCAGGCGCGGCGACACGCGGCCGGCCTCGATCCGCGAGACGTCCAGGATCGTCATGATCAGGGCCGACAGGCGCTCGCTCTCGAGCGCGAGGATCTCCAGCGTCCGTCGGCTGGGCGCCGGCAGTAGGTCGACGTCGTTGCCCACGATCTCGAGGGCGCCACGGATGTTGGTGAGCGGCGCCCGCAGCTGGTGCGAGACCAGCGACACGAACTCCGACTTGAGGCGGTCCAGCTGGCGGAGCTCCGTGTTGGCGGTCGCGAGCCCGTCGTTGGCCTCGGCGAGCTGCGCCGTCGCCTGCTCCAGGTGGCGCGTCCGCTCGGCGACCTTGCCCTCCAGGTCGCGGTTGACCTCCTCGAGCTCGCCGGAGGTGCGCGCGTACGCCCGGAGGATTCGCGCGACCCAGGCCAGGGTGACGAACACGGCGATGGGGCCGGTCAACCCGAACAGCACGATCTCGCCCACGAAGGCAGGGCCGATCGGCTCGTGCTCCTGCGCGATGTGCTCGTGCCACTCGAGGAACACCGCGAGCCCGGCGAGGCCGAGCGGGAGGACCCAGCGGACCACATCGAGGACGCGCGCCGCCGATGCGGGCGGTTCGAGGGGCTGGCGATCGGTAGCGCTGACCACGTGGTGACTCCTTGGCAGCCAGATGCTCGCACAGGCCCATCCGGAGCTGCACGCCCGGCGGCGCGATACGACACAAACGAGACATCGCGAGCACGGGACCGCGACGCGCCGCGACCTAGGCTCGCGTCACGTCGACCGCCCGCGTGCCGCCCAAGCGGCCCGGCCGACCAACGTCCGAACCATCACCAGGAGTCCTAAGATGCGCAAGAGCCTCGCCCTCGCCGCCTTCGTCGGCCTGTTCGTCGTCGCCTGCGGCAGCAGCGCCGCCAGCCCCACTGTCAAGCCTGAGGAGTCGGAGACGCCGGCCGCGTCCGAGGCCGCTCCCGCGGGCGCCCGGACGGTCGATCTCGAGATCGCCGCCGGCAAGATCACGCCCGCCTCTGTCGAGGTCACGAAGGGTGAGACGATCACGTTCAACGCCAAGAACGCGTCGGACACCGAGGTCGAGCTCATCGTTGGCCTCAAGCCCGATGTCGATGCCGACTCCGGCGACAGCCTCAAGGAGGCCGAGGAGATCGCCGCAGGCACCTCCAAGTCCGTGACCTACACCTTCGACGGTGACGGCCCGTATGCCTTCGGCGACCAGATCGGCGATCACTACGCGGCGGGCGCCAAGGGCGACATCGTCATCAAGCCCTGACGTCCCGGACGTCCCCACCAGGGAGCGGCGGCCCCTCGCCGCTCCCGCCCCTGCCGCAAGGGAGGCACCCGTGACCGATACCCCCGAGGCCGAAGGCACGGTGCCGGAGCCTGGTGCCCCCGAGCCCGCCACTGAGGCTCCCGCATCCGAGCCCGAGACCGGGTTCGCTTCCCAGCCCGAGACCGAGCTCGCCACAACTCCCGTGACCGGGCCGGCCCCGGAGCCCACGGACGACCAGCCCACCGGTCCTCTGTCGCGCCGGGCCTTTGTCGTGCGCTCGCTGGCCGCCGTCGGCGGCGTCACCGCCGCCCTGGTCGCCGTGCCGGTGATCGGGTTCGCATCCGCCCCCGGGTGGCGCGCCGGAACCCCCATCCGGTTCCTGTCCACCTCGGTCGCCCCCACGCTCCGCTCCGACACGTGGACCAGCCTCGGCGCCCTCACCGACTTCGAGGTGGGCGTCCCGAAGTACGTCCAGGTCGATCGCCATGTCGTCGACGGCTGGGTCCAGGAGAACGCCCCCGTGGGGGTGCACGTCGTCCGGCGCAGCGATACCGAGGCCGATGTCTTCGATCCGCACTGCACCCACCTCGGCTGCCCGCTCGCCTGGTCCGACGGCGCCGGCAGCTTCGTCTGCCCGTGCCATGGCGGCTCGTTCGGGTCCGACGGCAACGTCAAGTCCGGTCCGCCGCCGCGCGCGATGGTCCGCTACGAGACCAAGGTCGAGAACGGCAAGCTGCTCATCGGCGCGCTGCAGGCAGGGGCCTGAGCCATGCGCACCATTCGCGGCTGGCTCGATGAGCGCCTCAGCATCTCCCGCCTGATCAGCGGGTTCCTGGACCGCAAGGTCCCGGGCAACATCGGCTGGTTCCACACCCTGGGCAGCGCGACGCTGTTCCTGATCGCTGTCCAGTTCCTCACCGGCATCGCCCTGTCGATGTCCTACGTCCCCAGCCCCGACCACGCCTACCAGAGCGTCCAGTTCATCGACCAGACGCCCCTCGGCGGCATCGTCCGCGGGATCCACCACTGGTCGGCGGGGCTGCTGGTCCTGCTCATC
This sequence comes from Candidatus Limnocylindrales bacterium, assembly GCA_038250545.1. Classification (GTDB taxonomy): domain Bacteria; phylum Chloroflexota; class Limnocylindria; order Limnocylindrales; family CSP1-4; genus CAIXZV01. The sequence goes on along the minus strand of JBBSCF010000032.1, from coordinate 8,316 downwards.
GGCCTCCACACGCTGCGGGTGTTCATCTGGGGCGCCCACCGCTACCCACGCGAGCTGTCATGGCTGATCGGCGCCAGCCTGTTCTTCGTGATCCTCGGCTTTGCCTTCACCGGCTACCTGCTGCCATGGGACCAGAAGGCCTACTGGGCCACGATCGTGGGCACCAACATCGCGGGTTCCGCACCCCTCGTGGGCGGCGCGGTCCTGGAGTTCCTGCGCGGGGGCGAGCAGCTGGGTGCGGTGACCCTCGCCCGGTTCTACGGCATCCACGTCTGGGTCCTGCCGGCCACGCTCCTCGTGATGGTGGGGATCCACCTGTTCGCCGTCATCCGCCAGGGCATCGCCGCCTCGCCGCGACGCCACCCCATCGTGGAACCTGACCCCACGCTGTCCCGGCGCGAGAGCTACGAGCGGGAGTACGCGGCCGAGAAGCAGGCCGGCAAGCCCTTCTGGGATGCGCTGCTCAAGGACGGCATCGTGGCGCTGGTGCTCGCCGTGCTCGTGGTGGTCCTGGCGGTGAGCCAGGGCGCAAGCCTCGAGAGCATCGCCGACCCGAACTCCACGACCTACGTGCCGCGCCCGGAGTGGTACTTCCTCGACATGTTCCAGCTGCTCTGGTACTTCACCGGCAGTCTGGAGCCGCTCCTGATCTTCCTGATCTTCACGGGCGCGATGGCCATCTTCGTGCTCGTCCCCTTCATCGACCGCGGCCGCGAGCGCCATCCCCGGCGCCGACCGGTGGCAATGGTCCTCGCCAGCGTCGTGGTGTTCGGGGTCATCGGGCTCACCTTCCTGGGCGCATCCGGAACACCCGCCGGGAACGTGAAGGTCGCGGCCACCGACGGCATGACCGACGCGCAGCTCGCGGGCCTCGCAGTCTTCAACGAGGAGGGCTGCACGGCCTGCCACCAGATCCACGGGATCGGCAGCCACACGGGGCCGGACCTGTCGCGGGCCGGGTTCCGCTGGGAGCTCGTGGACATCAAGCGCCAGATCGCCACGCCCAAGGACACGCGGATGCCGGCGTACGACAAGTTGAGCCCGGAACGGCTCGACGCCCTGATCACCTACCTGACCAGCCTCAAGTAGATCCGTCGGGGCGCACCCGACACGGACGGGGTCACGGTCCTGGCGCCCGGGGCCCCGTCGACACGGTTGGGACGGGTATCGAATGATCCATGCCGTCCGATGGGTGTGAATCTCCCAAATCTACGCATGGACCCACCCTCGGGCACATTGAGGCCCGCCCGTGCCGGTCGATACCCTGCGATGGCCGGGCGAGGGCCCCCGGGAACCTGAGGTGTCACGGTGCAGCCGAACGTCCTTCTCCCGCTGCTGTCGTCCTTGCTGAGCTTCGTGTTCGCGCTGTTCCTGCTGGACCAGTGGCTGGAGCGGCGGCGCTCGTACCAGCTCATCTGGACGATCGGCATGGTCTGGTACGGGATCTCCGCCGGGACCGAGTTCTGGGGCGGCGCCTTCGGGTGGAGCGAGCCGCTGTACCGCGCCTGGTACCTGATCGGGGCCGTGTACGTGGCGGCCTGGCTGGGCCTCGGCACGATGTACCTGCTGGGCAAGACCCGGTTCGGCTACGGGGCGGCGTTCTCGGTCCTGCTCGCCGGCCTGTTCACGGTCCTCTCGCAGGCCAAGGCGCAGTACACCGATACCGGCATCATCCCCTACGCCGCCTTCGCGATCGCGGCTGTGGGCGCCCTCCTGATCACGATCGAGACCTACCGCGGCAGCGGGCGCTGGGCGTGGATCGCGGGCGCGCTGATCATCGGCGGGTCGGCCATCGCCGTCCCCATCGTCTACGGGGCCGCCATCCCGGCGCCCGGCTTCGCGCTGGATGCCAGCGGGATCCCGGTCGGCACGGCGATGCCCGGCTCGGTCCGCCTCCTCACCCCGCTGTTCAACGTCACGGGCGGGTTCGCCCTGGCTCTCGGCGCGCTCTACAGCACCTACATGTACATGCCCAAGCAGCGGCTCGTCCGGTACGACCTGACCCGCAGGAACGGCATCGTGCGCCTCATGGCCAACCTCCTCATCGCGCCGTTCGCCATCACGATCAACCTGATCGCGTCGATCCCCGGCGCGTTCAAGGCGCTGGTCACGGGCAGGCTCCACTCGCGCGTCCCGGCGACCATCCTGCTGGCGATCGGCGGGTTCATCCCGTCGCTGACGTCCGGCCTGTCGAGGTTCGGCATCACCCAGACGTTCTTCCTGGGCGAGTTCCTGGGCGTGGTGTTCCTGTTCGCGGGAACGCTCGTGTCGGTCGAGGTCTTCCGCGAGTTCCGGATCCCGTTCACCCACCGCGTGCTGCGGGCCCGCAGCGAGGCCGCCTGACCGGCCCCTCGCGATGGAGGCTCGGCGCGAAACTCGGCCGAGGCCCGGACTTGCACGGCCCCGAGGCGGGGAATGGTTCCCTGGGTGGGGTGGCAGCATACGCAAGCGCCGCCCGCGTCGCGAGCCTCCGAGCGGGTGAACGGTTCGGTCGCCAGTGATTCCACCCGCTCAGCGGCAGGAATCACCTGTGTCATCCGCCTGGACCGAACAACCCGATCGCCCAGCGGACGAAATGTCTGGCGACCGGACCGTAGAGCCGCTGGCCGGCTGACCACGCGGCACGGAGCCTGACCACGCGGCACGGAGCCTGACCACGCGGCACGGAGCCCGGAGACGCAGCCCCGACATGGAGACGCCCGGCCCGGCTGTGCGCTGGCACGCGTGGGTGCCAGGACGTCGACCTTGGTGCAGAGCTCATGCTCGGATCCGTTGATCCCGTAGTCGACATCTGCACGTGCGGTGCCGATCTGACACCACGCCGAGCCAGCGAGCCAGGAGCCAGCCGCAGAACGCCGGGCGTGGAGACGCCCGGCGAAGAACGCCGGGCGTCTCGTGACCTGGTACGGGCGATGGATCAGAAGACGCGGTACGCGACCTCCGCCGGGGCGAGCAGAAGCTCCTTGAGCTCCGCGTCGACCTTGAGCAGGGAGATGTGCGCGCCGGCCATCTCGAGCGACGTGCAGTACTCGCCGACGTAGCTGCGGAAGACCTTGATCCCCTTCTCCGCGAGGCGCTTGTGGGCGATCCCGTAGAGGAGGTACAGCTCGCTGATCGGCGTGCCGCCGAGGCCGTTGACCATGACCGCGACCTCGTCGCCCGAGGCGAACGGCAGGTCCGGGACGATGGCGTCGAGCAGCAGGTCCACGATCTCGTTGGCGCTGACGACCTTGGTCCGCTTGCGGCCCGGCTCGCCGTGGATGCCGATGCCGACCTCCATCTCGTCGTCGCCGATCTCGAACAGGGGCGTGCCGCGGACCGGCGGCGTGCAGGACGAGAGCGCGATGCCCATCGTCCGGACCTGGCCGATGACCTTCTCGCCGACGCGCACGCACTCCTCGAGGGAGCCGCCCTTGTCCGCCATCGCCGCCGCGGCCTTGATGACGAAGAAGTTGCCGGCCACGCCGCGGCGCCCGACGGTCCAGGTGGAGTCCTTGACGGCCACGTCGTCGTTGACGAGCAGCCAGCCGATCTTCTGGCCCTCGGCCTCCTGGATCTCCTTGGCCATCTCCCACGCGGTGCGGTCGCCCGTGTAGTTGTTGACGATGTAGAGCACGCCCGCGGGCGTGTCCATGAGCTTGGAGGTCTCGGTGACGAACTCCACGGGCGGGCCCGCGAAGACGTCGCCGGGGCAGGCCGCGTCGAGCATGCCCGGACCCACGATCATCGTGTGGGCCGGCTCGTGACCCGAGCCCGACCCCTGGATGATCGACACCCGGTCCTTCTTGGGCATGTCGGCCCGGTAGATCAGGTTGTACTTGGGCTCGTACTTGAGGGTGCCGTCGCTCGCGAGCATGATGCCCTCGAGGAACTCGGGCACGAACTGCTTGGGATCGTTGACGAACTTCTTCACGATGTCAGTCCCTTACTGCTGAGCGTGCTTGTCCCGCCAGGCCGCCGCGATGGCCTGCAGGATCACGCCGATGGCGGTGGCGCCGGCGTCCACCGAATCCCGGCTCCGATCGCCCACGTACGCGGCCCGTCCGCGCATCGCGAGCATGCCCATGGTGTCCTCCGCGGCCTTGACGGCCACGTCCGCGGCGCGCTGGATCGCGGCTGCGCCGTGATCCGCGGCGCGCGCCGGGTCCGCGAAGCTCGCCTCCAGGCTGTCCGTGGCCGGCGAGAGCGCGTCGAGGAGGGTCTTGTCGCCGAGCGAGGCTCCGCCGCGGGCCATGATCCCGGCGATCGCGGCACGCAGCATCTCGACGACCAGGGCGGGGCTGAGCTCCTGTTCGCCCGCGGTGGCGCCCGCCCGCAGGAACGCGGTACCCCACATCGGGCCGGAGACGCCGCCGACCTTCGCCGCCAGCGTCAGACCGATCTTCTTGAAGACCGCGCCGGCGTTCGGCTTGTCCCAGCTGTCGTAGTCCGCGAGGACGACCTCCCATCCGTTGCGGAGCGAGAACCCGAAGTCACCGTCGCCCGCGATCGAGTCGAGCTGGGCGAAGTAGTCCGCGTTGTCGACGATCGTCTTCGCCATGGTCAGGATGACGAGGTCGAGATCTTCGCGGGATGACGTCGCCATCCCTACCTCCCTTCGAGGTTGAGCCTCCTGCCGTCGCGTTACGAAGCGAGGACCGCCTCGAGATCCGCGAGCGTGATGTGATCGCCCGGCGTCGCGTTGCTGCGGTTCGCGATCACGCGCGTCCGCTCGCCGTCGGGATCTCCCAGTGACGACACCACCAGCGTTGCTTCGCTGCTGTCCTCCTCTTCCGTGTAGCCGTTGACCGTCATGAGGCAGCGCAGGCCCGCGCCGACCGCGGCGAGCAGGCCGTTGCGTGAGTCCTCGACCACGAGCACGTCGGCGGGCGGGACGCCCAGCCGCTCGAGGGCGAGCAGATAGATCACGGGATCGGGCTTCTTCTTCGGGACCACGTCGCCGGCGAGCAGCAGGTCGAAGCGGTCGGCCCGGTCCTTGCCCACGGCGTACTCGAGGATGGCCCGCACCGACGGCTCGGCCGAGGTGGACGCCACGGCCAGCGTCCAGCCGGCGTCCTGGGCCTCGGAGATGAGCCGCCGGATGCCGGGCCGCGGCGAGAGCTTCCCGGCCGCGACCGCCTCCGTGTAGAGCGCGGTCTTGCGCTTGTGCCACTTGGCGACCTCGGCGGCGAGGCCCTCGGGGTCCTCGGGCAGGCCCGCGGCCCGGATCACCTCCGGGGTGAGCATGCTCGCCATCCGCTCCTTGCCCCCGCCGATGGCGAGCTTCCGTCCGTACTCCTCCTCGGACCAGCGGAACGGGAGCCCGAACTCCTCGAAGGTCTGGTTGAACGACGGCAGGTGGCCGAAGCGCTCGGTGTCGGCGAGCACGCCGTCGCAGTCGAAGATGAGCGTGCTCACGGCATCACCAGGCCTTGCCGACGCTGCCGAACTTGCGGATGTGGTCCGCGGCCATCTCCTTCACGGCGGCCCGCTGCGCCTTGAAGATGGACGGCGGGTCGTACTTGCCGGGGTTCTGGGTCATGAAGTCGTAGCCCGACTGCATGAAGGCAATCTTGAGCGCCGTCGAGATGTTGACCTTGGCGCAGCCCCGGCTGATGAGGTCCGTGAACTGCTCCGCGCTCATGCCCGTGCCGCCGTGGAGCGCGACCGGGATGCCCGTGGCCTCCACGATGTCGGTCACGCGTTGCGAGTCCAGGTGGGGCGCGGCCTTGTACGTCCCATGGGCGTTGCCGATGGCGGGGGCGAAGACGTCGACGCCGGTCTCGTGCACGAAGTCGACCACCGTCTCCAGCGTCTGGACGTCCTGGGCCTCGTCGCCCGTCATCTCCTCCGTGCGCTTGAACCCTTCGATCTCACCCTCGACGAGGGCGCCGTAGCGGCGGGCCTCGGCGACCACCTCGATGCACTGGCGCTTGTTCTCCTCGACGGTCAGCTTCGACGCGTCGAACAGGACCGAGTTCCAGCCCGCCGCGAGGCAGGCCGAGATGACCGAGCGGTCCGGGCAGTGGTCGAGATGCAGCGCGACGGGCACCGAGATGTGCTTCGTCATCTCGCGCCACATGGCGACCATGACCTCGACCCCGGTCATCTCCACGTGCTTGACCGATGTCTGGACGATCACGGGGGCGCGGAGCTCCTCAGCGGCGGCCAGGACCGCCTCCATGGTCAGGTCGTTGACGACGTTGATCGCCGCGACGCCGTACCGCTCCTTGAAAGCACGCCCAAGGATCTCCTGTGTCGGCACGACCGGCACGTCACACCTCCGTTTCGGGACGCAGCGCTGATGCATGGGCGCGCTCCAGCAGGAAGCGCGCGTTGCCCTCGTCGACCACCAGGACGTCGACCACGCCGGTGCGCAGGACGCCCAGGATCGCGTAGGGCTTCTCGATCTCGCTCACGACCACCACGACGGTGTCGATGGCGTGCAGCTCGTCGAGCCCGATGCCGACGAGCCGCCCCGTCTCCGCGGACTCGAGGCGCCGGCCGTCGACATCGACGTAGATGCCGACGACGTCGCCCACGGCGCCGGCCGCGCGCAGCCGTCGGATCTCGTCGACCGACACGCAGCCGGTCCGGACCATCGTGCAGTCGTCGTCCGTGCCACCCACCCCGACCAGCGCGACCGACGCCGTCGCGGCGGCCCGCAGCGTGTCCGCCACGGCGGGCTGGCGCAGGAGCTGGTCCCGCATCCGGGCGCTCTCCACGTAGGCCGGGGCGTAGAGCACCTTGGCCTGTCCGCCGCAGCGATCGGCGAGCCGGCGCGCGATCTCGTTGGGGTTGGTCGGCGAATCGGCGAGCGGCGAGCCGCCCATCGCGCTCACGAACGTCGTGTCGGGCCGACGCCCGGGCCCGAAGAAGCGCGGCACCTCGCCGATGTCCCGGCCGTGGCTGACCGCCACCACGACCCCGTCCGCGAGCCGGCGCTCGAGGCAGCGGGCCGCCTCGCGCGCGACGGCCTCGCGCTGGGCCTGCGGGTCCGGGCGGCCCGGCGCGACGATCGCCTCCACGAGCCCGAAGGCCTCGCACAGCTCGCGCTCGAGGTCCATGTGCAGCCAGGACGGCGTCGACACCCGGATCTCCACCACGCCGACGCTGCGCGCCTGGTCGAGCAGCCGCTGGACCTTGGGCCGCGACAGCCCGAACTTGCGGGCGAGCGCCTCCTGGGTCAGGCCGTCCTCGTAGTACCCGACCGCCAGGCGGGCGAGGAGCTCGAACGCGTCGGGACCGAGGTCGTCGAGCGACGGCACCATCCACTCCAAGATGAGCAATTGCTCAGCCGTGGGCAACTGTGCAAGGGATACGGCGCAAGTGTGCACCAGGGGCGACGGGACCGCAAGGGGCGGCGGAGGGCATCGGCCGCACCGGGCGCGGGCTAGTCCTGGGCGATCCGCTCGAGGTCGTTGACGAGGATGTACGACGGCGTCCGGCACCCGGCCGGGATCGGGCCCGCCTGCTGCTCCGCCCAGTCGAGGGTGTCGTCGTAGCCGCCCCCGAACGAGGCCTGACCGCCGACGGTGAGGGCCGGTAGGCCCTGCCCGTCCACGATCGTCGTGACGCCGTCGATGACCCACGCGGAGGCGTCGGGAGGCCACAGCGGCAGCGTCGGACCGCCCGGGACGTCGAGCAGGAGGCAGCCGTGGCGCTCGATGAGCGTGCCGACCACGAGGGCCGCCGGACCGCCGCCCATCGGGCGGTGACGGGCCAAGTAGGCCGTGCTGGGCCGGATGTCATCGCCCGACGGCGCCGGCGCCCCACACGCCGCGACGAGGATGGCCAGGGCACCCGCCGCCATCACCCGCCGCATCAGACGACCCGCAGCACGTCCCGGGCCGGCGGCAGCGCGTCGGGACGCCGGTTCGCGAGCGCCGGGATCTGACGCCGCGCCGCCGTGACCCGGGACAGGTCCAGCTCCGCCACGACAACGGCCTCGTCCGGCCCCGCCTGCGCCACGATCCGGCCCCACGGGTCCACGACCATCGAGTGGCCCCAGGCCGGGATCGCGCCCGGACCACCGGCCCCGCAGCCGGCCGCGGCGATCACGTACGCACCATTCTCGATCGCGCGCGCCCGCAGGAGCACCTCCCAGTGGTCGCGCCCGGTGCGCTCGGCGAACACGGCCGGCACGGCGAGCACCTCGGCGCCCGCCAGCGACAGTGCCCGGTACAGCTCCGGGAACCGCAGGTCGTAGCAGATCGACAGGCCCAGCCCCACCCCGTCCATCGAGGCCACCACCGCGTGGTCGCCGGGCGTCACCCGCGTGGACTCCGTGTCCGACGGCCCGTCCTCCACCGCGACGTCGAACAGGTGAAGCTTGCG
>JBBSCF010000031.1:0-40456 GCA_038250545.1 Candidatus Limnocylindrales bacterium | reverse complement strand
CATCGGAACCCACCGCCACTCGCCGAGGGCGAGAAGACCCGGAGACGACGACGCCCCAGGATCACAAGCCCTTCGGCTGCCGAGAGATGAAAGACCTCGGACCTACATCTTGTGGTGTGTTGAGGCAAGCGGATAAGCATTTGGCGGCTTCACGCCCCTGCGCGCACCAGGCCGCTGGATGGAGCGCTCGGAGTCAGGGTAGGCTCGGGCGACCCGTCCCCGCGCCGGGCGCAACCGGCGCGCCGGATGCACGCAACGCGCTCGACCCTACGCCTCGAAGCGGCGGAAGATCGCGACCGCGTTCTGGCCGCCGAAGCCGAACCCGTTGATCGCCACGGTGTCCACCTTGGCCTTGCGGGCGACCAGCGGCACGTAGTCCAGGTCGCACGCGGGGTCCGGCGTGTGGAGGTTCGCGGTGGGAGAGATCACCCCGTCGCGGATGCCGCCCAGCGCCGCGAGGGCGGAGGCAATCCCTGCCGCCCCCACCAGGTGCCCGATCATCGACTTGGGGGAGCTGATCGCCCGGGTAGAAGCCGCGGATCCGTACGCCGCCTTGATCGCCGTCGTCTCGGTGGAGTCGTTGAGCGAGGTCGAGGTCCCGTGGGCCACGATCCAGTCGATCTCGTCCGGCGCCACGCCGGAGTTGCGCATGGCCTTGACCATCGCGCGGGTCTGGCCGCGACCGGTGGGGTCCGGCGCGGAGATGTGGAACGCGTCGGCGGTCAGGGCCCCACCCAGGATCTCGGCAATGATCGTGGCGCCGCGCGCGAGCGCGTGCTCCGCGCTCTCCACGATAACGACGCCGGCGCCCTCGCCCAGCACGAACCCGTCGCGCGTCGCGTCGAACGGCCGCGAGGCCGTCTCGGGCGAGTCGTTGCGCTTGGACAGGGCGGTCATGTTCGAGAGGGCCGCGACCCCCATCGGCACGATCGGCGCCTCGGAGCCGCCCGTGAGGACGACGTCCGCCTCGCCCGTGGCGATGAGCCGCAGCGCGTCGTGGAACGCGATGACCGACGTGGCGCAGGCCGCGACCTGGGTCATGACGGGGCCCGTCAGCCTGTACTCCATCGAGAGCATGCAGGCTGCCATCGACCCCGACAGCGCAGGCACCGCGAACGCGGACACGAACCGCGGGCCCTTGGTGTCGTGGACGTGCGTGCCGTCGATGATCGACTCGATCCCGCCGCCGCCCGTGTTGACCACGACGCCCACGCGGTCCCGCTGGTCGGGGTCCATCGCCGCGAAGTCGATCCCGGACGCGGCGACCGCCTCCTTGCCCGCACCCATGGCGAGGTGGATGTAGCGGCTCATGCGCCGGGCCATCTTGGGATCCATCGCCGAGCTCGGGTCGTAGCCCAGGACCTCGGCGGCGATCCGCACCTCGAACGCGGACGCGTCGAAGGACTGGATGAGCCGCGTGCCGGTGACCGCATGCTGCAGGTTCCGCCAGTACGTCTCGAAGTCGTTGCCGATCGGCATCACCGCGCCGAGGCCGGTGACGACGGCGCGGCGGGACAGGTCGGACGAGGGCACGGTCACACCTTCCTGGGGATTCCTGGGCGGAGACGCGGAGTCGCCCGGATTGTACTAACGATCAGCGGCCGTCCCAGCGCTTGAAGATGATCGCGCCGTTGTGGCCACCGAGGCCGATGTTGTTGGACAGGGCGTAGCGCACGGGCCGCTGGATCGTCTCCGGCGTGACCCAGATGTCGCAGTCGGGGTCGAACTCGCGGTAGTTGATGGTCCCGGGCACGGTCTGCTCGGCGACGGTCATCACGGTCGCGAACGCCTCGAACGCGCCGGCGGCGCCCATCATGTGCCCGGTCATGGACTTGGTGGCGGAGATCAGGAGCGCCTGCCTCGACGCCGCCGCACGCTCGCCGAAGACCGTCCAGATCGCCTCGGCCTCGCGCTTGTCGCCCACGGGGGTGGACGTCCCGTGCGGGTTGACGACATCCACCTCGTCCGCGGCGACGCCGCGTCGCTCCAGGGCGATCTTCATCGCCCGCGAGGAGCCGGAGCCGCGCTCGATGGGCTGGACCATGTCGTGGCCGTCCGCGGTGGAGCCATAGCCCACAACCTCGGCGTAGATGCGCGCGCCGCGGGCCATGGCCAGCTCGAGGTCCTCGAGGATCAGGCCGCCGGCGCCCTCGCCCAGCACGAACCCGTCGCGGGTGCGGTCAAACGGGCGGCTCGTGTCGGAGAGCGGCTCGCCCGGGCGCGGCGAGCCCATGCCGCGCATATTGCCGAAGCCAGCGTGCGCGACCTCGAGGAGCGGCATCTCCGTGGAGCCCGCGATGACCGTGTGGACGTCGCCGCGCCGGATCAGCTCGGCCGCCTCGCCGACGCAGTTCGTGCCGGTGGAGCAGGCGGTGACGATGCACAGGTTGTGGCCGATGGCGCCGGTCTCGATGGCGATCATCCCGGACGTCGAGTCGACGAGCCCGTTGGCGATGAACGTCGGCGCGACGCTCCGCGGGCCCTTGTCCTGGAGGATGTGCCAGTTGTCGATCATCAGCTGCTGGCCGCCCGCTCCCGAGCCGAAGATCACGCCGATGTCCTCGCGGTTCTCGTCGGTGATCTCGAGGCCCGCGTCTGCGATGGCCTGCTTGGCCGCCGACACGCCGTACCACATGGCGGACTCGCTGCGTCGGATGGCCTTCGCCTCCATCCACAGCGACGCGTCGAAACCGTGGACCTCGCCCGAGGCATGTGTCGGGTAGGGGCTCGAGTCGAACTTGCTCATCACGCCCAGGCCGGACACACCGTTGAGCAGGTTGGTCCACGCGGTCTTGACGTCGTTGCCCACGGGGCTGACGACGCCGAGGCCGGTGACGACGACGCGGCGAGAGTAATCGGGTTGGCGCACGTGAGTCCTCTTGGGGTTGGTCCGGTGGTCGGGCGGCTGGGGCCTAGCCGTCGACGGAGGCGGTGTCGGCGAAGGGGATGAACAGGCGGTCGGCGGCAGCCTTGTCGTCGAGCGCGAGGGTGAGCGCCTCGGGGGCGATGCGCTTGATGAGGCCGGTGAGGACCTGGCCCGGACCCACCTCGATGAAGGTCGTGACGCCGGCGGCCGTCATGGCCCCGATCGCGCCGACCCAGTCGACGCCGGTGGTCAGGTGGTCCACGAGCTCCGCGCGGCAGCCCTCGGCCGTGGTGATCACGCGGGCGTCCGCATTGGCGAGGAGCGGGGGCACCGGATCACGGAAGGTGATCCCGGCCAGGACCCGGCGCATCCCCTCGGCGGCCTCGGCCATGAGCGGGGAGTGGGCGGCAACCGATACCGGGAGCTCGATGGCCCGCCGGGCGCCGAGGGTCTTCGCGATGCCCACGGCCGCCTCGACCGCTTCGCGCTCGCCCGAGACCACGACCTGACCCGGGGAGTTGCGGTTCGCGACGCCGAAGATGCCGTGCTCGCCGGCCAGCGCCACGAGCTCCGGGAGGCGGGCGTCGTCGAGGCCGATGAGCGCCGCCATCCGGCCTTCGCGGCCGGTCCCGCTCGACTGCATCTTCTGGCCGCGGATCCGGACGAGGCGCACGGCGTCCTCGAGGGAGAGCGCGCCGGCGGCGACGAGGGCGGTGTACTGGCCCATCGAGTGACCGGCGGCGAACCGGGGCTCCGGGATGTCGACCCCCAGCTGGTACCAGCGCTCCTTGACGGCCTCGAGGTAGGCGATCGAGGCGGCGAGCAGGGCCGGCTGGCTGTTCTCGGTCCGGTTCAGTTTCTCCTCGGGGCCCTCCCAGGCGAGCTTCGTGATGGGTTCGCCGAGGGCGGCGTCGGCTGCGGCGAAGACGGCCGCGGCGGCCGGCGAGGATTCGGCGAGGGCCCGGCCCATGCCGACGGACTGGCTCCCCTGGCCGGGGAAGACAAAGGCGATCGTGCTCATCGCCCCACAGCGTAGGCCCGGCGGCGGGTCAATGCCCGAAAGTCCGTGCATGTTTGCAGGAATACCCGCCCGGGCCTATCCTCGAGGACGTGAGGATGCCCGCGTGACCCACGAGATCGAGCCGCCGAAGCCTCGCCGCCGCCGCGTGCCCGCGTCCGACCCCGCCGCGGGTCCCGCGCTGCCCGAGGCGCTGGTGCGCACGCGGCGCAAGGGTGCGCCGAGCCGGGTGATCGCGCGGGTGTTCGAGGCGGACCTCTCGGCGCCGGTCATGGCCGCCGGGACCCGGATCCAGAACGTGCGCCAGATCACGGAGCGCGTCGCGATGGGCCGGGCGCTGTGGCGGGAACTGGTCGTGGGGTTCGCGTCCCAGCTGGGCGAGATGAACCTCGGCTTCACGCAGCTCGCCGCGTTGTACGTCCTTGCCGAGGGCGCCACGACGACCATCGCGGACCTTGCGGATGCCATCGGGCGATCGCCCTCGGCGACGTCGAGGCTGGTGGACGGGCTGGTCAAGCGGAGGCTGGTGGAGCGCCGTCGCGAGGAGGATGACCGTCGCCAGCGCTCCGTGTGGCTGACGGCTCGTGGGCGCGCCGTGTTGCGCATGGTGGACCGATCGCGCGCGGAGCAGTTCCTGGCCGCCGTTCGTCCGATGCCCCGTGGCGAGCGCGCGCTCATCGCCATGGGGGTCGCGGCGCTCGCGACCCATGCGATCAGCCGGCGCGGGCGGCTGGTGCGCAGCGGGGGCTGAGCGGCATCCCCGGACGACGACCGGCCGCGGGCCCGATCCCGCTCAGCCGCAGAAGCCGGCGACCACGTCGTACAGGACCGGCAGGCCCCAGCGGAGGGCCTCGAGGCCCACGCGCTCGTCGACGCCGTGGAACCGCTCCAGGAACCGCTCGTCCGGGGCGAGGCGGAGCGGCGTGAACCCGTAGGTGGGGACGCCGAGCAGGACGGACGAGGACTTGGCGTCGGTCGCGAACGGCGCCATCACCGGGATCGGGATCGCGTCGGGGTCGTGGGCGCGGATCATGCCCACGAGCGTCTCGTACAGCTCGCCCGAGGCGGGCGCCTCGACGGGCGGGGCACTGTTGGTGTGCTCGATCGTGCAGTGCTCCGCGAGGTCGCCCAGACGCGCCAGGACCTCCTCGCGCATGTCGTCCGTGGTCGTGCCGGGGAGGGTGCGGCAGTCGATCTCGATGACGGCATCGCCCGGGATGATGTTGTACTTGATGCCCGCGTGGATGACGTCGGGGCTGATCGAGTCGCGCAGGAGCGCGCGGATCGCCCGGGCGTACATGGGATCGCACAGCGAACGGATCGCGGCCTCGCTGCGGCGCGGATCGTCGCCGCCGATCGCCGCCACGAGCTCGGCCTGGTCCGGCGGGAGGTTGGCCGCGATGCCGTCGAGGAACTGGCGCATGACCGGTGTGAGACGCGGCTCCCCGGGGACCGCGAGGCGTCGGACCGCCTCCGAGGCCATGACGGCGGCGTTGTCGTCGCGGGGCATGGATCCGTGGCCCCAGGTGCCGTGGACACGGATCCGGAAGACCTCGTAGCCCTTCTCGGCGATCTGGATCGGGTAGAACCGGCGCCCGGCGAGCTCCATCGACACGCCACCGGCCTCGTTGAGGGCGCCCGCCGCGCGCAGCGTCTCCGGGCGATGCTCGGCGAGCCAGCGCGCGCCGTCCCGCCCGCCCGCCTCCTCGTCCGCGGTGCAGGCGTACATGACGTCGCGGCGCAGGCCGGGGATGGGGTCACGGGACGGGTCGAGGCCGGCCGCGCGGGCCCGGCGGGCCAACAGGACGACGACCATCGTCTCGAGGGCGACGGCGCCCTTCATGTCCACGGTGCCGCGGCCCCAGATGTAATCGTCCGCGATGTCGGCCGAGAACGGGTCGTGCGTCCAGCCGTCGGCGGCGCTGGCCGGCACGACGTCGAGGTGCGAGAACAGGAGCAGCGGGTCGCCGCCCGTGCCGTCGCCCCGGAGCCGCAGGACTACGTTGCCGCGCCCGGGGACGCTCTCGATGACCTCCGGATCCAGGCCCTCCGCACGGAGCGCCCCGGCAATGAAGCGGGCCGCGTCCATCTCCGGCCCCGGCGGGTCGGGCGGGTTGATCGACGGAATTCGGATCAGGTCGCGCAGGAACGCGACCAGCTCGTCGTGCGCGGCGGCCCAGGCGTCCGCATCCAGCGCGGCGGACGGGAGGGCCGGCGGCAGGGTCATCCGGCTCAGGCCGCCGGTCCGCTGATGATCGCGCCGATGAACCCGAGGACGAAGCCCGTGAGCACGATGAGCGCGGTCATCGCCAGCAGGATCCGGACGTAGCGGCGCTCCCGGCGGATCGTGTCCGCGAGGTCCGGGTCCTCACCGCCGGCGATGTAGGGTGTTGCCAGTCCGCGCTTGCGGGCCGCGACGTTGCGGTACTCGTCGTACTTGGCGGGATTCGGGGGAAGTGGTTCTGGGTTGGCCTGCGTCACCCCGACATGATGCCCCACTCGCGCTTCGCGGGCTTCCCGGTTCCCGCCCGGACGTCGGCCGCGGGCTCCGGATGTTGGGCGTCCCTTGCCGCCACGCCGGGTGACCGACATCCTCGCGTGGGGCCCTCGTCCGGATTGTTGAACCTTCGCCCCGTCGTCACCGTCTGGACGGGCGTGAACGAGAGGGAGCTGGCCATCGACGAGGGGGAGGTCCGGGTGCGGGTCGTCGCAGGCGACGAGCGGGCCACCGCCTTCGCGGGGTTGGCCGATCGCCACCTGGCCCGTGCGTACCGGCTCGCCAGCGTGATCCTCGGGAGCGAGCTGGAGGCGCAGGACGCGGTCCGGGACGCGGCCGTCGCGGCGTGGGAACGGTTTGCCGGCCTGCGTGACCGCGAGCGGTTCGACGCCTGGTTCGACCGGATCCTGGTCAACGGCTGCCGGGACCGGCTGCGGCGGCGGGGCCGCGTCCGGCTGATCGACGTCGACGGGGCGCCCGAGCCGGCCTCCGCCGACGGGAGTGGGTCCCTGGCGGAGCGCGACGCCCTCCGCGGGGCGCTCGCGGGCCTGTCGCCCGACCGCCGCCTCATCGTGGTGCTTCGCTACTACGGTGATCTGTCACTCGAGGAGATCGCCGACCGGACCGGCGAACGCCTGGGGACCGTGAAGTCCCGCCTGCACTACGGGCTGGGTGCCCTGCGCGCCGCGTACGACGCGGCCTCGCGCCTGCCCGGGGAGGCATCCCGATGACCGACGAGACCCTGGATCCGCGCTTCGGGCGCGACCTTCGAGCCGTGCTGGGCGAGACGGCCCCGCCCGATGCCCCGGCCACCCTCTACGCGTCCGTTGCCGGTGTGGCGCGGCGGGCGCCTGCCCGCCAGGGCTGGTCGTCGCGGCGGATGGCCTTCGCGCGGCTGGCGATGGCGGCCGTCGTCGTCATCGCGGTCGCGGCGATCGCGGTCGCGCTGCGACCGTTCGGCGACCTGCCCGTCATCGGTGGGCCGGTGTCGCCCGCGCCCACGCCCGCTCGATCGCTCCACCTCAAGTACGAGCTGCTTCCGCGCGATGGCACGCAGCCCGGGCCGAAGGACATCGAGGCCGTTGTCACCGTCCTCCAGGCGCGGCTGGACGCGACCGGCGTGGCCGAGTCGCTCATCACGACCGCGACCGGCGAGCCGATCTCGCTGGATATCAACGTGGACCCGTCGGACGAGGCCACGGTCCAGCAGCTGCGACAGCTGCTGGGGACGACGGGACGGCTGGACGTCGTGCCGCTGGGAAACGAGCCGGCATCGTCCGGGCAGACGCTCGACCTGGTGGCGCACCCACCGTTGTTCTCGGGCGATCAGGTGGTCAGCGCGAAGCTCGGAAGCGATCAGACCGGTGCCCGGACGGTGGACTTCAGCCTCCGGCCCGAGGGTGCCCGCCTGTTCGCGGACTACACCCAGGCAAGTATCGGGACCTTCTTCGCGATCGTGCTGGACGGCACGGTGATCTCCGCGCCGGTCATCAACAGCGCCATCCCGGATGGGGAGGTCCAGATCACGCAGGGCGGCATCGGCGGATATCCCCTCGACGAAGCCCAGTCCCTTATCGCGATCCTGGGATCCGGGGCGCTGCCCTTCCCGATCCGGGAGGTCTCGAACGATGCCGGGCCCATGCCCTCGGACCTCCTGACCTCGGCTCCGCCGGCGCCGACCACGCCCGCACCGTCGGGCCCCCCTCCGAGCACCGTCGCCGACAGCGCCCTCGTATCCGCCGCCCGCGCCTACGCGGACGCGGCCGGGATCGCCATCGCGACGGGCGGCACCCCGCTCGTCGGGGAGGCCGTGCCCGACTTCGACACCGTGGCCCTGCGGCAGGTCACGCTCCCGGGGGCCGACGCGGGCGATGGCCCACTCCAGGTCTTCTTCGACGACGCGGGGAGGATCGGCGTGGTCGGCATCGCGGCGCCGGACGCCCGGCCGACCGGCGCGGACGTCGCCAGCGACGGGGCTCTGGCGGCTGCCGCGCACCAGTTCGGGCTCGTCGGGATCGATCCGTCGCAGGCCACGCTCCGCGTCGCAGGCGGCTCGCACGGCGCCGACTGGTACGTCAGCCTCGACCGTGCGATCGATGGCCATCCCGTGGCCAATATGCCGATGCTCTGGCGGATCGCCGGCGACTGGGCCTACGTCATGCTGCGGCGTGACGGAGCGCTGCGCGAGCTCTACGCGATCCGGCCGGCCAGCGAACCCGCGCCGCAGATCCTCGAGACGGGCGTCCTCGACGCGGCGCTGGGCACGATCGCCGGGCTGACCGCGGACGAGCTGGCCGTCCTCGACCCGGCCCTGGCCTGGGTGCGGGCGGTGGCCCCGATCACCGGGGAAACTGCCCCGACGCTCACCCAGGGCTACTGCGCCACGCGCGTCCAGCCATCGGGTTGGGACGGGTGGTGCGTCGACGCCGGCACGGGCCGGGAGGGCCTGGTCGCAGGCGGGATGGATTGAACCCGGCGGTGTGGCGGCGCCGCGTCCCTGCGGTGCGCGCGCCGCCGTGGGCTCTCGCGTCAGCCCTCGTCGAAGAGCGCCTGGAGGTCCTCGCGTCCGGTGATGCCGGCGGCGAGCGCCAGGCGCAGGAGGATGCGCGCCTTCCACGGCGGCAGGTCCGAGGCGGCCACCCAGCCACGGGCCACGAGCGAGCCCACTGGCGGCACGCGGCCGGCGCCGACGCGCGTCGCCTGGACGACGGTCACGCCCGCGGCGGTCGCGCGCTCGAGGGCCTCGACCTCGCCGGGCGTCGGGTAGCCGGCGCCCGTGCCGGCACTGACGATCCCGCGGGCGCCGGCCCCGACGGCGGCATCGACCAACACGCCGTCCGCACCCTGGTAGCTGATCACCACGTCAACACGGTAGAGCGATGCGACATCGGCACCGGCGAACCGGCCGCGGAGCGCCACGCCCCGCCGCGGGACGTGGTTGATGGTCACCCGCCCGTCCCCATCGACCCAGCCGAGCGGCCCTGACGCGCCGTCGCGGAACGCGGAGACCCGCAGCGTGTCCGACTTGGTCACATCGCGGGCGCCGTGGATGGTGTCGTCGAGCAGCACGAGCGCGCCGATGCCGCGCGCCTCCGCGGACGCCGCCACCCGCACCGCGTTGACGAGGTTGAGCGGCCCGTCGCCGGAGAGCGCGGAGGCGGGGCGCATCGCACCCGTGATGACTATCGCGTCATCGCCGGGGAGGACGAGGTGGAGCAGCCAGGCCGTCTCCTCGAGCGTGTTCGTGCCGTGCGTGATGACCACGCCGTCGACCGCCTCCCGCTCGAGCTGGTAGCGGACCGAGGCGACGAGCTCCGCGAGGTCGTCGTCCGTGATGGCGTGGGCACGGACGCGGCGGAATGGGACCTCGCGGACCTCGGCGATGGTCGCGAGCTCCGTCGCGATCCCCGCGAGCAGCTCGCCCGGCGCCAGGCGCGTCGCGTTGTCCAGGTACGAGGCGAGGTCCAGGCGGTCCGTGCCCAGGGAGTCGATCGTGCCCCCGGTCGTGATGACGGCGACCCGCGGCAGGCTCACGGGCGGGCGGTGTCTGCGAGGGCCGCGGCGTGGGCATCTTCCAGCGGCCCGGCGGGCGGAACCGGCCCGCCGAGCTCGCGGCCGTTCACGGGGCCGTCATCGGTCTCCCACCGGGCGACGCCGACCGGGAGCTGGTAGCGCGCGACCCGGGTGATCAGGCGCCGGATCCGCAGGCCCTCGATCGGCCCCAGCGCGTACAGCGGCATCGGCTTGAGCCAGACCGCGGAGCCCAGCGAGACGGCATCGGCGCCCGCCCAGAAGTACTCGCGGCAGTCGTCGAAGTCCGCGATCCCGCCGTTCGCGATGATCGGCAGCCGGAAGCCCGCGTCGCGCAGCTCCGCCACGACCCGCAGCCCGATGGGCTTGATCGCCTTGCCGGAGATGGCTCCGAAGCGGTTCTTGAGGTACGGCTCGCCGGTGTCGGGGCGCAGCCGGAGGCCCTTGACGGTGTTGATCGCGGTGATCGCCGCGCAGCCGTGTCGTGCCGCCAGGTTCGCCTGCCAGTGGTAGTCCTCGTCCGGGCTGACCTTGAGGATCACCGGGTGGCGGCTCCGCGGGACCGCGCGCCGGAGCGCCTCCTCGAGGATCGTGCCGAAGGGGAAGTTGACGTTGTGGCACGACGCGTTGAGCTCGACCGCCGCGATCTCGCCCGGCTTCGCGCGCTCGTTCACGGTCTCGATCAGCTGCTCGATCTCGTCGGCGCTGAAGCCGCCGACGGACACGATGCGGTTGAGGTGCGCGGTCCGGCCGAAGTACTCGTCGAAGTAGCGCTCGATCCCGATGTTCGACCAGCCGAAGGCGTTGAGCCAGCCGCCGTCCACCTTGTGCAGCGCCCGCCCGTACAGCCGCAGCATCTCCGGGAACTCGCGGAGGCTCCAGTCCTCCTTGAGCGTGAAGTGGCCCTCGCGGGGCTGGAGGCTGACGGTCCGCGTGGTCACGGCGCCGAAGCGCTCCAGCGGGACCCACTGGGCGATGGGCGAGAGCCCGTAGAGGATGAGGCGGCTCTTGGACGCGCCGTAGCCCAGGAGGCTGGCGCTGGTCAGCAGCCGGTTGCGCAGCCGGATGCCGTTGAGGTCGATGGTGGCCACGAGGGAAGTATGCCGGTCACCCGGGATCTGGCGGCGGCGCGAGTGGTCCCTGCAGCCCGATCCAGTCCGGCACGGGCCGGTAGCCCAACGCCGCGTTCTTGCCGGCGCCGCGGGCGGTGTCGCTCACGGCCGCGTACAGCGCGGAGCCGAGACCCCGGCCCCGGGCTCCCGGGACCACCCAGATGCCGAGCCAGAACCGCTCGTGGTCCCTCGGATACATCCAGATCCGGCCGGTGACGGCGGCGCCCACGCGCTCGCCCGCAGTGTCCTCCGCGAGGAGGTGGGTCACCTCGCCCGGGTACGTGGCCGCCTCCCAGCGGACCTGGTCGAGCGAGTCGGTGTTGTCGGGGGTCACGGCGTTGCGGATGGCGACGTAGGCGAGGAGCCCCGCGTCGTCGTCGGGCTCCACGCGACGGATGGCATCGCCCACGGCCGACCCTACCCGAACTCGGCGCGGAGCGGCCCCCGGACGTCGCGGTGGGCATCCTCGAGCGCCCGCGGACCCAGTCCGGCCGGGACCCCGACCACCATCTCGGTCGCCCCGGCGGCGACCAGCGCCCTCGCCTGGGCCAGCGCCCTCGAGCGCGACGGGGCGTCCGTGCCCGTCTGGACCTGCCCCACGATCTCGAAGGTCGCCGGGTCCCGCCCTTCCGCGTCGAGGGCGCGCAGGATGGCCTCACGGCGGTCCGTGAAGTAGGCGACGTCGCCGGCCTCGGTCCCGGTGAGCAGCCAGCCGGCCGCGCGCCGTGCCGCCAGCCGGATCCCCCGGGGTTTCTGGCCGCCGAGGAAGATCGGTGGACCGCCGGGCGTGAGCGGCGGCGGCGCGTTGACGGCGCCCGCCAGCGGGTAGAACGGATCGGGTCGCGTGACGCCGGGCGCCGCTGCCGCCGCCGGCGAGAACAGCGCCTGAAGCACCTCCACGGCGGAGACGAGCCGGTCGATGCGCTCGCCGATGGGCGGCAGGGGGATCCCGAACGGCCCGTGCTCGCGCTCGTACCAGCCGGCCCCGAGCCCCAGCACGAACCGGCCACCAGTCGCGTGGTCCATCACGGTGGCCGCCTTCGCAAGCAGCACCGGGTGGCGGAAGGTGTTCGCCAGGACCGCGTGACCCACGCGCACCCCAGGCACGTGGTGGACCAGCGTCGCGAGCAGGGTGAACGCCTCCAGCGACGGGTCGGTCCCGGCCGGGTCCATCCCGAGCAGGTGGTCGTTCACCCAGGCGCCGTCCCACCCGCCGAGCTCCCCGGCGAGCCGCCACGTGGCGTCGAGCGTCGCCCAGTCGACCCGCTGCGGGGACGTCTTGAACGAGATCCGCAGCGGCATGGCCGGCGTCTCCTAGCTGCGGTCGCCCGCCCGGGCCTCAAGTGCCCGGCGCAGCGCCGCCCCGCTCGTGATCGCACCCTCGGAGGCGGACGAGACGAGCGCGGCGTACTTGGCGAAGGCGCCCGTGGCGTAGCGCGGGGCCGGCGCGGTCCAACGGGCCCGCCGCTCGGCGAGCACGGCCTCATCCACCTCGAGGTTCAGCTCCCTGGCGTCCACGTCCACGGTGATGATGTCGCCCTCCTCGACCAGGGCGATCGGGCCGCCCACGGCCGCCTCGGGGGCCACGTGACCCAGCATCAGGCCGTGGGTACCGCCGGAGAACCGGCCGTCC
Organism: Candidatus Limnocylindrales bacterium; assembly: GCA_038250545.1. Classification (GTDB taxonomy): domain Bacteria; phylum Chloroflexota; class Limnocylindria; order Limnocylindrales; family CSP1-4; genus CAIXZV01. The sequence continues at coordinate 27,799 of JBBSCF010000031.1, read as the reverse complement.
GTGAGGAGCGCGACGTGCTCGCCCAGCCCCTCGCCGACCAGCGCCCCGGTGACGCTCAGCATCTCCTGCATCCCGGGCCCGCCGACCGGGCCCTCGTAGCGGATCACCACGACGTCGCCCTCGTGGATCTGGCGCGCCGTGACGGCATCGAAGCACGCGTTCTCGGAGTCGAACACGCGGGCCGGGCCGCGGTGGTACCGGCGCTCGTGGCCGGCCAGCTTCACGATGGACCCGTCCGGTGCCAGGCTGCCCTTCAGGATCGCGTGGCCGCCGGTCTCCTTGATCGGGGTCTCGATGGGGTGGACGACCGGCTGCCCCGGCGTCTCGACGACGTCGGCGGCGATCTTCGCGATCGTGCGCCCGTCCACGGTCTTCTCGTCGCCGTGCAGCAGGTCGCGCTTGAGGAGCTCGCGCATCACCAGCGCGACGCCGCCAGCCTCGTACATGTCGGACGCCGCATAGCGGCCGCCCGGGCGCATGTCCGCGATCAGCGGCGTGCGGTCCACGACGGAGGCGAAGTCGTCGAGCGTCAGCGCGATCCCGAAGTCGGCCGCGATGGCGGGCATGTGGAGGGCCGCGTTGGTGCTGCCCCCGGTGGCCGACACGGACGCGATGGCGTTCTCGAGGGCGTTGCGCGTGACGATGTGGGATGGACGGATGTCGTGGTGGACGAGGGTCATCACGAGCTCGCCGGCCTTGCGCGCGGCCTCGTCCTTGGCCGGGTCTTCGGCCGGGATGCCGTTCATGCCCGCCGGCGACAGGCCCAGGAACTCCAGGACGGTGGACATCGTGTTGGCCGTGAACTGGCCGCCGCAGGCGCCGGCGCCGGGGCAGGCCCCGTTCTCCGCCTCGTACAGGTCCTCGAGGGTGATCTTGCCCGCGCGGTACGCCCCGATCGCCTCGAACACCGTGACCACGTCCGCGGGCTTGCCCTTGTAGGTGCCCGGCATGATCGTGCCGTTGTAGAGGACGAGCCCCGGGATGTCGAGGCGCCCGAGCGCCATCGCCCCGGCCGGGATGGTCTTGTCGCAGCCCACGAGGCAGACCAGGCCGTCGAACAGGTGGCCGCGCGCCACCAGCTCGATGGAGTCCGCGATGACCTCACGGGAGATCAGCGACGCCTTCATGCCCTCGGTGCCCATCGACACGCCGTCGCTGATGGAGATCGTCCCGAACTCCATCGGGGTGCCGCCCGCCGCCCGGATGCCCTCCTTGACGAACTCCGCCAGCCGCCGCTGGTTGAGGTTGCAGGGCATGGTCTCGATCCAGGTCGTGGCGACGCCGATGATCGGCCGGGCGAGGTCGTCGTCCGTGAAGCCCACGGCCTTGAGCATGGCCCGCGCCGCGGCGCGATCGGGACCGTCGGTGAGCGCGTGGCTGTGGCGCTTGCCGGGGTCTGAGGGTCGGGAGTAGGGAAGCGGGCGGTCGGCGGCCATGGAATCCTCGGGGAGTGGCGGGAGTCGGCGGCGGGGTGCCGGGTCCAGTATCGCCCGCCAGGCCCGCGCCCGGCTACGCGACGGGCGCCGCCCGCGGCTCAGCCGCTCCGCGCGGGACCCGCGGCGGCGGTCCAGGCCTCCACGATGGCGCGCAGGGTGGGCAGCGCGATCGCGCCGTTCTCGAGCACCGTGTCGTGGAACGCCCGGATGTCGAAGCCGGCGCCGAGGCGCGCACGGGCCTCGGCGCGCAGCCGCAGCAGCTCCAGCTGGCCGGTCTTGTAGGCGAGGGCCTGGCCCGGGATCACGATGTACCGGTCGACCTCGTTGGCGATGTTGTTGGGGGCGAGCGCCGTGTGGTCGAGCATGAACTCGATCGCCTGGGCCCGGGTCCAGCCCATCGCGTGCATGCCCGTGTCCACGACCAGCCGCGAGGCGCGCCACGCGTCGAAGGACAGGACGCCGATGCGGTCCAGGTCGCCGCTGTAGAGCCCCATCTCGTCGGCCAGGCGCTCCGTGTACAGGCCCCAGCCCTCGAAGAACGCCGTTGGGCCCAGGTGCCGCCGGAAGGCCGGCAGGTCGCCGAGCTCCTGCGCGATGGCGATCTGGAGGTGGTGCCCGGGCACCGACTCGTGGTAGGCGAGAACCTCCGCCTCGTACCGGGGCCGCGTGCCGGGGTGCGAGGTGTTGAGGTGGTACTGGCCGGGCCGCGAGCCGTCCTCCGCCGGCTGGCGGTAGTACGCGATCGTGTTGTGCTCCTCCTCGTGGGCGGCCATGTCCACGACGACGCAGGGCGCCTGCGGCAGGCGCCCGAACCAGGCCGGGATCGCGGCGTTGGCGCGCGTCAGGGCCTCGACGGCCTTGGCGTGGACCTCGTCGCGGCTCGTGAAGTGGAGGTCCGGATCGGCGCGCAGGCGGGCGATGGCCTCGGCGCGGGACCGGGTCCCGATGGCGCGCGCCGCGAGTGCCTCCATCTCGGCGTCGATCCGCTCGATCTCGGCGAGGCCCGTCCGGTGCAGCTCGTCGGGGGACCGGTCCAACGAGGTGTGGACGCGGACCAGGCGGCCGTAGGCGGCGTCGCCACCCGGGACGTGGCACAGGCCCGGGCGCTCGGGAGGGCGCGCGGCGGGGCGGATCGTGTCGGCCAGGGTCGCGTGGAGGCGGGCGAAGGCCGGGCGGATCTGTCGCGCCACGGCACCCCGGAGGCCATTGGCAAACGCCGCGTCGCGCGCGTGCGCCGGATCCGCGAGGGGCGCGAGGAAGGGCCACGCCTCGTCCGGCGTGGCGAGCAGCCCCGAGAGGCCATCCACGACGCGGTCCACGGGCGATGCGCAGGCGACGAGTCCGTCGCCCAGGCTGCGGCGCAGGGAGGCGGCGTGGGCGTCCGTGTAGGCGCCCATCGCGTGCCAGCGCGCGACCATCGCCTCGCGCTCGGCCGGCGTCCCGTGCCGCTGGACCTCGGGCACCTGCAGGAGGTGGGCCGGCAGGCCGTCGAGGGGGTCCACGTTCCAGGCCGCGAGGCCCGTGTCCAGCAACGCGAGGTCCCCGGCCAGCGACTCGCGGAGCGCGGAGCGCGTCACGGCCGTCGAGGGGGCGTCGCCCGGCACCGGGAGGGCGTCCAGGCGGCGGAGGAGGTCGGCGAGTCGGGCATGCGCGGTGGCCCGCTCCTCGGCCGTCATCACGGGCAGGCGGGCATCGAAGCGCTGGTCGCCGACGGTCGTGGCGAACACCGGGTCGATCTCGAGGAAGGTGTCCCAGTAGTCCGCGGCGAGCGCGTCCAGGGTCTGGGCGGCGGACGTGTCGGTCATGTGCGGCCATCCTAGCGGCCCTTGGGCCCGTCGGCTGCGGTCAGCGGAGGCAGGGTCCGACATCGACGGCGCGCGTCTTCCCGATCGCCCGCGCGACCCGCTCAGCCACGGCGCCCGGAGCGAGCGCGTAGCCCACCGCCGGATCCGTCCTGGACTCGGCGAAGACGAGCCCGCCCACGGTGCCGTCCTCGAGCACGAGCGGCCCGCCGGAGTCGCCGGGCTCCACCGCGGCGCGCAGCTCCAGGATGTCGCGGGTCACCCGGCTGGTGCCATAGATGTCGCGACCGGTCGCCGGGTACGAGCCCGAGACGGCGGCCGGAAGCACGACCAGCGCCCCGCCACCGGCGTAGCCGAGCGCCGCGGCCAGCGCCCCGCGCGCCGGCGTCGCCGATGCGATCGTCAGCACCGGCCCGTGGACGTCGGGGTCGTACAGGACCGCGAGGTCGAACTCGGGGTCGAACAGCACGGCCCTGGCGTCGGTCACGCCGTCCGTGGAGCTGAGCCGGATCGTGCTCGCCCCGGCCACGACGTGGGCGTTGGTGACGAGGTAGCCGGGCGCCACGAGAAACGCGGTCCCGGTCACCTGTGTGGTGCAGGCGCGGCTCACGACCCGGGCGGTGGCGTGGACGGCCTGGCCCGCGATCCGCTGCGCCCGGGGGTCCGTCGGCGTGTCGACCGGCTGGAGCGGGACAGGCTCGAGGCCCACGAAGACGTCCGGCAGGCCCGATCTGTCGAGGGCGTTCACGATCTGGCCGATGATCTCGGTCGGCGGCGGCAGGTACTCGTCCACCGTCCGGACGGCCGTCGACGTGGCCGCGGTCTGGACCAGTCGCGGGAACGGGCTCAGGACCATGAGCCCGCCCGCGAGCCAGATGATCAGCAGCGCCTGCGCGGCGCCCAGGGCCCCGCCGGCGGCGCGGTCCATGCCCGACAGCACGCCCTCGCCCAGGTGCACCGCCACGGCCCGCCCGATCGCCGACCCCAGCGCCTCGCCCAGGATGACGGCGCCCAGCAGCACGCCGAGCACGACGAGCGCGCGCGGGATCGGCTCCAGGCCCCTCGTGATCTCGAGGAGCCAGGGGGCGCCGCCGAGCGTGAGGAGCAGGCCCCCGAGCGCCCCGCCGATGCCTCCGACCTGCGGCAGCGCGCCCGTCCGGAGGCCCGCCAGCACGGCGAGCACAAGGACGAGGACCGCGATCAGGTCGAACAGGTTCACGGCGGGAGTATCGGCGGTGTCCGGGGATCCCGCCCGCGGCGACGCGACTCCTGCGGCAGCGTGGTGTCCGCGGCGATCCCGCCCGTGGCGTTCCTACCCGGCGAGCGCGGTCCCGATGCGCGTGTCGACCCGCGGCGGGTGGGTCGCCTCCCAGGCGGCGATGTCGGCGTCCTTGGCCAGCACGTAGCCGATCTCGTCGGTGCCGGCCATCAGCATCATCTTGCTGAACGGGTCGACATCGAAGTCCAGCGTGCTCCCGTCGGGCAGCAGGATCCCCTGCTCGGCGAGGTCCACGCGCAGCTCCGCGTCCGGGTCCGCCTCGACCATGTCAAGCAGGGCCGCGTGCGAGGCCGGATCGACGACGATCGGCAGGACGCCGTTCTTGAGCGCGTTGTTCTTGAAGATGTCCGCGAAGGACGTCGAGAGAATGGCCTGGATGCCCCAGCTCCGGAGCGCCCAGGGGGCGTGCTCCCGGGAGCTGCCGGTGCCGAAGTTGTCGCCGACCAGGAGGACCTTGCGGCCCTGCATCTCGGGCCGGTCAAGAATCCACGGCGGATCCTTCTTGGTGCCGTCCTCGTTGAAGCGGTAGTCGCGGAACAGCGCCTCGGCCAGGCCCTCCTTGTCGGTGACCTTGAGGTAGCGCGCGGGGACGATCTGGTCCGTGTCGACGTTCTCCGCCGTCAGCGGGATGATCGCGGAGGTGAAGGAGCGGAAGCCCTCGGCCATGATCAGTACCCTCCGCCGACGGTGACGAGGTCCTCGACGCCGGGCAGCGTCCGCGGATCCGTGACGACGCCGGTGATCGCCGAGGCGGCCGCGGTCAGCGGGGATGCGAGGAAGGTGCGCCCGCCCTTGCCCTGGCGGCCCTCGAAGTTGCGGTTCGACGTGCTCACCGCGTACTGCCCTGGCGAGAGCTGGTCGCCGTTCATCGCGATGCACATCGAGCAGCCGGCCTCGCGCCACTCGGCGCCGGCGGCCCGGAAGATCTCGTGGAGGCCCTCCCGCTCGGCCTGGGCCTTCACCTGCTGGGAGCCCGGCACGATCATCAGGCGGACGCCCTCGGCCGCGTGGCGGCCCTTGAGCACGCTCGCCGCGAGGCGCAGGTCGCTGATCCGGCTGTTGGTGCAGCTGCCGATGAACACCACGTCCACCGGGTGGCCCGCGATCGGCACACCGGGGCGCAGGTCCATGTACTCGAGCGCCCGCTCCAGGCCGCGGCGGGCACCCGGGTCCTCGGCGTCCTCCGGGCGGGGGATGAGGCCCGAGATCGGGATGCCCATGCCGGGGTTGTTGCCGTAGGTGACCATCGGCTCGAGCGCGCTCGCGTCGATCACGATCGCCTTGTCGAAGACGGCGCCCTCGTCGGACGGGAGGGTGCGCCACGCGGCCAGGGCGGTGTCCCAGTCGGCGCCCTGGGGGGCGTGGCGCCGTCCCCGGATGTACTCGAAGGTGGTCTCGTCCGGGGCGACCAGGCCCGCTCGCGCGCCGCCCTCGATGCTCATGTTGCAGATCGTCATCCGCTGTTCCATGTTGAGCGCGCGGATCGCCTCGCCACGGAACTCGAACACGTGGCCCGTGCCGCCCCCGATGCCGATGCGGGCGATGAGCGCGAGGATGATGTCCTTCGCGCTGACGCCCGGCCGCAGCGTCCCGTCCACGCGGACCTCGTAGGTCCGGGGCTTGCGCTGGAGCAGGGTCTGGGTCGCGAGGACCATCTCGACCTCGCTCGTCCCGATGCCGAACGCCAGCGCCCCGAACGCCCCGTGGGTCGCCGTGTGCGAGTCGCCGCACACGATCGTCATGCCCGGCTGGGTCAGCCCGAGCTCCGGGCCGATGACGTGGACGATGCCCTGGGTGTCGCTGCCGAACGCGTGGATCGGGATGCCGAAGTCCGCGCAGTTCGTCTCGAGCTGCCTGATCTGCGCCGCAGCCTGCAGGTCGACCATCGGGAGGCCGCGCGGCGTGGTGGGCGTGCCGTGGTCCGCGGTGGCGACCGTCTTGTCCGGGCGCCGGACGCCGATGCCCCGCGTGCGGAGGCCGGTGAAGGCCTGCGGGCTCGTCACCTCGTGGACCAGGTGGAGGTCGATGGCGAGCACGGCGGGAGAGCCGTCATCCTGCGCGACGACGTGCTGGTCCCAGATCTTCTCGACGAGGGTGCGCGGGTGGCTCATGGCGAACGGCTGCTCTGCTGCGAGTTGCGGGAGCCCAAGCGTACCAGCGCCGTGCCGGGATGCGGCCAGCCAGGTCGGGACGGGGATCGACCCTGCGGTTGCGGGGTTCCTCCTGCTGGCGCCGCCGCAGACGACCGCCGGGACCCGCGGGCTGTCTCGAATCCCGGTGGGTCCCGCGGCCCGCCCGACCAGCCCGACGCCCACCCGGCCGCAAGGTTGCGGCACGGTGGTTGCGCCTCCAGCACGTGTGCCGCTACACTTCGCGCACCCGTCGCATGACGGGCCTCACGGAGTCGGGTCGCTTGGACTTCTTCCAGGGTCGCAACCGCAGCCGCGTCGTCGTCGTCGTGACGGCCGATGGCCGCCGCGTCAACGTGCCCCTGCGCGACCTGGAGCCCCAGGGCGTATCCCCCCTCGATCTTCTTCGCTCGCTTCTTGCCAGCCTTGAGAGCCTTCTTGGCCTCCTCATTACCGGCTCCCGGCGGGAGAACGGAGGAACGCGGAGGGACGGACGCCACTGAGGCGCCCGCCACCGAGAACCGAAGGGACCCTCGCCGGGAGGCGAGGGTCTTTGTATGTCCGGCGGTCGCGGGGCCACCGGAGAGAGGGATCTGAGCGGACATGACGATGACGAAGGGCGAAGCGCCGGCCCCCGGGGCCGCGGCGACGCCGCAGCGTCGAAGCCACGTGCCGGGTGATGGCACCGCGGGCGCTGCGGCGATCGAACAGGCACGCCACGACATGCTCCACGAGGTCCGTGGCAAGAAGCGGACCCGGATCGGCGCCGACGCGCTCATGGAGGCGCTCATCCTCCAGGGGGCGGACACGCTGTTCAGCTACCCGGGCGGCGTCATCCTGCCGATCTACGACATCCTGGGCGACTACCCCCAGATCCGTCACATCCTCGTGCGCCACGAGCAGGGCGGTGGTCATGCGGCGGACGGGTACGCCCGCGCCAGCGGCCGGGTCGGCGTGTGCATGGGCACCAGCGGCCCGGGGGCGACCAACCTCGTGACCGCCATCGGCACCGCACAGCTGGACTCCATCCCGATGGTCGCCCTGACCGGGAACGTCGCAGCACCCCTCCTGGGCAAGGACGCGTTCCAGGAGATCGACATCACCGGCATCACCCTGCCGATGACCAAGCACAACTACCTGGTGCGCAACGCCGACGACATCCCGCGGGTCGTCGCCGAGGCGTTCTACATCGCCAGGACCGGACGCCCCGGCCCGGTCCACGTGGACTTCACCAAGGACGCCCTCCAGGCCGAGACCCGCGCCGAGCATCCCTCCCTCGACGAGATCATCGCCGGCCTGCCTGGCTTCCGCCCCAATTTCGAGGGCCATCCCAAGCAGCTCAAGACGGCGGCCCGGGAGATCGCGGCGGCCAAGCGGCCGCTGATCCTCGCCGGGCACGGCGTGCTCATCGCCGAGGCCTGGGACGAGCTCAAGGCGTTCGCCGAGAAGGCCCAGATCCCGGTGGCGTGGTCGCTGCTCGGCATCGGTGCCATGGACGAGGAGCACCCGCTCGCGTACGGCTATATGGGGATGCACGGCTGGAAGCACGTCAACCGGGCGATCCAGTCGGCGGACCTGCTGATCGCGATCGGGATGCGTTTTGACGACCGCGTCACGGGCGCGGTCAAGACCTACGCCCCCTACGCGCGGATCATCCATGCGGACATCGACCCGGCCGAGATCGGCAAGAACGTCGCGGTCGAGGTGCCCATCGTGGGCGACGCGAAGAACATCCTGCAGGGCCTGACGCGGCTGGTCCAGGCCGTTGACCCGGCCGAGCGCGAGGCCTACTTCGCCCAGCTCAAGACCTGGCGCGAGGAATCGATCGGCTCGTCGTGGCACGGCTCCGGGGGTGGCGAGAGCGGCATCCTGACGGCCGACTACGTGGTCGAGCGGATCGGCGACCTGACCGATCACGTCGCCACCTACGTGGCCGATGTCGGTCAGAACCAGATGTGGCTCGCGCGCTATACGGGGTTCCGACGGCCGCACAGCCACATCAGCTCGGGCGGCCTGGGGACGATGGGCTTCGCGGTCCCGGCCGCGATGGGCGCCGCCCTGGGCAACCCCGACGCCGAGACCTGGGCGGTCTGCGGCGACGGCGGCTTCCAGATGACCAGCCAGGAGCTGATGACCCTCGCCGCGGACAACATCCCGGTGAAGATCGCGCTCCTCGACAACAAGAAGCTGGGCATGATCCGGCAATGGCAGGAGCTCGTCTACGCGGGCAACTACCACTCCTCGCACCTGCCCGGCCCCGACTTCGTCAAGCTGGCAGAGGCCTACGGCATCCCCGCCTTCAAGGTGAGCACGACGAACGAGGTGGACGCCGCGATCCGCGCCGCGCAGGCGGTGGATGGCCCCGCGCTCATCTGGTTCGAGATCGAGCAGGAGCAGAACGTGTACCCCATGATGCCGGCGGGCAAGGGCCTGTCCGACCTGATCGAGCAGCGGGGGCCGGAGGAATGAGCCCCGATCCCGCGGCACCCAGCCCCGACAGTCCCGCCCACACGGCCCACGAGGTCCCGCCCGATCGCGCGGTCCCCGGCAGCGGCGAGATGCAACGACACATCCTGATCGTTCTCGTCATGGACAAGCCGGGCGTGCTCAACCGCGTGGCCTCGCTCATGCGGGCACGCAACTTCAACATCGACTCCCTGGCCGTGTCCCGGACCGACAAGCCCCACATCAGCCGCATGACCCTCACGCTCCACGGCGACGATGTCGCGGTGGAGCAGGCGACGAAGCAGCTCTACCGGCTGATCGACGTGCTCAAGGTCCAGGACGTCACCGCAGACCAGGTCGTGGAGCACGAGCTGGCCCTGATCAAGGTCCGCGCGACGGACACGACCCGCGGCGAGGTCATCAAGATCGTCGAGCTCTACAAGGGCGCCATCGTCGATATCTCGGCCGAGTCCGTGATCGTCGAGGCGCACGGCACCGAGACGGAGATCGACGCGCTCGTCACGCTGCTCCGCTCCTACGGCATCAAGGAACTGGTCCGCACCGGGGCGACCGTCATGCTCCGCGGCGCGGGCTCCATCGAGGAGGCACTCCGCCTGTGAATCCTCCGAATCCTCCGGCCGGGGGCGCGTGGAGCTGCACCTCGGCCGTCGGAGGGCTCCTCGTCGCGACAACGTGTGAAAGGGACCTGACCCAGTGACTGCGAAGATGTACTACGACGCCGATGCCGACCTGTCGGCGCTCGAGGGGCAGACCATCGCGGTCCTCGGCTACGGGTCCCAGGGGCACGCCCATGCGGCGAACCTGCGTGACAGCGGCCTGTCCGTGATCGTCGGCCTTGCCGCCGGCTCCAAGAGCCGCGCGCTCGCCGAGGCCGCCGGCTTCGAGGTCAAGACCGTCGTCGACGCCGTCAAGGCCGCCGACGTGATCATGATCGCCCTGCCCGACACGGTGCAGAAGGCGGTCTACGACGCCGAGATCGAGCCCAACCTCCGTCAAGGCCAGCTCCTGATGTTCGCCCACGGGTTCAACATCCGGTTCGGCCTGATCAAGCCGCCGGCCACCGTGGACGTGGGCATGGTCGCCCCGAAGGGCCCGGGGCACCTCGTCCGCTCCGTCTACGAGCAGGGCGGCGGCGTGCCGGCCCTGTTCGCGGTGGAGCAGGATGGCAGCGGCACGGCGCGTGCCCGCGTCCTCGCCTATGCGCGGGGCAACGGGAACACCCGCGCGGGCGTCCTCGAGACCACCTTCAAGGAGGAGACCGAGACCGACCTGTTCGGGGAGCAGGCCCTCCTCTGCGGCGGCGTGTCGGCGCTCGTGAAGGCGGCGTTCGAGACGCTCGTGGAGGCCGGCTACCAGCCCGAGCTCGCGTACTTCGAGACCATGCACGAGCTCAAGCTGATCGTGGACCTCATGTACCGCGGCGGCCTCAACTTCATGCGCTTCAGCGTCTCCGACACCGCCGAGTACGGTGACTACGTCAGCGGCCCGCGCGTGACCGAGGGTGCCAAGGCGGCCATGAAGGACGTCCTCGCGGACATCCAGAGCGGTGCCTTCGCGGCCAAGTGGATCGCGGTGCAGGACGCCGGGGGCGAGGACTTCCGCCGGCTGCGCGAGCAGGACCGCCAGCACCAGATCGAGCAGGTCGGCGCGGACCTCCGGGCGAAGATGCCGTTCCTCAAGCCGGTCGTGGTCGAGGCGGGGCAGGCCCAGGCCGTCGCCAGCGCCGTACCCGGCGCGGAGAAGTAGCCATGACATTCGAGGCCATCACCCCTCGCTTCGGCGAGGGGGTCACGGCCGGGAAGATCCGGATCTTCGACACGACCCTGCGCGACGGGGAGCAGGCACCCGGCGCCGGCCTGACCGCCGCGGAGAAGCTCGAGGTCGCGCGGCAGCTCGCGCGCCTGCGGGTGGACGTGATCGAGGCCGGGTTCCCGGCCGCCTCGCCCGGCGACTTCGAGGCGGTCCGGCGGATCGCCCAGGAGACGAAGGGCGGCATCGCGGTGGCGGCCCTGGCCCGCTGCAAGGACGGCGACCCGCAGCGCGCGGTCGAGGCCATCGGCATCGCCGAGCGCCCGCACCTGCACCTGTTCATCGCCACCAGCGACATCCACCTCAAGCACAAGCTCCGCATCAGCCGGGACGAGGCCCTCAGGGAGGCCGTGCGCTGGGTGACGTGGGCCCGCGAGACGCTGGGTCGGGACGCCGAGATCGAGTTCTCCGCCGAGGACGCCTCGCGCACCGAGGATTCCTACCTGCTCGACGTGTACGAGGCGGTCACCGAGGCCGGCGCGTCCACGCTCAACATCCCGGATACCGTGGGCTACGCGATCCCCGCCGAGTTCGGCGCCCTCGTGGGCCGCGTCAAGGACCGGATCGGCAACGGCGCCGTCATCAGCGTCCACTGCCACAACGACCTGGGTCTCGCCACCGCGAACACGCTCGCCGCCGTCCAGGCGGGCGCCCGCCAGGTCGAGGTCACGATCAACGGTCTCGGGGAGCGCGCCGGCAACGCGTCGCTCGAGGAGGTCGTGATGGCCCTGCGGACGCGCCCGGGGCAGTTCCCGAGCCTGGCCGCCGGCGTCGCGACCGAGCAGATCACGACGGCCTCGCGCCTGGTGAGCTACCTGACCGGTTTCGCGATCCAGCCCAACAAGGCCATCGTGGGCAGCAATGCCTTCGCGCACGAGTCCGGCATCCACCAGGACGGGTACCTCAAGAACCCGCTGACCTACGAGATCATGACCCCCCAGTCCGTGGGCCTGGCCGGGAGCACCCTGTCGATCGGCAAGCTGTCCGGCCGGCGCGGGCTCCAGGGCAAGCTCCGGGAGCTGGGCGTGGAGGTGGAGGGCGAGGAGCTCGACGCGGTCTACCGCGCCGCCATCGCCCTGGCCGACACCAAGAAGGAGGTCACCGACGCCGACCTGCTCGCCCTCGTCGAGCAGAAGAAGGCCGACGTGCCGCGCTCCATCGAGCTGCTCGGCTGGAGCATCAGCTCCAGCTCGGGCGGGCACTCGGTGGGTTCCGTCTCGCTGGTCTGCGCCGGCGAGGCGAAGGCCGCCGATTCGACCGGCAACGGCCCGGTCAACGCGCTGTTTCTGGCCGTGGACGAGGCGATCCGCCCGGTCCTCGGCTGGAACCCGGTCCTCACCGAGTACGAGATCAAGGCCGTCTCGGCCGAGGGTGACGCGCAGGGCCAGGTGCTGGTCCGTGCCCGCCGCTCATCGGACGAGGGCCCGGGCGCGCTCGTCGTGACCGGCCACGGCCTGTCCACGAACATCATCGAGGCGTCGCTCGAGGCATACATCGTGGCGGCCAACAAGCTCCACGGCGCGGAGGTCAACGGCGTCCAGGTGGCGTTCGTGGGCAACCGCATCGCGGAGGACCTTCCGTGACGGAGGGCGCGACAGCGGTGGGCGAGGGCTCGCCGCTCACCTACCGGATCGCGCTCATCCGCGGCGACGGGGTCGGCCCCGAGGTCGTGGCGGGCGCGGTGACGGTCCTCGAGGCCGTCGGCGCCCGGTTCGGCTTCGGGTTCGCCTGGCAGGAGCTGATCGTCGGCGGAATCGGCATCGACACCTGGGGCGTCGCCTGCCGGGCAGAGGACGTGGAGGCCTGCCGCGAGGCCGACGCCGTGCTCCTGGGCGCGGTCGGCGGCCCCAGGTGGGACGACCCCGACGCGATCGTCCGCCCGGAGCAGGCGCTGTTCGCGCTCCGCTCCGGCCTCGGCCTGTTCGCCAACCTGCGCCCGATCACGGTGCAGCCCCAGCTGATCGGCGCCTCGCCGCTGAAGCCCGAGCTGCTCGAGGGCGTGGACTGCCTGATCCTGCGCGAGCTCACGAGCGGCCTCTACTTCGGGCGGCCGTCCGAGCCGCGCACGACCCCCGACGGCGAGCGCGCCGCCATCGACACCCTGTGGTACACGGAGGGCGAGATCCGGCGCATCGTCACGCTGGCCTTCGAGCTGGCGCGGACCCGCCGGCGCAAGGTGACCCAGGTCGACAAGGCGAACGTGCTGGCCACGAGCCGCCTGTGGCGCAAGGTCACGGACGAGGTCCACGCGGACTTCCCGGACGTGACCCTCGAGCACCGGCTCGTGGACTCCGCGGCGATGACCCTCGCCAGGTGGCCCGCGGGCTTCGACGTGCTGGTGACCGAGAACCTGTTCGGGGACATCCTGTCCGACGAGGCGGCGGTCATCGCCGGCTCGCTGGGGATGCTGCCCTCGGCGTCCATCGGCGTGCGCGAGACGGCCCACGGCCGCCACGGCCTGTACGAGCCCATCCACGGCTCCGCGCCGGACATCGCGGGCCAGGACGTGGCGAACCCGCTGGGGACCATCCTGTCGGCGGCGATGATGCTGCGCTGGTCGCTGGGCCAGCCCGAGGCGGCGGCCGCGATCGAGGCGGCGGTGGACGCGGCGCTCGACGCCGGCTACCGGACGAAGGACCTGCTGCCCGCCGCGTCGAGCGACGCCGTCGCCGTGACGCTGGTGGGCACGAAGGAGATGGCCCGCAGGGTCGGGGACCGGATCGCGATTTGACGGCCGGTGCCCGCCGAGGCCGGCGGGTGACCGGCCCGGGCCAGCTCCACGATCCCACCCGACACGCATCGAGATCAACCGCCATGACAGACCTTCCGGTCATCCTCTACGACACGACCCTCCGCGACGGCACCCAGGGCGAGAACATCACGCTCTCGCTCGCCGACAAGCTGCGCGTCGCGCGCATGCTCGACGAGTACGGCTTCCCGTTCGTCGAGGGTGGCTGGCCGGGCTCCAACCCCAAGGACATCGAGTTCTTCGCGGCCGCCCGCAAGCTGACCTGGCGGACGGCGAAGCTGGCCGCGTTCGGGAGCACGCGGCACAAGGCGAACACGGCCGCCTCGGATCCGAACCTCCAGGAACTCGTCGCCGCGGAGACGCCGGTGGTGACCATCTTCGGCAAGAGCTGGCTGCTCCACGTCACCGAGGTCCTGGGCGCGACGCCGCAGCAGAACCTGGACATGATCTCGGACTCGATCGGGTTCATCGCGGACCACGGCCGTGAGGCGGTCTACGACGCCGAGCATTTCTTCGACGGCTACCGCGCCGACCGGGACTACGCCCTGGCCACGCTGCGTGCCGCCCGTGAGGCCGGGGCGAGGACGCTGGTCCTGTGCGATACCAACGGCGGCACCCTGACCGACGAGCTGGTGCGGATCCTGGGCGACGTCCGGGTCTCGCTCGAGGCCGACCCCGGGGCCGGGGACGTGGTCTGGGGCATCCACACCCACAACGACGCGGAGCTCGCGGTCGCGAACTCGATCGCGGCCGTCCAGGCGGGCGTCCGCCACGTCCAGGCCACGATCAACGGCTACGGCGAGCGCTGCGGTAACGCGAACATGGTCTCGATCCTGGCCAACCTCGCGCTCAAGACGCATAACGTCCTGACGCCTCCCGGGGGCGGCGACCTGCCGGCCCTCACCGAACTGTCGCGCTCGGTCGCCGAGATCGCCAACCAGAACCCCAACGACTACCAGCCCTACGTCGGCCGGTCGGCGTTCGCCCACAAGGGCGGCGTCCACGGCGCCGCGGTCGCCAAGGTCGAGCACAGCTACCAGCACGTGGATCCTACGGCCGTCGGCAACGCGGGGCGCCTGGTCGTCTCGGAGCTGGGCGGCCGGGCCAACACGTCGATCCGGGCGCGCCAGCTGGGGCACGAGCTCGAGGGCGTCCTCGACGCGCGCGAGCTGAGCAAGCTCATCAAGAAGCTCGAGAACGAAGGCCTCGCCTTCGAGGGCGCCGAGGCGTCGTTCGAGCTGCTGATCCGCCGCAACTCGCCGGGTTACGAGGCGCCGTTCCGGATCCTGGACTACACCTGTCTGGTGGAGCAGCGCTCCGGCCGGGAGCTCCTAGCCGAGGCGACCGTCAAGGTGGAGGTCGCGGGCGAGGTCCTGCACACGGCCGCCGACGGCAACGGCCCCGTCAACGCGCTCGACGGCGCCCTGCGCAAGGCCCTCGGCGCGTTCTACCCGGTGCTGGACGGCGTGCACCTCGTGGACTACAAGGTTCGCATCCTCGACGGGGCGACCGCGACGGCGGCGCGCACCCGCGTCATCATCGACTCGCAGGACGGCTCGAGGACCTGGAGCACGATGGGCAGCGACACCAACATCATCGCGGCGTCGGCGCAGGCGCTGGCGGACTCGCTGGAGTACGCGATCTGGACCTCGGGCGCGTCGGTGCGCCGGCGGGACGAGCGCCACTTCACGACCACGAACGGCGTCGCGACCGCGACGGCGGAGGGAGGCGCCGCGTGAGCGTCGTCGGGCTCGAGCGCTGGACGGTCACGTCCGGCTCCAATGTGAACAGCCGCGCCGCCGTGGTCATCCGCGGGGTCGGTCACGACTGGAAGGCCTCGGCCGAGGGCAGCGGCGCGGTCGACGCCCTGTACCGGGCCGTGGACCGGGCCCTGGCCGACGTCCTGGGTGGCCACCCGCAGCTCCTCGCCTACGACGTCCATGCCCTGGCGGAGGGACCGGCGGCCGAGGGCCGGGTGACGGTCGTCATCGCGCCGCCCGCGAGCGCGCCGGAGGGACGCCGCGGCGGGCGGTATACCGGCGAGGTGGCGAGCACCAACACGGTCGCCGCCTCGGTCGAGGCGTATCTCGGGGCGCTCGACGCCATGCTCGCGGACGCGCCCTGGGCGGGCGTCACGGAGGCCGCCGCCGAGGTGGCGGCCACGCGGCGCACCCGGAGGCGGGGCGCCGAGGCGGCGGCCGGCGACGCCGAGTTCGACGCCGAGGCGGATGTCGACACGATGGGGTGGTTCAACCGGTAGGGGGCGGCGGGGCCGCCCCGATCATCGACGCCGAGGCGTTCAACCGCTTCGAGGCCGCGGGCTGGGAGGAGCGGGCGGGCTCATACGGCTTCCTCCTGCCCATGACGCGCCGCGTCGGCGGCACGGTGCTGGCCGCCGCCGAGGTGGCCGAGGGCCGACAGGTCCTCGACGTGGGCGCCGGGCCGGGCGACCTGGCCGCGGCCGCGGCGGCGATGGGCGCGGACACCGTGGGCATCGACGTCGCCCCGTCGATGGTGCGTCGGGCGGCGATGGCCCACCCCTCGATCCCGTTCCGCGTCGGCTCGTTCGAGGCGATCCCGGCGGGCGAGGGGGCGTTCGACGCCGTCGTGGGCAACTTCGTGTTCAACCACGTGGGGCGGCCGGAGGTTGCCCTGGCCGAGGCCTGGCGGGTCCTTCGGCCGGGTGGCTGGCTGGCGCTCTCGTCGTGGGATGCGCCCCGCCGGAACCGCCTCCTGGGGCTGATCGTGGACGCCGCGGCCGCGGTGGAGGCGCCCGCGCCGGCCGGGCTGCCTTCGGGGCCCACGAACTTCCGGTCCGACGAGGAGCTGCGCGGGCTGTTCGAGGGCTCCGGGTTCCGGGACGTCGGGATCAGCCACATCATGTTCGAGGCGTTCGCGCCGGATCCCGGGACGCTGTGGTCGGGCGTGCTTGACTCCGCGGTGCGGACGCGGCCCCTGGTCACGGGGCAGCCCCCCGAGGTCCAGGCCGCGATCCGGGCGTCCTTCGAACGCCTGGTGGAGGTGCACCGGCGGGCCGACGGGTCGCTGGCGATCCCGGTGTCGGTGCAGGTGACGCGAGGACGGCGGCCGTGAGCGGGTCGAGCGAGGACGGGTCCATGCGTGTCGGGTACACGGGCGAGCCCGGGGCATTCGCCGAGGAGGCCGTGCTGCGGTTCTTCGCGGACCCGGCGGCGGTGCCGATGTCCTCGTTCCGCGCCGTGTTCGAGGCGGTGCGCGACGGGTCCGTCGCCGCCGGAGTCGTGCCGGTCGAGTCGTCGCTCCTGGGCACCATCCGCGAGAACCTGGACCTACTCTGGGAGTTCGACCTGCCGATCGTGGGCGAGGTCTCCGTCCCGGTCCGCCTGGCGCTGCTGGGGCTCCCCGGCGACACGCTCGAGGACATCACGCGGGTCTTCTCCATCTCCGCTGCGCTCGCCCAGGCCGATGCGTTCCTGCAGTCGCGGCCGTGGACGGTGCAGACGACCTACAACACGGCGGGGGCCGCCAAGCAGGTCGCGGAACGCGGCGAGCGGGGTGCCGCGGCGGTGGCCTCGGCGCGGGTCGCGGCGATCTACGGGCTGTCGGTCCTCGCGGACGACATCCAGTCGGGCAGCAACAACCGGACGCGGTTCGCCGTGATCGCGCGTGGGGGTCCCGAGGCGGCCGGAGTCGTGCTGGCGGGCGCGCGTCCCGACGCGATCGCGGGGCCCGCCCGGACCTCGCTCGCGTTCGCCGTGCGCAACGTGCCGGGGTCGCTGTACCGGTCGCTCGGCGCGTTCGCGACGCGCGGGCTGAACCTGTCGCGGCTGGAGAGTCGCCCCTGGACCGCCCGGGTGAGCCGCTGGGAGTACCTGTTCTGGGTGGACCTCGACGGGGATCCCGCCACCGCGGCGTGCGCCGCGGCGCTCGAGGAGCTGCGCGGCGAGACGGAGCTGGTGCGGATCCTGGGCACGTATGCCAAGGCGCCCGAGGACTGACCCCGCCACCCCCGGGGCGGGCCTCCGGCCGCGTGGGGCAACGACGCATGCGCTGCGCCCCCCGGGCATGCGGTTCCTCAGCTGCCGGCGGCGGGCAGCCCCAGGACCAGGGCGCACGGGAGGTCGAGCTTGAACGACCAGGTGCCGCGGACGGTCGTCCACGCGTGGTCGAGGACCACATCGCCGTTCGCACGTCGCCGAACCGACACAGCCGAGCTCGCGGATCGATCCGGTCGGTTCCCGGTCCCGGAACGATGAGCCGGCACGTGGCCGGCACGTGGCCGGCCGAGGCGGAACCTAGTGCGTGACCACCTTGCCGAGGGTCTTGGCTTCCTCGATCCACTTGGCGACGGTCGTCTCGCCGGGCACGCGCCGGACGGTGTTCGGGCGGGCCGCATCCAGCTCCTGGAACGTCTGGGCAAGGTTGGCGGGGTTCCGCCGGGCCAGCTCGGTGCAGGAGTCGACGCCCGCGGCCTCCAGCAGGTCCGCGTACTCGGAGCCCACGCCGTTGAGGCGCATCAGGTCGGCGTGGTTGACCCACTTGAGGATCTGGCCCGCGGTCAGGCCGGCGGCCTCGGCCAGCGTGTCGCGACCCTTGGCGGACGCGCCCTGCTCAAGCAGGTCGTCGGTGGTCTTGACGCCCGCCTCGCCGAGCTTGGCGGCGTAGACCGGTCCGATACCTTCGATCTCCTCGATGTTCATGCGTGCACTCCCTGGCGAAGTCGGGGACGCTTCGCCGCGTGGGGGCAGACGTTGCCCGGGTGACGGGCGCGGCAAGTGCGATCATAGGCCGGAAGCGGATCGGCGCGACGGGAGTCGGACGCGCGACATCGATGGAGGAGCCAGGTGGATGACGCGTTCCGCGCCGACATGACGGCGGGCTATACGTTCAACGAGCCGGTCATCGTGCTGGGCTCGCCGATCCAGGGGGATGACCTCTACCCCGACGTCCGCGTCGCGCTGCCCCTCTCGCGCGTCAACCGCCACGGGCTGATCGCCGGGGCCACCGGCACGGGCAAGACCAAGACGCTCCAGCTGATGGCCGGCCAGCTGTCGGCCGCGGGCGTCCCCGTGTTCGCCGTCGATGTCAAGGGCGACCTGTCCGGTGTCGGCGCGCCCGGCGATGCCACCAACCCCCCGGTCGCGGCCCGCATCGAGGCGATGAAGCTGGACTTCGTGGCGCAGGGTCACCCGACCGAGATCCTGTCGCTCTCCGGCAAGACCGGCGCGCACGTCCGTGCGAGCATCAGCTCCTTCGGCCCCCTCCTCCTGGGCAAGGTGCTGGACCTCAACGACACCCAGACGAGCATCCTGTCGCTCGTCTTCCGCTACTGCGACGACGAGCACCTCCCGCTCCTCGACCTCGCGGACCTGCGGACGACCCTCAAGTTCCTGGGCTCGGACGACGGCAAGCCGATCCTCGCCGACCTCGGCGGCATCAGCCCCGCGAGCCTCGGCGTCATCCTGCGCTCGATCGTCACGATCGAGCAGGAGGGCGCGGACGTCTTCTTCGGGGAGCCCGAGTTCGATGTCGACGACCTGCTGCACACCACCGCCGACGGCAAGGGCGTGGTCACCTTGCTCGAGGTCGCGGACGTCATGGACCGGCCGCGGCTGTACTCGACCTTCGTGCTCTGGATGCTGGCCCAGCTCTACGAGCAGCTGCCCGAGGTGGGCGACCTGCCGAAGCCCAAGCTCGCGTTCTTCTTCGACGAGGCGCACCTGCTGTTCAAGGGCGCGTCCGACGCGCTCATGGAGCAGATCGAGCGTACCGCGCGGCTCATCCGCTCCAAGGGTGTGGGCGTCTACTTCGTCACCCAGGCACCCCCCGACGTCCCGTCGTCGGTCCTCTCGCAGCTGGGCAACCGCGTCCAGCACGCGCTGCGCGCCTTCACGCCCGAAGATGCCGACAACCTGCGCAAGGCCGCGCGTACCTTCCCGATGACCGACCACTACGATGTCGAGCGCACGCTCACGAGCCTGGGGATCGGCGAGGCCTTCGTGACCGTGCTCAACCAGAAGGGCGTCCCGACGCCGCTCGCGGCGACGCGCCTCGTGCCCCCGGACTCGCGCATGGCCCCCCTGACGCCCGAGGAGATCGCGGTCCAGGTCGCGGCGTCGCCGTTCGCCGCCAAGTACAACGTCACGGTCGACCCCGAGAGCGCCCACGAGATCATCACCGCGCGCCTCACCAACGCCAAGGCCGCCGCCGCGACCGCGGCAGCCGAGGCGCAGCTGCGCGACCAGGTCTCGCCGACGACGTCGGGCGGCCTGGGGACGATGACCCCCGCCCAGCAGCAGCGCGAGATCAACCGCCGCGCCCGCGAGCTTGAGACCGCCCGCAAGGCTGCCGAGCGGGAGCGCAGGACGCGTGAGCGCGAGGCCGCCGCCACCGAGCGCGAGCGCCAGCGCACCATGCGCGCGACGGTCAACACGGTCGGCAAGGTCATCGGCTCGCGTGGGACGCAGTCGCTGATCCGCGGCGTCTTCGACACGATCTTCGGGGGCGGCAGGCGGTAGGCCGTTCGCTGTTGCCCGGGGAGTCGGGCACCCGCACGCCTGATGACGCCGCGAGGCCACACTGGCTGGAACTGTTGTTAGAAGTTGATCACCGTGATGCGCCGGAGCCGCTGCGCCGGCATAGCGGTGGTGGCCGGCAGTCAGCCCTTCAGCACCCGGTCGTTGAGCATGTCAATCATCTCGGTGGCAGCGATCGCCAGACCCGGTGCGCCGTCGACGAAGTCGAGCACATCGGCTTGCCACTGAGCCTTCACCGCGGCAGACGAGAGTTGCGTTCGGATGAAGCGCGGCACATCCGCAATCCGGGGCACGTGCGGCCCCTTCCCCTGCCGGACCGCCTGATAGATCCGGCGTGTCTCGGCTGGGTCGATCAGTTCGTGTGGCATCCCGAGGACATGTCGGATGTCGAAGAGGTCCTTGATTCGGGTCTCCGGCTGGTCCGTCAGGGCACAGAGCTTCTCGCCGACAATCTCCTCGGTCGATGCCGCCCACACCAGGATCGGGCCCATGAACAGGCTGCTGAGAGTGCGGCGTTTTGGAGGTGGCGACTTCAACGCTCGCGAGCGGTCGTTGAAGTCGATCCGCGTCTGGTCGATTGCACGATCGGTCCGCCGATACGAGACAGGGATGAACCAGCTCTCGCCGCTCTGGCCGATGATTGGAACCCCGGCGGTCATGTCGCTCGGGTAGCGCATCATCGGCGGGCCCTCAAGTTCCAGATCGTCGGCCGACATCGCAAGGTCGGCATCCTTCGAGTATCGGACCCCAGCGTAGAGATGCCGGACGGCGAAGCCGCCTTTCACCACGAGGTCCGTGTGATGGCCCTCGTTCGCATACTCGCCCACGGCCGCGCAGTTCTTCACGACAATGCGAGTGAGGGCATAGTCCCGCTGGTAGCGAGCGCCCGCGCCCAGGCGATCCGCGTCCGGCAGGCGGGCGAGGAACTGGTCGTGGGTGAGACCGATCTCACCCAGCGCGGTCAACGGTCCGCCCAGGCGCGCAAGGTGTCCATGCCCACGTTGTCGGAGACCCGCCAGGTTGCGTCAAGCGAGGCATGGGCATCGGGTTCCAAGAGCCAGAGGTTGACCGGCGGACCCTTGCGCCGCACAAGAGACCGCAAGGGCGTCGGATCGCCGACATTGAGCGCACTCATGAGGTAGCCGAGACGGGCGATCGTGGCCTGGGAGGGGTAGCGACGTGCCAGCCGGACCAGCTCCGCCGGGTCATAAGCCTCCGCGTGGTTGAGGGCCTTGACGACCTCAGGCAAGCCGCCACCGAGATCGGGGCGGTCGAGGCTATCGAGGATCGCCTTCTCGGGCGTCGCGAGGTAGATGTCGCCGCCCGATGCTGCCTTGATCCGCGTGAAGCCGTAGAAGCGAGCCGCAGACTGATACACCGGACGGACCCGCAGACCGGCGATCCTGCGGGGCTCGCGTCGGCCGCGAAGTGCGACTGCAATCACCCGAGGATCCTGCTCGGTGAGGTTGTGTCGTGACAGGGCTGCGCGCCAGGACACGTAGTGAGGGGAATCGGCGAAGGGAGCGGTCACCAGGCGCAGCTCATCGTCATCGACCAGCTTCGGGCGCTGGGGCTTTTCGAGGATCGTGTAGACGCCACGAGACGCTCGGGCGATGCGCCGGGACCGGAGCAGCCGGCGGAGGGCCGGCCGCAACGAGGTGGCGTCTGGCAGCAGGCTCACGTCGAAGGTGCGTCCGTGCTCCTTCTCGAGCCTGTCCAGGAGTTCCGCGTCTTGGTTAGTTTCGTTCATAGGTGTTGCTGTCCTTGGTTATAACTCTACACGGAACTAACCCTCCGTCAAGTCGCAGCGATCAACTTCTTGGCAACAGTTCCAGCCGGTGTGGCCGCGAGGATCGTTTAGCCTGTCCGCATGACCGAGCCGTCGCCCCGCCTCGCGCAGTCCACGCTCATCGGCGAATCCTTCACGGGCTCCGGGCCCAACGCCGCGCACCTCAACGTGGTCATCGGCCGCAAGGGCGGGCCCGTCGAGACCGCGTGGATGACGTCGCTCGCGACGCCGCGTGCCGGGCACGTGCCGTTCCTGGTCACCCTGCGGCCCAACCTGCCGGTGAAGCCCGCGACCCTGTTCGTCAACAAGGCCGACGTCCGCGGCGAGCGCCACGAGACCCTCACCTGGGGAGCGGCGCAGGCGGGCGTCGCCGGGGGCATCGCGCAGGCCGTCGCCGAGGGGCTCGTCCCGCCCGACGAGGTCGACGACCTGCTCGTGATCGCCGCCGTCTGGGTCAACTGGGCCGCCGACGACGAGGTGGCGGTCTTCGAGAACAACCTGCGCTCGACGTTCGAGGCGGTCCGGAACGCCGTCCGCCGGCTGCCCACCGCCGACGAGGTCATCGCCGAGGCCGGCGAGCCCTGGAACGCCTCCTTCCGGGCCCGCTGACGCCGATGCGCATCACGCGGATCCGGATCGCGCGTCTCGAGCACCCGCTCGACCCGCCCTTCTACGCGGCCTGGGACCCGGTCCCGCGCCGGTCGTTCGCCGCGACCCTCGTCCGCGTGGAGACCGACGAGGGCGTCACCGGCGTCGGCTCGGGCGACACGATGGACGGGTTCGGGGCCTTCGAGCACCTGTTCCTGGGCGAGGACCCGCTGCGGATCGCACGCCACGTCCGGGCGATCGAGACGATCAACCTCCACGCCGGGCGCTACTGGCCGCTGGAGGCCGCGCTCTGGGATCTCATCGGTAAGGTCACGGGCCTGCCCGTCGCCACGCTGTTCGGCGGCGCCCTCGAGGCGATCCCGGCCTACGCCTCCACCGGCGAGCGCCGCTCCCCGGAGGCCCGCGCCGAGTCCGCGCTCGCCATCCGCGAGACCGGTTTCCGGGCCATGAAGATCCGGATCGACCGCCATCACCTCGCCGAGGGGCTGGCCGCCGTCCGCGCGACGCGCGAGGCCGTGGGCGACACGCTGGACCTGATGGTCGACCTCAACGCCGCGTGGCGGATGGCGGGGGACACGAGCGGGGGCCTGGATGTGGTCTCCGCGCGGCGCGTCGCCGACGAGCTGGCGGACCTGGGCGTGCTGTGGCTGGAGGAGCCGCTCGACGGGGCGGATCTCCGGGGGCTGGCGTCGCTCCGCGCGGGCGGCCGGATCCGGATCGCCGGCGGCGAGATGACCCGCTCGCTCCCCGAGGTCCTGGCGGCCATCGACGCCGACGCCTTCGACGTCCACCAGCCCGATGCGGTCCTGGCCGTGGGCATGCTGCGGGCGCGGACGGTCGCGGAGCTGGCGCTCGCGCGGAACCGCTGGTTCAGCCCGCACACCTGGACCAACGGCATCGGCGTCCTTGCGAACCTCCACGTCGCCGCGGGTGTGGGCGGGGGCCCGTACCTGGAGTATCCGTACGATCCGCCGGGCTGGACCCCGGAACGACGCGACTTCATGCTCGCGGCCCCGCTCGGGATCGACGGGGAGGGCCGGCTCGTCGTCCCGCGGTCGCCCGGCCTCGGCATCGAGCTCTCGTCCGAGTCCGTCCGGGCCCTCGACGCGGCCCCCTGAGCCCTCGACGCGCAGCCGCCGTCGCGCGACACTGCCCCTGCCGCCGGCTGTGCTGCCCCACGAGGATCCGATGACCGAACCCGCCGCGCCCACCCACGCCGACTGGATCGAGCGTGCCCGTGCCCTCCGTCCGCCGACGCGCCCGTTCATCGACGGCGACTGGGCCGACCCCGTGGACGGCGGCACCGTGGTCGACATGACGCCGCGTGACGGGAGCGTCATCGCCGAGATCGCGATCGGGGGTCCCCGCGACGCGGAGCGAGCGGTCGGGGCCGCCCGCAAGGCATTCGACGACGGTCGCTGGGCCGACCGCAGGCCCGTGGAGCGCAAGCGGGTCCTGCTGCGGTTCGCCGAGCTGGTCCGGGAGCACGCCCCGGAGCTCGCGCTCATGGAGTCGCTCGACGTGGGCCACCCGATCCGCGACGCGCTCAACGTCGACGTCCCGGGTGCCGCGAACTGCCTCCAGTGGTACGCGGAGGCCGCCGACAAGCAATACGGCGAGGTGGGCCCGACGGGACCGGATGCCCTCTCGCTGGTCACCCGCGAGCCCATCGGCGTGGTCGCGGCCATGGTGCCCTGGAACTACCCGCTCATCATCACGGCCTGGAAGCTGGGCCCGGCCCTCGCGACCGGCAACTCGGTCGTCCTCAAGCCGGCGAGCCACAGCCCGCTGACGGCGCTGAAGCTGGCGGAGCTCGCGTCCGAGGCGGGGCTCCCGGACGGCGTCCTCAACGTGGTTCCGGGTCCCGGCTCCACGGTGGGGGAGGCCCTCGCCCGTGACCCGCGCGTCGACAAGATCGCGTTCACGGGATCCATCGACACCGGGCGGCGCCTGCTCCACGCCGCCGCGGACTCCAACCTCAAGCCGGTCCAGCTGGAGCTGGGCGGCAAGAGCCCGCAGCTGATCCTCGCCGACGCGCCGGACCTGGACGCCGCCGCGGCCGCGGTCGGTTGGGGGATCTTCTACAACGCGGGCCAGACCTGCAACGCGGGGTCGCGGGTCCTGGTGCAGCGCGGGATCCGCGACGCGTTCCTCGCGAAGGTGGTGGCCTTCGCCGAACGGATGCAGCCGGGAGACCCGCTGGACCCGGCGACGGTGCTCGGGTCCCTGGTGGACGCGGGGCACCTCGCCAAGGTCATGGGCTACGTGGACCTCGGTCGCGCCGAGGGCGCGGAGGTGCTCGCGGGCGGCGCGCCCACCCAGCCCGTGGCGGGCGGCTCATACCTCCCGCCGACGGTCCTCGCGGGGGTCCGCAACGACATGCGGGTCGCGCGGGAGGAGATCTTCGGGCCGGTCGTCGCGATCCTGGAGTTCGACGATCCCATCGAGGGCGTGGCCATGGCCAACGACACGGACTACGGCCTGGCGGCCGCCGTCTGGACCTCCGACGTGCGCCTCGCCCACCGGCTCTCGCGCCGGATCCGGGCCGGGATGGTCTGGGTCAACACGTTCGACGCCGCGGACGTCACCGTGCCGTTCGGCGGGTTCAAGCAGTCTGGCTCGGGGCGCGACAAGAGCCTCCACGCGCTCGATGGCTACACGCAACTCAAGACGACCTGGATGGACCTGGCATGAGCAACGGCTGGCCGACCGGGGGCGAGCGCCCCGTCATCGGGTTCATCGGCCTCGGGCGGATGGGCGCGCCGATGGCGCTCAACCTGCGCCGGGCGGGGTACGCCGTCATCGCGTTCGATGCGAAGGCCCAGGCCGTGGAGCCGCTGCTCGATGCCGGCGCCGTGGCTGCGGAGTCCGCGGCGGGGACCGCCGCCATGTGCGACGTGCTGATCACGATGCTCCCCGGACCGCCGCAGATCGAGGCCGTGATGCTGGGGCACGGCGGCGCGTTCCAGGCCCTGCGCGAGGGCGCAATCTGGATCGACATGAGCACGTCCACCCCGGTCGTCGGTCGGGCGCTGGCGCTCGAAGGTGCGCCTCGGGGCGTCGCCGTCGTCGACGCGCCGGTCGCGGGCATGGTCCGGGGCGCCGCCGCGGGGACGCTCCAGGTGTTCGCCGGTGGCTCGGCGGTGGACGTCGCGCGAGTGCGGCCCGTGCTGGAGGCCATGGGCGACCCGGACAAGGTGCTTCACGTGGGCGCGCGCGGCGCCGGGTACACCGTGAAGCTCTGCCTCAACCTGCTGTGGTTCATCCATGCCGCGGCGTCGGCGGAGGTCCTGGTCCTGGGCGCCAAGGCCGGCGTGGAGGTGGGGACGCTGCGCCGGGCGCTCGTCGACGGGCCGGCTGGTTCAACGCTGCTCGCTCGCGACATCGACGGCGTGTTCGAGGGCGACTACGACGAGAGCTTCACGCTGGACCTCGTGACCAAGGATCTCGGGCTCGCCGTGGATCTCGGGCGGGAGCTGGGGGTCCCGCTGGAGCTGTCCGCGCTCGTTGAGCAGCTGCACCGGCGGGCGCGGGCGCTCTATGGCGACAAGGCCGGGGAGCTCTCGAGCGTCCGCATGGTGGAGGAGGTGGCCGGGATCAAGCTGCGGCTGGGCGGCGACGCCGGCGGGGCCGGGAGTCCCGCGTGAGCCTCGCCCATCGCACGCTCGACATCCCGCTCGCGGACCGGATCCTCTACGGCCGCGGCCGGATCGCCGACCTGCCCGGCATCGTGCGGGACGCCGGGGGCAGGCGCGCGTTCATCGTCACGGACCCGGGCGTCGCGCAGGCCGGTGTCGCCGAGCGCGTGCGGTCGGTCCTCGACGCGGCAGGGATCGCGGCGCATGTCCACGCCGGGGTGGAGCCCAACCCCGGGACCTCGTCCATCCTCCGGGGGTCCCGCGCGCTCGCGCTGTTCGGCACGGCGCGCACGGTGGTCGTGGCGGTGGGCGGCGGCTCCTCGATGGATTCAGCGAAGGCCATCAGCCTCCACGCGGTCAACGGCGGCGACGTCCTGGACCTGGGCTATCAGCGCGAGGAGCTCCTCCCGGGCGTTCCGCTGGTCGCCGTCCCCACCACCGCGGGCACCGGCGCCGAGACCAACACCTTCGGCGTGATCACGGACGAGGCGGCGGGTCGCAAGGCGTACGTCGGCCACCCGAGCGTGCGGCCGCTGGTGGCGATCCTGGACCCGGAGCTCACGGTGGGCCTGCCGCCGACGGCGACCGCCGCGACCGGCGTGGACGCGATGACCCACTCGCTCGAGTCGCTGCTGTCGCGAACCCCCAACCCGTTCGCAGAGGCCCTCGCGCTCCAGGTGATCCGCACCGTGACCTCGTGGCTGCCGGTCGCGGTGGCCGACGGCTCGAACATGGAGGCCCGCGGCCAGCTGCTCCTCGCCTCGCACCTCGCCGGCATGGGCCAGGCCAGCGGGACCGGCGTGGGGCTGGTGCACGCGATCGGGCACGCGCTGGGTACCCGCGGGCGGCTCGCGCACGGGACCGCGCTCGCAGCCGTGCTCCCCGAGGTGCTCGCGTTCTACGCCGACCACGCTCGGCTGCGGGACCGGGAGCTGGCGCTCGTCGCGGTGGCGATCGGCGTCGCGTCGCCGGCGGACGACTCGGCCGAGGCGGCCCGCGCCGGGATCGTGGGCCTGGACGCGTTCCTGCGCCGGGTCGGCCAGCGGGCGACGCTCGCCGAGCTCGGCGTCGGCGAGGAGCTGGTCCCGGTCATCGCCCAGGACGCCATCGACGACCCGGCCATCGCCAACAGCCCCCGCCTTCCCGACGTCGCGGAGGTCGAGGCGATCCTGCGTGCGGTGGCCGGCTGACCGTCCCCGCTCGTCCGGGGGATCCCGATCCGGGCCTGCCGCGCCCCGCGGCGCGCTGTCGCACGTCTCCCACGAGGAGGCCTGCTTGGCGCGCTTCTCCTGCCCGGTCGCGCAGGGGAACAAGCACACGCACGCCGCGTTCGTGAAGGTGTTCCTGCGATCAAGGCCGACCTCGAGCGGGACGGCCCCAGCGCCACGATCGCCATCCGCATGCTGCATCGAGCAGCAACGCATGAGCGGGACTCCGTGTGCGTCAAGGACGGTAATGCTTATCCGCTTGCCTCAACACACCACAAGATGTAGGTCCGAGGTCTTTCATCTCTCGGCAGCCGAAGGGCTTGTGATCCTGGGGCGTCGTCGTCTCCGGGTCTTCTCGCCCTCGGCGAGT
>JBBSCF010000030.1:0-41348 GCA_038250545.1 Candidatus Limnocylindrales bacterium | reverse complement strand
GTGCTCTCGGGCACGGGCCAGCTGTACGCGTTCGCGGGCCTGGCCGTCGGCTTCGGCCTGGTCCTGTTCCTGGTGAACCGCAACGAGACGGCGCGCGCGCTCGAGGCCGACACGTACGACGAGGAGCCCGGGTCGGGCATCTGAGGACCAGGCCCAACGCCGTGGGCGATCCGGATGGTGCGACGCCCCGCGACTAGTTGCCGGCGACCAGGGCCGCGTAGTCGGCGATCGTCGCCCATCCGCCGCTGAACAGCTCCGACTCCCGGTACCAGGCGAACCCCTCGAGGCCGTACCGTGCGGCCTGGTCGGCCGTGAAACGCAGGTCGTCGACGGTCCCCTGGCCAGTGTTCTCGCCGTAAACGGCGAGGTGCAGCGGGTGGTTCGCCGCCAGCGCACTCAGGTACTTGACCGGGCTCCAGTAGCGCTGATCGGAGCCCGCGTCGCGCGACCCGTCGGCGTCGAGCCAGGTCGTGGTGACGACCACCCGCCGGTCGTCGACGGCGGCGACCTGGCGAGCGAAGTCGAACCCGCGCTGGATCTCCCCGTTGACCTCGGCTGACGTGGCTCCCGACAGGTTGTCGGCGACCGCCAAGGCGGCCTGCCCGGGGCGGATGCCCCAAGACGGATAGAGCACCATGATGCGACCCGCGTAGCGTGCCCGGACCGCCTTGACCTGCCAACCCTGGTAGTCCGCGAGCGCGCCGAGGTACCAGTCGAGGAAGCGGCCTGCCTCGCCGGCCGGCGACGGATCGCCGGGCCGCCAGCCGGGCACGGGGTTTGTCCGGGCGGCGTTGGCGTCGAAGGCCCAGTAGTTGTTCGTGTGTCCGAGGACGGAGGCCGGAGGGTAGGTCAGCTCGCCATACCGGCCTCCGCCTACGCGGACCGCCGCGAAGTCCGTGCCCAGATCCGCGAACACCCGGCCGATGTAGGCGTCGAGGTGGCTGCGGAGCACGGGATTCCAGACCAGGTTCGCTTCCCCGAGGTCGATGGCGCCTGCGGCGCCCGCATACACGTCGCCCCACTGGTTGACGTACGTCGCATCGGGCAGGCCGAGCACCCAGCTCGGCACATCGTGATATCCGAGCGACAGGATCACGTCGAACCCGGCGGAGCGGATTGCCGCGAGCTCCGCGCGTTTTCGTTCAACGTACGCCGGGTCAACCAGGCCGGGACCCGTCATGTACTTGCGCCAGGACAGGCTGAAGACCTTAGTCGTGATCCCGGCCGCCCGCTCCACGGCCTGGTGGGTGCCGTCATCCCCGATGAGGCCCCAGCGAACGGTCCCGGCGGGCACCGGCGTTGCTGACGGCGCGGGCGATGGCCGCGGCGAGGTGGACGGGGCCGGTGACGGCGTTGCCGACGGCGCGGGGGTTGGCCGGGGTGACGCGGACGGGGCGGGCGACGGCGTCAGAGACGGGTTGGTGGAACTGCCGGGGTCGCTCGTCGAGCCGACGACCGGTGTCGCGCTCGGCGACCCGGTCGGGACCGGCGTCGCCGCCCGGGTGGGTCTTGACCGGACCTTGATCCCGGTCTTCGCAACGATGCGCACCCCTGCGGCTGACGACTGGATGACGCGTGTGGACTGCCGGACGCGAGCGACCACCACCCGGTGTCGACCGAGTTTCACATCGGGCACCGTGAGGGTCACCTGGAAACGACCGTGGCGGTCCGTCCGGGTGAACACGGCCTTGCGGGCGGCGCCGGTGACGTAGATCGCAACTCGCACGCGGGCCGGATACCGGCGGCCAGAGATCCTGATCCGCTGGCCCTGAACCACGGTGCCGTCGCTGAGGTGAACGGTCGGCGACGCGGCTGCGGCCGGCGTCGGCGGAACGGCGACACCGAGAGCAGCCAACAGCGTGATGACCACGGCCAATGTCGCCATTCGCCTGCTCGCGACCCGGATCCGCACGTGTTCCTCCGCTTCGACCCGGGTTGGCGCCGCTCGCCGCGCCGCAGCGCCGCAGCGCCCACCCAACCCTCCCGCGAAGGGGCAAGAACCGCCATAGCGACTTCGGGGCCCGTCGGTAGGGCGTCGGTACTGGCCGACGCGCTGAGGTCACCCATACCGGTCCCAGGTGGTGCTCGGGCGCACCGGAGTGGGAGCGCAGCGCGCCGCGTGCTCTTCGCCGCAACGTTCCGACGCTCAGGCGGTGCCTTTACACCACCGTTTGCGCGATTGACAAGGACTTTCGTACCATAGTCAATATTCCAGACGTACTGACATCAGTTCCCGGGGAAAGGGAACTGATGCTGACGTATCGGCCCCGGGGGCGGCCGACGAGGGGACCGGGGACATCCGGTCAGATCGGGGAACACCGGTGGTTCAGCCACCAGGGAGTGCATGCCCATGCTCATCACGCTCGTCATTCCTGCGCACAACGAGGCGGAGCGCCTTCCAGCGACCGTCCGCGCCTACGCGCAGGTCCTCGATGCGGTCTATCCTGGCTCACACGAGATCATCGTCGTTGCGAACGACTGCTCGGACGCGACGGCCGAGATCGCGCGCTCCATCGGGCAAGCCAACCCGGCCGTGCACGTGCTCAACATCCCGGATCCGATCGGCAAGGGCGGCGCGGTGCTCGCCGGGTTCCGCGCATCACGGGGAGCCGCCGTGCTGTTCGCCGATGCGGACCTGTCGACCTCCCCGGAATCGCTGCTCGCCCTCGTGGACGGCCTCGAGCGCCATGACTTGGTCGCCGGGTCCCGCTGGGTGCGGGGGAGCGTCGTCACCCGAGCCCAGCCCCTCCGCCGGCGTGTCTTGAGCCGGGTCTTCAACGCCGCCGCGCGGCTCGTGTTCCGGGTCGGTCTTCGCGACACCCAGTGCGGCGCGAAGGCGTTCCGGCGCGACGCGGCGCTCGCCCTGGCGGCGACGGTTACCGAGCTCAGGTGGACGTTCGACCTCGACCTGCTGCTGTGGGCGCGCCGGATGGGCTTCCGCGTCGTGGAGCAGCCCGTCACCTGGGCCGACGCCCCCGGCTCGCAGTTGCGGGTCGGCTCAACGACCCGGGAGATCCTGGGCTCGTTCACCCGGCTGTTCCGCACCCATGTCCTTTCAAATGAGCGCGTCTCGCGCCCGGTGCCCCGCGTGGTGCCGGCCGTTGACGAGCGGCAGATGGAGCCGCTGAGCATCCTCGCCTTCAACTGGCGTTGCACGCGGCATCGCGAGGCCGGCGGCTAGGAGACGAACCTGTTCGAGCAGGCTCGCTACTGGATCGACGCGGGCCACCGGGTCACGATCGTCACCGCTCGAGGTGCCGCCGACCAGGACCTGCCGGCCGAGGAGCTGTTCGGCGGGGTCAAGGTGCTCCGGATGGGTGGAAGGTTCACCGTCTATCTCCGGGCGGCTCTGTACCTGATCCGGCATGGCCGGCAGTACGACCGGGTGCTCGACGTCGCAAACGGCATCCCGTTCTTCACGCCCCTGTTCACGCGCACCCCTACGACGCTCCTGATCCACCACGTCCATGACCGGCAGTGGCACGAGGAGTTCCCGACGCTGGTCGCGCAGATCGGGCGGTTCCTGGAGCTGCGCGTGGTTCCCTGGGTGTATCGCCGGCGGCCCGTCATCGCCGTCTCACCGACGACGCGCGACGCGCTCCTGCAGATCGGCTTTCGGCACGATCAGGTGCGGATCATCTACAACGGCATCGAGCGGCCGCTGGACACCTCGTCCGGCGCCGATGCTCCGGCTGAGGCGGGTCCTCGGATCGTGTATCTCGGCCGGCTCAAGGCCTACAAGCGGCTCGAGCGACTCGTCGAGGCGACGGCGCAACTCCTTCCTGCCCATCCCGACCTGCGCCTCGAGATCGCTGGTGACGGCGACGCCCGAGATACGATCGAGGCCCGAGTCCGCGAACTCGGCATCGGGCACGCCGTGGGCCTGCACGGCTTCGTCGACGCTGGCAGCAAAGCTCGCCTGCTGGCCTCGGCCACGGTGTTCGCCACGCCGTCGATGCACGAGGGCTGGGGTCTGTCCGTCATCGAGGCCAACTCGTATGGCGCTCCGGCGGTCGCGTATGACGTGCCCGGCCTCCGGGTCGCGATCCGCGACGGCGAGACCGGGCTGCTCGCGGCCGACACGCCTGCTTTCGTCGAGGCCCTGGACCGCGTGATCTCGGACCCGTTGCTGCGGGCATCGCTCTCGGCCGGCGCGCTCGACTGGGCGGCGAAGTTCGACTGGCGCTCCTGCGCCCGCCAGACGCTGGGCGTCCTACACTCCCCAGACGCTACGTCGCGCCAGGATTACGTCGGCCCGCGCGACCTCGAGCAGGTCGCCTGACGAGAAGGTCGCCCAACCGCGCACGAGATCTATCATCCAGCCCCAACTGATCCTGTTCGCGGCCTTCGTGGCCACGAGCATCCTCAACTACGTCTTCAGCCTGATCGCGAGCCGCCTGCTCGGCCCGGGCGACTTCGGGCTGCTCGCTTCCGCCCAATCGATCCTCCTGCTTGCAGCGCTCGTCATCCAGTCGGGCGTGCCGTGGACGCTCGCGCGCTCGGTCGCATCGGCCGGTGCGGCACGGAATCCGATCATCCGCGGGTCCCTGGTCGCCAACCTGGGGATCGCGGGCGCCGTGGCCGCGGTTGTGCTGCTTCTCTACGTTGGGGGGCCGTTGCAGGCGGCGCTCGAGACTCCGGCGGTGCTGGCGGTGGTGCTGGTCGCCCTGCCGCTGTTCGCCGTGATCTCGATCGCGCGCGCCTCAGCGCAGGGGCTGCACCGCTTCGGCTTCATCGCGGTGCTGCAGGTGACGGAGGTCACGACCAAGACGGCCTCCGGACTTGCACTGATGATCGCGGGTCTCGGCGCGGCGGGTGCCGTCGCCGGGTTCGCGGCGGGCGGAGTGGCAGCCAGTCTTCTTGGGCTCGCAATGCTCGCCGTCCTGGGTGTCCGCGCCCGTGGCAGCCGGCGGCTCCCCGCTGCCGGCGACGTGCGCCCCATGTTCGGCACCCTGCTCGGGCTCGCCCTCGTGCTCAGCGTCGACCTGCTCGCCGTCAAGACGTTGCTCGACGACCGGGCGATCGCCGGTCACTACCAGGCGGCCATCCTCCTCGCGAACGCGCCCTACTTCCTGGCGACCTCGTCGCTGATCCCGCCGCTGTTCACGGCTGCGGCCGCCATGCATGAGCTGCCACCCACCCGGCAAATCCTGGGCAGGGCCCTGGCCAGCGCGCTGGTTCTGGTCGTCCCGTTCGAGCTCCTGCTCATCGTGGCCCCCGAGGTCGTCCTGGGGATCCTGTTCCCACCGGAGTACGCCGCCACCGCTCCGATCCTGCGCGTGATGGCCGTGGGAAACACGCTCCTGATGCTCGCGGCGATGATCGCTGCCGTGTTCCAGGCGGTGAGTCGCGCCGGCATCCCGGCGCGCGTGTTCCTGGTGCTCGCGGCGATCGAGGTGCCCATCCTCGTGGTCGCCGTTCCGGCGGGAGGGGCGATGGCCGCGGTGTCCATCTTCGCGGTCGTGTCGGGGCTGGCCGCAGTTTCGCTCGCCGGGTTCTACCTGCGCGAGGTCCGCGTCGACATCGGCCGTGTCCTGCGCTGGGTCGCCCGCCTGGCCGCTGCTGTCGGCGTCGGGTTGGTGGTGGCCGTCACCGTGCGGGCGGCCGCCGGGGCGATCAGCGCGGTGGTGGCCGCCGGGCTGGCCTACCTCGGGGTGGCCACCGCCCTCCGGATCACGCCCCTCGTCCAGCGATCCGGCCGGCGGGCCTGATGCGGATCCTGCACCTCGCCTACGAGGATCCTCACCAGCCCGGGAGCGGCGGTGGGAGCGTGCGCACCCGGGAGGTCAACCGGCGCCTCGCCGCGAGCCATGACGTCACGTGCGTCGTGGCCGCCTACCCGGGCGCCGTCGAGCGGGTCGAGGACGGGGTGCAGTGGGTCCCGATCGGGCCGCACCGCGCGGGGCTTCTGCCCAGGCTCGCCTGGTTCGGGCTGCTCCCCGCCGCGATCCGCCGCCACCGCTCCGACCTGGTGGTCGAGGACTTCGGGGCCCCCTTCTCGACCGGCCTTAGCCCCCTGTACACGAAGCGGCCCGTCGTGGCGGTCGTCCAGTGGCTGTTCGCCCGCCAGATGCGCGACAAGTACCACCTGCCGTTCGATCTCGTGGAGCGGTTCGGAGTTCGCGCCTACGACGATTTCATCCCGGTGTCCGAATGGCTGGGCCGGGACCTCCTGCTCCGCCGGCCCGACGCTATCGTGGAGGCAATCCCGAACGGGCTGCCGGCCGAGGCGTTTCCGGCGCTGGTTGCGGACCCGGAGCACCTGGTGTTCCTTGGCCGCCTCGACATCCACCACAAGGGACTCGACCTGCTCCTCGACGCCCTCGCCGAGTTGGCACGCCGGACCACGACGCCTCTGCCCCCGCTCCTCGTGCTTGGCGACGGTCCGGACCGCGCCGCGTTCGAGGAGCTGGCGGCGGAGCGCGGTCTGGCGGGATCGGTTCGACTCCTCGGGCGCGTCGAGGGCGCCGAGAAGGCGGCCCTGTTGGCACGTGCGCACGCGGTCCTGATGCCGTCGCGGTTCGAGACGTTCGGCATCGTGGCGGTGGAGGCCCAGGCCGCCGGTGTCCCGCTCATCGCCTTTGACACTGGACCCCTCCGGGAGGTGACCGGCGGCCACGGGGCGCTGCTCGTGGACCCCTTCAACACGTCGGCGTTCGCGAGCGCGCTGCTCGCGGTCCTGGGCGATCCATCGCTGCGCGCAGCCGCTGCGACCGAGGCGCGGGCATGGTCGCGACAGTACGACTGGGACGCGATCGCGGCCGCCCAGGAGCGCCACTACGAACAGGCCCTGGAGCGGCACAGCGCCCGTCGCGCGGCCCGGTCGGCCAGCCGGGGTCGCCGCCGATGACCGGCACCGATCCCCGGCCGCGGGTGCTGCTTGCCGGGAGCCTGCCGCTGGCGTCTCCCTGGAATGGCGCGGACAAGAACATGGCCAGGGCCATCGTCCGCCTCGACACGGGCAGCCGCTATACGCTCCTCACCGGCCCGGGCGAGGCCTGGCCGGATCACGTCACGCCCGTCGCAGCCTCCCGGCCCGGTGCAGTCCCGGGCGTGCGCGAGTGGCTCCGCGGCGCCGCCTTCATCGCCCGCAACATCCGGCGCCATGACGTGTTGCACGTGGTTGCGAGCCAGAGGCGGTGGAACCCGGTGGCCCGGCTCGTGGTGAGAGGCCTGTCGCGGCTGTCGGGGGTGCCCGTCGTGCACACCCTCCCCTCTCCTGGCGACCGGGGGCTGTCCCCCGGCATGACGCTCGGTGACGTGACGGTCGCCTTCTCGCGCTTCACGGCCGATCGACTGCGGGCCGCGGGCGTCGCGGACGTGGTCACGATGTTCCCGCCGCTGGAATGGTTGCCCGTGCCCGCCATCGGTGCCGTCACCGCCGCCCGGGCCCGTCTCGGGATCGACGGGCCGGCCGTACTCTGCGCGACCCATGCCCACAGCGGCAATGGCCTGGACACGCTCATTGCGGCGATGGCCGCGCTCCCGCCCGAGCTGGCCAAGGCGCAACTGGTCGTGGCGCTTCGCGTCCGAGCCGGACAGTCGCTCGAGGCGGAGGAAAGCAAGGTCCGTGCGGCTGCCGCCTCGATGGGGCTGGCGGGCCGGGTGGTGACCGCCGGTCGCGTCGAGGACATGCCGGCCCTCATCTCGGCCTGCAGCGTCACGGCGCTGGTGCCCCGGTCGCTCTCAGGCAAGATGGATCTCCCGATGGTCATCCTCGAATCCCTGGCCCTGGCGCGCCCCGTGCTCGTAACCGATCGCCCGCCTCTGAACGAGGCCGTCCTGGACGGCGGGCTCACGGCGCCGTACGGTGACATCCCGGCGGTAACCGCCGCACTGGCCCGATTGCTCGGCGACCCTGCAGAGGCGGCCCGCCTGGCCGCAGCCGGACGCAAGCGGCTCGCCGGCGAGGCCGCCCGGTCCAGCGTCCGGGACACCCTGGCCTCGGTGTACGCCCGGGCGGCCGTGAGATCGTCGGCCGGCGAGTCCGGTCGGGCATGACGGCCAGCGGCGCCCGGCCCGCCGCCCGGATCCGCCTGCGGGCCACTGCGGAGCGGATCGGCCTTCGGGCCGTCGTCCTCCTGGCGACCCCGGTGGGCCTGACCGTCACGGTCTTCGTGGTTGCTTTGGCCCTCCGCCTGGTGTACCTCGACCGCGCGTGGGACATCTTCGTCGATGAGATCACCTACCTCGCGATCGCCCGGAACATCGCCGAGGGACGTGGCCTGACCCTCTACGGTCACCCCTTCTTCCTCCATCCCCCGGCGTTCCTGGTCCTCGAGGCATTGGTGACGTCGGCCACCGGGCTGCCGTCCCATCCGGTCGATGCCGTCCAGGCCGTGAGGACCTTGAATGTCGTGCTGGCCGGGTTCGCCGCATCCGCGATGTTCCTGCTCGTCCGCCAGGTCGCTGGAACGCCCGGCGGCCTCCTGGCCGCGATCCTGTTCGGCATCGACGCCTTCGTCATCCGCATGAACAGCCGCAACTACATCGAGACCTCCGCGCTGTTGTGGGTGGTGCTGGGCTACCTCGTCCTGCTGGGCGGCCGGCGCGACCTCGACGCCCTGTTATCGCGCCGGGCCTTCGGCGCCGGTGCGTTCTTCGGGCTCGCCCTCCTGAGCAAGGACATGACGTTCTTCCTCACAATCGCCCCGCTTGGTCTGGCGTTCCTCTGGGGCAGAGTGATCCCACGGAGTCGCGCGATCGTCACGGGGCTCGGGGCCGCCGCCACGTATGCGATCTACCCGGTCGGCGTCGCGCTGAGCGGCCATGGCGAGGAGCTCGCGGCGCAGAAGCTGCGCGGCCTCTTCCGGTTCCTGGGGCTAGTCCAGGAGACCGGGTTCAACACGCAGGGCGGGCCTTCGTTCCTGGGCGCCGTGATCGCGAACCTCGGCACGCTCGGAACGACCTACGCGATGATCGTGCTCGGGTTCTTCGCCGGCCTGATCCTGATCCGCTGGGGAAGCGGCGGGGCCGGAAGCCTGCGCCGGGCGCGGATGATCGGGCTGTGGGGCCTGGCGGCGTATGCGACGGTGATCTACAGCGTCGCCCTGGGCACCCTCGAGGAGCAGTTCTTCTACTTCCTCATGGTGCCCGCCGTCGCGTCCGTGTCGACCGCGACCATCGCCGTGTGGACCTCACGCGACCGCTGGAGCCGGCGTCTGGCAGGGCCGGCGCGAGCCCCCGCCCTCGCCAAGGGCACACGGCTCGCGGTCGCCGTGGCGCTGGGGGCCTTCCTTGCCTGGTCGCTCACGGCCTGGACCGTCCTCCACTTCCGACCCGACGACAGCTATGAGGAGGTGGCACGCTGGCTGCACAGCAACGCCCCGCGGGCCAGCGTGCTCGGCGTGACGGACGAGCCCGGCAAGTTCCTGTACCGCGGCTACGAGATCCACGCTGTCGCGACCGGCGAGGACGTTCTTGCCAAGCACGTCCAGTACGTCCTGATCAGCTCCAAGCAGGTGCGCGCCGGCTACACCCCCGGTGGCGAGAAGCTGCTGGCCTGGCTGGAGCAACACGGCTCGCTCGTCTTCGTGGCGGATGGGGCGACCTACGAGCGAATGGAGCTGTGGGAGGTTCCTCCCCCGTCGCCGCCACCCACCGCACCAGACGTCCCGCTGCCATCGCCCATGCCGGGCGGCGATCTGCCGTGGGTGCTCGTCCCGACCCTCCTCCTCGGCGCCGGGACGCTCGTCTGGCTGGTCCGGCTCGAACGGGCAGATCTCGAGCGGCAGTGGGTCAAGGAGGTTGCCCCTGTGGGTGCTCAACGGAGCCGCCGGTCGCGGCGCCGGGCCAGCGGGCCGAACCCGGAGCCGGTCGGCCCATCCGCGTCACCGCCTGAGCAGCTCACCCACGCTACCCAGATCGGGATCGCCGCGTCGGCGATCCTGGTCGCGGCCGTCACCGCCGCGCTCGTGGCCACGATCCTGCCCACCGGCGTGCGGCCGACCGTTGGCGAGCCGAAGGAAGCGCCAACTGCGACGGCGCCCGTCGGAGACACCGTGCCATCGCCCGCCTCGTCCCAATAGGGCTCGGCATGCGCGGACCGGGCCGGGTAGCCCGTTTATCCCGGACGGCCCGTTCCAGCCCCCCCTCTGCCCTCTGGTATAGTCACCCGCGCGGTGAACGGTCGCCCATGAACACTGGTTACGGCGGGTATTTCGCCCTGTTCTCCGAGATCGGGATGGTCCTCCTTGTGACGACCCTCCTCGGTGTGGCGGCGGGCTACTGGGCAGACCAGCAGCTTGGGACGCTGCCGATCTTCGTCCTCGTCGGCTTTCTCGCCGGCGCAGGGATCGGGACGGTAGGGATCTACCGCCTGGTGACACGGTTCCTGAAGCGGTTCGAGTGAACAACCGGCCACGGAACGGGCTCGACGACACGCGGCCTGGCCGCGCGACTGACTGCTTGGAGGAAACGTGAGCGACACGCCGGCGGTGCAATCCCGGGGCCTGTCCACGCGCAACTACATCCTGCTGCTGCTCGGCCTCGTCATCCTGGTCGACGTCGCGGCCATCTTCGTCGCGCCCCCGTACGACCCCCAGAACGCGGACACCTGCGCCTTCCCGGTCTGCTTCATCAATGGCAACCTTGAGCTGCCCGCGCCGCACATCATCTGGGAGGCGGCACCGCAGAGCAGCGACCTGATCACCTTCCAGCCCAGCATCACCTCCACGATCCTCACCATGTGGATCGTCTCGATCTTCACGATCGTGAGCCTGCTGGTCCTCACGCGCGGCAAGGCGATGGTTCCGGGCAAGGCCCAGAACTTCATCGAGTGGGTCTGGGAGCAGATCGAAGCCTTCGGGATGTCGCTGGGTGGCCCCGCCGCACGGCCGTACATGCCGATCTTCGTGGGCTTCTTCCTCTACATCCTGCTGAGCAACTGGAGCGGTCTCATCCCGCCCATCGGCAAGATCGAGTCCCTGCGGGGGCCCACCAGCGACGTCAACATCACCATCGGCCTGGGCCTCACCGCCTTCGTCTTCTTCGAGTACCAGGGCTTCAGGCACATGGGCTTCGGGGGCTACCTCTCCAAGTTCTTCCCGGTGAAGGAGTTCAGGAACGGCATCGGCGCCGGGATCATCGCGATGTTCGTGGGTCTGATCGAGCTCCTCCTGGAGTTCGTGAAGCCCGTGACGCTCTCGATGCGACTCTTCGGCAACATCTACGGCGGCGAGGTGGCGCTGGGCGTCATGACCGCGCTGACCGTGGCGATCATCCCCATGGCGATCATCGCCCTCGAGCTCATGCTCAACCTCGTGCAGGCGCTCATCTTCGCGACCCTGACCCTCATGTTCACCCTGGCCGCGATCGAGCATCACGGCGAGGAGGAGCACGGCGAGGGCGCAGCCGACGCAGACGAACCCGCGGCCTGGCCCGTCGACCCGGACCTGCTCGTCGAGCAGATGCACTGACCAACCTTAGGGACTGAACCCGGTCCAACAGCCGGGACCACGGAGGGAACTCGGAATCATGGAGCATCTCGGCGCAGGCCTCGCGGCGCTCGGCGTGATCGGCCCCGGCATCGGCATCGGCATCCTCGCCGGCATGTCGAGCGCCGCGATCGGACGCAACCCCGACGCCGCCGGCCAGATCCGCGGCCTCGCGATCATCCTCGCGGCGTTCGCCGAAGGCCTTGGCGTCCTCGCGGTCGTCGTGGGTCTGCTCGCGATCTTCATCAAGTAGTGACGGCACGAGACGACGCCCGTGGACATCCTCGCCCTCGTCGGTGAGGTCACCTACCAGGTGGCCGTGCCGTCTGCGGAAGGCGGCCCCGACTTCCAGATCAACCTGTTCTGGGTGATCGTCAGCGCTGCGAACTTCATCGTCTTCTTCCTGATCGTCAAGTCCCTCGCGTTCAAGGGCATCACCGACACCCTGGAGGCCCGCCGCTCGCGCATCGAGCAGGGCCTCCAGGACGCCGAGCAGGCCCGACGGGACCGCGAGTCGGCGGAGCAGGAGCGGCTGGCCGCCATCCAGGAGGCTCGCCGGGAGGCCAACGACATCATCAACCGCGCCCAGAAAGTCTCGGCCGAGTCCCGCGAGGCGGACATCGCCGCCACCCGCGAGGAGCTGGCCCGGCTCAAGGAGCGCGCGTCCACCGAGCTCGAGGCGGAGAAGCAGCGGGCCCTCGCCGAGCTGCGCGGCGAGGTGACCGACCTCGCCCTCGCGGCCGCCGGGCGCGTCATCGGCGATTCGATGACCTCGGACCGCCAGCGCAAGCTGGTGTCCGACTTCCTGGCCGATCCGGCCGCCGGCGGGTCGAACAACTGATGAGCCGGCCCGTCGCCGCCGCCCGCCGCTACGCGGAGGCCGCCTTCCAGGTGGCCGCCGCGGAGAACCAGCTGGACGGCTGGAAGGCGGACCTCGACGCGGCCGTCGCCATGCTCGGCCGGCCCGACGTGGAGCCGACCGTCCACAGCCCCGCAGTCCCGCTCGGGGAACGCGTGGAGATCGTGCGCCGGCTGCTGGAGCCGCGGATTGCCCCAGGACCGCTGCGCCTGGTGACCCTCGTCGTGGAGCGTGGCAAGGTGCATGCCCTGCCCCGCATCCGGGACGAGTACACCCGCCTCCTCAACGCCCACCGCGGTGTGGTCGCGGCAACCGTCACCAGCGCCGTGCCCCTCACCGCAGACGAGACCGCCGCGATCCGGAGTCGGGTCGAGGCGATGGCCGGTTCCCGGGTGGACCTCAAGGCCGAGGTCAACCCGGACCTCATCGGCGGCCTGACCATCCAGGTCCGCGACCGGCTCCTCGACGCCTCGATTCGCGGCCGCCTCGAGCGGCTGCGCGACCAGCTCCATGCGGGCACCCGCACCCGCTAGCCCGCCCGAACGGAGACGCCATGGCCATCCGGCCAGACGAGATCATCAGCATCATCAAAAGCCAGATCGCCGACTTCGACGGCACCACGGAGACCCGCAGCGTCGGGACCGTGGTCGAGGTCGGTGACGGCATCGCCCAGGTCTACGGGCTGGACGCCGCCCTGTCGTCCGAGCTGCTCGAGTTCCCCGGCGGGGTCATGGGCATGGCCCTCAACCTCGAAGAGGAGACGGTCGGCGCGGTCATCCTCGGCGACGCGACGGCGATCAAGGAGGGCGACACGGTCCGGACCACGGGCCGCGTCGCCTCGGTCCCGGTCGGCGCGGCGCTCCTCGGGCGCGTCGTGGACCCGCTGGGCCGCCCGCTCGACGGCAAGGGCGAGATCAAGGCCACCGCCACCCGCCCGGTCGAGCGCATCGCCCCCGGCGTCATCACGCGCCAGGGCGTCGACACCCCGGTCCAGACCGGCTTCAAGGCCGTGGACGCGCTGGTCCCGATCGGCCGCGGCCAGCGCGAGCTGATCATCGGCGACCGCCAGACCGGCAAGACGGCCATCGCGCTCGACACGATCATCAACCAGAAGGGTGGGGACCTCGTCTGCATCTACGTGGCCATCGGCCAGAAGATGTCGACCGTGGCGCAGACCGTCGCGACGCTCGAGAAGTTCGGCGCGATGGAGCACACCATCGTCGTGGTCGCCGGCGCCGACGATCCCGCCCCGCTCCAGTACCTCGCCCCGTACAGCGGCGTGGCCATGGGCGAGGAGGTCATGGAGAACGGCGTCGAGATCGGAGGGCGCCTCGTCAAGGATGCCCTGTGCGTCTATGACGACCTGTCCAAGCACGCCTGGGCCTATCGCGAGATGGCCCTGCTCCTCCGCCGGCCGCCCGGCCGTGAGGCGTATCCCGGCGACGTCTTCTACCTCCACAGCCGCCTCCTCGAGCGTGCGGCGCGGATGAGCGAGGCGAACGGCGGCGGCTCGCTGACCGCGCTGCCGATCATCGAGACCCAGGCCAACGACGTGTCCGCCTACATCCCGACCAACGTGATCTCGATCACGGACGGCCAGATCTTCCTCGAGACCGACCTGTTCAACGCCGGCCAGCGGCCCGCCATGAATATCGGCATCTCGGTCTCCCGCGTGGGTTCCGCCGCGCAGACCAAGGCGATGAAGAAGGTCGCGGGCCCGCTCAAGCTGGACCTCGCGCAGTACCGCGCCCTCGCGGCGTTCGCGCAGTTCGCCGGGGACCTGGACAAGGCAACCCGCGACCAGCTCAACCGCGGCGAGAAGCTGTCCGAGATCATCAAGCAGCCGCAGTACCAGCCGCTCCCCGTGGAGAAGCAGGTCGCGATCCTCGTGGCCGCGACCACCGGCAAGCTGGACGACATCCCCACGCCGCGCGTCAAGGAGTTCGAGGCGCAGCTGTACCGGTTCCTCGAGACCGAGCGGCCGCAGATCCTGCCGGACCTCGCCGCGTCCGGGGCGCTCACGGACGAGATCTCGGCCGCGCTCAACGACGCGATCGACGAGTTCCGCAAGAGCTTCCTGGCGTAGGTGACGGGATTGTTTCGCGACGCGCCGCACTCGGGCCGCCCAGGGCGGCGGCCCCTGAACGAGGCAAGGTACGTGAATGCCTAGCCAGCGTGAGATCCGCCGCCGCATCGGCTCGGCGAAGAACATCAAGCAGATCACCCGTGCGATGCAGTTCGTCGCGGCCTCCAAGCTGCGCCGGGCCCAGGAGTCCACGCTGGCCGCCCGCCCCTACCGCGAGAAGCTGGACGAGGTCATCGCCGACCTGTCCGCCGTCCTGGGCAGCGACGAGCACCCGCTCCTCGCCGGCCGGGACCTGCACGTCGAGCACAACCGGCTGATCGTCATCATGACGTCGGACCGGGGCCTGGCCGGCGCGCTCAACACCAACACGGTCCGCTTCGCGGCCCGCGAGATCACCGAGCACCCCGGCGACCTCAAGGTCGTCCCGGTGGGGCGCAAGGGTCGCGACGCCATGCGCCGCGCCCGCGTGCCGATCGCCGCGTACTTCGACGGCATGGGCGAGCGCCCGTCGTTCGCCGATGTGCTCCCGATCGCCCGGCTGGTCTCGGACGACTTCGTCGCCGGCGTCTACGACCGGGTCGACGTCATCTATCCCCGGTTCGAGTCCACGCTCGTCCAGCGGCCGATGATGGAGCAGTTGCTCCCGATCGTCCCGGCCGGCGACGTGGAGGGCATCCCCGGTCACCAGTTCCTGTTCGAGCCGAACCCCGGCGCGTTCCTCGAGGCGCTCCTGCCGCGATACGTGGCAACCCGCCTGTACGCGTCCGTCCTCGAGACCACGGCGAGCTTCTTCTCGTCCCAGATGGTCGCGATGAAGAACGCCACGGAGAACGCCGAGGAGCTCATCGACGATCTCACCCTTTCGTACAACAAGGTCCGTCAGGCCAACATCACTCGCGAGATGGTCGAAATCGCGAGCGGCGCCCAGGCTCGGTAGCCGGCGCAGCAGAGGAGGCAATCCCACCCATGGCGACCGCCGCCCCTTCCGCGAACGGCCGGGTCATCCAGATCACCGGGCCTGTCGTTGACATCGAGTTCCCGGCCGGCCACCTGCCGACCATCTACAACGCTGTGGAGATCATCCGCGAGGGCGTGGAGCCGCTGACCTGCGAGGTCCAGCAGCACCTGGGCAACAACTGGGTCCGCGCCGTGGCCATGACCACGACCGACGGCCTCGCCCGCGGCACCGAGGTGCGCGACACGGGCGCCCCGATCACCGTGCCCGTCGGCGAGGTCACCCTCGGCCGGGTCTTCGACGTCCTGGGCCACCCGATCGACGGCAAGGGCGCCGTCGTGTCGGAGCACAACCTGCCGATCCATCGCTCCGCCCCGTCGTTCGAGGACCAGACCACCGAGGTCGAGGTCTTCGAGACGGGCCTCAAGGTCATCGACCTCGTCTGCCCGTTCCGCAAGGGCGGCAAGGTCGGCATCTTCGGTGGCGCCGGCGTCGGCAAGACGGTCATCATCCAGGAGCTCATCAACAACGTCGCGAAGGAGCACGCAGGGGTCTCCGTGTTCGCGGGCGTGGGCGAGCGCTCCCGCGAGGGCAACGACCTGATCAAGGAGATGACCGATTCGGGCGTCATCAAGAGCACGGCCTTCGTGTTCGGCCAGATGAACGAGCCGCCCGGCGCCCGCCAGCGCGTCGGCCTGACGGCCCTGACGATGGCGGAGTACTTCCGCGACGAGGAGCACCGCGACGTGCTCCTGTTCATCGACAACATCTTCCGGTTCACCCAGGCGGGCTCCGAGGTGTCGGCCCTCCTCGGCCGGATGCCGTCGGCCGTGGGCTACCAGCCCAACCTCGCCACGGAGATGGCGGCGCTCCAGGAGCGGATCACGTCCACCAAGGACG
The DNA here is from genome assembly GCA_038250545.1 of Candidatus Limnocylindrales bacterium. GTDB lineage: Bacteria > Chloroflexota > Limnocylindria > Limnocylindrales > CSP1-4 > CAIXZV01. The sequence goes on along the minus strand of JBBSCF010000030.1, from coordinate 25,113 downwards.
GGTCCATCACCTCGCTCCAGGCCGTGTACGTCCCCGCGGACGACTACACCGATCCGGCGCCGGCCACGACCTTCGCCCACCTCGACTCCACGATCCGCCTCGAGCGGTCCATCGCGGAGCTGGGCATCTACCCGGCGGTCGATCCGCTCACCTCGACGTCGCGCGTCCTCGACCCACTCACCGTGGGCACCGAGCACTACGACGTGGCCCAGGAGACCAAGCGCGTCCTCCAGCGCTACCGGGACCTGCAGGACATCATCTCGATCCTGGGCATCGACGAGCTCTCCGAGGAGGACAAGTCGACGGTGGCCCGGGCTCGCCGCCTCCAGCGCTTCATGAGCCAGCCGTTCACCGTGGCCGAGGTCTTCACGGGCCGCCCTGGCAAGTACGTCTCGATCCACGACACGGTGGCCTCGTTCAAGGAGATCCTCGAGGGCAAGGCGGACACCCTGCCGGAACAGGCCTTCTTCCTCGCCGGCACCCTGGACGACGTCCGCGAGAACGCGGCCAAGCTGGCGGGCTGAGCGTGATTCTCACTCCCGCTCTCGCCTCGCCGCCGTCGGCGCGATTCCAGTCCTGCGGGACTGAGATCGCCCGCCGGTCGACGCGGCTACGCGGGGGTGGTCCCGTCTCTCCTCCTTCCTCCTCACCGAGCTCCGCAGCCGCCACGGCGCCGGACTCGGGTCGATGGAGGATGGAGGTCCCTAGGCGAATCGCAGGACGCGCAGGCGGGGCGAGCGAGGCCGATCTCAGTCCCGCAGGACTGGAATCGGACCGAGCCCGCCACGCCGAGAGCGGCCGTCGAACCGGAGTCAACTGAGATGCCGCTCCAACTGGAAATCGTCACTCCGGAGCGCCTGGCGTACCAGGACGAGGTCGACATGGTGCTCGTCCCGGGCGTCGATGGTGAGCTCGGGATCCTGCCGCATCACACCCCGCTCGTGTCCCTGCTGGGCGTCGGCGAGCTCAAGATCCGCAAGGGTGGGGACGAGGAGACCTTCGCCATCGTGGGCGGGTTCCTCCAGGTCCGGCCCGACAAGGTGGTGGTGATGGCGGAGACGGCGGAGATCGGCGGCGAGATCGACCTCGAGCGGGCGCAGCGCGCCCGGGCCGAGGCGCAGAAGGCCCTGGAGTCGGGCTACGCGGAGGGCGCCGACCTCTCGGCGGCCCGCGCCGAGCTCCAGCGCGCGCTGCTCCGGATCCGCGTCGCCGAGCGCCGCCGCCCGGAGGGCCCGCGCTCGCGCGGCTGAGTGATGGCCGACGCCCGCCCGTTCCACTGGGAGTACCACCCGGAGGCACCACCCCCGGAGGCCTTCCGGATCGAGGGTGGGCGCCCGCTCCGGGGGACCGTGCGCGTCTCGGGTGCGAAGAACGCGGCGCTCAAGCTGCTGGCCGCCGCCGTCCTCACGGGCGAGCGCTGCCGCTTCGAGAACGTCCCGGAGATCGAGGACGTCCGCGTCCTGACCGAGGTGCTCCAGGACCTCGGCGTCGTGGTGGACCACCCGGCGCACGGCGTCTACGAGATCGCCGCCGGCGACGTCGACTGGCTGTTCATCCCGCTCGAGGCCGCCGCCAAGATGCGCGCCTCGTTCATCCTCCTGGGTCCCCTCCTCGCGCGGTTCGGGCACGTGATCATCAGCAACCCCGGCGGGGACCGCATCGGCCGGCGGCCCGTCAACCTGCACGTGGACGCGATGCGGGCCCTGGGCGCGGAGATCGACTACCGCAACGGCTACTACTACGCCAAGGCGCCCGGCCGGCTCCGCGGCGGCGAGGTGATCTTCCCGCAGGTGACCGTCATGGGCACCGAGAACGCGATGCTCGCGGCCACGCTGGCGGACGGCCACACCGTGATCCGGCCCGCGGCCCAGGAGCCGGAGGTGGACGACCTCATCGCGTTCCTGGTGGAGATGGGCGCCGATGTGCAGCGCACGGCCCCTGACGTCATCGAGGTCCACGGCAAGCGCCGCCTGCGCGGCGCCAACCACTCGGTCCTGCCGGACCGCATCGAGACTGGCACGTTCCTGGTGGCCGCCGCGGTCACGGGCGGGAAGATCACGCTCGAGAACGCCGCCTGCGACCATGTCGGGGCGCTCGTGGAGCTGATGGGGCGCATGGGCGTGCCGGTCGCCTGCGGCCGGACGGCCATCGAGATCGACGCGACGGGCCTCCGTCCCGGCGACCTGCGTGCCTGCGACATCGAGACCGCGCCCTACCCCGGGCTCGCGACGGACGTCCAGCCGCCCGCCTGCGTGCTCCTCACCCAGGCCACGGGCACGTCACGCGTGCACGAGGCCGTGTTCGAGGACCGGATCGAGTGGCTGGCCGAGCTGCGCAAGCTGGGCGCCCGGATCGACATCGAGGACGCCCACCACGCCTCCATCCACGGCCCGGCGCGCCTCCACGGCGCCGAGGCGCGGATCAGCGACCTGCGCGCCGGTGCGTCGCTCATCCTGGCCGCCCTCGCCGCGGAGGGCCCGTCACTGATCCACGGTGCGCACCACGTTCACCGCGGGTATGAGAACATCGACCGCAAGTTCCAGCAGCTCGGCGCGAGCATCACCCGGTCGGCCGACAACGCCTGACCGGCGCCCCGTCACGACCTTCCCGCCGGCCCGGATCGGTCCGGCCAGCCCCACGGAGTAGCATTCCCCCCGTCATGAAGATTGGTATCGACCTCGGCACCGCGAACGTCATCGTCTATGTCAAGGGCAAGGGCATCGTCATCACCGAGCCCTCCGTCGTCGCGGTCGGCGAGGACAACCGGATCGTCGCCGTGGGCGAGGAGGCCCGCGAGATGATCGGACGCACCCCCGGCAACATCCAGGCCATCCGTCCGATGAAGGACGGCGTCATCGCCGACTACGTGATCACCGAGGCGATGCTCCGGTTCTTCATCGGCAAGGCGACCAAGGGCCGCATCGGCTTCTCCCGGCCGGAGGTCATGATCTCCGTCCCCGCCGGCGTCACATCCGTCGAGAAGCGGGCGGTCCGCGACGCGGCCCTCAAGGCCGGCGCGAAGGACGCGTTCCTGATCGAGGAGCCCCTCGCCGCCGCCATCGGCGCCAACGTCCCCATCAGCGGGCCGTCCGGGAACATGATCATCGACATCGGCGGCGGCACGTCCGAGATCGCCGTCATCGCGCTCGGCGGCATCGTCGTGTTCAACAGCCTCCGCGTCGGCGGCAACAAGTTCGACGAGTCCATCGCCAGCTACATCCGCAAGAAGTACAACCTGATGGTCGGCGAGCGGACGGCCGAGGAGGTCAAGATCCAGATCGGCACGGCCCTGCCGCTGGAGCGCGAGCTCACGATGGAGGTCCGTGGCCGCGACCTGATCGCCGGCCTGCCGCGCACGATCCCGATCACGTCCTCCGAGGTCATGGAGGCCATCGAGATCCCGCTCCAGCAGCTGGTGGCCGCGGTCCGGTCGGTCCTGGAGCAGACCCCGCCGGAGCTCTCAAGCGACATCATCGACAAGGGCATGGTCATGTCCGGCGGCGGCTCGCTCCTGCGCAACGTCGACAAGCTGCTCACCCAGGTCACCGGCGTCCCGTGCCACGTCGCGGAGAACAGCCTCAACTGCGTGGCGCTGGGAACCGGCCTGGCCCTCGAGCACTTCGACTTCTTCAAGAAGTCCCTCGTCTCGCAGATCTAGGCTCCTGCGCGGCGATGGGTGCGGCGTCCGGCCGACGGTGCATCAGGGGGTGGGCTTGAGGTGAAGTACTTCATCGACCTCCACTGCCACACGTCCTCCAGCTTCGACTGTCTCGCCAGGCCGGAGTCGCAGGTCCGGGCCGCTGCCGCGCGGGGGCTGACCCACCTCGCGATCACGGATCACGACCGGATCGAGGGGGCGCTGCGGGCGCGGGACGCGGCCCCGGACGGCCTGACCGTGATCGTCGGCGAAGAGGTGAAGACGGCCGACGGCGACCTCATCGCGCTGTTCCTGGATCGAGTCGTGGCACCCGGGCGTCCGGCGCGCGAGACGATCGAGGAGGTCCGCGCCCATGGCGGGCTGGTGGGGATCCCGCACCCCTTCGACCGGTACCGGGGGTCGATGCTGATCGATCCCGGCCTCGAGACGCTCGGGACGATGGTGGACTGGATCGAGACCCACAACGCGCGCGTCCTGGGCGGCAGCGGGAACGAGCGGGCCGCCGCGTTCGCGAAGGAGCTGGGGTTGCCGGGGGTGGCGGTATCCGACGCCCACAGCACGCTCGAGGTCGGCGTGGCGTACAACGTGGTGACGGTCGATCCCTCCACGCCCGAGGGCCTGCTGGCCGCCATCGCCACCGCTGACCTTGCCCCGGGCCGCGCGTCGTATATCGTGCGCACGCTGACCCCGATCTCCAAGCTCGTCAACCGCGCGCGGGGGAACCGCCGCGTGCAGCCATCGCCCGCGCGGAGCGGGCCGCCGCATGAGTGAACCCACCGTGCCCGACGCCACGCCGACCCCGCCCGCCACCGAACCGGTCCCCGACCCCGCCGTCCCCGGCGCCGCGCAGGAGGCCGAGGTCACCGCGGACCAGGTGTCGCTGGGGCACCGCCTGCGCCAGCCGCGGACCATCCTGTCGATCGCCGTCCCGCTCGTCCTGCTTGTCCTCGCGTTCCAGCTGGTCCTCAAGGTGGACCCCAGGGACATCGTCGATGGCATCGCCAAGGCCAACCTGTGGCTGCTGCTGGCGGCGTTCGCGGTGTTCTATGCCGGCTTCCCGCTGCGCGGCCTCCGCTGGGCCCTGATCCTGCGCGGCACGAAGGTGCAGATTGGGGTCAGGGACTCCACGGAGATCCTCTTCCTCTCGTGGCTCGTGAACTGCCTCGTGCCGGCCAAGCTGGGCGACGTCTACCGGGCCTACCTGCTCAAGATCAACTCCCCGGTGTCGCTGTCGCGGACCTTCGGGACGGTGTTCATCGAGCGGATCCTGGACCTGTTCGCCATCGCGATCCTGGGCCTGGGCGCCGGCTTCTGGAGCTTCCGGACGGGCCTGCCGACGGAGATCCAGTTCGTGGCCGCGCTCGGCGTCGGGACGATCGTGTTCCTGGCGGTCGCGCTGCTGACGCTGCGCAACTTCGGGCGGCGGATCATCACCGCCCTGCCGCTGCCGCACCGCGTCCTGGAGCTCTACGACAAGTTCGAGCAGGGCGTCTTCGGGGCGGTCGCCGGGCGTCAGTTGCCGGGCCTCGTCGGGATCACGATCCTCATCTGGTGCACGGAGGGCCTGCGGCTCTGGCTCGTGGTGCAGGCGCTCGGCTTCCCGGACGCCAACCTCGGGATCTCCGGTGCCTTCTTCGTCGCGCTGATCGGCTCGCTGCTCACGGCCGTGCCCCTGAGCCCGGCGGGTCTCGGGCTCGTCGAGGCGGGCATGGTCGGCGTGATGGTGGCTGCCTACAGCCTCCCGGTCACGGAGGCCACGACGATCGCGCTGGTGGACCGCGTGATCAGCGTGTTCTCGATCATCGTGATCGGGTCGATCCTGTACGTCGTCTCCAACAAGCGCAGGGGCCTGGGGCTCAGCAAGCCGATCGAGGCGCCGTCACCCGCCGGCTGAGAGCCGCCTTCCCGGAGGTTGTCGATGGAGGCCAGCCGGCCGTCCTCGCTCATGAGCATCGAGCGTCGGTGTCGGGGCGCCCTTGTGCAGGCCCATCCGGCCCGTGGACGGAGGAGACGGGGCCCTCGTTCGTGGGGGTCCCGGTCGCGACCCCCCGAACGGCCTACGCCCGGACCGCACACGACCGCATCGCACCCCACGGACCCGGCAACGCCTGCGTAGGGCGCCCGAGTACGAACGGGTGGTTGGCCGGACGCACCATCCAATCAACACTCTGGTCATCCCGCGCAAGGCACGCGGGGCCCCTAGCCCAGAGCGAGCATGACGACCGACAACGGCCGCGCATTCAACGAGTGGCTGCGAGCCCAGCTCAAGGCCAAGAAGATGTCGCAGCGCCAGCTGGCCCAGCAGTCGGGTGTCGACCACTCGACGATCTCCCGCCTCATCCGCGGGGACCGCATGCCGTCGCTCGGAACGGCCACCAAGCTGGCACGAGGCCTCCGCGAGATCCGCGAGGACTCGGACACGAGCACCGCCCTCGGCGTGGTGTCGCTCGGGCCGCAGAACCCGACGGCACGCGTCGAGTACGCGCTCCGTGCGGACGAGGCCCTCACCGAGCCGCAGGTCCGCCAGGTCATGGAGTACTACCTGGCCGTCCGGGTGCGCCGCTTTGCGCGGACGTACTCGAGCGTCGGAGCCGCCGACACAGGCAACGGCAGCAACGGCATGACGGCCTCATCCGGGAGCCCCTACGGGCGCCCGGGTGGCATGACGGCAGGGATCGGTGCCCCCACCGTGCTCCGCGCCGCCCCGCCTCAGCGCTTCGCAGCACCGCGACCCGCGGTCCGGCCGCCCCGGACGCCGGGTCGACCCTAAACGCGACGTTCCAGGGCACTGACCCGGCACCACCCTCCTGGTCTGGGTCTCGGGGACAGCGAACGCCGGTCTGCAGGGGCCGGCGTTCGCGCTTGTCCGGGGCCGAGCGTCCGGCGCCGCTGGACGTGGGGCCGCGGTCGCCGTCGGGGTCAGTCGCCGACGGTGCCCAGCGCGTAGACCGAGACCACGCGGCGCGGCCCGGCCTCGAACCGGTCGACGAGCGCCCAGGAACCGCCGTCCGGCAGGGCGGCCAGCCACGCATCCTCCACCGGGCCGCCGCACGGCCGGCCCGCGACCTCGTCGAAGAGCGGGTCACAGACGAGGACCCGGAGCCCGGCCCCCGGTGCCGGCGCGCTGCCCGGCGGCAGGACGTCGCCGCCACGCCGCTCGAGGGGGAACCGCAGCGCATCGGCCGACTTGAAGGGCGGGATCCCGTCGAGGCCGATGGGGCCGTCCTTCGCGGCCTCCATGACCCGTGCCGCCGCGCTGTTGACGAGCGGCCAGCCGCCGTCGGGTGCCACCGCGGGAGGCCACGCGGTGACGGCGATGCCGCCGAGGACCACGGCGAGCGCCGCGGCAGCGATCCTGCCCGGGACGGCCGCGGCCCGGCCGGAGCCAGGCGCCGCGAGCCGGGCCAGCCCGACGCCAACCAGGGCCAGCACCACCGGGTCCAGGAACGCGTGGTAATGGTCGTTGGGGAGCTCCGGGACGATGACCGCGAGGCTGGGCGCGAAGACCGCGAGGGCCAGGACCGAGAAGCCCAGGCCCGCGGCCAGCCACCGTGCCGATGCGAGGTCCGTGCCGGACCCGCCGGTTCCGGCGCCCGGGCGGGCCGCTTCAGCGCGCCTGCGCCGCCCGACCAGCGCGAGGGCGCCCAGCAGCGTCACCACCATGGCGGCGACCAGCGACACCGCCAGCCGGTCCGTGACGAGACCCGCGACCGGCCATGTGATCGACCGCAGCCCAACGAGCACGACGCGCTCGATGACGCCGGAACCCGCGGCAGCGCGCCCGCCGCCGGCGATGTAGTCCAGGATCGCTCGTGTCTCCGCGAAGCCATGGCCCAGCTCGTAGGCGAGCAGCGGCAGGAACCCGGCGGCGATCACCAGCACGGCCCCCAGCCCGCCCCGGAGCACGGCCCGCGTCTCGTGGGCGCCACGCCGACGCCGGACGAGGTCGGCGCCCCACGCCCAGGCGAGCGGCACGATGATCACGACCCCCAGCACGTGGCACTGCATCGTCACCATCGCCCCGAGCCCGCTCGCGACCCACCAGCGCGCCCGTCCGGTCCGCCGGGCCATGATCGCGGCCCCGAACGCGAGCGCCGCCGCGGCCGGGATCAGGTTCGGATTCCAGATGAACGTGCTCTCGTCAATGCCCGCCGGGGAGATCGCGGCGAGGAGCCCTGCCGCCGCGGCCGCGAGCGGTCCGCCCAGCAGCCGGGCGAGCCACCACGCCCCGGCCACGGCCGCGATGCCGAACAGCGCGATCTCGCCCGTGACGGCGACCGGGTCCGACCCCGAGAGGATCGCCGCCGGCGCGAGGAGGTCGTAGTAGACGGCGCCGTGGTGGAACGTCCCGATGGAGGTCGGCGGGCCCAGCAGGGGCACCTCCCCACGCATCGCCAGGGCGCGCAGGACCAGCATGTCGTGGCCCTGGTCCGCGTCCCAGCGGCCCCGCTCCGCGAGGCCCGGGAGCCGTACCAGCGCCGCGAGGACGAGGATCGCGAGCAGCGCGGCCAGCTCGAGGCGGCGGATACGCGCGGCGCTCACGCCCGGACCGCCGCGTCGTCATCCTCGACCGGCGCGCTGCGGCCCCGCGCGCTGCGGGTCTCGAGGGCTCCCGCCGGAAGCGCCGCCAGCGGGCGCCCATGGGCGAGGTCCAGGATCCGGTTCACGTTGACGGCGTCGTAGCCGGCGTCCATCCCGGGCGTCTCCAGGAAGTACGTCACGTGGTCCAGCGCCGGGTGCGTCGCCATCCGCGCGAGCCCCTCGCCGCCGATGCGGCCGGCGCCGACGTGCTCGTGGCGATCCGCCCGCGAGCCCAGCTCTGAACGCGAGTCGTTGAGATGGACCATCCGCAGCCGGTCGAGCCCCACGACACCCGCGAAGCGCTCGATCGTGGCGTCCACGCCCGGGGCCGTGTCGATCGCATACCCCGCGCCCCACAGGTGCGCCGTGTCGAGGCAGAACCCGTAGCGGGCGGCGTCGATGCCGGCCGCGGCGACCGCCTGGTCGATCGCGCCCAGCTCCTCGAAGCTCCAGCCCAGCGAGAACCCGCCACCCGAGCCGTTCTCAAGGCTCAGCACCACGTCCGGCGCCGCGTCACCGACGAGACGGAAGGTGGCGCGCAGGCCTTCGGCGAGGCGGTCCGTGCCGGCCTCCGGCCCGGCACCCCGGTGCGACCCGATGTGGATGTTGAGGAACCGCGCTCCATACGCCTGGGCCACCCGCAGCTCACCGGCCAGGACCTCCACGGACCGCTCATGGGTCTCGGGCTCGGGCCCGGCCAGGTTGATGACGTACGGCGCATGGATGGACAGCGGTGTGATGCCGAGCTGGCCCAGGCGATCCCGGAAGGCCGGCAGCTCGCGTGGGAGCGTCGGCCGACGGCGCCACGACGTGGGGTTGTCACTGAACACCTGGAGCGCGGACAGGCCGATCTCGGCCGCGCGGTCGGCGGCCATGACCATCCCGTGCCCCAGCGGCAGGTGTGCCCCAAGTCGCCGCCCGTTCGGAAGCATCGCTGGCAAGGGTAGCGGACGGCACCGGCGCGGCACGCCGCCCTACACTCGCACGATGGACAGCGAGCTCCTCACCGGCATCCGGGCCGTCGTCGACGGCCACCGCATCCGCATCCTGGGCCGCCTGGTCGAGAGCCCGGCAGACCCCGCGACGCTCGCCGGGGAGCTGCGGCTCCCGGTCCACCTCGTGCGCAGGCAGCTGGAGGTCCTGGCCCATGCCGGGCTCGTGGAGCCGCGCGCGGACCGGCCCGGGGCCTTCGGGGCGCGGCCCGACCGCGTCGGTCAACTGGCCCGCCGGCTGGCCGATCTCGAGCGCGACGCCGCCGGGACCGCCACGGGCCCCGAGGGCGCGTGGCCGCACGACGGCGAGCCGCTCGCGGACACGCTGGCCCGGCTCGCCCCCACGCCGGAGGAGGCGAAGACCCTCCGCTCGTATCTCGTCGACGGCCGCCTGGCGACGATCCCGGCGCAGCGCGGGAAGCGGCAGATCGTGCTGCGATTCCTGCTCGAGCGGGTGTTCACGGAGGACCGCGCGTACCCCGAGAAGGAGGTCAACCAGCGGCTCGCCGTGTTCCACCCTGACGTGGCGGCGCTCCGGCGGTACCTCTACGACGACCGCTACGTGGATCGCGAGGCCGGCCTGTACCGGCGGCGCGGGCCACGCCCGGTGCTGTCCGGGCGACCGGAGGACTAGTGGGAGCCGCGCCCGCCCTTCGCGCTGTAGGCGCCGCCCACGACCGGCTCGATCAGCCCGTAGTTGCCGTCCTTGCGCCGGTAGATGACCGCCAGCTGCTCGTTCTCGGCGTTCACGAACACGTAGAAGTCGTGGCCCAGCTCCTCCATCGCGTTGACCGCGTCCTCCTCGAACATCGGCTCGATGGCGAAGCGCTTGGTCTTGACGATCTGCCGGTCCGGCACGCTGTCCGCGGTCCCGTCGGCGATGGTGCGGAGGAGCGTCTTCTCCTCCTCGGGCCGGGCTCGGACGCGGGGCTTCTCCTTGAAGTCGACCGCCTGGCGGTCCACCTTGTCGACGACGGTGTCGATCGCCGCCTGGTACGACGCCCCGGACGCGTGGCTCTTGAGGGTCTTGCCGTCGATGACGAGGGTGACATCCGCGATATGCGCGTCCGATGCGCTCCGATGCGACTCGTTCGACAGCTCCAGGATCGCGTCCGTGCGGTCATCGAGGAGCCGCTCGAGGCGGGCGAACTTGCGCTCCGCGTACTGCCGGACACGCTCCGGGACCTCGAGGTTCTTGCCCCTGACGATCGTCCTCACGGGTGACCTCCCGGCGCGCAGGCGCCTGGCTGTGGGGGAAAGGGGGAGCCGGCGAGGGCTCCGCCCGGACCCCGAGTATAGCCATCGGCGTGCGCCGGGCCGTAGGGCCGCAGGTCCACAGGGCGGCACCCCGATCATCGCTCACGGGCGACGGTCACGGCGCTCACCGCGAGCGCCCCCGCGGCCAGCAGGGCCCGGGCCGCGGCGCACAGGGTCGCCCCCGTCGTCACCACGTCGTCCACCAGCACCACCCAGCGACCCGCGACCGCCGCGCGGGCGCGAGGGTCCACCGCGAACGCGTCAGCGACGTTGGTCGCCCGGTGGCGGCGGTCCAGCCGGTACTGGGCGGTGGTCGCCCGGGTCCGGATCACGGCCGCCCGCCACGGCATCCCGAGCCGGACGGCCGCGGCCTCGGCGATGAGCGCCGCCTGGTCGTAGCCTCGCTCCCGTCGCCGGCCGTCGTGGACCGGGACGGGGACCAGCAGCTCCCCGCCGGCGCCTGCCCGTCGCCACCGTTCCGCGACCGCCGCGCCCAGGGGCGCGGCCAGGCGTCGCTCGCCCGCGTACTTGAGCGCGTGCAGGGCCCGGCGCGTGGTCCCGGCAAAGGGGGAGCACCACTCGAGCTGGAGGAGCGGGTCGGGCGGTCCCTCCGCCAGGCCCAGCGGCGTGCCCGGCGGTAGCGCGATCCGCGTCCCCACCGAGGGCAGGCACGCCGGGCAGATCGCGTGACCCTCCTTCCCGCAGCCGGCGCAGACCGGCGGCAGCGCGAGGTCCAGGAGGCGGCCGACCGGCCGGAGAAGCGTCGTCATGGGCGCAGCATGCGCCCGCCGCCTTACGGGCGGCTTACGCGGGCAGTCGCGAGCGCCTCCGGGGGGGCGCCGCCTCCGGGGCGAGCGCCGCCTCCGCCGTCGCCGCCTCCGCCGTCGCCGCCTCCGCCGTCGCCGCGGCCGTTTGCCTCCACGGGTGCGCGTCCTCGATCATGGGATCACCACACCAGGAGGGGACAGCGCTGATCGACCACGAGCGGAGCCGCCCGCCCGCGCGCGTGCCCGCGGGCGCCGCGTTCGGGACGGCCATCGGGGTCTCGGCGTTCCTGCTGTTCACCTCGGAACCGATGATCGGGCGGCTGGTCCTGCCCGTGTTCGGGGGCGCGCCGGCGGTCTGGGCGACGGTCCTGATGTTCTTCCAGACCCTGCTGCTGCTGGGCTACCTGTACGCGCACGTGCTCGCCACGCGGATGGGCCCGCGACGGGCCGCGGCGCTCCACGTCGGGGTGATGGTCCTCGCGGTCATCGCGACGTTCGCCGCGCCGCGGGACGTGGCCACGCTCCACAACCCGGACCTGCCCGTGATCCCGGCGCTGCTCGGGATCCTGCTCGTGATCATCGGGCCGGCGGCGTTCGCGATGACCGCGACGACCCCCCTTGTCTCGGACTGGTACGCGCGTGTCCGCCTGGTGGGCGACCCGAGCGCCGATCGACGCGATCCCTACTGGCTGTACGCCCTCAGCAACGGGGGGTCGCTCGTCTCGCTGCTCGCCTACCCGCTGCTCCTGGAGCCGCGCCTGGGCCTCGCCGCGCAGCGGACCTGGTGGGGGATCGGGTTCGCCGTGCTGGCCGTCCTCATCGCGGGGGCGGCGCTCCGGCTCCGGGCCGCCGGGCCCGGTATCGACGCCGCCATCGTGGCCGCCGAACCATCCGCCGAGGCCGAGGCCGTCTCCGAGGCCGAGGCCGCCGTCTCCGAGGCCGAGGCCGCCGTCTCCGGTGCCGAGGCCGCCGTCTCCGGTGCCGAGGCCGCCGTCTCCGGTGCCGAGGCCGCCGTCTCCGGTGCCGAGGCCGCCGCTCGAGCCCCGTCCGCGGTCACCGGGCGCGACCGTCTCCGCTGGCTGATCCTCGCCGCGATCCCGGCCGGCCTCCTCTCGGCCGTGACGAACCTCGTCACCACGGACCTGATCTCGGCGCCGCTGCTGTGGGTCATCCCGCTCGCCGTGTACCTGGCCTCCTTCGTGGTCGCGTTCTCCGGCCGTGGCCGCCGGGTCGTGCCGGCCTTCATCGCGCTCGCGCCGGCGACGCTGACACTGCTCTGGGTCCCGATCGGCTCGGCTGCCGGGTGGCCGATCCTGCCGCTGCTCGGGATCGAGTACGCGGGTCTCGGCATCGTGGCGGTCGCGCTCCATGGGCGGCTCGCGGAGCTCCGACCCGACGCCCGCCAGCTGACCGGCTTCTACCTCGTGATGTCGGCGGGCGGGGCGCTCGGCGGCGCGTTCGTGGCCCTGGTCGCTCCCGCGGCCTTCGATGGCGTCTGGGAGTACCCGATCCTCATCGCGGGCGCCCTCGTCGTCCTCGCCATCACCGCGCCGCCGCGGCCCGTCCGCCGGCCCATCGTCGCCCTCCTGTCAGGAGCGCCGCTGCGCCTCGTGCCCTACCTCGTCGTCGTCGTGCCCCTGCTCGCCTTCATGGCGGAAACGCATGCGCTGGGGTTCGAGGCGGCCGCCCGCTGGATCCTCGTGGGCGGGCTCATGCTCCTGTTCGGAGGCGTGCCGCGCTTCCTCGCGCTCACGACCACCGTCGTCCTCGTGCTCGCGACGTTCGTCCTGCCGCCGCCCGTCCTGTTCCGGGACCGGAGCTTCTTCGGCGTCGTGGAGGTGACCCGCGACGACGCCAGGACCACCCTGTTCCACGGCACCACCGTCCACGGCCAGGAGTGGCTGGACCCCGCCCGCCGCGACGACCCCGGCACCTACTACGCGAGGTCGGGGCCGGTGGGGGACCTGTTCGAGGTCTGGGCCGAGCGGCCACTCGGCCGCGTCCGGGTGGTGGGCCTGGGGGCCGGCGCGCTCGCGGTCTACGCCCGGCCGGAGGACGACCTCGCCTTCTACGAGATCGACCCGCTCGTCGCCGAGGTCGCCGGGAATCCCGCGTTCTTCACCTATCTCTCGGGCCGCGTGCCGCCCGCGGAGGTGCGGATCGGGGATGGGCGTCTGCTCCTGGCGGCCGAGGCGGACGACACGCTGGGGTTCGTGGTCATGGACGCCTTCTCGTCGGACGCCGTGCCGGCGCACCTGATCACCGTCGAGGCGCTGGCCGACGCCGACCGGGCCCTCACCGCTGACGGGATCCTGGCCGTCCACGTCTCGAATCGCTACTACGACCTGGGGCCGCCGGTGGCGTCCGCGCTGGCAACCCTTGGGCTGACAGTGCTGGAGCTCCAGTACGCCCCGACGCCCTCGGAGGCCGCGGGCGGCGCGAGTCTCGCGCACGTCGTCGTGGGGACGCGCGACGCCGCGGTCGTCGCCGGGCTCACGGACCGGGGCTGGGTCCCGGCGCGCATGGGCGCGGTGCCCCTGACGGACGATTTCCCCGACCTGCTCCGCTACCTGGGGCGGTAGCGGAGCCGCACATGGTCCCGCGGCGCCGCCGCGCCGCCGCGCCCCACCGCCCCACCGCCGGGTGCCTCGCCACTCGTGACTCGGCACGGGGTCGAATCGCCGGTGCTGTCGAGGAGCTCACCGCCGATTCCGTCGATTCTGCGCCGAGCTCCGCACGTCACCCGGGTCAGTGACACCGAGCTGAGTCACCGCGCCGCCGCGCCCCGGGAACCGCCGCGCCCCACCGCGCCGCCGCGCCCCACCGCGCCGCCGCGCCCCGGGAACCGCCGCGCTCCACCGCGCCGCCGCGCCCGCGCCGCGGAACCGCCGCGCCCGCGCCGGGCGCTCCGTCGCTACGGCCCCTCGAGGCGCTCGCGGATCTCGAGGCGATCGCCCACGGCCGTCCCGGACACGTCGATGGTCCCCGGCGGCAGCTCCAGCACCCCGTCGGCGCCACGCACCAGCCACACGACGCCCGTCCACGCTCGGAGCCCGCGGTGAATGGACTTGACGCGCCGCGTGCCGTCGGGTTCGGGGCGGGACACGAACACGGCGTCGATGGGGAAGCGCATGAACATCATGTGGATGCCGTTGCTCGCGGGCAGCCAGAGCCCGTCGCCCGCAGGCAGCGAGGGACGGCCCATGAGGCCCATGAACTTGCCCCAGAGCGAGGCAGCGGTCTCCAGGCGCTCCGCCAGGACCGTGCCGCGGTCCAGGTTGCGCGCGACGCCCCGCGCCGCTGCACTCTCGTTTGCCAACGCGACTACGTGGCGCCGAGGCCGACGATGATCAGGATGATGGCCGGGCCCAGGATGACGATGAACAGCGAGGGGAAGATGCACCCGACGAGCGGGAACAGCATCTTGATCGGCGCCTTGGCCGCCTGCTCCTCCGCCCGCTGGCGGCGCTCGATGCGCAGCTGCTCGGACTGGACCTGGAGCACCTTGCTGATCGAGACGCCCAGCTGCTCCGCCTGGATGATGGCGCCGATGAAGTTCGTGAGCGCCGTGACCTCGGTGCGCGGGACGATGTCCCGGAGCGCGTCGCGGCGCGGCTTGCCGACGCGGATCTCCGCGAGGGCGCGGCGGAACTCCTCGGTGAGGGGTCCCTTGAGCTTCTCGACGACCTTGCCCAGGGCCCCGTCGAAGCCGAGGCCCGCGCGGACGGAGATCGTCAGCAGGTCCAGGGCGTCCGGGATCTGGAGCAGGATGAGCTTCTGGCGCTTCTTGACGCGGCCGCCGAGCCAGAACTCCGGGAAGGCGTAGCCCAGGTAGAGGCCCACCAGGATCAGCACGAGGCTGAGCGGGAAGTCCAACGCCTTGATCGGCCCCGGGAAGACGAACAGCGCCGTGAACAGGCCGCCGACGATGACAGCGCCGATGGTCTTGATGCCCATCCAGTCCGCGACGCGGAGGTCACCCGGGTTGCCCGCGAGGGCGAGGCGCTTCTCGGTCGACGCGGTGAACGAGGTGCTGGCGAGGCTCGAGAAGCGGGCCGACAGGCCGGCCACGAGCGGTCGCAGCGTGCGGTCGACGAGCGGCGCCTGCAGCTCCAGCTCCTCGAGGTTCTTGGCCTGCATGGAGCCGAGCTGGTTCAGGCGTGCCTGGACCGGGTCCACGGACGGCCGGCTGGCCAGCCCGAGGAAGATCAGGAGGATGGCACCGGCCGCGAGGGCGGCGATGAGCAGGGCAATGGGCGTCATCGCTAGACCTCGATGTCCACGATCTTGCGGATGAACATGAAGCCCATGAACATCGAGAACCCGCCCACCATCAGGATGATGACGCCCAGCGGGAGGCCGCCGACCGCCACGCGGTTGTCGAACATCGGCTTCATGAAGTCCGGGGCGGCGATGAACAGGAAGCCGGCGAGGCCGATCGGCAGGAAGCCGACGACGTAGCCCGACATTCGCTGCTGCGCCGTCAGGGTCCGGATCTCGCCCTTGATGCGGACGCGCTCGCGGATCGTGAAGGCGATCGAGTCCAGGATCTCGGCGAGGTTGCCGCCGACGGTGTGCTGGATCGCGATGGCCGTGGCCATCAGCTCCAGGTCGTCGGAGCGGACGCGCCGGACCATGTTCTCCAGGGCGACGTCGAAGGAGAGACCCAGGTTGACCTCGCGGATGACGCGGCCGAACTCCGTGGAGACCGGCGGCCGCGACTCGCGGACCACCAGCTCGATGGCCTGCAGGAACGAGGAGCCGGCGCGCAGCGCGTTGGCGATCAGGGTGATCGTGTCCGGCAGCTGCTTGTTGAAGGCGTTGAGGCGGCCGCCCTTGCGGCGTCCCAGCCAGATGCGGGGGGCGAAGAAGCCGATGGCGGCGCCGATGATCAGCAGGAACGGGTTGCCCAGGGTCGGCAGCACGAACGAGAGCAGGAACATGACGATGGGGACGCCGAACGTCGTGCCGACCCAGAGCATCAGGTACTCGCTGGGCTTGAGCTTGAGGTCCGCGCGGGCCAGCTCACGGGCCAGGTTGGCCCCGAAGTCGCGCTGCTCGACGACCCTGTTGAGCTGCGCCAGCGCCTGGCTGGACTGGAACGCGGCTCCGAGGCCGCCCTCGCCGCTCGAGGTCGAGGCCGGCTTGTCCGGTTTGCTGGAGGCATAGCGCTCCAGCCGGGCATTGATGCCGGACCCGCCCCCGGACATCGCGATCCCCACCGCGATGAGGAGGATCGCGAGCGCGGCGATGCCCGCGATCACGAGGGTCATGGTGTTCACGTCTGGCGGCCTCCCTACGTGCTAGTAGCTGAAGCCGAACAGGCCCGGCGGCAGGTGGATGCCCTGGACCTCGAACTTCTCGACGAACTTGGGCCGGATGCCGGTCGGCTTGAGGCGGCCCTGGATCTTGCCCTCCACGACGCCCGTCTGCTCGAAGACGAACACGTCCTGCATCACGATGACGTCACCCTCCATGCCCTGGACCTCGGTGATGTTCGTGATCCGGCGGGTGCCGTCCTTGAGACGGGCCTGGTGGACGATGAGGTCAACCGCGGCGGCGATCTGCTCGCGGATGGCGCGGACCGGGAGGTCGACGCCGGCCATGAGGACCATCGTCTCGAGGCGGGAGAGCATGTCGCGGGGGCTGTTGGCGTGGCCCGTGGACATCGAGCCGTCGTGGCCCGTGTTCATGGCCTGCAGCATGTCCAGCGCCTCGCCGCCGCGGCACTCCCCGACGATGATGCGGTCGGGGCGCATGCGCAGCGAGTTGCGGACGAGCTCGCGGATCGGGACCTGGCCGCGGCCCTCGATGTTGGGCGGGCGGGACTCGAGGGTCACCACGTGCTCCTGGCGGAGCTGGAGCTCGGCGGCGTCCTCGATGGTCACGATGCGCTCGTCGTTCGGGATGAACGACGACAGCACGTTGAGCGTCGTGGTCTTGCCCGAGCCGGTGCCGCCGGACACGAACAGGTTGAGGCGCGCCTCGACGGCGGCCCGCAGGAACTCGAACATGTCCGGGGTCGCGGTGCCGAACCGGATGAGGTCGTCGACCGTGAACGGGCTGGCCGAGAACTTCCGGATGGTGATGACGGGGCCGACGAGCGACAGGGGCGGGATGATGGCGTTGACGCGGGAGCCGTCCGTGAGGCGGGCGTCCACCATGGGGCTGGACTCGTCCACGCGGCGGCCGATCGGGGCGATGATCCGATCGATGATGCGCATCACGTGGTCGTCGTTCTGGAACACGACGTTGGTGAGCTCGAGGCGGCCGCTGCGCTCGATGTAGACCTGGCGCGGGCCGTTGACCATGATCTCGCTGATGCTCTCGTCGCGCAGGAGCGGCTCGAGCGGCCCGAGGCCGATGATCTCGTCGGTGATCTGCTCGAGCATCCGGACGCGCTCGGCGCGCGTGAGGGCGAGGCCCTCCTCGTCGATGACGCGGCCGAAGATCTCCTCGATCTGGCGGCGCACCTCGACCTGGTTGGACAGGTCGAGCTTGGGGTCCAGGTCCTGGATCACGCGGTTCTGGATCCGGAACTTGACGTCCCGGAAGGACTCGCGGACCGGCGCCTGGGTCATCAGCCGTCCCTGGGGCGAGGCCGCGGGCGGCTGGGAGCCTCCGCCGGCACCACCCTGGGTGGGAGCGGGAACGTTGGATCCGTCCGACCCCGGCCCGGCGCCGGGACGGGCGCTCTCGATGCGCTTCAGGAGACTCATCGGCTACACCCCTTCGACCGCTGACGGCCGCTTCGTCGCTGCCATGTCATCGCCACGCGAACAGCGACTTCTTCTGTGCGCTCTTCTTGGCCGGCTCGCCGGCCTCGGCGGAGCGAGTCCCCGCGACGGCCTGCGCGAGTCGCAGGACGTCCTGGGACACCTGCGCCTCCCGGTTCGACAGGAAGAACGGCACACCCCGGTTGAGTGCGTAGACGACGCTCCGGCCGTCGGACACGATGGTGTGGTCCACGCGCCGGCCGATCGAGTGCTCGACATCCGCGACGCGGATCCCGAGCGACGAGTCGGCCCGATTGAGCACGAGGCGGATCTTCTCCGTCCCGTACCCCAGCTGTTCCGCCACCTCCAGGAAGAGGCGGATGTTCTTGATCGACGTGATCTCGAGCGACAGCATCGTGAGGACGGTGTCCGCGAGATCGAGGATGGCGAGGGTGGTGTCGTTGAACGACGACATGCAGTCCACGACCACGAGGTCGTGCGTCGCGCGGAGCGCTTCCAGCATGCGCTTGGTGATGGATGGCGTGATGAGCTCCGCCACCTCGGGCGAGGGTGGGGCCAGCAGGACGCGGATGCCGGCGGAGTGGTTGATCAGGAAGGTGTCGAGCGACTCGGGCTCACCCACCTCGAGCTCCGGGATCAGGTCCGCGATGGACTTGTTCTTGGGGTTGAGGTTGAGCAGGACGCCAACGTCGCCGAACTGGAAGGAGGCATCCACCAGGCAGGTGCGCTGGCCGAGCTCCGTCGCGGCGGCGACGGCGAGGTTGACGGCGAGGGTCGTGCGGCCGACCCCACCCTTGGGACCGAACACGGCCACGATGCGGCCGGGCTCGGCGCCCCCGCGGACGGGCGCGGACGGCCTGGCGTCGGCGCCGCCCGTGCCTCCGGCGGCGGCCGCGGCGGCCGCGGGCTGGATGGCGATCCGGGAGAGCTTCTCGCGCTCCCGGGTGTAGACCTGTCGGATCGAGGAGGTCAGCTCGTCGCTGGAGAACGGCTTGACGAGGAATTCGCGCGCGCCGGCCAGCATGGACCGGCGGAGGTAGTCCGCCTCGCCCTGCACGGACATCATCACGACCGCGGTGCCCGGGACCTCCGCGGAGAGCCGCTCCGTGGCGGCGATGCCGTCCATGTCCGGCATGTTGATGTCCATGAGGACGACGTCCGGCGTGAGCCGGGCGGCCATCTCGATGGCTTCGCGCCCGGACGCCGCCGCCCCAACGACCTCGAAATCCGCCTCGAAGCCGAGCAGCTTCGCGAGGTGATCGCGGGTCTCCGGGATGTCATCGACGATGAGGACGCGGATCTGGTCTGCCATGTCCTTGTGGGTCTGACCTCAGGGGCCGCTCTGGCGCGGGTGGGGGTCATCGCATCGGGGTCGCCCGATCGGCCGGCTCGTCACCGGCCGATCGCGGCGCCTCGGCGCGTGGCCGCTCTGGCTAGGGCTTCGGCGTGGGGGTCGGCTTGGTGCCCGGGATGTAGTCCGGGACGAGGACCTGGACCACCTGCGGGGGCAGCACCGCGCGGTCGTCGACCATGCGCTTGAGCGTGATGCCGCTGGTGGCGACGGTGGGACAGTAGGTGATGCCGTCGGCGGGCTTGGTCGTGCAGTCGCCGGAGGACCGGAGCACCAGCGTGATGGTCCCGTCGATCTGGCTGAACTTGATGACCTCGGCATCCTGGATCGGCACGGCGAGGATCACGATCTGCTGCTGGCCGTTGAGGCTCGTGCTGGGCCCGTTGCCGGGCTCGGCGCTGGGCTGGGCCTGCGCCTGCCCGGTATCCGGGGCGGGCGGCAGGAGCGTGCCCAGGACCTGGAGGCCCTGCGACAGCACCTTGACGGTGGTCGAGTTGTAGAGGCCCGGGTCGACCTGCTTGTAGCCGATCCCGCCGTCGACGATGGCCGGCACGACGAGCGGCACCTTGTCGGCGCCGGTGAAGCCGCTGATGACGTCCACGAAGTCGCCGGCCTTGATGATCGTGCCCACGCCGCTGGTCTGGTCAACCAGGACGCTCATGCCCACGAAACCCTTGGGCACGTCCAGGACGCCGACGCTGCCGGTGTCGCTGAGCACGACGGAGGTGATGAGCTGGCCGGCGACCACGCTCTTGCGGGCGACCTGCCCGATCACGAGCGAGGTGTCACCGAAGGCGGTCGTGGGTCGATCCGCGAGCGCGATCTCCTTGAGGCCGACCTGGTCGGCCACGATCTTGTCGCCCAGGGCGATGTCCTTGGCGGCCACGACGACCCTGGCGGTCGTGGGCACGGCCGATGGGCCGGCCGAGCCGGTGCCGCCCGTGCCACCGCTGAGCAACAGGACGACCAGGACAAATGCGACGAGTGCGAGAAAGATCCCGATGAGCAGGACCAGTCGATTCGAGCGCTTCAACGGTGCATTCTCCCCGATCCGTGTGACAGGTGGCACCACTCTAGCACCGCGATTCCGGCCTGCGACCCACCAATAGGGCTAGGACCGTTGGCAGGAAATGGGCGGATGCCGTGTTCGCCGCAAGGTGCGCTGCAAAGTTGTCGCGACGGGTGTCGGCAGTCTGACACGCCGGTGCGCGCTGGCAAGGGACCAAGGTCCCGCGGAACACCGACAACCCGCCGGAGCGGTCCGGCGGGTTGCGACGGAAATGAGTGCTGGAACGCTAGAGCGTGTCGCCGATGACGCTGAGCTTGTCGCTGATCTGGCTTCCCAGGAAGATCAGCGCGACGATCGCGACGATCGCGATGAGCGCCAGGATGAGTGCGTATTCGGCGAGCCCCTGGCCGTCATCGTCGTCGCGGACGACGAACGACTGGGCGAGGATCACCAACTTCGTGAGCACGGCTGCGATCACCTCCCTCCGGGGCACATGGCCCGGTCGGTCCAAGCGATCGGGCGCGGCTGTGGCGGGAGAATCCGCCGGTCGCCCCCGATGGCCCTCACGGTACCGTTCCGCTCCGCCGGCGCAACCAGTCGATGGTCACCCCCGGTGTCAGGCGGAACCGGTCCCGGAAACGACGATCGCCGGCCGCCAGAGCAATGTCGGCAGCCGGCGACGGTGCGTCACAGTCCTAGACGGAGCTGCCGACGGTCGAGAGGATCTTCGAGACCTGGCCGCCGAGGAAGATCAGGGCGACGATCGCGACGATCGCGATGAGGGCGAGGATCAGCGCGTACTCCGCGAGGCCCTGGCCCTCCTCATCGGTGTCGAAGCGGGCGAGGAAGCTGGCGATGAACGACGGGATAAGGGCCATGGATGACCTCCAGATGATGAGTGCCGGTTCCCCGGAGTCGATGTAGGCAAGCCGCACTGTACGTGCCCAGAGGCCGATGGCCTAGTAGGACGTTCTTCCTACTTGGGGGGGGGACGGTCCGCGTCAGCGCCCGCCGTGGGCGGCGTCCACCAGCACGCCGATGGCGCCCGCGAGCGCGCCGCCGAAGAACACCACGATGAAGACGGCCAGGAGCACGGTCAGACCGAGCACGATCGAGCTCTCCAGGATGCCGGGGCCGGTCTCAGCGCCGTCGCGGCCGCCGTTCATGTGGGCTGCCCGCCCTCCACGCCGTCCGACGAGAGGGCCACCACGAGGCGCAGCTCGCCCCCCCCGGCATCGATCTCCACGCGTGCGCCGATGGAGCCGGCTCGCTCCAGCGCATCGCGACGGGCCTGCGGCGGCAGGGCGACGATCGCCGCCGTCTCCGCCGCGACGGCGGCGGCGGCGCGGGCGTCGTGGCGGTCCTGGATCATCTGCTTGAGTGCATCCGGCGTGTCGCCGGTGGGGACGTCCGGGAGTGGTTCGCCGCCGCTCACCGCCGGCGCCCGTTGCGCCGAGAGGTGTGCCTCCAACTCGTCGCCCCAGTCCAGGCGCAGGAGCACGCGCTCGGGCGCGAGGTGGAGGTACGCGGCGATTGCCTCGTCCAGGATCCGGAAGACGGCGCTCTCCACGTCCATCGGCAGGCGCCGGTCCGTGCCCAGGGACTCGAACTCGACGGGAACATGGGCGCGCCGCCCGCGCTCCCGCGTCGAGCGGCGGAGCGTGGGCACCAGCCCCAGGTCGTCGAGCACCATCGGCCGCACGTCGAAGATGAAGTTCTTCGTGGCGTCGAGGGTCTGCTGGACCATTTGCACCAGCGCCCGCAGCTCGCCCTTGGCCATGCCGGCGTCGCGGTCCGCCAGGCGCTCCACGATCTGCGCCTGGAGGACGATGTTGGTGAGCGACTGCGCCGGCCCGTCGTGCATCGCGCGGGCGATCTCGCGCCTCAGGTCCTCCTGCGCGGACATGACGATGCGCGACAGCGACGGCGGGAGCGTCGCGCCCTCGCCGGTGGCGTCCGGGGCCACGGGGGCGATGGGCGGGACCCCCGCCACGCGGTCCGCCAGGTTCGCCAGCGCCTCGCGATGCCGGGCCAGCGCCTTGCGCTTGCCATCGAGGACATCCACCTGGGCGTCCATGAGCACCGCGCGCCTGGTCAGGGTCAGCAGCGTGCCATAGCTCTCGGCCAGCTCGGCCACGTTGTGGTCGGGCCCCGGTGCCCCAAGGCGCTCCACGCCCTGGGCCCGCTTCTGCTCGTGGCGGGCGGCCTCGGACCGCGCCTGGCCCACGAGCATGTCGATCTCGGCGAGCTCGCGGTCGAGCGCCTCGATCTCGCTGCGGATCTCCGCGGCGAGATCGCCGCCGGCCGCTTCGCTGTCGTCGGTGGCCATGGGCGAGGCGTCCCCGCGGGGCCGGCCTCAGTCCTCCGGCATCCGGATCCAGCCCTGGCGCATCGCGTACACGACGGCCTGGGTCCGATCATTGACGGAGAGCTTGCGGAGGATGGAGCTCATGTGGTTCTTGACCGTCTGCTCGCTGATCGACAGCGCGTAGGCGACCTGCTTGTTGGTCATGCCCTGGGCGATGTTGTCCAGGATCTCCACCTCGCGCGGCGACAGGGGCGCGAAGATCGGCGCAGCCTCCTGGCCGTAGATAGCCAGCTCGCGGAACTCCTTGAGGACGCGCGAGGCCACCGCGGGCTTGGAGAAGACCTTGTCGTTGATGAGGTACTCACCGGCGACCACGCGCCGGATGACCGTCACGAGGTCCTCGGGGGCGATGTCCTTGAGGATGAACGCGGCGGCGCCGGCCTTGATCGACTCGAACAGGGCGTCCTCGTCCTCCTCGGTGGACAGGACGATGATCGCGGCGGCGGGCAGCTCGCGCTTCACGCGCTGGGTGGTCTCGATGCCACCGGGTGCCGGCAGCGAGAGGTCCATCAGGATCACGTCGGGGTTGGTCGCGAAGGCGGCGTCAACCGCGCTCCGCGGGTCGTCGGCCTCGCCCACCACCTCGAGATCCGGCTCCAGCTGGAGGATGCCCCGGATGCCGGCTCGGAACAGCGCATGGTCGTCGACGATCAGGATCCTGACCCGCTCGAAGGACTCGGTGCGCCGGTCCGGGCCGCCGCGGCGGCGCTCCGAACCCTGGTACTCGGTCATCCGGTCTCCTTGTGCGTCAACGGGATCGCAACCCGCACGACCGTACCCGCATCCGGCCGCGAACGAACCTCGAACTGCGCGCCGACGAGCTCGGCCCGCTCACGCATGAACTGCAACCCGAAGTTGCGACGGCCTCGTGCCGCCACGGCCCCGGTGTCGAAGCCGCGACCGTCGTCACGGACCTCCAGCACCCATTGTCCATCTTCGAGCGCCGTCGTCACAGTCACGTTCGTGGCCCCCGCGTGCTTGCGGACATTCTGCAGCGCCTCCTGCACGACGCGCAGCGCAACCGTCTGCGCCGCCTCGCCGAGGCCGTCGGTCGCGCCCCCGAGCTTGGTGGCGATGCGCAGGCCCGAGAGTGCGGCCTGCGTCGCGACGGTGTCGACGAGGGCTCCGTCCAGGCCCAGCTCGTCGAGGGCCGGCGGTCGAAGCTGGGTGAGGAAGCTGCGGACGTCCCCCAGCTCCCGGCGCAGCAGCTCGCGCAGGAAGCGCAGCTCCGTGCGGGCCATCCGCGGGTCGGACTCGAAGACGCGATCGATGAACTCCACCTGGAAGATGGCGTTCGACAGCGCCTGCGCAGGGCCGTCGTGGACCTCCTGGGCCAGCCGGGCGCGTTCCGCCTCCTGGGCCTCCACGATCCGCATCTGGAGCTCGGTGGTGACGCTGGGCAGGGACAGCTCCGTGACCAGGCTCGCGTCGCTGCGCTCCAGGAACAGCCACGTGGACTCGAGGTTGCGGATCGCGAGCTCCATGCGCGAGAGCTCGGTCTCGTGGCGGCCCAGGTCCCCGCGTGAGCGGTCCACCTCGCCCCGCACGAGGCGCAGGCGCAGATCAGCGGCCCCGACCTCGGCGGCCGTCGCGGCGACCGCATCCAGGCGGGCCTCGGCGCCGTCGGTGGGCCCGGAGCCCGGCGGCCTGGTCCCGGACTCCCCTTCCCGCTCCAGCGAGCCGAGGTCGTCGGCGAGGATCGTCCACCGGGACAGGTCGTCCAGGTAGGCGCCGCGGTAGCGGTCGCGGATCGCCCGGAGGGTGTTGGCGGCGTACGCCAGGGCCTCCGTCGCTTCGGCATGCAGCTCGTCGAACCGGGAGCCCGTCGGCTCGCTCCGAGAAACGTCCATCGTGGGGAGTGTAGCCGCGTCCGGGCTCAGGGCGAGGGCCGCCCGGCAGGATCGCCGGTTCCCGCGCCCGCCACGGTGTCGCAGCCGATGCGCCAGACACGGATCCCGACGATCGCGCGCGCATCGGCGACGTCGTCGGGGACCGGCAGCCGTACCTCCCGGAAGCACCCGGCGGCCGGGTCCGTCGGGTCGTCCAGGACCGCCGGCCAGGCGCCATGCTCGGGCTTGCCCAGGATCAGCCACTCGGCTCGGAACCGGGGGTCGGTGGCCAGGTCCAGGACGTCCGTGGGCGTCTCGTCGGGCAGCGCGAGCGCCGGGATCCGCTGCGTCTCGGCCAGCCAGATAGGGAAGTCGTGGATGACGGGGTGCGAGCCGTCCAACGGCGCGCCGATGACGTCCATCGCCCGGGCGAGCGCCGCGTACGTCCGCTCCGTGCCGGTCGCGCCCGACGCCACGCCGGGCAGGAGTGCCGCGGCGAACAGCGCGGACCCGCCCACGGTCAGCACGGCCCCCGTCCAGGCGACGGGGCGCGTCCAGCCCATG
>JBBSCF010000029.1:0-42504 GCA_038250545.1 Candidatus Limnocylindrales bacterium | reverse complement strand
GCAACCGGCTGGTCGCGGGACGCGAGGACGCGTTCCGCTGCCTCGATCTCGCCACCCTGCGCCGCGACGCTCTCCTCTCGCCGGCCTTCGACGCCGAGGCTGGGCGGGTCGGCACCCACGATCCCGAACGGGCCTCCGCGTCCGGAGGGCTAGCCGTGGCCGTGCGGCGAGAAGATCGGCGACAGACGATCCCCGGCGAGCTAGGATCTGCAGGCCATGCCGTCCCGTGAGCCGGAGCCGCTGCTCCGCGTCAGCTGCTTCCAGGTCCTGATCGGTGACCGGGAGCTCGACGTCGCCTCGGTCGGCCGGCTGACCTCCGAGGCGGACCCCGACGCGCCGCGTGACCGCGGCGCGAACCGGTACGCGCCCGTGGTGCTCCGGCGTGCGCTGACGACCGCAACGGAGCTGTACGACTGGCACCGAGCCATCGTCGATGGCAAGGACGACCGCCGGGACGTCACGATCCGCCAGCTGTCCGCCCCGGGCGGACGCGTCGTGAACGCCTGGAGGCTGGTCCGTGCCTGGCCGTGCCGTTGGTCGGGGCCGGCCTTCGACGCCCTGGACAGCTCGATCGCCTGCGAGGAGCTCGAGCTGCTGTTCGACGACCTCGTCTGGCTCGACCGCAACCAACGGATCACGGGAGGCTGACCATGGCGGTGCTACGCGACCGGCCGTATGCCGGGTTCAACTTTCTCGTCGACCTCGGGACGGGCGACACCGACGGGCCCGAGGCCGGCTTCCAGGAATGCAGCGCCATCTCCACGAGCGTCGATGTCGTCGAATACCGCAACGGCAACGACAAGGAGAACGACCCGCGCAAGCTCACCGGTCTCGCAAGGGTGAGCGATGTCACGCTCAGGCGCGGGATCATCGGCTCTTTGGCGCTGTACCAGTGGCTGGACCAGGTCCGGAACGGGGATCCGACTGCGATGCGAACCGTCGTGATCCGGCTGATGAACGAGGATCACACGGCCGCGGTGATGAGCTGGAAGCTCCTGCGTGCCCGCATCGTCAAGCACACGAGCGGGCCGCTCAACGCGAGGGGCACCGACGTCGCGATGGAGGAGATCACGCTCGCCTACGAGCGGCTCGAGCTCGAGTAGGCGCCCGTCGCGGCGGGGTGGGCCTCACCGCCCGAAGGCTCCGCGCCCCTCCCGGCCGACGCCCCTCCCCCAGTCACGCCCCTGGCACACGCGGCGCGCAGACTGCGGTGGTCCCCATCCGGCCGGGCGGCCCGATGGCCCCCCTTCCGCGCGCCCGAGGTCTGCTCCCGATGTACTCGTCTTCCCGATTCGCCTGATCGCCATCGATGACGCCGTGAACCGGTGGCAGGCCGCGTCCGACCTCGCGGTCGCGCGCCACGCGGCCGAGGAGGCCCGCAACCTCGTCGTGGGCCCGGCCGGCCCCTTCTACGGCGATGCCGACAACGACGGCGCGATCGGCGGCGCCAGCTCGATCGGGCTCCTCCCGGGCCCTCGGCGGCGAGGCGGGTCTCGCGACCGCGGAGGCCGGGGCATGCGTCGAGCGGGACGTGCTCGGCGGCAGCTGGGCGGATCCGGCCGCCCGGTGGGCCCTGCTCAAGACGGGGGTCGACGCCTGGAGCGAGTCCAACAACACGTTTCCCTCGCTGCCCAGCCATCCGCAACGCATCGTGGGCTGGGCGACCCTCACGCTTGTCGCGCCCGACCTCGCGCCGGCCCTCGAGTACGGCGGCCACACGCACCTGCACATCGACGTCGCCATGCAGGCGGTCACGGCCTGCGGCGGCTAGGCACGCGGCCCGCGAGCCGCTCACGGGCGAGCGGCTCGGCCCCTACGACGCCTGCTGGAGCACCTGCTGGACGGGGGCGGGACGCCCGAACAGGTAGCCCTTCCCGAGGGTGACCCCGAGGGCGAGCAGGACCCTCGCCTCGGCGGGCGTCTCGATCCCCTCCGCGATCACCAGGGAGCCTGCCTCACGCGTGAAGCCAGGATGCCGCCGATGAGCGCCCGCCTCGCCGGGTCCGCGTCCACCGAGCGTGCGAGGGCCAGGTCGAGCTTGAGCAGGTCCGGTTCGATCTCGAGGATAGGGCCGCAGCCCGGAGTACCCCGCCCCGCCGTCGTCGACGGCGATCCGCACGTGGCGGCGCAGCGGTGCGAGCGACGGTCTCGGCCGTGCGCGTGGGCCCGGCCTCGCCAAGCACGAGCGCCGACCCGTCCGGCTCGAACAGGATGATGGCCCATTCGTGGCGGAGCGGCGCACCGTCCATGGGGTGCCGGGCCCGCAGGATCGCGCAGAGGAGCGTTCCTCCCCTATCCTCGCCCCCATGTGGTCCGACATCGTCCTCCAGCGCGATCCCGACGGCAGCATCCCCGAGGCGATCCGCGGCAACCTCGCAGGACGCAGCGACGCCGAGGCGCGGGCGGCCGTAGCCTACGTCGAGGCGCACGAGGACCGGATCGCGGCGATCGGCGGCGACCGGAGCCGGGACGATGAGGCGCGCGACGCCTTCCGCGAGGCGCAGCGCGTCCGCGAGCTGTTGCGCATCCGTGCCTACACGGCCGAGACCGCGCGGATCTGGACGACCCTGCCATCTCCCGAGCAGGAGCTCCTCCTCGGCCGGGCCGAGCTCGCGGGCCTGGGCCGCGATCGCGGCGTCGCGCTGGCCGCCATCGGGACGATCCTCAACCAGCTGGTCGTCGCGCGGCTGGTCTCCCTCGCCACCGAGACCAAGGGGGCCGAGGCCTCCGTAGGCGAGGCGATGATCGGGCTGCCGATCGCGTTCCAGCTCGAGGTGATCCGCGAGACGGGCGCGGACCTCCGCGTCCCGGGCGAGCTGCTCCGGACGCTCGCGGGCGCCGCGGCCTCCTCCGCGTAAGGGTCGGCCGCCGCGCAGCGCGGCCGCGGGTCGCGCGATCTCGGCAGCTCGCCGCCCGCTCCGGGCCCTTACCGCCGGTCGTTCCGGCGCGCCTCGACCTCGCCCTTGGGCATGGTGATGATCCGGCCACCGCAGCGGCAGCGCTTGCTCGCGGTCTCGGCGCGCTCGAACGTGGTGCGCAGGCACGCGACGCAAACGGCGACCTCACCGATCCTCATGGGGCTCACCCTACCGGTTTGCCAGGTGGGCCGCCATACAGGCGATAGGGCGTTCGGTGCCCCGCCTGCGCACGGGCATGGACGCGAGGGCGCATGATTGGGGCCGCCCCATGCAGCCCCATGAGCCGGAGGTCACACCCGTGGACAAGAAGGCGAAGCAGCCCAAGAAGCCCAAGACGGCAACGGCGAAGCCGAAGGGGACGTCCAAGACGACCTAGGGGTCCCGCACTCCTCGCAGACCCCGGTCGGACCGCGGACGATAGCGGCTCTGGCGCCGGGAGATCACCGCTGGTGCTATGGGGCGGCAGGATCGGCCCTTCCCCGCCCGGGACGAGGGTCTGGCGAGCGCGGATCGAGCACGATCCGTGCTCGGGACACGCCGTCCGGCGGCCCGACCGGGCGGACACCGGCCCGGATTGGGCGCACATAGCATCGCCGGTGATATCGCGACCGCACGCGCACCGGACGGGCACCGGCGGGCCAGGATGGCCCGTGGACAGTGACGCCCTCAGGCTGGCCGCCGGTCCATCCGGCACGGCCCGGACGGTCGCGGGTCCCGTCCCTTCGGGCGGTGGCCGTCCGCCAGGGTGGCCACCGGCCCATGCCCGTGACCGGCGGGCGGAGCGAAGATCGTGCAGCCCCAACGGCTCGCGTTTCCGCGCGCCCGCCAAACCGCTCCCGAGAGGCGCCCTGTCCGTGTTCTCCGTCCTCAACACCAACCCCGCGACGCACTCGCGCATGTGCCAGTCGGTCGATGTCGGCCATGTCCACGGCACCGTGCCCTGCCGTGCCCGCGCCACCGTCCACTGCCTCCGCAACGGCGAGGACGTCTGCCAGCGCCACGAAAGCGGCCACGTCGTGCGCACGCGCTGCGGTCAGGGCGAGCACGAGCAGATCCCGGTCCTCGTCCTGGGCGCCTCGCCGCGCTAGTTGGCGCCGGGCGGTGCCCGCGGTCCACGACCGTCCCCGACGGCCGCCGGGAGGAGGGCGGGGCTTCGCCGTCGTGGCCACGCCTGACAGACCCCGTAGTTCAGGCCGGGTGAAACCTTCCGTTGCCGTGCCGACTCGAAGGCATACAACTGAACGCCCGGAGTCACGATGGCCCTGCATCCGCGTCCCAAGCCCCATGCCGGACCCGCGCCCCTCCCTGCGCAGCCCCTGACCCCGTCCCGGCACGCCGCCGGGACGATCGTCGTCCGATGCGCCGGACGATCGTCGAGGTCCCTCTGGCCCACCAGTGGGTGACACTCGGCCCACCACCCTGGCCCGGCGTCCGGCGCCCGTCGATCCGTCGCAGCCGAGAGCACGCATGCCCCAGCGTCGTCCTCTCGTCTTGGCCTCGAGCGTCACCGCCATCATGGCGGCGCTCGCCATCACCCTCTCGGGTGGCCACTCCCCTTTCGGAGCCGTCGCCGCCGCCGATCAGCCGCTGGACGAGATGGAGGTCGAGCCCACGGTGTCCCCGGAGCCGGTCGCCATCATCGCCGACGACCCGAGCCCCGAGGCCACCGCGACCGCCCCAGAACCGAGCGCGACGCCGCGCCAGACCCCGAAGGCGAAGGGCGCGGCGACCGGCCAGTCCGCCACCGCGCGGCCCAGGGTGACGCCGAAGCCGACCCCCCGCCCGACGCCGAGGCCGACGCCAAGGGCCACGGCAACCCCCAAGCCGACCCCCCAGGCCGACCGCGGCTCCGGCCCAGGATTCCCCGGCCCTCGCGCTCGACCGCAACGGGGGCAACCCCGTCCTCTCCTGGACGACCTGCTCCAGCTCGGCCTTCCGGGCGTACGGCGTCGTCCGCTCGACCGACAGCGAGATCCACTACCCGCCGGAGGACCACGACACCGTTGTGGCGGTCGTCACGTCGCGCGATGCCACGAGCCTGACGGACGGTGACGCCCCGGCCGGGATCCGCGTCTGGTACCGGGTGTGGTGCCTGTCCCGGAGCGATGCCGAGTACAAGACCATCTGGAGGACGCCGACCGTGTCCGTGACGCCATGAAGACCGATCCGCGCCGTCCCGACGGCCGAGGGCCCTCGCTCGACCCGCCCGTCCGCCCGGTGCCCACCTACAAGCGCACCCGGCGGCGCTCGGATCCCATGCCGACGCGCGCCATCGCGATGGCGGCGGGTGTCGCGACGACGCTGGGCCTGGTCGTGATCCTGGTCCCGCCCGAGGCGCCGGTGGCCACGGGATCGACCAGCGACGCAACCCCCTCCGGGAGCGCGGTCCCGTCGCTGCCCGGCGTGGCCGCGGCCGATGTCGTCGAGACGCCGGCGCCGTCGCCCACGCCCGTGAGCACGATCAAGGCGAAGGCGACCGCCAGGACCAAGGCCACCGCCAAGCCCAAGGCGACGCACGGCTCCAAGGCGACGGCCAAGCCCCGGGCCACGGCCAAGCCCACCTCGAGCACGCCCAAGCCCGCGGGGACGCCCAAGCCCGCGGCGACCGCCAAGCCGACGCCCAAGCCCACCGCCAAGCCGACGCCCAAGCCGACGCCCGTCCCGACGGGCGCCAGCGGCAAGCCGTGATCCAGGGCTACGCCCGGCGGCCCGCGATGGGCGGCTGGATCTCGGCCGTGGTCGGCGGCGCGGGCGATTCCACGGCCCAGGCCATCCTGGATCGGATCGCCGCGTGGGCCTCGTTCGTCACCCGCCACGACCCCGACTCCGACCTGTCGCGGCTCAACGCGAACCCGGCACTCGCGGTCCGCGTCGGGCCCACGCTCGCCGCGTCGCTCCACGCAGCCGCCTCGGCTCGCCGCCTCACCCACGGGATCGTCGACGCGGGCGTGCTCGAGGCGCGTCGTCGCGCCGAGGCCGGTGAGTCGGCCGTCCCGGCCGGGCGCTGGTCAATCACCGGCGATCTCGCCGAGCGAGAGGCGGGCACCGGCCTGGACCTCTCCGGCATCGCCAAGGGCTGGATGGCGGATCGGGCGCTCTCGCTCCCCGGAATCCTGCGCCTGCCCGTCGCGCTCGTGGAGTGCGACGGCGACATCGCGGTCCGGTCCGACGGCAGCGTCCCGTTCGCCATCCAGGTGGAGGATCCCCGCGCCGAGGACCCGTCGAGCCTCGCCCCGATCACCACGATCACCCTGCCCGCAGGGATGGCGGTCCGTCTGGGTGTGGCAACCTCCGGCACCTATCGCCATCACTGGGCGGGTCGGGCGCACATCGTCGATCCGGCCACCGGCGAGCCCGCCCGCGCCGGCATCGTCAGCGCCACCGTGATCGCCCCCGACGCCATCGCCGCGGAGGCACTCGCGAAGGTCGTCGTCCTGCGGGGCGCCGCCGCGGCCCCGATGCTCGCCGAGGCGGGCGCGACCGCCATCGCCCTCACCGACCGCGACACGCAGCTCCGCTTCCCGGGGATCGAGCGATGGATCGCCTGACCACCCCGGCGACGCATGTGCCGTCCACGAGCGCGACCATGCCCGTGGCCACCGTGGAGCCCGTGGCGCCGGCGCGGGGGCGCCGCGAGGTGGGGCTGGGCGTGGCGTTGCTCGCCGTTGGCCTGCTCATCGGCGTGCTGGCCGGCCCGGCCGCGGGAGCCCTCGGTGCGATCAGCGGCGACAAGCTGTTCTGGACGGCCTCCCGGCTCACGGCGTTCCTGGCCTACCTCGCCTTCGCCGGGTCCGTCGCCTACGGCCTCGGGATGGCCTCGGGCCTCATCGACGCCATGGTCGGCCGCCTCGTCTCGTTCACGCTGCACCGGGTCCTGGCGCTCGCTGGCCTCGCCCTGACGGCCGCCCACGTCTTCCTGCTGCTCGGCGACAGCTACATCGGCTTCGACATCGGGAGCCTGCTCGTCCCGGGCCTCTCGCCCTACCGGACGATCCCCGTCGCGATCGGACAGATCGCGGCGTGGGCCGCCCTCGCGTTCGCCCTGTCCTTCTGGGTGCGGGACGCCGTGGGCCCCAGGCTCTGGCGCAGCCTCCACACGCTCTCCGTGGTCGTGCTCGTGCTGGCCACGGTCCACGGCCTGTTCGCGGGCAGCGATTCGCGGCTGGACGTGATCTGGTGGATCTACCTCGCGGTGACGCTGCTGGTGGCCTTCCTCGCCGCCTACCGGTTCGCCAACCGCGGGCATCGCAGCCTTCGGCCCGATCGCATCGGCCGGTAACGCCGCGTCTACACTCAGCCCATGACGACCCGGCGCGTGACCTGGCGACGCTCGGACGAGCTGGCCTCGGACGAGCTGTGCACGATGACGATCCGCGATGGCGGGCTGTCCCTGATCGGCACCGTGCTGGGCGCGGATGGTGGGACGCCGGTCCGGACCGAGTACCGGGTCCTCGTCAACGGGGCCGGGATGACCACCGCCGTGCACGTCCGCGACCTGCGCGGGTTCGAGCAGCGCACCGTGACGCTGGCGCGCGACGCGAAGGGCGGCTGGACGGTGGACGGGCTGCCGGACCGCAAGCTCAAGGGCTGTACGGACGTGGACCTCGGCTGCAGCCCGGCGACCAACACCCTGCCGATCCGGCGCCTGCGCCTGGGCATCGGGGCGTCGCACACGATCAAGGCGGCATGGATCCGCTTCCCGGAGCTGATCGTGGTCCCGACCGCGCAGACCTACACGCGGCTGGACGAGTTCACCTATCGCTACGCGAGCGGGACGTTCGAGGCGGAGCTGACCGTGGATGACGCGGACCTGGTCACGTCCTACGCCGCCTGGCAGCGGACCGGCGTCGGCATCGGCCCGGACGACACCGAGCCGCTCGACGCGCACCGCTAGCGCTGGCTAGCGCCTCGGCGACGCCTTCGGGCTCGCGGCCGCTCCCTCGTCCGCCGCCTGGCTCGCACGGTAGGCGGCGAGGTCCGCCTTGGCCTTGCGGTCGAGGTACGGAACCAGGAAGGGCGCCATGAACAGCCCGGCCACAAGCAGCGGCACGAACAGCATCAGGATCCCGTCCGACGCCCCGGGCAGGACGGCACGCAGGACGAGCGTGCCCAGCGCATAGCCAAGCAGGGCGGCGGGCAGCGAGGCGATCGCCAGGATGGTCGGCAGACGCCGTCTCATCGCGTCCTCGTCACCGCCACCGGCCTCCAGGGACGGGTCGCGCTAGTAACGACGACGGGGAGTCGTCTCTTCCTTGCTCGGCTTCGGCTCGCGGCCGGGGCGGGGCGGGCGCGGCAGGGTTCCGGGCGCCATGTCCGGCTGCGGCGGGAGCGGGCCGCGCGCGTTAACGGCGGCAACCTCGCGGGCGAACTCCGCCGCGACGGGGGCCGGAATGCTGGCCTCCCAGGCGCGCTGGACCTCGGCCATCCGGACGTTCTCCGCTGCGCGGCGCTCGCGCTCGGCCTTCGAATGCTTGGTCATCTTGCCTCGATCTGGTGCCGACCCGGGGTTCGGGACGTCGAACGATCGTACGCGGGTTGGCGAAAAGGCGCGAACTGGGCCCGAGCCGTCTCATGGACGCGGCGATCACCGGCGCCCTCGTCCACGCTGCATGCACGGGTCGAAGCCGCGTGAGCGCGCCCCACGAACCGGGCCTGTGCGCCGTGGCGGCGCGGCCGCCGGCGATTGCCATCCGGCGCCGGCCCCGGGCCCTCAGGACAGCGCGACGAACGGATGCCCATCGGCGATCCGGCGCGCGAGGCTCCGCCGCTCGAGGCAGGCCAGCACCGCGACGGGCAGATGGTCCGTCCAGACCTGGGCGAGCACCGGGTCCTCGATCCGGTCCGCGGTGGCGATCAGCTCGGCGATGGTCTGCGCGAGGGAGGGCGGCACGATCCACTCGTTGGCGCGCGCGCGCGTCTCGAGCAGGAGCCGACGGTGCCGCTGGCGCGGCGTGAGCTCGTCCGCATCCGCCGCGCGCTGCTGCTCCACCGCGCACAGCCGGTCGAACGCCCTGATCGCGTTCTCGCACAGCCGCCCGGATGTCACGCGAGCCTGCGCCACCACACCGACCTCCACTTGCGTCCCGGTACGCGAACCGGGCGGGTGCCCCGGGCTCGGGGTTGACGTTCCGGCAACCGTACAGGAGCCGCGCGATCGCGTGTTCGCGTCGTCGCGCGGGTGCGCGCGCCGATTGGCGTGGCTATGCTCAGGACGCTCCCAGGCGCAGCTCGTAGCACGGGCTGAGCGGGTCGTCCCGGTACGGCCCGAACGGGGCGCACCGCCGGAACCCCATCGACTCGTAGAGCCGGATGGCCTCGACCTGGTGGATGCCCGTCTCGAGGCGCAGCAGCGCGACACCCCGGTCGCGTGCGTGGTCGGCGAGTCGTTCCAGGATCCTGCGCCCGTACCCCGAGCCGCGGTTCGCCGGCCGCACGTCCATGCGCTTGACCTCGCCGTACCGCTCCACGCCGTCGTCCACGAACAGGATCCCCCGCAGCCCATCGGCGCGCCGTGGGAGCGCAGGACGAAGAAGTGCACGCCATCCGCGACGAGCCGATCCACCGGGAACCCGTGGCGGCTCTCCGCCGGGTAGCGCGCGGCGAGCTGGTCCTCCAGCTCTCGGACCAGCGCGGCGGCGTCGGGCGCGTCGGGGGGCTCCCGACCGACGAGGACCTGGTCGCCCTCGCCGCCGTCGCGCGTGCGGGTGTGCACGACCGCCCCGAGACCCCGTTCCTGGTCCCGTGGGACGAGCTACCCTCGCCCGCCTTCGAGCGCCAGTTCCTGGGGTTCTGGTGGCGGACCCGCGGCGCCTGGACGCCGGACGCCTGGACGCTGGGCCTGGCCGTCATCGCCGAGGGTCGGCCGATCGGCCTCCAGGACCTGACGGCGCGCGAGTTCGCCGCGCGGCGGTCGGTCCTGACCGGCAGCTGGCTGGGGCTCGAATACCAGGGTCGCGGGTACGGGACGGAGATGCGCGCCGCGGTCCTGTGGCTGGCGTTCGAGGAGCTCGGCGCGCGTGTCGCGGAGTCCGGGTACGTGGACGGGAACGAGGCCTCGGCGCGCGTGTCGGAGAAGCTCGGCTACGCTCCCAACGGCGAGCGGATCGTGGCCCCCAAGGGCCACCCCGTCACGGAGCACCTGGTGCGCACGACGCCGGAGACGTGGCGGCGGGACCTCGTTCCGGTCACGATCGATGGGCTCGACGCCTGCCGGGGCCTGTTCGGCGAATGCGAGCTGGGTCCGGGCGAATGGGCCTCGATCTGACCTCCGCGCCGGCCGACGCCTGCCGGCCGGGCCTCCGGCAGGGCAGGACGTGCCGTGGGGACCGCACGCGACGGCCCGCGGGTACCTATCCTCAGCGCGCATGAACGACATCTGGGTCTACTCGGCCTGCAAGTCGATCAACCGCGAGCGGGACAGCCGCTGCTACAAGTGCGGCGGGCGCCGCGAGGCGGCCATGCCCGACGAGGGCCACAACGTGCGCGTGGCCTCGGCGGTGGCGGAACGGGCGGCCCGGGGCTACGAGTCGTCGCTGGCGATGGCGGTCGTCACCGCGTTGCTGATCGTCTCGGTCGCCGCCCTGGGGCTCATCCTGCTGTTTCTCCAGCTTCAGGCGATGCCCGCCATGCGGGAGGCGTTCCTGTCGGCCATCGCCTCGGGCAGCTCGGCCCCGCTCGACGCCTACCTCCTCGACCAGGCGCGCCTCGTCGTGCCGTCGCTCGTGCGGACCGGCTTGCTGGTGCTGGCCGTCCTGGGCTTCGGGATCTGGCTCAGCCGCGTCGTGCTCAACATCCCGGCGCTCGGTGGCGGGACGCCCCCGTGGGGCCCCTGGAAGGCGTTCCTCTACCCGATGATCCCGATCGTCAACCTGGTCAAGGTCCCGGGGATCGTCCAGGACGCCATGTACCGCCTCGAGCCGCGCGCCGGCGGCCTGTTCATGGTGCTCGCGGCGTGGCTGGGCTTCTTCGGCAGCTGGCTCGTGGGCATCGTGGGCGAGTGGGTGATCACGGGGTTCGCACTCGATTCGATCCTGCGGGCGCGCTCGCTCGAGGGGGCGGTCAATGCCTTCGGCGCGATGCTGGACCAAGTGTCGGTCCTGGCGCTCGTCACGGAGGTCATGGTGGCGGCGGGCGCGGCGCTGCTGGTCGTCATCATGCTGCGGATCGAGCGCCGCGCGGCGGCCCGAGACCGCGAGATCCGCGCCGCCTTCCTGGGCGCCGGGAGCGCGGCGTGACCGAGCCCGAGGCCGTCCCGACCGAGCCCGTGCCTGCCCCGGCCACCGCGGTCCCCGCGGCACCCGGCCCGCGGCGGCGACGCCGGCGCGTCGCCATCCTGCTGGCGGCCGTGCTGGTGCCCGTGCTGCTGGTCGCCGCGGCCGCCGGCGGGCTCGTGGCCTGGGACGCGGGCTATGAGGGCCGGATCCTGCCCGGTGTGCGCGCCGGAACCGCCGACCTCTCCGGCCTCGACCGCATCCAGGCTGCGGCCGCCATCGCCGCCGCCTACCCCTACCACGATGGCCGGGTCATCCTCCGGACGCCCGACGGGGACGTCGCGATCCCCTACGCCGACTTCGGCCGGCGGCCCGACGTGGACGCGATCGTGGACGAGGCCATGGCGAGCGGTCGGGCGGGCACGCCTGCCGAGCGCGCGATCGGCGAGCTGCGCCAGGCGCTCGACGGCGCCGCGATCGCCCCGCGCGCGCTCATGGACGAGGCGGCCCTGACCGCCGCCGTCGTGGCTGCCGTGGAGACCCTCGACCGGCGGCCCGTCGACGCGACCATCGCCCTGACCTCGGTCGGGCCGGTCACGTCGGCAGCTCGCGCGGGCCGCTCGGCGGATCCGGCGCCCGTCGTCGCCGCCGCGGTGGCGGCCGTCCGCGGCGCCGATGCCCCGCCCGCGGTCGTGATCCCGGTCGCCACGCTGGCCGTCGCCCCAGCCATCGACGACGAGGCCGTCGCCATCGCCCGGGTGCGCGCGACCAGGCTCGTCGGCGACATCACCGTGACGTGGAGCACCAGGACCTGGACGATCAAGGCGGACACCGTTCGGAGCTGGGTGCGCTTCGAGACCCGGCCCGGCCGCACGGTGGTGCCCGTCGCCGACACGAGGTCCGTCGCCGCGTTGCTCGCCGCGGCGACCAAGGCCGTCGCGAAGGCGCCGGCGAACGCAACGTTCCTCAAGAATCGCGGCGGGAAGATCATCGGCGTGGTCGCCGGCAAGGACGGGCGCGCGCTCGACGCGGAGGCGACGGTGGCGCGCATCGTCGCCGAGCTCGAGGCTCGGAGCGCGGGCGGGACGCCGACCAGGGTTGCCGTCGCGACGGCCGTGGTCGCTCCGAAGCTCACGACCGAGGAGGCCCGCAAGTCGGCGCCCCTGATGGTGAAGCTCGGCGGCTGGACGACCTACTTCCCCATCAGCAACCGCAACTACTTCGGAGCCAACATCTGGCGCCCGGCGCAGATCATCAACGGGACGGTGCTCGCGCCCGGCCAGACCTTCGACTGGTGGCGCGCGATCTGGCCCGTGACCCCCGCGCGCGGGTTCGGCCCGGGGGGCGTGATCCGGTCCGACCACACCGACCCGACCGGCGCCCTCGGTGGCGGCATGTGCTCCAGCTCCACGACGCTGTACAACGCGGCGCTGCGGGCGGGCCTCAAGATGGGCGCGCGCTCGAACCACAAGTACTACATCAACCGCTACCCGCTGGGCCTCGACGCGACGGTGTCCATCATGGGCGGCGCCCGGCAGACGATGTCGTTCACCAACGACACGGGTCGCCCCATCGTCATCCGGGCATTCAAGATCCGTGGCGCCGGCAACCGGGGCTACGTCCGCTACCAGATCTGGGGCGTCCCGGACGGGCGCACGGTGGAGCTCAGCAAGCCGGCGGTGAGCAACGTCCGCCTGGCCACGACGAAGGTCGTGACCGTGTCGACGCTCAGGCACGGCGTCCGTGAGCAGACGGAGTACCCGTCCAACGGGATGGACGTCTCGGTCACCCGGATCGTGCGCGACGCGAAGGGCCGGGTCATCCACCGCGAGCTGTGGCGCACGCACTACGTCCTGTGGAACGGCCGGATCGAGGTCGGCGCCTAGCGTTCCGGTGGCGTCTCCCGCGCCAGGATCGCCGCCACCGCCGCGGCGAGGCCCTCGCGCGTGAAGGGCTTCGCGAGGTACCGGGCCCCGGCCACGAGGCCGAAGTCAACGATCTCCTCGGCCGGGTGCCCCGGTACCCGGGCGTCCGTGCGAGCGCGACGATCCGGATCGTCGCCTCGTCCTCCACCAGCAGCACGGCGGCGCGCGGCTCAGCCATCGCTGTCGAGGTAGGCGAGGACGGCGAGCACGCGCCGATGGTCGATCCTCGAGTCCGGCAGGTCGAGCTTGCCGATGATGCTGGTGATGTGCTTCTCGGCCGCGCCCTCCGTGATGGTGAGGGCCTGCGCGATGCCGGCGTTGGTGCGGCCCTCGGCCATGGCGGCGAGCACCTCGCGCTCGCGTGGCGTGAGCGCGGAGAGGCGGTCGTCCTGGCGACGCCGCACCATGAGCTGGGCGACGACCTCGGGGTCCAGTGCCGTCCCGCCCTGGGCGACCCGGCGCAGCGCGTCGAGGAACTCCCGGACGTCCGCCACGCGGTCCTTGAGCAGGTAGCCCACCCCACCGCCGCGGTCGGCGAGCAGCTCGCTCGCGTACTGGCGTTCCACGTACTGGCTCAGGACGAGGATGGGCGTGCCCGGGACGAGCCGCCGAGCCTCCAGGGCGGCCCGCAGCCCCTCGTCACGCTGGGTCGGCGGCATCCGGACGTCAACCACAGAGACGTCGGGCCGGTGCTCGACGGCCGCCCGCACGAAGGAAGGCCCATCCGCGGCCTTGGCCACGACCGTCGCGCCAGATTCCTCGATAAGACGTGTGAGGCCCTCGCGCAGCAGGACGGAGTCCTCCGCGATGACGACCCGCAGCCCCTCGACGCCCATGTGCAGATGATGCCGCACTCTGGGGCCGTGATTCCGGTGATCGGGCGGCGATGGTGGGGATTCCCCCATCCCGCAGATGCCCGCTGCCCGGCTGGGCGCACGCGCCGGAGGCGCCTACGGTTGGGTCATGCCATCGCCCGTCACGGATGAAGCACCCATGCATCACGTCGTCCCGCTCCGCCGCACGGCGTCCGGAGTGGTAGGGTCGGCCCGATGACCGCCGACACCGCCCCCGTCCCCGGCCAGGTCCCGCCGCCGCCCCCGGTCCAGGGGCCGCCCCCCGCGGGAACCGCGCGTGCGCGACGCGGGCTCCTCACCAGCTTCCTCATCTCGCCCGTCGACCCGGCCACCTGGCGGGCGGTCTTCGCCATCGGCCTCGGCCTGTTCACGACGATCGTTGCCTTCTCCTTCGTGACCACGCTGTTCTCGCTCGGCGGGTCGCTGCTGATCATCCTCGTGGGCTTCGCGTTCGTGGCCCTCGGAGTGGAGGCCGCGAGGCTCGCCGCCCGCGTCGAGCGCTGGCGGATGGGGATCGTCGACGACCGCCCGCTGATCGCGCACCCGTACAAGCGCGCCGAGATCTCGCCCAGCGAGCCGTACGGCCCCTGGATCCGCAAGCTCTCCGAGGCCGCGTTCTTCGACGCGAGCCGGTGGCTCGATGTCGTCTACGTGCTCGTCGCGTTGCCGCTCGCGGCGATCGAGTTCGCCGTCGCGGTCACGCTGTGGGCCCTCGCCACCGGGCTCCTCCTCGCGCCGCTCGCGCTGCTGTTCCCAGCTGCGTGGACCCGGGTCGAGACCGGGGGCCTGCACCTCAATGCCGGGGCCGTCGTCGGCATCGCCTTCGTCATCGGGCTCGTGCTGCTCCCGGTCGCCGCCTCCGTGACGCGCGGCCTGGCGATCCTGCACCGGGCGGTCGTCGAGGGCCTGCTGTGCATGTCCCCGTCGGAAGCCCTGCGGCGCGACAACGAGCGCCTGCGCGGGAGCCGCTCGGCAGCCATCGAACTCGAAGCCAGCGAGCTGCGCCGCATCGAGCGGGACCTGCACGACGGCGCCCAGCAGCGGCTGGTCATGCTCGCCATCGACCTCTCGCTCGCGGAGGACAAGATCGACACGGATCCCGCCGCGGCCAAGCGCCTCGTCGGCGGCGCCCGCGACCAGGCCCGGCAGGCGCTGGGCGAGCTGCGGGACGTCGTCCGGGGCGCCGCGCCGGCGATCCTGACGGACCGCGGCCTGGTCGCCGCGCTCGCGGCCGTCGCCGGCCGCAGTCCGATCCCGACGTACCTGGACAGCACCCTCGCCCAGGGCGAGCGCCTGCCACACGGCGTGGAGCGCGCGGCCTACTACGTCGTCTCCGAGGCGCTCACGAACGTCGCCAAGCACGGCCACGCGACGCGCTGCGGCATCCGGCTGATCCGCCAGCCCGGCTGGCTGTTCGTCGAGATCCGCGACGACGGCGCCGGCGGCGCCACACTGGTCCCGGGCGGCGGCCTCGCCGGGCTCAGGGACCGCGTCGAGGC
Organism: Candidatus Limnocylindrales bacterium; assembly: GCA_038250545.1. Taxonomy (GTDB): domain Bacteria; phylum Chloroflexota; class Limnocylindria; order Limnocylindrales; family CSP1-4; genus CAIXZV01. Next base: position 27,098 of record JBBSCF010000029.1, on the reverse strand, counting down.
GCTGGACGGCCGCCTCGAGCTCCTCAGCCCCAGCGGCGGCCCGACCATCATCCGCGTGAGCCTGCCGGCCGCCGCCGTCTGACCGCCGCCGCGCCCACGGGCCGCGGTATCCGGGTACAGTATCGAACGCGCGTTCTATCTGCAGCGGGAGACCGGCGATGGCGGACTGGCTCGTGGACATCTCGACGGACCCGCGGCGATACCCGGTGGCCCACCACCGGCACGTGAACGGGACCCTGCGCGCGGAGCGGGACCGGACGCCGTCGGTGACCCTCGACCACGACGGCCGGCGCGTGGAGCGGTGGACCTACGCCTGCGCGTGCGGGGAGATCTACAGCTGGGACCGCCGGCCGGCCGCCTGACCGCGGCGGGTAGGACGGCAGCCGCGACCCCGGATACGATCCGGTCCATGGACCTGGCCCGCATGCGGATCGATGACGAGACGCGCCTCGTCGTCCTCACGGGCGCCGGCATCTCGGCCGAGTCCGGGCTCGCCACGTTCCGTGGCTCCGGTGGCCTCTGGGAGGGCAGCCGCGTGGAGGACGTGGCCACGCCAGAGGCGTTCGAGGCGGACCCCGAGCGGGTCTGGCGCTTCTACGCGGCGCGCCGGTCGGGAGCCGCCGCCGCCCACCCCAACCGCGCTCACCTCGCCCTCGCCCGGGCCGAGGGGATCCTGGGGGAGCGGTTCCTCCTCACGACCCAGAACGTCGACGGCCTCCACGCCGTGGCCGGCAACCGTCGCCTCGTGGAGCTGCACGGGTCGTTGTGGCGAGCCCGCTGCTCCCGCTGTGACGCGCCGCCGATCGCGGACCGCACCACCGAGCTCCCCCATCCCCTCCCCGCCTGCCGCGTCTGCGGCGCGCTGATGCGCCCGGACATCGTGTGGTTCGGCGAGGTGCTGGACCCGGCCCACGAGTGGGCGTTCCGCCAGTTCGTGAAGGCGGCCGACGCGGCCGGGCAGCGCCTCGTGTTCCTCGCCATCGGCACCTCGGGCAGCGTGTACCCGGCCGCGGGCTACGTCCGCTACGCGAAGGACTGGGGCGCCGAGACGTGGCTGGCGAACGCCGACGCGGCCGCCAACGCCCACTGGTTCGACCACGTGGTGACGGGTCGCGCGACCGAGCTCGTCCCCGCGCTGCTGGGCGTGGACTGAGGCGCCGACCCGGACTCAGCCTGCGGCACCGTCCCGCATCCTGGGGCTCTCCTGCACGGACCAGCCGTTGCCGTCGGGGTCGCTGAAGAAGAAGAACGAGTTCCAGTCCGGGCCCTTCCCCTCCGCGAATCCTGTGCCGTCGTGGTGCTGGATGGAGCTCACCGCGACGCCGCGGGCGGCGAACAGGGCGTGGGCCGCCTCGATGTCGGCGACACTGAGCTGCAGGCCCTGGAGCGATCCGGGGGCCATGTCGGCGAGCCCGGTGCCGATGGTGACCGAGCACCCGGATCCCTCGGGCGTCATCTGGACGACCCGGAAGTGCTCGTTGGGGGCGTGATCGACATCGACCGGGAAGCCGAGCTGATCGGCGTAGAACGCCTTGGAGCGGTCCACGTCGGACACGGGAACGACGACGACCTCGAGCTTGAACTGCACGTCGGGTGCCTCCTGGTGGTTCGAGGCTGCGTGGGTCAGGCGCCGAGGCGCGCGAGGAGCTCGTCCAGTCGGGCGTATCCCTCCTCCATGCCCCCGGCCATGCCGCTGGCCAGCATCGAATCGCGGGCCTCGACGCTCTGGAAGGCGGAGATCGTGCGCATCCGCGTCCGGCGTCCCAGGTCCTCCAGGACCAGGGTGTCCAGCGAGACGTGACCGGGCGCCCCCTCGAACTCGAACGTCTGCACGATGCGATCCGGCCTCGGATCGCCATGGAAGACGCCGCGGAAGGCGTACTCGGTCCCGTCGGCGTCGACGTGCACGTACCGCCACGCGCCCCCGTGGCGGACGTCGTACGCCTCGACGCGCATCGCGAGGCGGCGCGGGCCAAGCCACTGGGCCAGCAACGCCGGGTCCGTGAAGGCGCGGTAGACGAGGTCGCGCGGCCCGTCGACCTCGCGCTCGGTCTCGATGAGGGCGGTGCCGGGCTCGGCGGTCACGCGCATGGCGGCGGTGGTCACGGGACGTCTCCTTCCGGGGTTGCCGGCGGTGGTGTCGCCCCCGGCCCATCGGCCTGGAGCGTGGCGAGCAGCTCGTCGAGCCTCTCGAAGCTCTCCGCCCAGAACTCGCGGTAGCCGACCAGCCATGACGCGGCCTCGCGGAGCGGCTCCGCCCGGAGGTGGCTCAGGCGGGCGGTCGCCCGCCGACTCCGGGTGATGAGACCCGCCTCCTCGAGCACGCGCAGGTGCTTTGACACGGCCGGCTGCGAGATGGTGAACGGGGCGCCGAGCTCCGCCACGGTCCGCTCCCCGCCCGCGAGGCTGGCGAGGATGGCGCGCCGGGTCGGGTCCGCGAGGGCCCCGAAGACGACGCTGAGCTGGTCGACCGACATACAATAACCTCGAGGTTATGGAGAAGGTCGACATTGAACGCCCGGACGCGCGCGCTGTCAAGCCCGGCGACGCTTGGGAGGCCAACACCGATCAGGCCGCCGGCTGCCGTCGTGGCCGTTGTGACCTTCAGCCCTTGCTCGACCTTCGGGCGCGAATAGGGTCCGATCCAGATGCGCGGTCGGCTTCGTTCCCGTCGCGTTGCATCGAAGCTGGGGGTGGGAGCACGATGCCCGACGTGACACGACCGACCGAACCAGCGCCCGCCACGACCGGAGACTGGATCAAGGTGGCAGTGGCGATTTCGTTCACATCGTCACCGTCGTGATCGTGATGTTCATGTTCGGCATCGGGCAGTTCTGGGGCTGCGGCGCCCGGGTTTGCTGACGACGCCCCACGTGAACCACACACGACCTCCGCTGGACCTGAAGCCATGGATGGGCGGCGGTCGATCATCGTCGCCGTCGCCCTGTGCCTGGTGCTCGTCGCCGTCGGGGTCGGGCAACCGGAGCGTCTCGCCCTTCGCGAAGCGGGTCATGAGGTCCGTGTAGCCGGGCAGGCCGCGCTCGTACCCGATCGCCCAGAAGCCGGCGCCGGCGAGGCCGCGCTCGTTCGCGAGGGCGAGCTTGGGGGCCAGGGTGGCCGGCGAATCCACGTAGACGGCCTGCCACGTCCGGTCCGGCCCGATGGTGGCTGACGCACGGGGCGACGCGTCCGGTGATGTCTCGGGTGATGTGTCGGGCGACGGTGGTCCCACGGTGCCGTCGGAGGCCAGGAGGTAGACCTCGACCTGCTCGACCGCGTCGCGGAGCGGGGCGACCGAGGAATCCCCCAGCAGGTCGACGTGGTCGCGCGGGAACCACGCGTCCCCGCGCCCCGTCGACGGTGCCCCGATCACGGGCCCCGCGACCGGCCAGGCGACCCCGTACAGCGGCAGGCCCAGCAGCAGTCGCTCGGGATCGACGCCCAGGGTCGCGTACAGGTCCAGGGAGCGGCGCAGGGACTGCGACCCGCCGTCGCCGCGGTCCAGCGGCGCCGACGCGCCCGGCTCCGAGCCGCCCGTCCGGTAGTCGTAGCCCATCAGGAAGATTCGGTCTGCGCCCGCGGCGGATGCGGCGGCGGCCATGCCTGCCCCCAGGGCGTGGGCACCGGTCGCCACCGACACGGTGTGCGCGGGGTCCACGGCGCGCACGGCGGCCCGCAGGCCGCTGACGAACCCGCCGTAGGCCGGCACGAGGAGGGGATCGAGCGCCTCGATGTCCACGTTGATCCCGTCGACGCCGAGCTGCGTCGCGAGGGCGACGAGCGACGCGATGACCGTGGCCTGGAGATCCTGGCTCTCCAGCAGCGTGCGGTTCCGAGCCGCCCCGAAGCTCGTGTACACGAGCTCGACCCGGGTGCCGCGGTCGTGGGCCTCCGTGATCAGGCGCGCTCCGGTGTCGCCGGCGATCAGCTGGTAGCCGCGCTGCTTCGCGTTGATGGCGCCCTTGGCGGTGTGCGTCACGCTGAACAGCGCCAGCGTCGTGAGCGGCGTCCCGGCCACGTGCTGGGCCATCCCGTCCCGATCTATCTCCCAGTACGGCAGGAAGCCATAGAGCTCGTGGCCCGGGATCGGGACGGGTGCCGGTGCGGCCGTGGTGCCGGGGGCCGCGGACCCCACCGGATCGACCCCGGACGGCAGGCGCGTCGGGTCGGGCGCCGCCCCGCAGGCGACCACCGCGATCGCGAGCAGGACCGCCGCCAGCGCCCGGGTCGCCTGCAAGCCACGCACCGGGTGAGCCTGCGGCCCGACCCGCCGATCGGTCAAATGCCCGGCGTTCGCGCCCTGCGCGCCGCGGCCGGCCGGCGCCCGGCGGCGATCCCGATCCGGCCCGATCGACGGCCCCCGGTCCAGATCGCCGACATCGAGGAGGATCAGGCGCGCGTCACCGCGACGGAGGGTGACTCCTCGTCCGCCTCGAACTGAAGCCGGTAGAGCCGCGCGTACGGCCCGCCCTGCGCGAGGAGCTCCTCGTGGGAGCCCAGCTCCACCAGCCAGCCGTCGTCGACCACGGCGATCCGCGCCGCCGCCCGGATGGTCGAGAGGCGGTGCGCGACGATGACCGTGGTCCGGCCCACCTTGAGCCGGTCGAGCGCCGTCGAGCAGCAGGATCGGCGGGTCCTTGAGGATGGCGCGGGCGATGGCGATCCGCTGGCGCTGGCCGCCGGACAGGCGCGAGCCCCGGTCCCCGACCAGCGTGTCGTAGCCGTCCGGCAGCGCCGTGATGAAGTCGTCCGCGTTGGCCGACCGGGCAGCGGCGCGGATCTCCTCCTCGGTCGCGTCGAGGCGCCCGTAGCGGATGTTGTCGCGGACCGACCCACCGAACAGGACCGCCTCCTGGGGCACGAGGCCGATCCGCGCCCGGAGGCTCGCGGTCATCAGGTGTCGGACCGTCCACGCCGTCGATGCGGATCGAGCCGCGGGTCACGTCCCACAGCCGCGGCAGCAGCCCGACCAGCGTCGTCTTGCCCGAGCCCGACGGCCCGACCAGGGCCAGGACCTCACCCGCCCGGATGTCGAGCGTCACGTCGCGCAGGACGTCGGTGACCCCGTCATATGCGAACGAGACCCCGTCGATCGCGATGGCGCCCGCGATCTCGCCCAGGTCGACCGCGTCGGCCGCGTAGCGGATCGACGGCTCCATGTCCAGGATCTCGAACACGCGGGTGACCGCGCCCGTACCCTCGCGGAACTGGCCGTACAGGCCGGCGATGGTGGCCAGGCTGCCGCCGATGGTCACGCCGTAGAGGAGGAAGCCCGTCAGCGTCCCGACCCCCAGGCTGCCGTCGATCACCTGGTGACCGGTGTACCAGAGCAGCACCGCGATGGCCCCGAACCCGAGGAAGCCCATGAGGCCGCCGAACCCGGCCCGCCACAGCGCAAGCCACGAGCCCTGCGCCACGACCCCCGACAGATCCGTCGCGTAGCGCTCCGTCTCGAACCGCTCACGGACGTAGCTCTTCACCACGCGGATCCCGCCCAGGGCCTCCTCGGCCGTGACCGTGCTGTGGGCGATGGCGTCCTGGACCTCGTGCTGACCCGCTGGAGCGGCCGGCCGAAGACGATCGCGACAGCGATCAGGGCCGGGGCGAGCAGGAGCGCGACGAGCAGCAGGGTGGGGCTGAGCGTGAACAGGATGACAACGGAGCCCACGAGGCCGATGACCGAGGAGAGCAGCGACGTCGTCGTCTGGGTCAGCATCGTGCGGATGAGGGTCACGTCGCTCGAGAGCCGCGAGACCAGCTCCCCCACCCGGCTCCGTGCGTGGAAGTCCAGCGAGAGGGTGACGAGCCGCTCGAACAGCTGTCCCCGCATCCGGGCCACGATCCGCTCGCCCACGACGCCCAGCAGATAGGACTGGACGAACCCGCCGACCGACTGGGTCAGGAACAGCACGACGAGCCCCAAGATGAGGCGGTCGAGGCCGGCGCCATCGCCGCCCGCCACGACGGACGTGACGAGCCCCGCCACCACGAGCGGGACCAGGAGCGAGAGCCCCGAGCCGAGCACGAGGCCGACGAGCGCGATGCCGAACGGCGCCAGGTGGGGCCGCAGGTAGCCGAACAGCCGGCGCCACGGGACGCCGCTGACCGCCCGGACGCGACGCGCGACCTCACCCGGCGTGGTGGGTGCGTCCATGGGCCCCATGCCGGCGATCATGCCATGGGGCCGCGGACACGCCCGGCGGACCCCGGCCCGGGACCCGGGCGAGGCCTCATGCCCGGATCGCCGCCCGGATGGTCGCGGCGTCGGCCCGGTCCGCGAACGAGCGCTGGGTACCCGGGCGCGTGACGCTGTCGGCGGCGAAGGCGCAGCCGAGGCGGACCGCGTCGATCGCGTCCCAGCCCTCGGCCAGGCCGACCGCGAACGCGCCCACGAAGGCGTCGCCGGCGCCCGTCGTGTCCACGGCCCGCACGGGCACGGCGGGGACACGGATCACGGGACCGCCACGGGTCGCGATGGCCGCGCCCCGTTCCCCCAGCGTCACCACGAGTGCGACGCCGAGCCGCTCCCCGAGGCGGGCGATGCGCGCGTCCTCGCGGGCCACGTCACCGTCGAGCGTCCCGCCGCCGAGCAGCGCGAACTCATGTTCGTTGGGCACGAGCCAGTCCGTGGCCGCGAGGAGCGCCGGGTCGGGGTCGGCGGCGGGCGCGGGGTTGAGCACGGTCACCGCGCCGGCCGCTCGGGCCGCCTCGAGGGCCGCCGCCGTGACGGCCTGCGGGATCTCGAACTGCCCGACCACGACATGCGGGCCGAGCGCCGCGACCGCCTCCACCCAGATCGGGGCGACGCCCGAGGAGCCCGGCACGCGCCGGACGTAGGCGGTGTCGACGCCCTGCGCGGCAAGGTTCGCGAGGGTCTCCGCTCCGTAGGCGTCCTCGCCGACCGCGTTCACCAGCGCGACCCTGGCCCCGAGGCGCGCCGCCGCCACGGCCTGGTTGGCGCCCTTGCCGCCGAACCCCATCGCGAAGCCCGTGCCCACCAGCGTCTCCCCCGCCTCGGGGAGGCGCTCGGCGTAGGCGATGAGGTCGATCATCGTGCTGCCGACGACGAGGACCACGGGGATGGGCACGGCTCACCTCGGGCGGCGCGGGGCCGCGATCAGCTCCGGGCCAGCGAGCGCAGGCCGCGGGTCATGACGACGACGAAGATGATCGCAGCCACCACCACGACCGCGATGGCCGCAGGCGCCGGCAGGACCAGCACGGCGGCATCGGCGGCGCCCCAGCGGGTCAGGGCGAGCCACGTCCCGGCGCATCCCGCGGCGAGCGCTGCGACGATGGAAGCCACGCCTGCCGGCCCCAGCGCCACGCGCCGATACGACGTCCGCGGCCCACCCCCCAGGCCGCGGGCCTCCAGGCCCAGGACGAGCATCGTCAGGCGGTCGAAGGCGCCGGCCACCACCGGCACGAGCGTCGGCGCCAGGGCCGCGATCCCCGTCGCGCGCAGCCCGCGCGCCCGCTGCGCCGCGAGCACGTCGTGGAGCTCCTGCTGCAGCTGCCCGATGAGCTGGAGCGAGAGCATCGCCATCAGCGCGATCTCGTACGGCAGGTGGAGCCGGCGCAGGGCCGCGAACAGGTCGGACGGGTGGGTGGTCGCGAGGGCGGCGACCGCGACCGTTTCGAGGACGAGGAGCCGCCCGACGAGCGCGATGGCGTGCGAGAGGCCCTCCTGGTACAGCGTCACGGGCCCGATCGTCGCCGCGGCGGTGCAGCCTGCGTGACAGGCGACGGGTGCCAGCGTCTGCAGCACGACGATGGAGGCACCGATCGGCGCGAGCGCGACGACGGTTCGCAGCCAGGCGCGGCCAACGCCGCCCGACAGGCAGACCAGCAACCCGGCGGCGAGGCCCGCCGCGAGCACGGCCGGCTCGTAGGTCAGCAGCACGGCCGGCACCGCGGCGGCCAGCCAGGCGAGCTTGGGCAGCGGGCTCGCCCGGTGGAGCCAGGACCGGCCTGAGACGTAGCTCAGGAGCGCGGGCGCCGCGGTGCTCACCCGCCGCCCCCCGGGACCGGTCGCTCGGGCCCATCTGCGGAGAGCGCACGGACGAGCTCGGGCACGGTGAGCAGGGGTGGCCCGGCCGCCGTGCCCGGCAGCGCCCTCGCGAGCCGCACGACCTGCGGCGCCTCGAGCCCCGCCGCATCGAGCGCCGCCGGGTCGGCGAAGACCTCGCGAGGGCTCCCATCCGCCACGATGCGCCCCGAGGCCATGGTCACAAGGCGGCTCGCGGCCCCGGCGAGGAGCCGCATGTCGTGCGCCACGCAGACGACGGCGACCCCGTCCGCGGCGACGCTCCCGATGAGGTCCGCGACGCGATCGACCGTCGGGTGGTCCTGGCCGGTCGTGGGCTCGTCGAGCACGAGGACCCGCGGCTCCATCGCGAGCACCGAGGCGATCGCGACCAGCCGCCGGACCGGGCCCGGCAGCGAGAGGGGCGAAGCGTGGAGCACGCCCTCGATGCCGAGCCGGCCCGCCGCCAGGGCGACCCGCTCCCCCACCCTGTCCGGCGCGAGGCCCAGGTTCCGCGGCCCGAAGGCCAGCTCCTCCGCGACGGTCCGCGCGAACAGCTGTGAGCGCGGGTGCTGGAACACGAGACCCACGGTCCGGGCGAGCTCGTGGACCGGGACGCGACGCGTGTCCCGGCCATCGATCGTCACGGTCCCGGTCGTCGGGAGGAGCAGGCCGTCCAGGAGGCGCACGAGCGTGGATTTGCCCGCGCCGTTCGTGCCGGCGATGCCCACGACCTCGCCCGGTGCCACGGTCAGGCTCACGTCGTCCAGCGCCACGACGCCGCCCGGGTAGCGATACCGCACGCGGTCGACGACGACGATGGGCGCGGTACGGGTCACGTGGGCCCTCCCAGCCGCGTGACGCCGTCGGCGAACGTCACCGGGAGCGGGCCGCCCGGGTCCAGCGCCGCCGCGACGGCCGTGACGTCCGGCACCCGGATCCCGGCGTTGCGCATCCCCGTGACGTCGCCCAGGACCTCGGCGGGTGTGCCCTGGGCGATGAGCTCACCGTCGTGGAGCACCAGCAGCCGGTCCGCGGCCTCGGCGAGGAGCTCCACGTCGTGCTCCACCACGAGGATCGCCATGCCGTCGGCCGCGAGCTCGGCCAGCAGCTCGAACACCGCGGCCCGCCGGCGCGGGTCGAGCCCGGCGGTGGGCTCATCGAGGACGAGCAGCCGCGGTCGCATCGCGATCGCCGAGGCCAGCACCAACCGCTGCTGCTGGCCGCCGGAGAGGGTCAGCGGCGGCCGGTCCGAGAGTCCCGCGAGCCCGGCTCGCTCCAGCGCGGCGTCGACGCGGGCGACCATCGCCTCGTACGGGACCCCCATCGACTCGAGGCCCAGCGCCACCTCCTCGCCGACCGTCCCCTGGCTCAGCTGCGCCGTCGGTTCGTCGAGCACGACCCCGACCAGCGGCGCCATGCGTCGCACCGGCGTCCGCAGGGCGTCCGTGCCGGCGACGATCACCGAACCCTCGACGTCCGCCTCCACCAGCTGCGGCACGATCCCGTTGAGACAACGGCAGAGGGTCGACTTGCCGGCCCCGTTCTGCCCCAGCATGCCAACGACCTCACCCGCGCGCAGCACGAACGACACACCGGCCAGGGCGTGGGCAGCGGCGCCCGGGTAGCGCACACGGAGCCCGGCGACGGACACGAGCGGCTCGGGAGGTTGAAGGGGGTCGGCGCCGTCGGCGGCCGGCACCGGGGTCACGCCGCTCAGGCGGTCGGCGCCGGAAGCGCGACCAGGAACGCCATCGCGATCCCGGCCAGGATTCCGACGACCGCGACGAGCAGCCGGCGAGCGCCCGGCTGATCGGGGAGGAGCGCCCGACTCGCCACCGGGACCGGGAGCGCCGCCGTGAGCCCGAGACCCGCGTAGGCGGAGACCACCTTGTCGGCAACCGATGACAGCACGCTCGAACCCAGGACCGCCACGCCAAGCGGCAGGCCGGCGCCGAGCAGGCCGGCCGTGAGCAGATCGGACGGATGCCCGGTCGCATACCCGAGGAAGATCACGATCGGTGTCGACAAGGCGCCCGTCACGATCCCGACGATGACGGCCAGCCCGAAGAACGACACGACGTTCCGGCCGAGGCCCAGCGACCGGATCCCGTATCCCCACACCAGCGCGGCGGCCACGTTGACTGGGGCGAACAGCACATTCGAGACCCCGTTCTGCCAGGCTCCCACGCCATTGGTGAGGACCCCCACGAGCGCGCCCCACCAGGGCCCCAGCAGCACGGCGGCGAGGAACGTCCCGACGGTGTCGAGGTAGATCGGCAGCGCCAGGGTGGACGCGGCGAGGTTGGCCACGAAGTTGACCGCGACCGCGAGCGGCACCAGGGCGACCACGAGCGTCGTCGGCGGCGTCCGCCTCCGGACCGCGTTCGCTCCGCTCGCCATCTGGGTCCAGATCCTCCCGCTGCCCATCGATCGTGTCCGGGACACTGTACGGGACACCGCGGACGCTCAGCGGCCGCCGGGGCGAGGCCATGGCCGTCGACCGCCTCGACCCGGTCGGCGTGTACTTCGGGACGAGCACGGGCCAGGTCTACGGCTCGGCCGACGAGGGCCGGACGTGGTCGAAGGTCGCCGACAACCTGCCGCCGATCTGGTCGGTGGAGACGCATGTCGTCGCCTGATGCCGGGCCGCCTGCGGTCGTCCACCTGCCGCGGGCCCTGGTGGCCCTGTTCCTCGGCGCCGAGCGGCACATGGAGGCGCGTGGCGTCACGGTCCTCGAGGTGATCGCCGACCTCGACCGGCGCGTGCCGGGGCTGGACAACCGCGTGCTCGATGCCGGCCCGTTGATCCGGACGCACCTCAACGTCTTCGTCGACGGCGAGCGCGCCTCCCTCGACACCCGGGTCCCGCCCGGCGCCGACGTGCACATCATCCCGGCGGTGTCCGGCGGCTGAGCCTCGAGCGGCCGCTCAGCGCCCCTGGTTGCGCTCGTCGCGCCAGCGCAGCCAGGGCTCGCCGTCGGCGACGGGCCAGTCGGGCCCGTTGAAGCCGAGCGTGAACTGCGTGAACCCGAGCTCGAGGCAGCGATCCGCGTCCTCGCGCAGGAACCGGTCGCGGTCCTCGGGCTCCACGCCCAGCCCCCACTCGATGTCCGCGGGATCCCGGCCCTCCACCTCGCACCAGCGGCGCAGGGCCTCGACCTTGGGCACCAGCACGTCCGCGGACTCCGGGAACGAGGCGTGCCACCCGTCCGCGTGGCGGGCCACGAGCCGCAGGGTCCGCCGCTCCCCCACCCCGGCGATCAGGATCGGCATCGTCCGTACGGGCGGCGGGTTGAGCCGCTCCAACCGGCCGAGGATCCGCGGCATCGCCTGCTCCAGCGACGTCAGACGCGAGGCCACGGTCCCGAAGTCGTATCCGTACTCGTCGTAGTCGCGCCGCTGCCAGCCGGCGCCGAGACCCAGGATCACGCGCCCGCCGCTGATGTGATCGGTCGTGCGCGCGACGTCCGCGAGATAGTCGGGGTTGCGGTAGCCGATGCACGTCACCAGCGGCCCGATCTCGATCGTGGTCGTCGCCTCCGCCCAGGCGGCCAGCACGCTCCACGCCTCGAAGTGCGGCCCGTCCCGGTCGCCGTACAGCGGGAAGAAGTGGTCCCAGTCATACGCGATGTCGTAGCCCAGCCGCTCCGCCTCGAGGGCCGCGTTGCGGAGCCCCTGCCACGTCCCCTGCTGGGGATGGATCTGGGCGGCGATCCGGATCGGACGGATGGCGGACTCCCTCGCGGACGGATGGCGGACGGCTGACCCGACGACTCTACCCCGAGCCCCCGGCGAGCAGATCCGCCGCCTCGTCCACCGACGCCACCTGGTCGTCGGTCTGGAGGTGCCGCCGGTCATGCGCCGACGCATGCGCGAACCGCTCGAGGCGGTCGCGCAGGTCGCGCAGCCGCTCGAGCTGGCGGCCCTCGATGGCCGGCCACCATGCGGGGACCGTCCGGCGGTCCATGAGCGCGACGAGGTGATCGAGGCAGAACGGGGCTCCCGACACTGCTTCGGCCCAGGACGGATCCTCCGCGACGCGCACCAGCCCCTCCACGACACCCGCGTCGGCCTCCGCGATCCGCTGGCAGGCCGGGCAGGCCGGGCGCCGCGCCGCCTCGGCCGATCGCCGCGCCCGCGTCCAGCCGCCTGCCCCGTGCACCGCCTCGAGGTCGCGCAACCGGGCCACGAGCGTCGCGCGCAGCAGGATCGCGCCGCCGAGGCTCCCGGCGCGGGCCCGGTCGGCTGCCAGCACGGCACGCGCATGGACGGGGCAGAACCCGCGCGCGGCATCCAGCATCCGTCGGAACGGGACGTCGTTGACGCTCTCGGCCAGGATCGATTCGAGGTAGCCCGTCGCCGTCCGGTCGCGCTCCCGACATGGCGGACATCCCGGCTGCCCGAAGGCATCGGCCAGGTGGACGTCGGCGCCGGTCCGCACCGGGAGGCGGGTCATGGGCCCATGGTGGCACCCCGGGGCACCACCCGTCTCGCGAGGCGGCAGGACCATCGGGCGGGGTCGTACGGGACCTTCCACCGCTGGTGGGTTGTGTGGGGTTGGGTGAGGATACGCAGGCCATCGCCCAGCCCGCCCCGGGCACAATGGAGTCGGATCCTTGCGACGCGCCCTCATCGCCGCCCTGTCCGTCATGCTCCTGGGCCTCGCGATGCCCGTCGTCCCGGTCCTCGCGGCGTCGTCCGCCAAGGTCGTCGTCATCGTGGGCCCAGTCGGCAGCTCGACCGCGCACTACAAGGACGACGCCGACCAGGTCGTCGCCGAGGCGAAGCGCTACACGCCCAACGTCGTGAAGGTCTACACGCCCAACGCGACCTGGGCGAAGGTGAAGGCGGCCGTGCAGGGTGCGAACATCCTCGTGTACCTCGGACATGGCAACGGCTGGCCCAGCATCTACCCGCCGTTCCAGACGACCACCAAGAACGGCCTGGGCCTCGACCCGGGCACCGGCGCCGACTCGACCAGGACCGTCTACTACGGCGAGGACTACCTCCGGAGCAGCATCCGCCTCGCGCCCAACGCGGTCGTGCTGCTCTATCACCTGTGCTACGCCTCGGGGAACACGGAGCCCGGCCTCGCGGTCGGGTCCTTCGCGGACGCCCGGCTGCGCATCGACAACTTCGGCGCCGGCTTCATCGGCGCGGGGGCGCGCGCGGTGTTCGCCGAGGGGCATCCCTCGCACCCGGTCGTGAGCACCGTACGCCAGCTGTTCACCACGAACCGCTCGATGGCGGAGGTCTTCCGCGCCGCCCCCACGTACCACGCCCATGTCCTGGGCCCGTACGCCTCGCAGCGGACACCCGGCCTGCGGTTCCTGATGGACCCCGACGCGTCGGCTCCCTCGGGGTTCTACCGCTCGCTGATCGGCGATCTCGATCTCACCGCCCACGACGTCGTGGCGCCCGCCGTCCCGCGGACGGACGCAGATCCCGCCGACTTCGTGGTCCCGGGTGCCGCCGAGGTGGCCGCCGCCGACGGAGCCGGCCTGTTCGCGACCGCCGATGCCGCCTCGGCGCCAGACGCGATCCCCGGGTCCACGCTCGCCGTCGGCACCCGCCTGCGGGTCACCGAGGAGGCACCGCCCGCGGCCGACGGCACGCGCATCCTCGGGGTGGGCGTCCTGGGCGGATCCGCGCGCGGCTTCGTGCGTGCGGCGGCGCTCGTCCCGCGGGACAGCACACCCGTCACCGCGTGGACCCTCGACGAGAGCCCCGCGTGGCTCTCGCCCAACGCCGACAACGTCAGCGACGAGCTGGTCGTCACGACGCGTCTCTCCGAGACGGCCGCCGCCGCCTTCACCGTCCGGAACGCCGCCGGCACCACCGTGAAGACGCTGTCCATGACCGCGGACATCGCCCGCTTCGCCTGGGACCTGCGCACCTCGGCCGGCGCACCGGTGCCGGACGGCAACTACACCTGGTCGATGCGCGCCGCCGACACGTGGGCCAACGGCGCCATCACCCGCAGCGGGACGTTCACCGTCGACGGCACGGCGCCGGTCACCACGGCAACGCCGGTGGCGACGGAGGGCGCCTCGGGCTGGCTCGTGTCCCCGACCTCGATCACGCTCGCGGCGCACGACGCCGCCTCCGGCGTCAAGACGATCAGCTGGCGCCTCAACGGCGGCGCGTCGACGACGTACGCGAGCCCGGCGACCGTGGCCGAGAACGGCACCCAGCTGTTCGAGTACCGGGCGGTCGACAAGGCGGGCATCAAGGAGGCCTGGAAGGCACTCACGCTCAGGATCGACACCCGGGCACCGGTCATCACGCTGGGCCTCGCGGGCACGGCCGGGCTGGCCGCCGGCACCTGGCGGGGTCCGGTCACTGTCACGCCCTCCATCAGGGATGCCGCCTCCGGCGTGGCTGCGAGCGGGATCAGCATCGACGGGGGCACGACGACGCACCTCGGCACGGGTCCGGTCGTGATCGAGGGCGAGGGCCCGCACACCATGACCGTGACCTCCCGCGATGCCGCCGGCAACCGCGGCACCGTGACGACAGACCTCGTGATCGACACGACGGCGCCGGTCCTCGAAGTCGCCGCCGCGGGTGACACGCTCCCCACGGTGACGCCCAACGGCGACGGATCCCTCGAGTCCGTGACCCTCCCGTTCACCGTCTCCGAGCCGGGCACCGTCACCGCGGCCGTGGCCGATGCCGCCGGATCCGTCGTCCGCACCATCACCACCCGGGTCGCCTCCGGCGCCGGCGGGATCGCCTGGGACGGCCGCACCGCGACCGGAGCGCCGCTCGCCGATGGACGCTATGTCGTCACCCTCACACCCGTGGACGCGGCCGGCAACCCGGGGGCGCCCGTGACGACCGCGGTCGATGCCTACAGCGCGCTCAAGACGCTGACGCGCAGCCCCGTCAACTTCTTCCCGCAGGACGGCGACGCGCTCGCGACGAAGACCACGGCGGCCTTCTCGCTGCTCGTCCCGGCCACGGTCACGGTCCGCGTCCTCGACCGGGCCGGCAACCTGGTCCGCGCCGGTCTGACCGACAAGGCGCTCCCCGCCGGCCCCGCCCGCTGGGCGTGGAACGGCAAGACCGACGCCGGCGCCTACGCCCCGCGAGGCATCTACCGGATCGTCGTGACGGCCACCAACGGGACCCAGGCCGCCTCCCAGCGGGTCAGCGTGGCCGCGGATGCCTTCCGGCTGGCCACGACCGTGACGGCCGCGACACGCGGCAAGCGGTTCACGCTGACCGCTGTCTCGGCCGAGCCGCTGTCCGCGACCCCGAAGGTCGTCGTCCGCCAGCCCGGCCTCGCTCCGTGGACGATCACGATGACGAAGCGCACGTCCACCACCTGGGTGGCCGTGGTGACCCCGAGGAAGGGTGGGACCGCCGGCACGCTGTCGCTCACCGTCAAGGCGCGGGACCGCAAGGGCGGCACGAACGCGAGCGTGGTGCGCCTGCCGCTGCGCTAGCGCGGCCGCTCCGGATGTTGCAGTCCCATCGCAACGCGGCACGCCTCGAGTGGGAGGGCTTGCGCGGCCGTCCATAATGGGGTTGTCCATTCCTCCCCTCCCCCGATGGGGCGTCCCGGAGGTCCGACGGTGGCGATGCGAACGGCCGCGAGGCCAAGCCTGCTACGGCGCACCGATATCCTGCGCCGGCCGACCGCAGGCCTTGACGCATCGTGCGCCGCAAATCCGGCGTTCCGCCCCCGGGCGGGCAACCTGTCGAGCGACACCAGAGCTGGCAGGCCGGGGCGGTCGGGGCAGTAAGCCTCGCCGCCGGACATACCGGGGCCGGTCACACGCCCGGCTCCGCTACCAGCTACCAGAAGGGCCGTCGTCATCGGGACGACGGCCCTCAACATGCCCGCCGTCCCGCGGCTCCGCCGGGCGTAGACTCGCCGCGCGATGCCTCCGACCCCTGATCCCCACGATGCAGCGCCCCCGGGCGTCCGCGACGCGACGCCGGGCGAGGTCGCCGACATCGAGCGCATGCACTTGGCGAACCGCCTCGCCTGGGACGAGGCGGCCGAGCGCTACGAGGGCTGGTTCGAGGAGGCCGTCACGCTCATCCGCGGCGGCGGCTCCAACCTGTACCCCGTGGAGCAGGACCTCATCGGAGACCTGCATGGCCGGTGCGGGCGAGCGATCCACCTCCAGTGCGCGGGCGGGCGCGACACGCTCTCGCTGTGGAACCTCGGCGCGGCCGAGGTCGTGGGCGTGGACTTCAGCCCGCGGATGCTGGATCTGGCGCGGCGGCTGACCGAGGCGACCGGAGCCCCCGCCACGTGGGTCGAGGCCGACGTCCTCGACGTCCCACATGAGCTCGACGGTACGGCGGACCTGCTCTACACGGGGCGCGGCGCGATCATCTGGCTGATGGACCTGGACCGCTGGGCCGCGGTCCTGCGGCGGCTCCTCGCCCCGGGCGGGCGGCTCGTCATCTTCGACGGCCACCCGGCGGAGTGGCTCTTCGACGGGGACGGCCACGGCGGCTGGATGCTCACCGACTACGACTACTTCGGCGGCCCGGAGGCGTCCCGCGGCTGGGCTCCCGAGTACATCGACCGCCTCTCGATCCCGGAGGGCGAGCAGCACTGGAAGTACGCCAGGGCCTGGACCCTGGGCGAGATCATCACGGCGCTGCTGGGGGCGGGACTCCACCTCGAGCGGGTGGCCGAGCACCCCGTCGACTGGTGGGCCGGCCACCGCGACGTCCGGCCGGACCAGCGAGGGCGGGTGCCGCTGTCGTTCTCGGTGGTCGCGACGCGCGGGGGTTGATCGGGCTGCGTACCTCGCTCTGGCACCCGGCGACGAAGGGCCCGGCCGCTCGAGCGGCCGGGCCCTGTCTCCTCCCACGGGGATGTGCCTACAGAGCGAGCGTCTCGCCCGCGGTGACGCTGTCGATGGTGATCCAGGGCCGGCCGCGAGCGGGCCGAGGGCGGCGGCTCGGGCGCATGGGTGTCTCCGTGTGGGCGGGCGCGTCGGGTGAGCATGATCGTAGACGCTCCGCCCCGGCGGGTGCCCGGTGCCGGCAACGCCACGGTGCCCCGGCGCGCCAGGCCGCTGCGGTCGGACCGCCCGCGATCAGGCCCGGGCGCCCCGCATGACGGGCCGGAGGCGATGCGGCGCGAGGCTCCAGGACAGCGGCGCCATCAGCCCGGCGACCGCCACCAGCGCCCACAGGCTGGCGGCGAAATCGCCCGTCGCGTCGCGCACGGCCCCCAGCGCGAATGGGGCGATCGACGCGAGCACGTAGCCCACGACCAGCATCAGCGCGGCCGCGCCACCCACCTCGCGCGCGTCGTCGCTGATGTCGGTTGGCAGCGTGAGCACCAGGGTGAACGTCGCCCCCAGGCCGAGACCCACCAGGGCCGCCCACAGGACCGCCGGGTCCGGCACGAGCGTGATCCCCAGCAGCCCCGCGGCGCTGCAGCCGGCTGCCGCGACGAGCAGCGCCCGGCGCGACGCACCGCGCCGTGAGATCCAGGGTACGCCCACGATGGCCCCGAGGCTCGCGGCGCTCATGACGGTCAGCAGCGCCCCGGCCGTCGCGGGCTGCCAGCCCCGCTCCACGTACACGTTCGCAAGCCAGGCCGTGGTGCCGTAGTAGAGCCACGATTGCAGCCCGAACAGGAGGCCGATCGCCCACGCCACGGGCCGCCGGAGCGGGAGTGCCGGCAGCTCCAGGCGGGCGCGCGGCGCGGACGGGGCGACCTGCCGAGGACGGGGCATGCGGCGCACCAGCACCATCCAGACCACGACCGCCACCCCCGACACGAGCGAGAGCACCAGGAAGGACCCGCGCCAGCTCCCGGTCACGCCCTCGAGCGGCACCGCGATCCCGCTGCCGGCGGCGGCCCCGAGGATCGTCCCCGCGGCGTAGGCCGCCGTCCCGGCGACCATGTGCGCGGGCAGCCGGCCCTTGACGAACATCGGCAGGATCGGCCCAATCACACCGGTCCCCACCCCCACCGCGAACGTGAGCAGGAGGAGCGGAACCGCGCCAGGCGCCAGCGTCCGCAGGACGGCGAACACGACGAGGACGCCGACGCTCAGCGCGATGCCGGCCCGGACCCCGACCAGGTGGGCCAGCGACGGCCCCACGAGCGCGAACAGGCCCATGCACAGGACGGGAATCGCGGTCAACAGGCCGACGAAGGCATGCGTGACTCCGAGGTCCACGATGATCGCGTCCGCGAGCGGCCCGATGGCGGCCAGCTGCGGCCGCAGCGCGAGCGCGACGACCAGGAGCGCCGCCACCGGGGCGAGCGGGACCGATGTGACGACGGGGGCGGCAGCAGCCGCGCGGGCGGGGGACGTCATGGGTGGCCAAGCATGCCAGACGCGGAGCCCGGGGCTGTTGACGAGTCGACCCGCGGCGTTGGACGATGCGCCCATGCCCGACGACACCGCACCCGACGACGGGGCCCTCGAGCCGCTGCTGGAGCTCGATGCCCGCGAGGCCGCCCGCGCCCGCCGCCGAGATCACGACCTCGACGCTGAGCGCCGCGACCTGATGCGCCCCGGGATGGGCAAGGTCTTCAAGCAGATCGTCGATTCGATCGGCGATGAGGCCACACGAGCACGGACTCGTACGCGGAAGACGACTCGAGACGACGGTGGCCGACACTAGAGGCACCACCATGGGTGCAACCGTGGGTACAAGAGCCCAGCTTCCAGCAATCGCTCATGGCCGTTCCGCCATCGGCGGATCACCTGTATGTCGCGTCGTCGCGTGCTCCGTTGAGCACGTCCTTGGCGGGCGCGCTCCGCGGCCCCGACGCGGCGCGTCGTCCTCCCACGCGGCGGTGCGTGCGCGGGAGGGCTGGCCGGTCGACGAGCGGGCGCTGTTGCCTGCCGAGTCGGTCGCGGCCTTCGAGGCCGAGCGCGGCGAAGGGCGGTGTCACCCGGCAGTTCGTCGATCCAGCCGTCGACCGCGATCTGGTCGATCCGGACCGGCCGGCCGAACAGGTAGCCCTGGCCGAGGTCCACGCTCAGCCGGCGCAGCGTCGCGGACGAGCGGGACGTCGAGCTTGAGGACGTCGGGCTCGATCTCGAGGAAGTGCCGCAGGCCCGCGTAGCCAGCACCGACGTCGTCGACGGCGATGCGGACATGCCGGCGAAGCCGGCCCAGTCCCTCGCGCAACGCGCCGTAGCTCTCGACTGCGTCGCGCTCGGTGATCGGGGGGGGCACCCTGGGCTCGGACCACGCCGGATCAGCCCCACCCTGGCCCAGGAGCGCTGGGGCGGCACCGCCCGAGCCCGAGCGACCGACCCCGCTCGAGGCTCACCACGTCGAGGTCGACCGCCCGGGCGAGCTCGTGGGCTTCGACTGCTTCCCCGTGGGCCGGCTCGCCGGGACGACCGGACGGGTGTGGCAGTACACCGCGATCGACCTCTCCAGCTCGTACGTCTGGGCCGAGCTCGCCACCACGCCGCTCAACCCGTCCGCCCGGATCACGGGCGGTCTGGCCCGGCGGGTCGCGGCGGACCTCGCGTCCCACGGCTGGCGCCTGGAGCGCGTCCCCTCCGACAAGGGCTCCGAGTTCCGCTCGCAGGTGTTCGGGGACACGGTGCGCGAGCTCGCCGCGACCCAGACCTTCATCCGGGCCGGCCGTCCCGCCACCAATGGCGCCGTCGAGCGGGTCCAGCGCACGATCCTCGAGGAGTGTGGGCGCCCCTCGTTCGCCCGGAGCCTCGTGCCCAAGCCGACGGGGCTCACCCGGGACCTCGAGGGCTCCCTGCGCGACTCCAACGAGGAGCGCGCCCACACGGGACGGCTGGCCCGGGGCAGACCCCGCTCGACGCCGTGATCGGCGCTCGCAAGATGAGGCCACGATGACCGAGATGCGGCGCTACATCTCGGAGGCTGTTCACGCTAGGGTGTTCCAACGGGCCCGGCGATCGTGCTCCCCGATGAGGCGACCCGGGGTGGGGACGCGACATTCCTCGCGGCCAGGGGAACGGCGTGGGTGCTCAACGGCCGCGCCGCCTACAAGGTCACGCTGCCCTGATCCGGGCAACCCTCTAGCCGAAGATCGATGTCGGGCTGTAGCAGGTGACGATCCAGTTCGGCTGGTCCACGATCTCGCTGATCCGGAGGTCGCCGGCGACCGAGAGCAGCATGTAGGCATCGACGGGCGCGAGCCCGTGCTCAGCGCCGAGGCGGTCGATCATCCGGCGGACGGCGTCGCGCGCCGCCTCGAACAGGTCCGGCCCGATGCCGTCGGCGGCCAGCCACGGCGCGGTGTTCGTCGAGCGGCCAAGCGGCCCGGCGGTCCGGAACTCGGGTGCGGTCACGCGGATGTCGCGACGGACGGTGAGGCGGACGGCGGCCCGCATCGGCGTCTCGATCGCGGTCCCACAGACCTCGCCGTCGCCCTGGGCGGCGTGCCCGTCACCGAGCGAGAAGAGCGCGCCCGGAACCTCGATCGGCAGCCAGAGGACCGACCCCGCGGTCAGGTGACGTGTGTCCATGTTGCCGCCGGTGACGTCCGGCGGGATGGTGCTGCGGGGCTCGCCGGCCGGCGCAAGACCCAGCTCCCCGCAGAACGGCGCGAGCGGGATCCGGATGCCCGGCAGGAATTCGCCGACACCGTCGGCGAGGCGCGTGATCCGGAGCGCAGGGTCCGGGAACTGGTCGGCGAGGAGGCCGAAGCCCGGGATGCTGGCGGTCCAGCCCCAGTCACCGGGCTCGAACGAGAGCAGCTCCACTTCGAGCGTGTCGCCGGGCTGCGCGCCGTCGACGAAGATCGGACCCGCCACCTGGTCCACCTGGTCGAACGCCATGGCGGCGATGTCTGCGGCCACCGATGCCGCGGTGATCTGGCCGTTGGACGCGTCGAGCGCGTCGAACTCCACGATGTCCCCGGAGCCGATGGTCGCGATCGGCGGGACGCTCTTGTCCCAGGCCAGGTGCCACTGGTTGCGGCCGACGTGGAAGGCAGGCTTCGAGGCCATCGCTGGCAAACCTCCGGGGTTGGGCTAGGACAGGTCTTCGGGGACGCCGGCGAGCACCATCGCGGAGGCGGGGCCGCCGAAGCGCATCTCGAGCCGGGCGCTCGCGTAGGCGTAGGCCTCGAAGGGCTCGAGACCGCGCTCGTGGACCAGGTAGGCCCACGCACGGTCCACGGCGTGCTGGTGAGCGGCGGCGAGGTCCGCGCCCTGGCCGAGGAACAGGATCATGCCGTCGCGGCGCAGGACGGGATGGCCGGTGCCGGCGCCCTTGACGACCGAGACGCGCATGGTGGAGGCGCCGGCGGACTCAAGCGAGACCCACGTGGGTTCACCGCGTCCCATCGCCGCGTGGTGGTCGCCGACCGAGAGCAGGCCACCGGCAACCTGGACCGGGAGATCGACGGTGGTGCCCGGGCTCATCTCGCGCAGGTCCATATTGCCGCCCCAGTGGTAGGCGGGCATGAACGTGGAGCCGACCTCCTCGGCGGGCGCAAGGCCGATGCAGCCGATCATCGGCTCGACCGGGACCCGCAGACGCGGCGAGATGACGGCGAAGCCACCCTCGAGCGGGATCTGCCGGGCGATTGTCTCCTGCGTGTAGCCGCCCAGCGCGCCGAAGCCCGGCAGCCAGACGGACCACGAGCGGTGGATCTCCACGTCGAGGATCTCCACGCGGACCGCGTCGCCTGGCGCCGCGCCATCGATGAACACCGGACCGGTGACGCGGTTGAAGGTCTCGATCCCGATCTGCTCGAGCGGCTCACCGAGTGACAGCCGCTCGTAGGCGATGTCGCCGGTTTCGAAGCGGATGATCGCGCCGGATGCGACGCGGGCCCTGGGCGCGTGCTCCGCGCGGAAGTCGAGCGTGTGCTGCTCTTTCACGAGGACGAGGTCGGGCGCGGTCATGCGGTTGGCTCCTGGGTGGGAAGGGGTTCGGTGGTCGGGCCCGGATGGGCGATCCCGCCGGGCACGGCATCAGCGGCATCAGCGGGGTCCGCGGCGTCAGTCGTATCAGCCGCTTCGGCAGCGGCAGCCGCATCGAAGGCGGGATCGGTGGCCAGCCAGCAGCGGCTCGCCCGCCCGCCGCCGAGCTGGACGTACGGTGGCGTGGCCTCGCAGCGGGCCTCACGCAGCGGACAGCGGGTCCGGAACGGGCAGCCGTCCTGCTCGGCGAGCTCGGCGCGGAGCTCGCCCCGGGCGCGGCCGGCACGCCGGCCCTTGCCGCCGCCCTCGCCCGGGATCGCTGCCAGCAGCGCCTCGGTGTAGGGGTGGTGCGGGTGCTCGAACACCTCGTCGATCGGCCCCTCCTCCACGATCTCGCCCAGGTACATCACCGCGATCCGGTCCGCCGTGTGGTGGACGACCGCGAGGTCGTGGGCGACGAAGAGGTAGGCGAGGCCGCGGGCCTCCTGGATGTCCTCGAGCAGGTTGATGATCTGGGCCTGGACCGAGACGTCGAGGGCGGAGACGGGCTCGTCGAGGACGAGGAGCTCGGGATCCACGGCGAGCGCCCGGGCGATCCCGACGCGCTGGCGCTGGCCGCCGGAGAGCTCGTGCGGATAGCGCGACGCGATCTCGGGGCCCAGGCCCACGTCGGTCAGCAGTTGCGCCACGCGCCCCTTGCGCTCCGCCGCCGACCCGCCGATCCGGTGGACGGTCAGCACTTCCGCGAGCGCGGCGCCGATCGCGATCCGCGGATTGAGGGACGAGTACGGGTCCTGGAAGACAATCTGCATCCGCTCCCGGAGGCGGCGCAGATCCCCGGTGCCGGCGGCACGGACGTCGATGCCATCGAACGACACGCTGCCGTCGCACGGCTCTGTGAGGCGCAGCAGGCCGCGGGCCGTCGTGGTCTTGCCCGAGCCGGACTCACCGACCAGCGCGAGCGTCTCGCCCTTCGCGATCTGGAAGGTGACGCCACGGACGGCAGCGAACGCCCTGGTCGGGCGTCGTCTGACACGATCCATGAACGTCCGACGCGCCGGGAACTCGACGCGCAGGTCCTCGACGCGCAGGAGGGCGTCGCTCATATGCCACCCGGACGGCCGGTCAGCCGCCCCGCACCCGCGGAGAACGGGGGTCGCAGGCCGGCCGCCTCGTCGACATCGGCCCGGCGGGCCACACGGCCAGTCTCGGCACGGGCGAGGAAGTCCCCCACGACCGCCATGTACCGGTCCGGCTCCTCGGCATGGGAGAGGTGCCCGGACTGCTCGAAGATCACCCACTCCGCCTGCGGGATCCGTTCGCGGATCGCCGCCTTCTGGGCCGGCGTGGCCTCGTCGTGGCGGCCCGAGGTCAACAGGACCGGCTCCGTGACCACATGCAGGCGCGAGAGGACCTCCCAGTCGCGCAGCGTCCCCACGATGTGGAACTCGGTGGGCCCGTTCATGGTCCGGTAGACCTGCGGGTTGCGGGCCAGCTTGGCGAAGGAGCGGGCGTCGAACTCCGGGGACGGGACGACGCGGCAGAGGTGCCGCTCGTAGAAGACGTTGACGGCGGCCTCGTACTCGGGGTCGTCCCAGGTGCCGGCGGCCTCGTGGCGGTCGAGGGTCGCGATGACCTCGGGCGGGAGCATCGCGCGCAGCCGGCCGGTCTCCTCCACCCACATCGGCATCGAGGCGGGCGAGGAGGCGATGATCGCGGACGCGACACCGGCCGGCCGGGTAACCAGGTACTCCATGAGGAGCATCCCGCCCCAGCTCTGGCCCAGGATATGGACGCGGTCCAGGCCCAGGGCGGCGCGGATGGTGTCGATCTCGCGGACATAGAAGTCCACCGTCCAGCGCGCCGGGTCGTCCGGCTGGTCCGAGTTCCCGCACCCCTGCTGGTCGTAGAAGATGACCCGCCGCCCCGTTGCGGAGAGCGCGGCCAGGGACTCGAGGTAGTCGTGGCAGGCGCCCGGGCCGCCGTGGAGGAGCAGGAGCGGCAGGAGGCCGCGCTCCTTCTCGACCGCCTCGTCGCCCACGATCGCCACCCAGGTCCGCAGGCCGTCGTGCTCCACGAACAGCTCACGGGCGCCGAGCGCCGGGTCGATGGTCCAGAGGTCGGCGGTGTCGGCGGTGTCGGTCACGGGGATGTCTCCCAGTTCAGCGTGAGGGTGCCGGCGACCAGCTCCGCGCTCCGGTGGCAGGCGGCCAGGCGCCCGTCGGCGACTGTGACCAAGGCCGGGACCTCGGTCGAGCACGCGGCGATCGCGGCGGGGCAGCGGGGCGAGAACGGGCAGCCGGGCGGGATGCTCGCCGGGTTCGGCGGTCCGCCGGGGATCTGCGGCAGGCGTGCCCGGCGGGACGCGATCTGCGGGTTCGAGGCGGCGAGGCCCGCGGTGTACGGGTGCAGCGGGGCCGCGAACAGGCCTTCCACCGGCGCCTGCTCGGCGATCCGGCCGGCGTAGAGCACGATCGCGCGCTCGCACAGCTCGCGGACCACGCCCAAGTCGTGGGTGATCAGCAGGAGGGCCATCCCACGCTCCCGCACGAGGTCCCGGAGCAGCTCCAGGATCTGGGCCTGGATCGTCACGTCCAGCGCGGTCGTCGGCTCGTCCGCGATCAGGAGCTCCGGCTCGCAGGCGAGCGCCATCGCGATCATCACGCGCTGGCGCATGCCGCCGGAGAGCTCGTGCGGGTACTTCGCCACCACGCCGTCCGGGTCCGGCAGACCCACGTCCGCGAAGAGGTCGCGGGCTCGGGCAAGCGCCTTGGCCTGGGAGAGCCCGAAGTGGAAGCGGAGCGCCTCGGCCACCTGCTCGCCCGCGCGGTACAGCGGGTTGAGGGCCGTGAGCGGGTCCTGGAAGACCATCGCCACGCGCTCGCCGCGGATCTTGCGGTACTGCTTCTCGGAGAGGCCCACCAGCTGGTCGCCCGAGAGCGTCACCGAGCCGCGGACGCGCGACGTGCGCGGCGGCAGCAAGCCCATGATCGCCCGGCTCGTCACGCTCTTGCCGGAGCCCGACTCGCCGACGAGGCCGACCGTCTCGCCCGCCGCCACGTCGAGGCTGATCCCGTTGACGGCTCGCACGGGGCCGGCCGAGGTCTTGAATTCCACCGAGAGGTCGCTGACCGAGAGAAGGGCGTCGCCAGCACTCCGCCGACCCTCGCGCAGGGCGCTCATCGCTCACGCTCCCGGGGATCCAGCTGGGCCCGGAGGCCGTCGCCCACGAGGTTCACAGAGATCACCGCCAGCATGATCGCGACGCCCGCGCTGATCGCCGGCCAGGGGTCCTGGAGCAGGTACGAGCGCGCATCCGCGAGCATGGAGCCCCAGTCCGGGTCCGGCGGCTGCTGGCCGAGGCCAAGGAACGAGAGGGCGGCAATGTCCAGGATGGCGTAGGCGAGGTCGATGGTGGACTGGACCACGACCGCCGCCACGAGGTTGGGCAGGATGTGGCGGAGCATGATCCGCCGGTCGGAGAAGCCCAGCGCCTTGCCCGCGTCCACGTACGCGAGGCGCGCGTGCACGAGCGTCACGGACCGCACGAGGCGTGCCATCGCCGGGACGTAGATGATGCCGAGGGCGATGACAACGGTGGTGAGTCCGCGCCCGAAGGTGGCCACCACGAGGATCGCCAGGAGCAGGGCCGGGAAGGCCAGCAGCGCGTCGAGGATGCGCATGATGACCGCGTCCGTCCTGCCGCCGTAGTACCCGGCAACCAGGCCCAGCGGGATGCCGATGAAGCCGCTGATCACGACGACCACGAGGCCGCCGAGGAGCGTGGGCGCGGCGCCATAGACGATCCGGGACCACACGTCGCGACCCAGCTTGTCCGTGCCCAGGAGATGCTCGGGGCTGGGCGGCTTGAGCGACTGCGACAGGTTCTGGGCGTTCGGGTCGCCGGCGAGCAGGAACGGGATGAACGTCATGACCAGGAGCGGGATCAGGATCAGCAGGCCGATGATCGCCGCGCGGTTGCGGAACAGCGGTGAACGAAGTGCGCGGCGGAGGCGCCCGGGCCGGGTGGCCGAGAGGGTGACGTTCTCGAGGGCCATCGGCTAGTACCGGATCCGCGGGTCGATGACCGCGTACAGGATGTCCGTCACGAGGTTGATCATCGTGAACGCCACGGTGAGCAGCAGGACGCTCGCCTGGATCACCGGGTAGTCGCGGTTCTGGATGGCGTCCGTGATGAGGCTGCCGATCCCGCCGAGACCCATGGTCGTCTCCACGAGGACCGCGCCCACCAGCAGGAAGCCCATCTGGAGCGAGGTGACCGTGAGGACCGGGATCAGCGCATTGCGGAAGGCGTGCTTGACGAGAATCGTCCGTTCCGGGAGCCCTTTCGCGCGTGCGGCCTCGATGTAGTCCGTGGAGAGGGCCTCCAGCATCGCACTGCGCGTCATGCGGCTCGTGAGCGCGATCGTGCCCAGGGCCAGCGCGCCGGCGGGGAGGATCAGGTGACGCAGCCGGTCCAGGCCTTCCTCCCCGGAGCCGAAGGCGGGCAGCCAGCGAAGCCAGACGGCGAAGATGAGGACACCCACCATGGCCGCGAAGTAGACCGGGACGCTGAGGCCGATGAGGGCGGCGAGGCTCCCGAGGTAGTCTGTGATGGAGTCGCGCTTGCGCGCCTGGAGGATGCCCAGGGGGATGGCGATCGCAACGGCGACGACCATGGAGAGGATCACGAGCTCGAGGGTGATCGTGAGCCGTTCCAGGATCAGCGACGCGACGTCCTGGCGAAGCCGGTAGCTCTGCCCGAAGTCGCCGGTGAGGGCGCGGCCCAGCCACGCGAAGTACTGGCTGAACGGGTCGCCGACGAGGCCGAACTGCGCCCGCAGCGTATCCATCGTCGCCTGGTCCACCTTGTGACCGCCCAGGACGATCAGCACCGGGTCACCGGGGGCGAGCCGGACCAGCCCGAACGTCACGAACGAGACGAACAGGAGGACCGGGATCATGCCCAGGATGCGGCGGAAGATGTAGCCGGCCACGGGTTGGTGGCAGCTCCTAGCGGTTCAGCGGTTCAGTGGTGCTGGGGAAGTGTCGAGGGCCGGCGGCAGGCCGTGCTGAACCTCGACGGATTCTCCGCGCTGCAGGCTCGGCTCAGCTCGAACGCCACCCGGCTGCCAGTCAGGATGCGGGACGTGCGGGCACAGGCCGAGAACTATTGGCTGGAGTTCGACCTCTGGGAGCAGTGG
>JBBSCF010000028.1:0-44639 GCA_038250545.1 Candidatus Limnocylindrales bacterium | reverse complement strand
CGTTCATGACATGCTCGAGCACGAACGCCCGATGCCGGGCCCGAACGTCGGGCGGGGTCGCTCTGTCCTTCGGTTCCATGCCCCCGAGCGTGACAAAGTCGCTGGCCGCTTAGCCCGGACAGAATCGCTGGCCGTTGACACACCGTCGCGCAAGCCCCTTGACACTTCCGGGGCGCGCAACTAACCTCCACTAAACCGGTTTGCTAAACCGGTTTTTACCACCCGTTGGCTACCCTTCTGAGCGGCCCGCGGATCCTTGGGCACCGTGGCGGGTCCGGGACCCGCCGCCCGAATCCGCACACTCGAGGGGCGCCGCAGCGAGGAGACCGTGGAGGAGCGGACCCCGCAACGGCCGCGCATCGCCGACGTCGCCCGGGAAGCGGGCGTGTCGAAGACCGCGGTTTCGTTTGCCTTCAACAGCCCGGATCGGCTGGCGCCGGAGACGGCGAGCAGGATCCGTGATGTTGCCGATTCCCTCGGCTATCGTCCGCACCCCGTCGCGCGGATGCTGACCCAGCGCCAGACCCGCACCATCGGCGTGCTGACGCCGCAGGCGCTGTCGGTGATCTTCTCCAACCCCTTCTTCGGCGCCTTCAGCGAGGGCGTCGCCCTGGCGGCGGAGCAGGAGGGCTACGCGCTCCACTTCATCTCGCCCCTTCACGGCAGCCTCGCCCGCGCGATGGGTCGGGCGATGGTGGACGGCGTCGTGGCCGTGGGCCTGTCGGCCAGCCACCCCGAGGTGGAGCAGATCCGCGCCGCCGGCGTGCCGCTGGTGATGGTGGACTCGTCCGCGCTGCCGGACCAGCCGGGCGTGGAGGTCGACGACGAGGGTGGTGCCCGTGCCGCCGCCGACCACCTGCTCGCTCTCGGCCACCGGGACCTGCTGGTCGTGGGCGTCGAACCGCCGACACCGGGCGCCTGGAACGAACCGGCGGGCGTCACCGTCCGGCGCCTGGCCGGGTACGTGGCGGCGCTCGCGGCCCGGGGCCTGGCGCTGCCGGAGAACGCGGTGGTGGTGGCGCCGGCCAGCATCGAGGGCGGCCTCGCGGCCTTGCGCCGCGCTTGGGAGGACGGCCTCCGCCCGACCGGCGTCCTGGCGATGTCGGACGCGATTGCGATCGGCGTCCTGCGGGCCGCGCGCGAGCTGGGCCTCCGGGTCCCCGAGGACATCTCCGTCGTCGGCTTCGACGACATCGACATCAGCCAGCACACGAACCCCCCGTTGACCACCGTGCACCAGCCGATCCGCCAGAAGGGCGAGAGCGCGGTGCGGGTGCTCCTGTCCGTCGTCGAACGACGGGATCTACACCCCGTACAGGTCCGGCTGGAGACGCGGCTCATCATCCGCGGCTCCACGGGACCGGCGCCGCGCAGGCGCCAGGAGGTGGGCCGGGCCCGAAGCTGAGACCAGGGGGCGGCGTGCGGACGCGTTGTTCGCCCGGCATGCCACGCCCGTTGACGCAACGTTCGTGGCAGTTGAGCGCCGACTCACGGCCTTGGGGCCGGATCCGGCCCGACCCGATCGGCCCCGCCGATCGGCAACCATTGGCAACCAGGTTGGTTTCTTGGAGGAGATCGACACCAGGATGAAGACCAAGATGCGGCTCGCCGCCCTGTTCGCGGGTGCGGCCATCTTCGCGGCGGCGTGCAGTAGCACCACCGCCACCCCGGCGCCGACCACGGCCCCGGCCACGACCGCTCCCGAGAGCACGGCTCCCGAGAGCACGGCTCCCGAGAGCACGGCTCCCGAGAGCATGGCGCCCACCACGGAGCCCCTCTCCGGTGAGCTCACGATCTGGCACAGCTACGGCTCCGGCGGCGGCGAGACCGGTGCCTTCCAGAAGGCCGTCGGCCAGATTCTGGCCGCGAACAAGGACCTCAAGATCAACATCGTCGAGCAGCCGTTCAGCGACATCTTCAACGGCTGGAACACCGACGTTGCGGCCGGCGGCGGCCCCGACATGTTCATCGCACCGAACGACAGCCTGTTCAGCCAAGCCGACGCGGGTGTCCTTGCCGACCTGACCACCGCCCTCGAGGGCAAGCTCGAGGGTTGGAGCCAGGTCTCCATCGACGGCTCGAAGGTCGACCTCGGCAGCGGTCCGAAGATGTTCATGGTCCCCGAGTCCCTCAAGGCCGTGGCCATGTGGTACGACAAGAGCAAGGTCGCGACGCCGCCCACAACGACTGACGCGCTCCTCGCGGCCGTCAAGGACGGTTCGATCAAGCTCGGCATCCACCAGGACAGCATCTACTTCAACTTCGGCTGGGCGGGCGCCTTCGGCGGCAAGCTCATGGACGACACCGGCAAGTGCGTCGCCGACCAGGGTGGCTGGCCCGACGCCTTCGCGTACCTCGCGGAGCTCAAGAAGGCGGGCGCGACGTTCTACACAGACGGCAACATCCTCGGGCAGGACTTCCAGGCCGGCAAGATCAACGTCACCATCGACGGCCCGTGGCAGACCGCGAACTTCGTCAAGGCCCTCGGCGACAACGCCGCCGTCGCTCCGATGCCCGGCGCCACCGGCACCGCCAACCCGCTCGTGGGTGTCGACGGCTGGTACCTCAACCCCAACAGCAAGAACCTCGAGCTGGCCACCAAGCTGGCGCTCCAGCTGGTCGGCACCTCGAGCGAGCAGATCATGACCGACGAAGCGGGCCACGTGCCCGCGGCGCCCGGCGTGACCATCACGTCGGCCACCGTCCAGGGCTTCGCCGACCAGGCGGCCGCCGGCTTCCCGCGCCCCCAGAACAAGCAATTCGGCAACTTCTGGACCCCCTTCGGCGACGCGATGAACCAGGTCCTGGACAAGGGCGTCGACCCGACCAAGGCCATCACGGATGCCTGCAAGCTCATGAACGACGCGAACGGCCTCTAGCCTTCGCTGACGCGCACGCGATCACGGGGGCGCCGTCGAGGCGCCCCCGTCTCGTCCCCGGTCCGCGCTCCGGCCAAGCGGGAGCCCGATCCGGGGCCGATACTGCCCCACGAGGACCCCGGTGACGACGCAGGAGGAGGCGAGCCCAGGGATGGCCACTTCGACAGCGGTCCTGCAGCCGCCCAAGAAGCCTCGCCAGTGGCGAAAGTCGGCTTCGCCGTACCTGTACCTGGTGCCGGCCTTCATCGTGATGGCGGTCATCACGGTCTACCCGCTCGTGTATCAGGTCTGGATGTCCTTCACGGACTTCGGCCTGAAGAACTTCAACATCAACAGCAAGACGCCCCCGAACTTCGTGGGCCTGGACAACTACGTCCGGATCGCCGGCAGCAAGCTCCAGATCCCGAACTTCGAGTTCCCGCGGCTGGTGCTGTTCAACCTCTGGTGGGCGTTCTCCAACGTGGTCATCCACGTCGTGCTGGGCGTGCTGGTGGCCGTGCTGCTCAACACCAAGGGCCTGCTGTTCCGGGGCATCTACCGCGCGCTGTTCATCCTCCCGGTCGTCATCCCGCCGCTCATCGTCGCCACGGTCTGGCGCAACATGTTCACGCCCGATGGCGGGGCCATCAACTACCTGCTCCAGGCCGTCGGCGGCGTCGTCGGGATCCCGGCCAATGCTCCCGGCCTGAACCTGGACTGGCTGCGCCAGGTGGACGATCCGATCCCGTTCATTCCGCTGCCGCTCGCCTACTTCGCGATGCTGACGGCCAACACCTGGCTGGGCTGGCCGCTCAACTCTGTCGTTGCCACCGGCGCGCTTCAGAGCATCCCGGGCGACCTCTACGAAGCCGCGGAGATGGACGGCGCCAGCTGGTGGCAGAAGTTCCGGAACGTCACGATCCCGTTCCTCCGCCCGGCGATGCTGCCCTACGCGATCTACGGCTTCGTGATCACGTTCAACCTGTTCGTCCTCTCGTACTTCATGACGGGTGGCGAGCCGTTCGGGCGCACGGAGATCCTGGTCACCCAGGCCTACCGGCTGGTCAACGAACGGCAGCTCTACGGCGTCGCCGCGGCCTTCTGCGTGTACCTGTTCTTCCTGCTGCTCATCGTCACGCTCATCACCAACCACCTGGCGAAGGCCACGAAGAGCTATGCCGACTGACCGCCGACACGAGCCCGCGAGGAACGCGCGATGACTGACCTTGCCAACGTCCGCCGGCGACGCGTGTTCCCGGCCTTCCCCACGCTGGGCCGCCGCGCCGGCGCGCGCCGCGGCGAGCAGGAGAAGCGCCTGCCCCTCGGCCGGCAGCTCGTCCTCCAGCTGATCCTGCTCGGGATCACGTTCACGGTGCTGTTCCCCGTCCTGTGGATCCTCAGCATCTCGGTCGACGCGCGTGGGCTGTTCCGCCCGGACGGCCTCAACCTCATTCCGCCCACCGTCACCCTGGACGCCTACGCGAAGGTGCTCAGCCAGCCCACCAGCAACCCGATCTCGTTCTGGGGCCTTGCGCTCAACAGCCTCAAGATCGCGACGCTGGGCTCGTTCATCTCCGTGCTGTTCGGCGTCACGGCCGCGTACGCGTTCTCGCGCCTCCACTTCCGCGGCCGCGAGGTGCTGATGATCGGCATCCTCGGCGTCCTGATGCTCCCCGCCGTGGCGACCATCACCCCGCTCTACATCCTGCTCAACCAGTTCAAGATCGACTTCGGGGACCTGTCGTTCAACCTGCGGGCGTCGCTGCTGGGCGTGTCGCTCGCGATCGTGTCGTCGCAGCTCCCGTTCGCGATCTGGAACCTCAAGGGCTACCTGGACACGATCCCCAAGGACCTCGAGGAGGCGGGCGCCGTGGATGGCGCCAGCCAGAACCAGATCTTCACCAAGATCGTCCTGCCGCTCGCGACCCCCGCGATCGCCGTCACGGGCTTCCTCGGGTTCCTCGGTGGATGGACCGAGTACATCGTCACGTACATGTTCATCCACGGCACGGTACCGGACTGGACGCTGTCCATCGCGCTCAACAGCATGGTCGGCCAGTACGCGCGGACCACGCCGTGGTCCGAGTTCGCGGCCTTCGCGCTGCTGTTCGCGCTGCCGGTCTCGGCCGTGTTCTTCGTCTTCCAGCGGTACCTGGTCGGCGGCCTCGCGGTCGGCGGCGTCAAGGGCTGATCCCGGCAACCGGTCGCGGCGCCGGCGGGGTCTCCCCGGTAGCGCCGAACCGCGTCCGGCCGGTCAGGGCGCCCGTCTGGTGCCTGCCCCGCCCGCGGGCAGCTTCCACGCGAACCACGGCCGGTGCACCAGCAGGAGGATGACGGCGATGACGTCCAGCGCGCCGAACACGAGGCCGATGGGAGCGCCCGAGATCAGCTCCAGGAATCCGGCGATGGTCAGGACGTTGACCCCCACGAGCCAGGCGCGCCCGTAGCGGAGCAGGATCCCCAGGACGACCATCGCGAGGCCGATGGCGAGTGACGGCAGCGTGAGGTCGGTGCCCGCCGAGCCCAGCTCGCTCATCCGGACGAACGCCTCGACCGAGATCAGCACGCCGACCGCCCCCGAGACGATGACGATCGCCGTCGCGAGCTCCACCGCCGTGGGGCGCGGCGGGCGCCGCATGCCCGGCTCGTCGGACGCGAGGCCGGCGGGGGTCAGCCCGGTGCGTTGCCGACCGGGACGCGGGTCGCTCACGGCGTCGGCTCCAGCGCGATGACGTAGCCGCTCCGCGGCGCCAGCACGGGGAGGGGCACGTAGCCGTCCAGGCCGCCGGCCGCGGTCACGGACGGAGCCGCGGGGGTCGCGCCCGGGTCGCCGCCGACCGTGCCCAGGAGGCGCGCGGTCATCGGCCCGCAGAGCGGCCCGCCGTCGAGCGTCAGCCCGTACGCGCTCACCGGCTCGTCCGAGACGTTGACAACCGAGAGGAGGACCTCGTCGGCGGTCGTCCGCAGCCAGCCGATGACCGGCTCAGCGCCGCCGTCGACCGCCGTCGTGGCGCCGTCCTGGAGCGCCGGCGTGGCGGCGCGCAGCCGGATGAGGTCCTGGTACGTGGTCAGGAGGCTGGCGGGATCGCCGAGCTGCGCTGCCACGTTGACGGTGGACGGATCGTCCTCGGACAGGGCCTCCCACGGTGTCCCGGTCGTGAAACCGGCGGTCGCCGGGTCCGCGGTCCAGCGCATGGGCGTGCGGATCCGCTCGTCCGGCTTGGCGCCGGTCATGCCGATCTCCTCGCCGTAGTAGAGGAACGGCGTGCCGGGGGCGGTCAGGAGCATGAACGCGGCCAGCCTGGCCGACGGCACGTCGCCGTAGAGCTCGCTCATGATCCGCGTCTGGTCGTGGTTGGTGAGGAAGGACCCCTGCTGGTTCGCGGGCCAGGCCCGGATCGTGTCGCCCAGGGCGGTCGCGAGCGGCGCCGCCCGCCCGTTCTGGAGGGCCAGCCGGATCCCGGTCGCCAGGGGGAAGTTGAAGGTCATGTCCAGCGAGCCGGGCACGTAGGAGCCAGCGGTCGTCGCCGGGTCCCAGACCTCGCCGATCAGGAGTGCGTCCGGGTTCACGGCGTCCACGGATGCCTTGAAGCCCGCCAGCCACGCCTTGGTCTCGGGCGTGTTGGTCTGGGCGTCCTTGCCGACCTCGATGAGGTGCTTCGCGGCATCCAGGCGGAAGCCGTCTACGCCCATGTCCGCGAGCCAGAACCGGGCGACATCCTCCAGCTCCGCCGTGACCTCGGGGTTGCGCAGGTTGAGGTCCGGCATCCCCTCCCAGAAGACGCCGTAGTACCAGCGCTTGCCGTCCTGGTGCCAGGCGACCCGGCCATCGGGGCCCAGCCAGGTCGGCTTCTCGTCGGACCAGACGTACCAGTCATCGTGCTTCGAGCCGGGCGTGCGGGCGTCCTGGAACCAGGGGTGGTCGATGGACGTGTGGTTCAGGACGAGGTCAACGATCACCTTGATGCCGCGCTCGTGGGCGGCGGCGAGGAACGCCTTGAAGTCCGCGTTGGTCCCGTAATCCGACTCGACCGTGCGGTAGTCGGTGACGTCATAGCCGTGATAGCTGGGCGACTGCGCGACGGGCATGAGCCAGATGCCGCCGATGCCCAGGTCGGTCGTGGTGGACGGGTCGCCGTCGTTGAGGTCGTCGAGCCTCGCGGTGAGGCCCCGCAGGTCGCCGATGCCGTCGCCGTTGCTGTCGGCGAAGCTGCGGACGAAGACCTCGTACCAGGTGCGGCTGTTCCAGTCCCTCGAGGGCGGCGTCGTGGCGGTCGTGCAGGCGCTGCCGGGGGCGGGGGTCGCGGGCGCGACGGACGGGCGCGGTGTCGCCACCGCGGCGGTCGACGGAACGGGGGTCGCCGGGGCGCCCGTCGACGTCCCCGGCGCGCACGCGCAGGCCGCCAGCACGAGGGCGGCCAGCCAGGGGGTTCGAGCGGCCACGCGTCCCACGCCCGGAGTCTACTGTGGTCGCGTGCCGGGTCCCTCGAACGGTCCGTGGCCGGCTCGCGGCGCTCCCCGTAGACTCCGGCCATGCCGATCACCACGCCTGACTGGGTCCGCGACGCCGTCTTCTACCAGATCTTTCCCGACCGCTTCGCGTCGTCGGACCGGGTGGCCAAGCCCGGCACGCTCGAGCCCTGGGACGCGGCGCCCACGAACCACGGCTTCAAGGGCGGTGACCTGCGCGGCATCGCGGAGCACCTGCCGTACCTCGCGGACCTGGGCGTCACCGCGCTGTACCTCACGCCGATCTTCAGCTCCGCCTCCAACCATCGCTACCACACGTTCGACTACCTCGAGGTCGACCCGCTCCTCGGCGGCGACGATGCCCTGCGGGAGCTGCTCGACGCAGCGCACGCGCGCGGCATGCGCGTCGTGCTCGACGGCGTGTTCAACCACACCGGGCGCGGGTTCTGGGCGTTCCACCACGTCCTGGAGAACGGCGCGGGATCCCCGTACCGCGACTGGTTCCACTTCTCGCGCGCCGCCC
This sequence comes from Candidatus Limnocylindrales bacterium, assembly GCA_038250545.1. Classification (GTDB taxonomy): domain Bacteria; phylum Chloroflexota; class Limnocylindria; order Limnocylindrales; family CSP1-4; genus CAIXZV01. The sequence continues at coordinate 36,788 of JBBSCF010000028.1, read as the reverse complement.
TCGAGGGCCACCGCCCGTTCCGGCCCTACCCATGGCCCACGGACCCTCGCGACGCCATCGACGAGCCGTTCATCGGCATCCCTGACGACCAGCGCGGCGACGAGTCCTTCCGCCAGCTGGGGTACCGCGCCTGGTGGGGGCTGCCGGCGCTGCCCAAGCTCAACACGGACAACCCCGAGGTCCGGGAGCACATCTTCGAGGTCGCGGAGCACTGGCTCCGGTTCGGCATCGACGGCTGGCGCCTGGACGTGCCCACGGAGATCCGCGACGAGGCGTTCTGGCAGGAGTTCCGGCGCCGCTGCCGGGCCGTGAACCCGGACGCGTATATCGTGGGCGAGATCTGGAACGAGTGCCCGGAGTGGCTGGCCGGGGACCGCTTCGACGCCGTCATGAACTACCCGCTGGCGCAGGCGATCCTCGGCTTCGTGGCGCAGGGACACCTCGACGAGGACGTCGTCCGCCGCCACCACGAGTACGGCCGCACGGTCAACCGGCGCGACGGGCAAGGGTTTGCGGCGGAGCTGGAGCGCCTGATGGGCCTCTACGACCGCGCCGTGACCGAGGTCCAGCTGAACCTCCTCGACAGCCACGACAGCCCCCGCTTCCGCACGATGGCCGGCCGCGACAGGGCCTCGTATCACCTCGCGGTGCTGCTCCAGGCGACACTGCCCGGCGCGCCGTGCACCTACTACGGCGACGAGATCGGTATCGAGGGGGACCACGATCCGGACTGCCGGCGCGCCTTCCCCTGGGAGGAGGCGCGGTGGGACCGCGAGGGCCTCGCCTGGACAAAGGCCGCGTTCGCGGCGCGTCGCGAGCTGCCGGCGCTGCGCCGCGGCACGTTCCGCGTCGCCGGCTCGGTTGGTGAGGCGCTCGCGTACGTGCGGGGCGCGGCGGCCGGGGGCGGGGCGGTGCTGGTCGTCATCAACGCCGGCGAGGCAGCGGCGGCTGTGCCGATCCTCGCGCCCGAGCTCGGCGGGATCACGCTCGCCGACCAACCCCTGCCCGGCGCGCCCGGGGGCGAGGTCGACGTCGCGGAGGACGGGGCGGCGACGGTCGCGGTGCCCCCACGCAGCGCCAGAATCCTGCGGCTGCCCACCGGCTGAGTGGGGCGGCGGCGCCGGACGGTCCGACACGCGTCGAGATTCGGTCGCCGCGGGGCGGCTCCTCCGCGTATGCTCGGGGTCCGTGGTCGACCTACCCCTCGCCAGCGTCCCGTCCCTCGCCGACCGCCTTGCCGGTGTCATGGACATCGAGGGCAAGATCCCGCGCGCCCTCGAGGCGCTGGGCCCGCTCGTCGGGCGGGACGTCGCCGTCGTGGACGCGCCCGGGACGGGCTGGCTCGCGCGGATACGCGATGCGGGTGCTGACCCCCTGGTGGTGGCCCCAGGGCCGCTCCTCCGCCTCCCGGTGCCCGACGGGTCGCTCGACGCCGTCGTGACGCTCTGGACCGCGTTCAGGGGCGTGGGCGGCGCAGACCTCGCGGAGGCGGATCGCGCCCTCCGGCCCGGCGGCCGCCTGCTGGTCGTCCACGACTACGGCCGCGACGACGTCTCGGCCCTGCGGGACCCCGAATCGCCGGAGTACCGCGCGTGGAGCCGGCGTGATGGCCCGTTCCTGCGAGACGGCGGCTTCAAGATCCGCGTCGTCCACTGCTTCTGGACCTTCGGGACGCTCGACGAGGCCCGCGACGCGCTGGGCCAGCTCGGCGAGCGCGGCACGGCGCTGGCCGCCGTGCTCAGGCGCCCACGCCTGTCCTGGAACGTGGCCGTCTACCACCGGTGGCGAGGGGGCGTCGAGCCCGAGGTCGTTCCCGGCGCGAGGTGAACGTCGTTCCCGGCAGACCCCTGCTACGCTCGGCGGCATGAGCGGCCGCATCTCCTCAGATCGACGATCCCAGGCGCAGCCGCGCCGCTATGCGGGTGACGCACAGCCGCCGGCGCCGCGTCGGCGGGGGGTCCACGTCGGCCCGGTGGGCGTCTCCCCCCTGCGGGTGATGCTCCTCATCGCGCTGCTGGGCGGCCTCGGCTTCCTGGGCTACTCGGTCCTCGTGCGCGACCAGCTGCAGGTTCCGCTCATGGCCTCCGGGTTCGCGGTGATCGGCCTTGTCTTCGCGGCGATGGCGGTCCTGACGGTCGTCTCCGTCGTCCGGTCCGGTCGCGACGGCCGCGACGGGATGGCCGTGATGACGGCGCTGTTCGGTGGGCTGATCGCGGTGGTCGCGCTCATGTGCCTCGCGGCGGCCGTCATCATGAGCCTGATCTGGAGCGGGACCAAGGGAGCCTGAAGGCCCGGCTGGTACACTCCGCCGACCGTCCCGCCGCCCCGAGCCCCCATCGTCTAGAGGCCTAGGACGCCACCCTTTCAAGGTGGAGATCGCCGGTTCGAATCCGGCTGGGGGTACCACCTCGCGGCGGCCTCGCGATCGCCCGTCCGCCGTGCGCCAGGGCCGCGGCTGGGGCATCCTCCCACCATGACGCTCGTGCCGTTCGCCCCCGAGCACATCCTCCCCGCGGCCGCGCTCGCGGCGTCCGGGATCGGGCGTCAGCGCGAGCGGGTTCCGGCGATACCCGTGGCCTGGGCCGATCCCGCGCACGTCGCGCGGGCGCTCGTGGGCATGGTCGACCGCGGCACCGGCCTCGCCGCGCTGGACGACGGCGAGCTCGTGGGCTTCCACCTGGCCCTGACCCTGGACGGGCGGGGTGGCCGCTTCACCTACACGCCCGATGTCGCGCACGGCGCCCCCGCCGATCCCGCTGCCCGTCTCCGCTCGCGCCTCTACGCGGAGCTGGCGAGGGGCTGGATCCGGGACGCCTGCCCGGAGCATGTCGTGAGCGTTCTCGCGGACGATGAGGTCGCCCTGGCGGCGTACGCCCGGCTGGGGTTCGGGCACCACGTCGTGGACCTGGTGGCGGACCTCCGGCCCATCGAGGCCGGCCCGCTCCCCGACGGCGTCACGATCCGGCGCGCGAACCCGGCCGACGCAGCCGCGCTGATGGACCTCGACGCCGCGCTCCGCCGCCATCTCGAGGCCACGCCCGTGTTCCTCCGGCTGCCGGCCCAGGCGCCGCTGGAGATCCACCGCCGACGCCTGGAGGACGTGGCCATCGCCACGTTCCTCGCGGAGCGCGACGGGGCGGCCGTGGCGTTCCTGCGCATCGGGCCGTGCGCGACCGACGTGGCGATGATCGTGCGTGACCCGGGCACGGCGAGCGTCACCGGCGCCTTCACGCGGCCCGAGCTCCGGGGTCTCGAGGTGAGCTCACAGCTGCTGGCGGTGGCCGTCGACTGGGCGCGCGACCAGGGGTATGCGCGCTGGGCGGTGGACCACGAGTCCGCGAACCTCGAGGCGTCGCGCTTCTGGGCCCGCCACGCGACACCGGTGGTGGTCTCGCTCAGCCGGCGGCTGGCCCCCGGCACCGTTTCCTGACGCGCCCTCCCGACCGCCGCCGGGCGGGTGCCGGGGGCCGTCCGCGGGTCGTGGCCCCTGCTATCCTCCGTGCCGATGGAGATCATGGGCGTGACGATCCGCACCATCGTCAACGATAACGTCGCGATCCGCTGTGATGGCTGCCGGGAGGTCATCCCGGGCACGCCCTGGCGGGTGAACCTGCTCGACGTCGTCGCTCCCGAGGTCGCCGTCGGGTGGACGGAGTCCACGCCCGTGAACCCCGGCCCGCACCAGTTCCACGGCGACCCAGCCTGCGTGCGCCGCTGGATGGCCGAGCACGGCTACCTGTTCTGCCGCCGGGGCGAGGTGCGCGAGATCATGCGCCCGGTCCCGCTGCCCACGGACCCGCCCTCGTTGGGGCTGTGCGACGGCCTCCACCGCGACGACCACGAGTTCGTCCCGGCCTGATCCCGCGGTCACGCGTTGTTGCACCCGGTGCAACCCGGTATCGGCACGGTCGCGGAGGGTGTGCCGGGGGTCGCCTACCCACGCAGGGTGGTGGAGCGCGTGGCCCCGCACGGGCGCGATCCGCCAACCCGGGTTTGGCCGCACGGCCACGCACGACGCAGCGGGATCTCACCCCTGCCTGGGTGGCGGGGGGGTCGCGTACCCACGCGGGGGTAGCGGGGCCTTCCGCGGGGCCTTCCGCGAGGCGGTTGACGCCGATTCGGAACCGGCCCTACACTCGCGCCCTCCGGGCCCCCTGAAACACCCAGCTTTACGCAGGTTTGGCCCTCCCGACCACCCGGCCCCCACAGCGGAGGATCCGTGCCCGACCATCGGTCGCCCGGCGACCGGCCCGTTCCCGAGCGCCTCGCGCTGGGTGAGGCGAGCCGCCTCCTCGGCGTGGATCCCGACACGCTGCGCCGCTGGGCCGACGAGGGCCGCGTGCCCGCCTTCACGACCCCGGGGGGTCATCGCCGGTTCGAGCGCCGCGCCCTGGAGCGCCTGATCGCCGCCCGCCGCACCGGCCCCGCCGGCGCGCTCGCGGGCCTGGGCGCCAACCCCGACCGCCTCAGCGCCGCCTACCGCCGCCGCTACGGCGAGCACCACGGGCTCGCACCGGACCCCCGGTCCACCGTGCCCGCCTCGGAGCGCGAGTCCTACCGTGAGGTCGGCCGCAAGCTCGTGGACGCCCTCGTCCGCCACCTCGACGAGGCGGGTCCGCGCCGAGTGCACGCCGAGCGTGAGGCCGTGGACCTCGCGGCGCTCCTCGGCGAGCGGCTGGCGGTCCATGGCGTGCCGCTCGCGGACGGCGTGTCCATGTTCGTGTCCGCCCGCCGGCCGTTCCTCGAGGAGCTGAGCGTCGTCGCCAGGCGGCGGGGCGTGGAGGCGGCCCGGGTCGGCGAGGTGTACGACACGTCCACCGGGCTGCTGGACCGGCTGCTGCTCGCGTTCGTCGCAGCCCACGAGGTCGCGACCCACGAGATCGCGGCCGCCGACCGGCGCTCGCGGCGTGCGCCCCATCTGGCCGAAGCCGAGGCGCCTCCCGCCGCGGATCCCTCCGACGCACCGGCGCAGGACTGACACATGGCTGCCCTCCTCCCGGGGCTGACCTCGATCCTCGCCCTCGTCTTCGCCTTCCTGCTGCTGGACCAGTGGCGCGATCGGCGTCATGGCTTCCAGCTGGTGTGGATGTTCGGGATGCTGTGGTACGGCATCGGGGCGGGCGCCGAGGCGCTGGCGGCGCTGGGCGGCTGGAACGAGACGCTGTACCGCACCTGGTACCTCACCGGCGCCGTCTGGACCGCGGCCTGGCTGGGCCTCGGGACCGCGTACCTGCTCGGCCGGACCCGGTTCGGCTACACCTACGCCGTCCTCCTCCTGCTCTCGGGCCTCGTGGCGCTGATGATCCGCACCAGCCCGAACTACGCCGGCGCCGGCCCGCTGCCGCTGCTCTACCTCATCGGCGCCGTGATCCTGGCGCTCGCCATCGGCGTGGAGTCCTACTTCGCGAACGACACATGGCCGCGGTTCGCGGCGGGGGCGATCGTGGGCGTGACGCTGCTCTCGGTTGTGCTGATGGTCGCGACGCCGCCGCTCCCGGCGCCGGGGTACGCGCTCGACGCCGCGACCGGCCAGCCGGTGGGCGACGCGATGCCCGGCTACCTGCGCCTCCTGACGCCGGTCATGAACATCCCGGGCGCGATGGCGCTGCTCCTTGGCGCGGTCTTCTCGGCCTACGTGTTCATGCCCAAGAAGCGGGTCCTGCCGTATTCGCTCGACCCCAACCAGCCAGGTGACCAGTTCCTGTTCAACCTGTTCATCGCCCCGGTCGCGATCGTCGTGAACCTGGCGGCGTCGCTACCCGGGGCGGCCCGCGAGCTGGCGGCCGGGCGGCTGCACTCGCGCGTCCCGGCGACGATCCTGATCGCCGTCGGCGCGTTCTTCCCGACGATGACCGACTCGCTCAACCGGGCGGGGTCCACGCAGCTGTTCGCCGTGGGCAAGTTCCTGGGCGTGGTGTTCCTGTTCGCCGGATTCCTCGTCTCGTCCGAGGTCTTCCGTGAGCTCCGGATCCCGTTCACGGGGATCCGCCTGGCGACCCGTCGCCGCGAGCGGGCCGAGCTCAGGGACCGTGCCGCCGCGCAGGGCCGGACGGACGCCTCCGGGGCGCGCCGGGGCTGATCGATCCGCGAGCGGGTCGGTCGGCGCCCCCTGGCGGTGGGGCGGCTATCCTCAGGTCCTGATGGCCACCCTCACCGTCCCGCCCGTCACCGTGGATGCGCCCCGGGTCTCCGGAGCACCGGCACCCGCACCGGCAGACCGCCCGTGGACCGCACTGGGTCCGACGGGCGCCCCGGCAATCGTGTTCATCCACGGGACGCGCCTCACGCGTGCCCAGTGGTGGCCGCAGATGCGACGCCTCTCCGGGCACTACCGCTGCGTCGCGGTGGACCTGCCCGGGCACGGCGTGCTCGGCGACGAGCCGTTCACGCTCGAGGGGGCCGTGGAGGTCGTGCTTCGCGCCATCGAGGAGGAGGTTCCCGCGGGCCGCGCCGTGCTCGTCGGGCTGTCGCTGGGCGGCTACGTCGCCATCGACACGGCCGAGGCCCACCCCGACCGGGTCGCCGGCCTGGTGCTGGCGGGCTGCTCGGGCGAGGCCTTCGGCGCCATGGCGATGCCGTATCGGTTCTTCCGGGCGCTCCTCTCGCGCGGTCCCGGCGGTGCCGGGCGGTTCGTGAACTCGGCCTTCTTCCGGCTCCGGTATCGCCGGCGCATCGCGCAGCCCATCGTGCAGGGCGGGTTCTGGGCGGCCGGTGGCGCCGCCGCGCTGACGCTGCTCATCGGACGGCGCTACCTGGACCGCCTCTCGCGCCTGTGGACGCCCGTGCTCGTGGTCAACGGCGCGCTCGACCCCGTCTTCGGGCCGCACGGCGAGTACTGGGCCGCCTCCTGCCGGCGCGGCGAGCAGGCCGTGATCCCGCGGGCGATGCACCTGTCGAACCTGGACCGGCCCACGGCCTTCGCACGCCTCGTCGCGTCGTTCACGAGCCGCTCGACCCGAGGCGCCTGACCGGCCTCCGCGCTCGCCCCGGGAAGGGTTGCGGGACGGTACCCGTATACTTGCCCCTCTCCACACCGTCCTCGAGAGGTTCGATGCGCGTCCGCAAAGCCGTCTTCCCCGCCGCCGGCTGGGGCACCCGCTTCCTGCCGGCCACCAAGGCCCAGCCCAAGGAGATGCTGCCCCTCGTCGACAAGCCGGTCATCCAGTACGCCGTCGAGGAGGCGGTCGCGGCCGGCATCGAGCAGGTCATCATCGTCACGTCGTCCCAGAAGCGGGCCATCGAGGACCACTTCGACCTCAACTACGAGCTGGAGCACCTGCTCGAGGAGAAGGGGGACATCGAGAAGCTGCGGATGGTCCGCCACATCAGCGACCTCGCGCAGGTGGCCTACATTCGCCAGAAGGAGCAGCTGGGTCTCGGGCACGCGGTGCTCATGGCCAAGGACCTCATCGGCCACGAGCCGTTCGCGGTCATCCTGCCGGACGACGTGATCATCGCCGACCGACCATGCATCGGCCAGCTGATCCATGCCTACCAGCAGCACCACGGGTCGGTGGTCGCCGTCACCGAGGTCCCCGACGAGGAGACCAGCCGCTACGGCGTCATCGCCGGCGAGCACGTGGAAGATGGCCCGGATCGCGACCGGACGTACCGCGTCACGGGCATCGTGGAGAAGCCCGAGCCCGGCACCGCCCCGTCCAACCTGGCGGTCATCGGGCGCTACGTGCTCACCCCCAAGATCTTCGACAAGCTCGAGCAGACGCAGCGCGGTTCCGGCGGGGAGATCCAGCTGACGGACGCGATCCAGGCCCTCATGGAGGAGCAGAGCGTCTTCGGCTACGCCTACGAGGGGACGCGGTACGACGCTGGCACAACGATGGGCTGGCTCCGCGCATCGGTGGAGCTCGCGCTCGCGCGGCCGGAGTTCGGCGCCGACTTCCGGGAGTACCTCCGCACCCTCGACATCTAGCCCGTGCCGGGCCCGAGCGGCCCCGTGGGGTAGGATGCCCCCGGCCGCCGCATCCGGCGCGCGACACACGAGAGGGGACGAGCACACGGTGACCGAGATCGGGAGCGTCCTGGGCGGCCGCTATCGCCTGGTGGAGCTCCTCGGGCAGGGCGGCATGGCGACGATCTACCGGGCGCGCGACGCCCAGTTGGATCGCGATGTCGCCGTCAAGCTGCTGCGCCCCGAGTTCGGGCGTGACCCGGACTTTCTCGCCCGCTTCCGCGATGAGGCCCGATCCGCGGCCTCGCTGTCCCACCCCAGCATCGTCGCGGTCTTCGACTTCGGTGAGGAGGCCGCCGGCCCGTACATCGTGATGGAGCTGATCGATGGCCAGGACCTGGCGGCGATCCTGCGCGAGAACGGTCCGCTGCCTCCCCGCCAGGCCGCCCGCGTGGCCGCCGAGGTCGCGAAGGCGCTCCACGCGGCCCACGTCCACGGGATCGTCCACCGGGACGTGAAGCCCTCGAACATCCTCGTCGGCCGCGACGGCCGGGTGAAGGTCGCCGACTTCGGCATCGCCCGCGCCCTCAGCGAGTCGCAGCTCACGGTGCCGGGCATGACGATGGGCTCCGTGCACTACTTCAGCCCCGAGCAGGCCCGCGGCGAGGCCTCGACGGCCGCGTCCGACATCTACGCGCTCGGCATCGTCCTCTACGAGTCCCTCACGGGCCAGCGCCCGTTCTCCGGCGACGGGGCCGCCGCCGTGGCCCTCGCGCGCCTGACGAGCACCCCGCCCCGCCCGGGCGCGCTGCGCGCCGGGGTGCCCGCGCCGCTGGACCAGATCGTCCAGCGCGCGATGGCCCTGGAGCCGGCCAACCGGTTCGCCTCCGCCGCGTCGATGGCCAGCGCCCTCGAAGGCTGGCTCGCCGAGCCCGGGTCCGGGGCCGCCGGCGCTTCCGCGGCCGGGGCCGCGGTCGTGGGCACCGCCACGGTGGCCAGCGCCGCCGCCCGCCCGAACGCGGTCCCATACCCGTCGGACGCCTATGCGCGCGCCGTGCCGCCCGCCGCCCCCGTGTCCACCCGCGGCACGCCGCCCCCGCCGCCACCCCTCGACGGCGAGGGGGATGATGACGGCGGGTCCGGCCCGTGGGCCTGGGTCGCCGGCATCCTGGGCCTGCTGATCCTGGGCATCGTGGGCTTCCTCGTGTTCGGGATGCTCACCGGCGGCGGCAAGCCCGCCCCGTCCGAGAGCCCGTCCCCATCCCCGTCCGCGTCCGCGGCCATGGTCACCGTGCCGAGGCTCGTCGACCTCACCCTCGAGGCCGCGCAGGCGGCCGCCGCCCAGCTCGGGTTCACCCTCACCATCGCGGGCTCCGAGGAGCGGACCGACATCCCGCCCGACGTCGTCCTGACGCAGGACCCCGCCGAAGGCGGGACCGTCGCCGAGGGCGGCGAGGTGTTGGTCACCGTCTCGCGGGGCAAGGTTTCGGCAGCCGTTCCCAACCTCCGCAACCTGCCGCGCAACGAGGCCCTGCAGCTGATCGTCCAGGAGAGCCTCACCGTGGGAACCGAGACCCACGCGTTCGATCCGGTCGTGCCCGCCGGCTCGGTGATCTCCCAGAGCCCCCTCGCCGGGATCATCGTGGCGCCCGGGACCGCGGTGGACTACGTCATCTCCGACGGACCGGAGCCCACTCCGACCCCGGCGCCGACGCCCACCCCGACCCCGGTGCCGACACCCACCCCGACGCCCACCCCCAGGCCCACCCCGACGCCCACCCCGGCGCCGGTCAACGTCGGCGACTACACCTGCCAGACGGCGCAGGTCCCCACGACGCAGACCGTGGAGGTCGCCACGACGCAGATCGACTCGGACGGGTTCGCGCTCGGTAAGGTCACCTCGGACCCGCCGGGCACGGACCCGGTGCCCACCACGTGGATCGTGACGGCTCAGAGCCCGAAGGCCGGCCAGAAGCGACCGCTCGGGACGGCGATCGAGCTCGTGGCCCAGGACCCGGCGACCCAGACGGTCTGCCCGTAGGGAACCGCGTGGGAATCCCGCCGAGCCGCCCCGTGTGTCCGCTGGCCCGCCCGACGCGTCCGGTCTAGAGGTCCGGCCAGGGTTCCGGGTCGCCCCACAGCCACCATGTGCCCGGGATCCGGCCGGGCGTGCCCGGCGCGGGCGAGATCGCGGACGCTCGCGCCACCGCGCCGTCCGTCGTGCCGCCCGCTGCGGGCTCCTCGACAGCCACCGGCCCCGCCGCCGACGCCTCAACTGGAACGAATGTTCTTGGCCGGCGCCCGGAGGTCGCGCCGCCGGCCCCGTCGCGGTCCGGTTCGCGCCCGGGTCCGACCGCCACCAGCCGCCGGTCGACCGGGTCGGTCGGCTGGGGCAGCGCCACCCAGCAGGCGCGCATCTCGGAACCGGTCAGCGCCGGGTGCTTCGGATCGCGGCCGCACAGGCCCAGCCCGCCTGCGACACCCCGCCGGTAGTGGCGACAGGTGCCACACGACGTCGTCGAGCGCCGACACACCCAGCAGCGGGACGCCTCCGGCTGCGGGGTGGCGCAATGCGGGCATCGCCAGACCGGCATGGCCGGATCGTAGCTGCGCGTCGCCCCCGTGTCGAGGCGAATCTGCGATGTGTCGGATCGCCTACTTGACGACCGTCAGCACCTGGCGGTCGGTGACCGTCCCGATGTTGCCCGTCGTGATCAGCACGGTGGCCAGGCCGCTGCCGGCCATGGCACCAGACGGGATGTTCGTCGTGAAGGTCGCGACGCCGTTGCCGTCGGTCGTGATCTCGCGGGACACGATCGCCTCGATCCCCGGCACGCTGATCGTGAACAGGGCGACCGCGCCCTTGAGCCGCTGCCCGGCGGGGTCCGTGGCGGTGACCGCGAACGTGACCTTCCGTGGCAGCGAGGAGGCCTTGAAGCGGTAGACCGAGCCGGTGAGGACGGCCGTGAGCCTGCCCGCGCCCTTGCGCAGGTTGAGGGTCATGGTGTTCTGGTTGCCGGCGGGATCCGTGGCCGTCACGGTGATCGCGTTGCCGCCGCCGCCGACCTCGACGGTCGTGTCCCACAGGCCATCGCCGCCGGCGGTCGTGGTGGCGATCGCGCCGTTGTTCGCGTTCTGGAGCCGAACCTCCGCGCCCGCCTGCGACTTGCCCTTCACCTTGACCGGCGACTTCTGGACCTGGGCGTTGTCCTTGGGCGAGATGACGCTGATCTTGGGCTTGGAGGTGTCGAGGATCCAGCTCGCCACCTCGGACCGCTCGCTCTCTCCGCCGGGGTCGTAGATCGCCACCTGGAGGTCGTTGCGGCCGGGCGCGAGCGGGACGCCCGTGACGACCTGCACCGCCGTCGCGCCGACGGGCCGCTCGACCAGGATGACCGGCTCGGCGTCCGGGAGGGTGACGTAGATACGCACCGTGGTATCCGCGCGGCCGGTGACGGAGGTCGGGACATCGACGGTCACATTGACGGTGTCGCGGTTGGTGTAGGTCTCCGCGGGTGCGTCGATTGACGCGCCATCCGGCGCGTCGGGTGCCTGGGTGGGCGTGGGGCTGCCGGCGACGATGCCGACCGAGGACACCAGGCCACCGAATCCGGCGACCACGGACGAGATGAACGGACCGACCGCTCCGCTCCCGACCCATAGGATCGCGCCACCCAGCACGAGGATGCTCAGCGCGAGGAAGGCTTTCATGACCAGTGGGAGGCCGCGCCGTCGTTCGATCCGGCGATAGCCGCCGAGCCGCGTCGGTGACGGGGTGACCGGGCGCGTCCGCACGGGTGACGGCCGACCGGTGGAGGGGGGACGGGGCCTGACCTGCGAGGGCCGGCCTCCGCGGTGGGGGTCCATTGGGCTCGATTGTCGCACGAAGCGGGCCGTGCAGCCCTCGCCGCGATGCTGCAGGACACGATGGGACCGGTTCGCCCTGCACGGCCGGTGATACGCTTCGACTTCGTTGAGCCCCGTGTCCCAGGGGCTGCCGAGGCGAGGGAGCAGTGGAAGCGCGGGACCGGAGACCGGTGCGGCCGTCCCCGGGAGATCGGGGATCGTGGAGCCACGGACCGATCTCCCGCGTGAGCGCGCGCCCGGCGACCCCGCCATCCGCCGACCCGGCCGAGCCCGCCGCGCCGCTCTACCCGCCCGCCGGCCGCCCGCTGCCGGCCGTGCCGCCGCCCCGGCATGCGGCGCGTGACCCAAGGGGTTTCTTGCCCGATCTCCGGCCCGGTGCCGGCCCGGGCCGTCCCGTGCCGGCGCTGCCCGGACGCCAGCCCCTGCCCGGACGCCAGCCGCCGAACCCGTTCCCGCCTCGCCTGGGCGCGCCCGGCGCGCCGCGCGCCGTCGCCCCGCCCAACCGCGGGTTCGGGCTGCCCAGTCTGCGGCGCAACGTGTGCCCGCACTTCTACTTGACGGGCACGCGGGGCGCGATCCCCATCCAGGCCCCGCACCTGCTCAAGGGGCTGCTCCGCCAGCCCAACAACATCTCGCGCTGCCAGCTCCGCGGCGGGGTCCACCTCGACGAGGGCTACATCAACGACGTCTGCCTCACGCCGCGCTTCAACCAGTGCGTGTTCTACGAGGACGAGCTGATCCGCGAGTGAGCGCACCGGAGTGAGCGCACCGGACCCGCGGCACGCGCCGCCGGACGCGTCCGGCCCCCGCACGTACGCGCAGGCCCTCGAGGCGATCGAGACCCGCGGGCGCTACGGCATCCGCCTCGGGCTGGGCCGCGTCCGCGCGCTGCTGCGGGCGATGGGGAACCCGGAACGGTCCGTCCGGGGGGCGCTCGTCGCCGGCACGAACGGCAAGGGATCCGTCATCGCGCTCGCCGGGTTCGCGTTGCGGGCCGCCGGCCACCATGTGGGCGAGACCCCCAAGCCCCACCTGGTGACGTACCGGGAACGGATCATCGTGGACGGCCGCCCGATCGACGCGACGGACTTCGCACGGCTTGTGGACGAGGCGCTGCCGGTCGCGGACCGGATCTCCCGCCGGCTCGGCCCGCCGACGGAGTTCGAGCTCCTGACCGCCGTCATGTTCCGGCACTTCGCGGAGGCGCACCTCGATGTCGCCCTCGTCGAGGTGGGGCTGGGCGGGCGCCTCGACGCCACCAACGCCTGGGACGGGGGCGTCGCGGTGCTCACCAACGTCGGCCTGGACCACACGGATCGCCTCGGACCCACGATCGCGGCCATCGCCCGCGAGAAGGTCGCGATCGTCAAGCGGGGGGACGTGGCCGTAACCGGCGCCGAGGGCGAGGCGCTCGCGATCCTCCGCCGGCGCTGCGCGCGGCTGGGCGTGCCGCTGGCGGTGGCCCCGCCACCGCGGATCCTGGGCTGGTCACGGGACACGCTGGCCGTGGACCTGCCGGGTCTCGGGGCCATCGACCTGGGGCTCCGCGGCCGCCACCAGGCGGCCAACGCCGCGGTCGCCGACGCGCTGCTCGACGCGCTGGAGCGGACGGGGATCGCCACGGTCCCGCCCGAGGCGCGCCGCCGGGGCTACGCGGCCGCCAGCTGGCCCGGTCGCCTTGAGCTGGTCGCGGTGCCGGCACCCGGTGGCGGGACGGGCGGTATCGCGGACCGCGAGGTCCTCCTCGACGGTGCCCACAACCCCGATGGCGCGATGGCGCTCGCCCGCGCCCTGGACGACCTCCGCCCGCACCTCGCCGGCGGCGGCGAGACGCCCCCGACGCCCATCACCCTCGTCTGGGCATCGATGGCCGACAAGGACGTGGCGGGCGTCATCGCCGCGGCCGCGGCGTCGCGGGCGCTGGCGGGCGCGACCGTCGTGTGCACGTCGCTCGACCTGCCGCGTGCCCTCCCGGCGGCGGACCTCGCGGCCGCATGGAGGGCGGGCCTGCCCGGTGCGGACGTCCGGATCGCCTCCACGCCGGAGCTTGCCCTGGACCTCGCCCTGCGGACGGGGCGCGGGCCGGTCGTGGTGGCGGGCTCCCTGTACCTCGTGGGCGCGGCCCGGGCCCGGCTCGTGGACGATCCCGCGCTGCGCGACCCGGAAGACACGTGAACGGGGCATGATCAGGACATGAGCGACCGGCGGCTACCCGAGGAGCGCGACGTGGTCGGTGCCCGGCCCGAGCTGGGCGGCGGCGCGTCCACCCCCTCCTTCGACCTGCCTGCGGACGCCGGCCCGGGCCTGCCCGGTGCCCCTCGCCCGCTCCGGATCGGGCCGCGGACCTTCGCATGGGGCGAGCGGACGGCCGTCATGGGGATCCTCAACGTCACCCCGGACAGCTTCTCGGGCGACGGCCTCCTTGCCGCCGCGGACCCGGTGGAGGCGGCCCTCGCCCGGGCCCGGCGCATGGTCGCGGACGGGGCGGACCTACTCGATGTCGGTGGCGCCTCGAGCCGGCCCGGGCATGCCCCGATCCCGGCCGACGAGGAGATCGCCCGCGTCGTGCCCGTGATCCGGGCGGTTGCGGCGATGCTTCCCGGGACCGCCATCTCCATCGATACCACGAGCCCGGCCGTCGCCATCGCCGCGGTTGACGCCGGCGCGCACCTGCTCAACGACGTGTGGGGCGTGGCCGACGACCCGGCCATGGTCCGGGCGGCGGCGGCGCTCGGCGTGCCCATCGTCCTGATGCACAACCGCGCCGAGGCCCGCTATCGGAACCTGCTGCCGGAGGTCATCGCGGACCTGCAGCGCGCCATCGACCGCGCGCTGGACGCCGGAGTGCCATGGGACCACCTCATCGTCGACCCGGGGTTCGGGTTCGGGAAGACGCCCGATCACAACGTCGCGCTGCTGGCCGGGCTCGGCTCGCTCCGCGTGCTGGGGCGACCGATCCTGCTCGGGACCTCGCGCAAGTCCACGCTGGGCAAGCTCCTGGACCTGCCGCCGGACCAGCGTGTCGAGGCCACCGGCGCCACGACGGCCCTGGGCATCGCGGCCGGCGTCGACATCGTGCGGGTCCACGACGTGCGCGAGAATGTCCGCACGGCACGCGTCGCGGATGCGATCCTGCGGGCGTGGCGCCCGGACGGGTGGCCCGGAGGAGCCTGAACGCGTGAGCGACCGAATCATCCTGGACGCGATGGTCTTCCAGGGCACGCACGGCGTGTACCACGAAGAGCAGCAGACGACGCAGCCATTCGAGGTGGACGTGGAGCTCGCGCTCAACCTCCAGCCGGCCGGCCTGTCGGACGACCTCGAGCAGACCATTGACTACAGCCGCGTCTTTGACACCTGCCGCCAGATCGTGGAGTCAACGCGCTTCAACCTGATCGAGGCGCTCGCGGAAGCCATCGCGCAGGAGATCCTGTCAGGCTTCCCGGCCGACGAGGTCACGATCCGGATCCGCAAGCCCCGCGTGAAGCTTGGCGGCACGCTGCGCGGTGCGGGCGTGGAGATCCGGCGGCGGCGTATCGCCCAGCAGGTGAAGCCCGCCCCGACGCCGTAGGGGCCGCTGCCGGCGACGCGGCGGGCCGGAACGTCGAACGCGCCGCCGGGCCCTCCGGACGGCGCGTCGGTACACGGGCGGCGGACACCCGCCCCAGCGACGGGTTAGAGGTTGCCGGGCCGCGTGCCCAGCACGACATCGAGCTTGACGGTCGCCCCGTCGCGGAGCACGTCCAGGGTCACCGTGCTGCCCGGCGAGAACTGGGTGAGCACCGCGTCGAGCGGATGCTCCCCGTCGAGCGTGATGCCGCTGATCGAGACGATGATGTCGCCGTCCTTGAGGCCGGCCTGCGCCGCCGGGCTGCCGTCCACGACCGCGGGGCCCGTCCCGCCGGCGTTCGTCACCAGCGCGCCGTTGTCGACCGCCAGGTTCAGGTCCTTCTTCACCTGGAGGTTGATGGACTGGAAGCGGATCCCGATCCACGGCCGGCTCAGGGCCGCGCCCTGCACGGCCTGGGCCATGATCGGCTTCGCGATGTCGATGGGGATGGCGAAGCCGATGCCGGACGAGTCCGTGGCGACGGCGGTGTTGATGCCCACGACGGCGCCGCTCGCGTCGGCCAGCGGGCCGCCGGAGTTGCCCGGGTTGATGGCCGCGTCGGTCTGGATCAGGTTGTTGATCCGCGTCCCGTTGTCCACGGCGATGTCGCGGCCCTTGCCGGACACGATGCCGCTGGTCACCGAGAACGAGTAGGTGCCCAAGGGGCTGCCGATGGCGACGACGAGCTGGCCGATCTTGAGCCCGTTGCTGGTGCCGATGGGGGCGACCGGCAGGCCCGTCTGGTTCACCTTGACGATGGCCAGGTCGGTGAGCGTGTCGATGCCGTAGACGGTGCCGTCGAACTGGCGCCCGTCCTTCAGCTCGACGGTGAGCGTGTCGGCGTCGGCGACCACGTGGCGGTTGGTGAGGATCCAGCCGTTGGCGTCGTAGATGACCCCGGAGCCCACGCCGCTGCTCGGGATGCCACCGAACGGATCGGTCGAGGTGGTGCCCTGGATCGTGATCTTGACCACGGCCGGGCCCACGCGCTCCGCCGCGTCGATGACGGCGGACGATTCGTTGATGGTCACGGGCTGCTGGCCCACGGTGGGCTGCGCCTGACCGGTGGTGGCGGGGACGGCCGGCCGGTCGAACGCGCCGGTGCGATCCAGGGCGACGACCGTGCCGCCCGAGGCGAGGACGGCCGAGAGGAGCGAGGCCGCCACCACCGTCCCGACGCCGGCTCCGCCGCGCCGTCTCGGCTCGGCCGGGACGGGCGCCACCTGATAGGCGGGGGCCTGGCCGGCGGTACCGGGCGCCGGCGGGCCCCAGGCGGGCGGGGCGTACCCGGGCTGGCCCTCGGTCGGAGCCGGCTCGTACCAGCGCTCGGAGGTGGGCTGGCCGCCCGGCGAGGCCCACGCCCAGCGCGCGTCTGGCCGCGGGTTCGGGGTGGGGGCGTAGCGGGGGACATCGACGCGCTGCGTGTCGTCGAGCGGGTCGGGGCCGGCGTCCTGGGGGACGTCCTGGGTGGGATCGTCGTTCATGGGTGTGGAAGGCTTCTCTCTGGTGCGGGGGTCGTGGTCGTCTCCGCCGGGCCGGAGGTCTCGGTCAAGGGTGCCTGATCGTGATGTACCGCCGGGTCGCCAGTTGGTGAAGAAACGTCCACTTTCGGCTCGTCGGGGTGCGAGAGGGCCCTCGCCGGGGCCGTTGCGGCCGCGTCGCCCGGCGGATCGGGGGCCTGGGCGTCCACCTCGTCCACCTCGCGCGGGTCCCGTGGGAGCGTGACGACGAAGCGGGTCCCGCGTCCCACCCGGCTCTCCACGGCGATGGTCCCGTGGTGCATGTCCAGGATCGACTTCACGATCGAGAGCCCCAGGCCCGACCCGGCGCTCCGCGCCTCGTTCAGGGCCGTGCCGCGGTAGAAGCGGTCGAACACGAGTGGCAGCTCCGCGGTGGGGATGCCGACGCCGGTATCCCGCACCTCGATCCGGGCGCCCCCGTCCGGCTCGGCGCGGGCGATCACGTGGACCTCGCCGCCGCGCTCGGTGAACTTGAGCGCGTTGCCCACGAGGTTCGTCACGACCTGGCCGATGCGCGGCGGGTCGTGGCTGATGCGCAGCGGGCGGTCCGGGAGCGCGACCGTCAGGCCGATCCCCTTGCGCTCGGCGCTGGCCAGCTGCTGCTCCACGGCGGACTCGATGGTCCCGCGGATGTCATCCGGGCGCAGGTCGAGCAGCACGAGCCCCGAGTCCAGCTTCGAGAGCTCGAGCAGGTTCTGGGCCAGCCAGTCGAGGCGGTCCAGCTGCACCGCCGACGAGTCGAGGAACTCCGCGCGGGCCGCCGGGTCCAGGCCGGCCGGGCCCTGGAGCAGCTCCACGAACGTGCGCATCGCGGCGATCGGAGTGCGCAGCTCGTGGCTCACGTCGGCGAGGAAGTCGCGGCTCCGGTCGCGGTCCCGGCGGATGATGCTGACGCTCTCCTCCAGGCGATCGGCCATCTGGTTGAACTGGGTCGAGACGGCGCGCAGCTCGAGCGTCCCGGACGACAGCTCGTCGGTCGCCACGCGCGATGCGAGGTCGCCCTCCGCGAGGCGGCGCGAGGCCTCGGTGAGGCGCGTGATCGGGACCGTGAAGCGGTGAGCCAGGAACGCCGCGACCAGCACGGCGACCAGGAACGCCGCGCCCGCCATCACCAGGAGCAGGCCGGTGATGGTCGCGAGGGTCGATGCGCGGGACGTGTAGGGGTCCGACAGCTCGATCACCACGCCCCAGTCGCCACCGTCGTTGGCGCGGCCGAGGGCTGAGGTCACCGGGCTGATGGCCGGATCGGGCTTCTGGGGGCTCGTCGGCGGGACCCGCATCGAGGCGACGAAGGTGAGGTTCGGGTCGGGGTCGGGGACCATCATCCCGTCGGTCTCCTGGGTGGCGGGCCCGAACTGGACCCTCACCGTCGCCTGGGCCACCTGGTCCGTGACCAGCTGGAGGAGCCCCGCATCGGTGAGCAGCGTCCTGACCGCCGGGGCCAGCGTGGAGGTCCCGGTCGCGGGATCGGTCCACACGACGGCCTTCCGGTTGCCCATGGTGTCGACGATCGCGCGGACGATGATCGCGGCGGTCGCGTCGGAGCGCTCCTTGAGGCGCGTCTCCTCCTGGTGGCGGAAGAAGTCGTCCAGCCGGACCACGATGACCGGGGCGACGAGCGTGAGCGTCAGCGCCACGACCGCCATGAACGCGAACGTCAGGCGGGTCTGGAACGACTGCGGGACCGGGTTGCGCCGCCGCCCGTCGCCGGAGCGCTGACCGGACGCCACGTCCGGGCCGCGGCCGTCGGCCATCTCAGCGCTCGGCGAACTGGTAGCCGGCGCCGCGGACCGTCAGGACGAACTGGGGCAGCGACGGGTCGTCCTCGATCTTGTCCCGCAGGTGGCTGACGTGGACGTTGATCGTCTTCTCGTCCTGGTCCAGCGCCTCGTAGTCGCGGAGGAGCTCCAGGAGCTCGCGCCGGCTGAAGACGCGACCCGGGCGGCTGGCGAGGTGGCGCAGGATCTCGAACTCCGTGGCCGTGAGGGCGATGCGCCGGTTGCCGCGCTGGACGCGGCGGCGTTCGAGGTCGATGACGAGGTCGCCGTGGCGGATGACCCGGCCTCCGGCCGCGTTGGCGAGGTCGCCGTAGGCGCGGCGCAGGAGCGCGCGGATGCGGCTCATCAGCTCGCGCAGGGCGAAGGGCTTGGTGACGTAGTCGTCCGCGCCGAGCTCCAGGCCCACGACCTTGTCGAACTCGTCGCCGCGTGCGGTCAGGAACAGGACGGGGGCCTTCGAGCCTCCCGCGCGGAGGCGGCGCAGGACCTCGAAGCCGTCGATGCCCGGGAGGCGGACGTCGAGGAGGATCAGGTCGGGGGCCTGGGTGGTGGCGAAGTCCAGGCCCTCCTCGCCGGACCGCGCGACCGTGACCTCGTACCCTTCCTGCTGGAGGGCGAACTGGATTCCGCGCGCGACCGCGAATTCGTCTTCGACGATCAGGATCGTAGCCACGCAGCGACTCTACACCGGGGCGCGCCACGAGGGCATCGGGGGGCCGTGTGGTAGCCTCCCGGGTGACGTCACACGGGCGGGAAGGCCCGGACGACGCGGTCCCGCCCCGCGACTTGCAAGGGGCGCGCGGGCCGCCGACACAACATGAGGAACCACCGTCATGCCCGACCGACCCCGACTCGCGGCCGCCAGCCGCACCGTGACCGGCAAGAAGGTCGCCACGCTGCGTCGCGCCGGCCAGCTGCCGGCCGTCGTCTACGGCCACGGCACCGACAGCGAGCCGGTCACGGTCGACGCCCACGAGTTCGACCTGCTCCGCCGCCACGTCGGTGCGTCCACGCTCGTGGACCTCGCGGTCGACGGCAAGAAGACCCGGCCCGTGATCGTGCACGCGATCCAGGTCCACCGCGTCACCCGCCGGCCGATCCATGTCGACCTGTTCGCCGTGCTGATGACCGAGGAGCTGACCGTCGAGGTGCAGCTGATCGGCGACGGCGTCGCGCCGGCGACCGAGACGGGCGGCACGCTCGTGCACCCCGTCCAGAGCGTCAAGGTGCGCGCGCTGCCGGACAACCTGCCCGAGACCCTGCACTACGACCTGTCGGTCCTCACGGACTACGACGGGACGATCACGGTGGCGGACCTCCAGGTCCCCGAGGGCGTCA
Organism: Candidatus Limnocylindrales bacterium; assembly: GCA_038250545.1. Lineage (GTDB taxonomy): Bacteria > Chloroflexota > Limnocylindria > Limnocylindrales > CSP1-4 > CAIXZV01. The sequence goes on along the minus strand of JBBSCF010000028.1, from coordinate 16,766 downwards.
CGGTCCAGGCCGACCCCGCCGAGGTCATCGCCCGCGTCCTCGCGCCGCGCGTCGAGGAGACCGTCGCCGACGAGGGTGCCGAGACGGCCGAGGAGGCTCCGGCGACCGAGGCCGCCGAGGCCGCGCCCGAGGGCTGATCGCCGGGCCGGCCCGCCGGCCCCGAACCAGGCGCGACGACCCCGGGCGGTGCCGTCGCGCGGGCTCAGACGCGCGCGGAGCGCCGCCCCGTCGCGTACACGATCGGCAGCCGCAGGTCCAGGCCGCCGGGCGGAAGCGCGCGCAGCCGCGCCAGCAGGTCCGCCTCGAGGGCGGCGCGCGAGTCCGGTTCGAGCGACGCGAACAGGTCCTCGTCGTCGAACCGCGTCACGAACGCGACGTACCGCTCGGGCGTGTAGCGGTGCGTCACGGTGCCCTCGCGCGCCCGGACGCCCGCGAGCCCCGCGCGCCGCACCTGCGCGGCCGCGGCCTCCGGGGTCGCGGGATCGCCGTGACCGCCGCTCGCCCGCGGCTCCAGGCCGGCCGCGATCAGCGCGTCGTCGTACGCCTCGTCCGCCGCCAGCCATCCCCCCGCCAGCCAGGTCACGAACGCGAGCGTCTCGGCCGCCGGTGACGCTCCGACCTCGCGAGCCGCGATCGCGAGCATCCCGGTCGAGAGGTCGACGCCGGTCACCCGCACCCCGGGCCAGCGGCGGACGATCGCCGTCGCCAGCGCGCCGGTCCCGCAGCCCACGTCGAGAATCCGCGTGGCGCCGCCGGTCACGGCGTCCTCGATCTCGTCCAGCAGCCCCAGCGTCCCCGGCCGGTGGACGGGCGACCACCACTCGGCGTAGCCCTCGGCGATCCGGTCATAGCGCGCTTCCTGGTCGATCACCCCCCAATCGTGCCATGCCGGTTTCGTGCCCTTCGGCCCCAGACTCGGGTCCGCGGGCCGCTGGCCGCTGCCGCCCCGCGACGCGATGCTCCGCTGTTGGTAGCCCGGGCGCCAGCCTCGCCGGCACCACCGGTCGGCGCGCGCCCGAAAGGAGCCGAGTTGATGAAGAAGATCCTGCTGGCCTACGACGGGGGAGAGCCTGCCAGGCGCGCGCTCGACCAGACGATCGAGCTGGCCACCAGGTTCGGTTCGGCGGTCGGGGTCATCAGCGTCGTCCCGGCCAGGGCCGGGCGCGCCCCCGTCGACCCGTGGGACGACCGGACCGTGCACGCAGAGGAGCTCCTCGAGGCACGCCGAGCCCTCCGCGAGGCGGGGATCGAGGCCGAGATGCTCGAGCCCGGGGGAGATGTCGCACGCACCATCGAGCGCGTCGCGGACGAGCGGGGCTACGACACGATCGTCGTCGGCGCCCGCGACCTCGGCAGCCTCGCCAAGGTGCTCCAGGGGAGCGTCTCGGTGCATGTCGCCAGTCACGCCCATACCACCGTCGTGGTCGCCCGCTGATGAACGCGCCGACTGCCACCGTCCTGGAGGACCGTCAAGTGACCATCGCCGTCCCGGCCACGCCGCGCGGCCACGCGTACCGCCTCTCGCGCCTCCTTCTGGACGCCCTGCGTACCGGGGTTGGGCCGGCCCCGGTGACCCTGCGCGGGATGCCGCTGCTCGCCGATCCCGTGCTCAACAAGGGCGCGGCCTTCGTCGAGGAGGAGCGCGATGCGCTCGGGCTTCGCGGCCTGCTGCCGCCGCGGGTCGTGGACATCGAGCACCAGGTCTCCCTGGAGCTCGAGCACGTGCGCCGCAAGGCCGACGACCTCGAGCGCTATGTCGGGCTGGCCGCGCTCCAGGACCGCAACGAGACGCTCTTTCACCGGGTGCTCCTCGACCATCTCGAGGAGCTGCTCCCCATCGTCTACACGCCCACCGTGGGCCGGGCGTGCCAGGAGTTCAGCCACGTCTGGCGCCGCCCCCGCGGCGTGTGGATCACCCCGGACGACATCGGACGCGTGCCGGAGATCCTGCGCAACGCCGCGCGGGACGAGATCCGCCTCATCGTCGTCACCGACAACGAGCGGATCCTCGGACTGGGGGACCAGGGCGCGGGCGGCATGGGGATCCCGGTCGGCAAGCTCGCCATCTACTCGGCGGCCGCGGGCGTCCACCCGGGCCTGACCCTGCCGGTCTCGCTCGATGTCGGCACGGACCGCGTCGAGCTCCTGGCGGACCCCCTCTACGTCGGCTGGCGGCATCCGCGGCTGCGGGGCGAGGCGTACGACGAGGTCGTCGAGGCGTTCGTCGCCGGCATCCGCGAGGTGCTGCCGCGGGCCGTCCTCCAGTGGGAGGACTTCAAGCAGCACAACGCCATCCGCCTTCTGGGCCGCTACCGCCAGTGGGTCTGCTCCTTCAACGACGACATCCAGGGCACCTCGGCGATCGCCCTGGCCACCATCCTCGGCGCCCTCCGGTCCAGCGGACGCTCCTTCGAGGGGACGCGCTACGTGCTGGCGGGCGCCGGGGCCGCGGGCACCGGGATCGCGCGGTTGCTGCGCGTCGCCATGATCGAGGCGGGCATCTCGCCCGACGAGGCGCGGGGTGCCATCGCGGTGCTCGATTCGCACGGGCTCGTGATCGAGGGGCGCCCCGGGCTCGATGACGACAAGGTCGAGGCCGCGATGCCACGTGACGTCGTCGCCGCCCTGGGCCTGGACCCGGATGCGCTCCACGACCTCCACGCGGTGGTCGCCGCGTTCAAGCCGGACGTCCTGCTGGGTACCACGGGGACCGGTGGGGCGTTCGGCGAGGACACGATCCGCGCGATGGCCGCCACCTGCGACCGGCCGATCATCCTGCCGCTGTCCAACCCCACCGCGAACACCGAGGCGCGCCCCGCCGACGTGCTGGCCTGGACCGATGGACGGGCGATCGTGGCCACCGGGAGCCCGTTCCCCCCGGTGGAGATCGACGGCCGCCCGCGGCGGATCCCGCAGGCGAACAACGCCTACGTGTTCCCGGGGGTCGGGCTCGGCGCGATCGTGTCCGAGGCGCGGATCCTCCCGGACTCCGCGTTCCTGATCGCGGCGCGACGGCTCGCGGAGCTGACGACGACCGCCGAGATCGCGAGCGGCGCCCTGTTCCCGCCCATCGCGGAGCTGCGGACCGTCGCGCGCGAGATCGCGATCGCGGTGGTTGCGCACCTCGGCCAGCTGGGCGTCGGGCGCCGGTTCCCGCCGGCCGCGATCCCGGCGGCGGTGGACGCGGCCATGTGGCAGCCGGCCTACGTGCGGTACGAGGCGGTCTGAGGGTCCCGCGCCGCCACCCAAAATGGAGTGCTAGCTCGGCCCCGGGAGCCCCAGGGCGCGGACCGCCCACGAGGGGCGGCCCGGGCGTCGAGGGTCCCTCGCGCTCGAACGACTCCATGGCCCAGATCCTGGGCAATATCGGCTGCCCGGGCAAGGCCATCGACCGCCATCCGCGGCCCGACCCGGACCGGCGCCGCCACACCGGGCCGATACCGCCCGTCTCGCCCCCGGCCGGCCGCCCACCGGTCCGCACGGAGGCCGCCGAATGTCCAACCTCGCCCGCCGGATCGCGCTGCTCGCGCTCGCCGGGGGAATCATCTTCGACGCCCTCGTCCCGGGCAACGCCGCCGGGCTCAACGCCGCGCTGGTGATGGCCGCGTTCCTGGTCGCCGCTGCGCTCGTGGCGGGCCCCCGCGGCCTCCGGCGCATGGACCCGGCCGACGCCTGGCTGGCGCCCGTGGCGCTCGTCCTCGCCGCGATGGCGTCCTTCCGGGCCGACGACTGGCTGGTGATGGCGGACCTGCTGTTCGCCGCGGCGCTCGCGGTCGGGGCCATCGGCTGTCTCGCGGGCGGGCGGATCACGCGCGGCCTCGTGCCGCAGGTCCTGGAGCTGGCGGTCGGCGCGGTGGCCGCGGCTGGCATCGGCGCCGGGACGCTCCTCCTGGCCCCGCGTCCGGCCCGGGTCGACGCCGCGACCCCGTCCCGCGCCGCGCGCCTCCGCGCCCGGCTCCGGCGGGCCGCGCCGGTGGCCCGGGGTCTCGTCATCGCCGTCCCGCTGGTCGCCGTGTTCGTGGCCCTGTTCGCGTCGGCCGATGCGGTCTTCGCGCGCCTGGCTTCGGATGTCCTCGCCTGGCAGCCGGACCTCGACGTCGCAGACCTCGTGAACCGGTCGCTCGTGATCACGATCGTCGCGTGGGGCGCCGCGGGCCTGCTGGGCCTCGCGGGCGGCCTGCTCCCGGCCTACACGCCCACGCCGGCCGACCGCGGACCCGGCGCGGGACCCGGCCCCGCCCCCGCCGCGGGGCGCCCGATACCCGCCCCGCCCGCTCCCTCGCCGCTCGCGGCGACGAGCGGCCCCCCGCCCGCGCCACCCATCCGCGACTGGGCGGGCGCGCAGGCCGGGTCCGCCGCCGCGGCAGCCTGGTCCACGTCGCCGGCCTGGGCCGCCGGCTCTCGCCCCGCCGAGCGAGCCCCGCTCCGCCTCGGGTCAACCGAGGCCGCCACGGTCCTCGTCGTGGTCGATCTCCTGTTCACCGTGTTCGTCGGCCTCCAGCTCGCCTACCTCTTCGGTGGCAACGACACGCGGGCGCTCGCCGGCATGACCTACGCCGAGTACGCCCGGCGCGGCTTCTTCGAGCTCCTGCTGGTCGCGGTTCTGGCCGGGATGCTGGTGGTGACGCTCGACCTGTCGGTGGCCCGGCGGTCGCGCGTCCAGCTGGCCGGCTCGTTCGCGCTGCTCGGGCTCACCGCCGTCGTGCTCGTCTCCGCGCTGGTCCGGTTGCGGCTCTACCAGGCGATGTACGGCTGGACCGAGCTGCGGTTCGTGGTGCTCGCCGCCATCGGCTGGCTGGGCGTGGCGCTCGTCGTGGCCGCGGTGCTGCTCCTGGCTCGCCGGACGCGCTGGACGCTCCATGCCCTGGGGATCATGGTCCTGGTCGCGCTCGGTGGCATGAACGTCCTGGGGCCGCAGGCCTTCGTGACAGGGCGGAACCTGGAGCGGGTGATCGACCCGTCGCTCGTCCCCGCCGACGGCCGCACGGGTCTCGACACCGCGTACCTGGTGCAGCTCGGCGACGAGGCAGTCGTCCCCGTGGTAGAGGCGTGGGACCGGCTCGGGCCAGCCGAGCGGGAGGCGCTCGCCCCGGCCCTCGAGTGGCGGAGGGAGCAACTCGCCACGGACCCGACCCTCCAGGGCTGGCCCGCCTGGAACCTCACCCGCGAGCGGGCGCGGGCGGCGCTCGCGGCCTGGGAGGGCGCGCGCTGAGCTCCCGTGGTCAGGTCGGTCGGCCGGACCACCGCAGCAGGCGCCGCAGGCGCAGGATGACGATCGCGGCGTAGCCCGTGCCGATGAAGGCGAGCATCGGCAGCGTGTGGAGGCGCCACCAGGTGTCGTTGGCGAGCGCCTGGGCCGCGTCGCACGCCGGCCCGTGGCCCACCAGCCGGCCGCACAGGAGGGCGGTCGCCCCGCCCCCGGGGTCGAAGGAGAGCACCAGGAACGCGACGCCCGACCACAGGCCGAGCGCCGCGAGGAAGGACCGCATCGCGCGGGGGTCGATGGACGGCGCCGGTCAGCTCCCGGCGCTCCCTGTGCCGCCGCCCCAGCCGGCGACCGGACCCGAGGGATGGGACGCCGGCAGGAAGCGCCGGACCAGCCGGCGACCGACCAGGATCACCACCGCCAGCACGACGAGCAGCGGGAGCCAGACGATCCCGAACCAGATCGCCGCCGAGACCACGGCCTGGCCTGCCGAGAGCAGCGTCGCGGTGGCGCCGTCGACGTCCGACTTGGGGTCCCAGCCCTTGGCGGCCTCCTGGACCTGCACGACCTGCGTGCCGAACGTCACCACGAGCGTGCCCAGGGCCACCTGGTCCTGGAGCTGGAGCCGCTGGCCGTCCAGCTGTTCGATCTGGCCGCGGACCTCGGAGATCCGCTGCTCGACCTCGAGCAGGTCGGTGACCTTGCCGGTGCCCTTGGCGATGCCGACGAGGACCTCCTCGCTGGCCCGCAGGTTCCGCAGGCGCGCCTCGAGGTCGACGATCTGCCCGCCGACCTCGGTCGCCTGCGTCTGCTCGCCCACGACCTTGGTCGCGAGGCCGCGGAGCGTGTCGACCGAGTCACCCCAGCGCGTCGCCGGGATGCGGTAGGTGATCGTCGCGACGGACCGGTCGCCGTCGTTGGACTCCTGCGAGGCGCCGATGTACCCGCCCGCGGCGAGCACCGCGGTCTTGGCCTTGGCGAGGGTGGCGTTGAGGTCGTCCACGACGAGCTCGAGGGACCCGGTGTAGACGATCTTGAGGTCGTCGCGCGGCACGGACGGCACGCCGCCCTTGCCGTCCTGCGGGAGCTGGCCGCCGGGCTGCTCGGGTGCGTAGGCCGGTGCCTCGGACGCGGCCGAGAACTGCTCGCCGTCGGAGGCTCCCTGGGATCCGGCAGCCTGGGGGGCGGACGTCGCCGCCGACCCGGCGCAGGCGGCAAGCACCATCGACAGGACCGCGATCGGGATGAGTGGGCGGAGCCACCGGCTCCGCGGGTCGATGCTGGACATTCGGATCCCCACCTTCACCTGGCTCGGGGCCGCAGGTCGCGGCGCTGGGCGGACGCGGCCCGCACCGCGCGGGTTCCCGCCCCATCGTGCGCGCGCGACCCCCAAGCTGGATTCCGGGACATCCCGTAGCCTGCCTCCGGTGGTTCCGTGGCGCGGTATCGTGCCGCCATGCGTCTCCCCTTCGAACCACCGGTCGAGCCGATGCTCGCCAAGGCCTCCGACACGCTCCCGGAAGGGGACGGCTGGCTCTTCGAGCCCAAGTGGGACGGCTTCCGCGCCCTGGTCTTCCGCGACGGCGACGAGGTCTACACGCAGAGCCGCGACCTCAAGCCGCTCGACCGCTACTTCCCGGAGCTGAGCGGCCCGTTCCTGGCCCAGCTGCCGGAGCGCTGCGTGCTCGACGGCGAGGTGGTGATCGCGCGGGACGGGACGCTGGACTTCGAGGCGCTGCTGCTGCGCATCCACCCCGCCGCCACGCGGGTCGCGATGCTGGCCGCCGAAACGCCGGCCTCGTTCGTGGCCTGGGACCTCCTCGCGCTCGGCGACGAGGACCTCCGGGCAGTCCCCCAGGGCGAGCGGCGCGCCCGCCTGGTGGAGGCGCTGGGCCACGTCACGCCGCCCATCCACCTCACGCCCGCGACGCTGGACCGCGCGCTGGCCGCCGACTGGTTCGACCGGTTCGAGGGCGCCGGGCTGGACGGTGTCGTCGCGAAGCGCCTCGACGGCGCATACCTCCCGGGCAAGCGGGCGATGCTCAAGATCAAGCACGGGCGGACCGCGGACTGCGTCGTCGCCGGGTTTCGGTGGCACAAGAACGGGCCGGGCACGCACATCGGCAGCCTGCTGCTCGGGCTGTTCGACGACGAGGGCAGGCTCCACCACCTCGGCATCACGTCGTCGTTCACGTGGGAGCGGCGCGAGGCGCTCGTCGCCGAGCTGGCGCCGCTGCGCGAGAACGCGCTCGAGGGCCACCCCTGGGCCGAATGGGCCGAGTGGGCGAGCACCGGCAGTGACGGGTCCGGGCAGCGGCTCCCCGGCGCGGGCTCGCGCTGGAACCGCGGCAAGGATCTCAGCTGGGAGCCGCTGCGCTGCGAGCGCGTGGCGGAGGTGGGCTACGACCACCTCCAGGGCGACCGGTTCCGGCACGCGACCACGTTCAAGCGCTGGCGCCCGGACAAGACGCCGGCGGACTGCCGCTACGACCAGCTCGAGACGTCCGTCCCGTACGAGCTCGCCCGGATCTTCGGGGCAGGCTGAGCCACCCCGCCGATGCCCAGCCCCCTCGACAACGCGCTCACCGTCTCGGGCGGGTTCATCGGCAGCCTGGCCGTCGCCGGCTTCATCATCGCCGTTGGCGCGGCGCTGGTCACGCCGGTCCTCGCGCGGGCAAGCCGCCTGGAGGCCTGGCGAGGGCCGCTCAAGCTCGTCCCGTATGCCCTGCTGCTGGTGGGCGCGCTCCTGGCGGGCGCGGCGGCGACCCTGGGCACGATCACGGCACCCCGGCCCGGTGTCCGCGAGATCGCGTCCGTGGCGCTGGCCATCCTGTGCCTGACCCCGCTTCTCGGGGCGACCGCCGTCCGCCTCCGCTACGGCGCCCCGGGCCGGCGCACCTTCCAGCAGCAGATCGCGGCCAACCGGGGCTCGTCCGTGCTCCTGGTCGCCGTCCTGTTCGAGCTCATGGCCGTCACGGGATTCCTGATCGGCGCGGCGGTGGGCGTCGGGTTTGGGATCGCGCTGGGCGCCGGGCTCACCGTGGCGGTGGTCTCGATCCTGGTGACGCTGGGCGCGACCGCCTTCGCGATGACGGGCGGCGACGGGATGGTCCTGGACCTCGCCGACGCCAAGGAGGCAGGCCCGGCGGAGCAGCAGCTGCGCAACGTCGTCGCGGAGCTGGCGCTGGCGACGGGCATCCCGGCGCCGCGGGTGTTCATCATCGAGAGCAAGGCCGCCAACGCGCTGTCCGTCGGCAGGGACCCGGCGCACGGGACCATCGCCGTCACGCGCGGTCTCCTGGACAGGCTGGACCGCGAGGAGCTCCAGGGCGTCATCGCCCACGAGCTGGCGCACATCGCCAACCTGGATTCGCGCCACGCGGTGCTGGTCGCGCTCCTGGTCGGCGCCATCGTGCTGCTCACGGACGTCTTCTTCGGCCTGATCGTCGAGATCGCCAAGAACCCGTGGACCGGAGACGACCTCAGCGACACCGCGGCGGCGCTCGCGATGTGGCTCGTGGTCATCGTCGTGGGGTTCATCGTGGGCGGGCTGCTCAAGCTGGCCGCCCCGGTCGCGGCGCTCGCGGTCCAGGCGGCCGTGAGCAGGGACCGGGAGTACCTCGCGGACGCGACGGCCGTGGGGATCACCCGCAACACCGCCGGGCTGATCGGTGCGCTGGAGATGCTGGAGGGCACCCGGGCCGCCATGCGGGCCGAGGCCAACCGCGGCACCCAGCACCTCTGGATCGTGAACCCGGTCCGCGAGGCGAAGGAGGGAGGCCGGGGCTGGTTCGACACCCACCCGGCGACCCAGGACCGCATCGCGCGGCTGCGGGCCCTCGAAGGCATGGACCACGAGCCCGAGGACGCCGGCGCCGCTTGATGCCGCCGGCGCCGCCCGACGCCCAGGTGATCGCGGTCGGTCAGCCCGCGTTCGGACGCCCGACGTGTCCGAGCTGCATCAGCAGGCCCAGCTGATCCGGCACGCCCCAGTGGTCGACGATCAACCCGTCGCGGAACCGCACGACATCGAAGACGGTGATCTCGAACGGCCGCCCGGTCGGGGGATGGCCCATCACGCTGCCCGTGTTCACGCCGGTCGCGCGATTGCGCATCCACACCGTGTCCCGGGCGGCGGCGACGGTCTCGTCAGGGAGCCGGGTCCTCCCCGGTGGACGCCCGCCGACCCGGCCGCCGCCCGGCCATCCACGCCGCGCGCTCGTCGTCGGAGAGGCTCGCCCAGTCGTCGGGCGCGGCGTCGGGGTCGAGCGGCTCCTGGGGCGGACGCAGGGCCTCCGGTACGTGGACCAGGTTCAGCCGGAGCCGGTACCAGGCGTACGCCCGACCGCGCATCGCGGTCTCGATGACGTCTGCGGGCTCCAGGTGCGCGGCGGCCTCGGGGTGGCGCGCCTTCCAGCGCTCGAGCCCCGCGTAGACATCCGCCTTCGTGGGCGCGCGCCCCAACTCGATGACCGGGACGCTGCTCCGGCGCCGGCCCGTGGGCGAGGGCCGCGATCCCGTCCCCTGCCACTCCGTGGGCAGCCCCGCGTTGGCGTCCCCGGCCGCGACCGCGGCCGCGCGAGCCTCCGCGATGTCGGGCGGGGGACCGCCATCCTTGCCGCGCCCCGCGTACTCGTCCGGTCGGCGGCGCATCCGCGACGGCTGGACCCGCGGCGGCTCGCCCTCCTGCTTCGCGTAGTTGGGCGGCCACGGGGCGTCGCCCTGGCCCTCGGCCTCGTGGCGGGCGGACAGCTCCAGCAGCGCGTCCAGGGTGCCCACGGCCCCGTCGATCCCCGCGCCGGCGTCGCCCCGCTCCGCGTAGAGCGCGGGCACCGTCGCGAGCGTGTAGTCCTCCATCACGCAGTCCGGCACCTCGTCCCAGCGGAGCGGGAACGAGACACGGGCGTCCGGCGTCGGCCGCACGGAGTAGGCGGACGCGACGGTCCGGTCCTTGGCGTTCTGGTTGTAGTCGAGGAAGACGCCGTGGCGCTCCTCCTTCCACCAGCGCGAGGTGGCGATCTGCGGCGCGCGCCGCTCCACGTCCCGGGCCAGGGCCAGGGCCGCGCGCCGAACCTGCGGGTATGTCCAGCGCGGCTCGATCCGGACGTTGATGTGGATGCCGCGTGACCCCGAGGTCTTCGGCCAGCCGGTCAGGCCCACGGCGTCGAGCGCCTCGCGACAGACCAGGGCGACCTCCCGGATCTGTGACCAGGGCACGCCGGGCACCGGGTCGAGGTCGATCCGCAGCTCGTCGGGGTGGTCCAGGTCCTCGGCGCGGACGGGGTGCGGGTTGAGGTCCAGACAGCCCAGGTTCGCGATCCAGGCGAGCCCCGCCGCCTCGTCCACCACCAGCTCGTCCGCCGTCCGTCCGGACGGGAAGGTCAGCGTGGCGACACGCATCCAGTCGGGCCTGTTGTCCGGGGCGCGCTTCTGGAAGAACGGCTCCTTCTCGGCGCCGTCGACGAAGCGCTTGAGCGCCATCGGCCGGCCACGGACCCCGACGAGCGCCCCGTCGGCCACGGCGAGGAAGTAGCGGACGAGGTCCAGCTTGGTGTGCCCGGCGCGCGGGAAGTAGACCTTGTCGGGGTTGCTGATCGGGACCTCACGGCCACCGATCTCGAGGAGCTCCTTGCGGGCCGGCATGTGCTGATCCTAGGCGGCCGGGGCAAGCGCCACCTGCGGCGCGCTCGGGCGCGGAGGACCCACGGGCCACTGGGATGGTGTCGATTCCCGCGGCACCGGTTCGTCGCTACGATGCACGGGCCGGAGGGGCCGGCTCACCCGACCGGACGAGGAGACAACCCCTATGCGCTACCTGCTGCTCATCGCGACCGAGCCCGCACCCCGGATGACGGAGGAGGAGTTCGGGGCGATGATGGCCGAGTACACCGCCTTCGGGCAGTGGGCGGAGGAGAAGGGCTGGATCCGGGGCGGCGAGGCCCTGGAGGACGTCACGGCCGCCACGACCGTCGCTGTCCGTGACGGCCAGCGCATCGTCACGGACGGGCCGTTCGCGGAGACGAAGGAGCACCTCGGCGGGTACTACCTGATCGACGTCCCGGGCCTTGACGACGCGATCGAGGCGGCCGCACGGATCCCCGGCGCCAAGGTCGGCCGGATCGAGATCCGCCCCATCCGGGAGATCGGCTGATCGACGGCGATCCGGGCGATCCCGGCGGGGTCGTCGCACGTGTCTTCCGCGAGGAGCACGGGCGCGCGATCGCGACGCTGATCCGCGTCCTGGGCGACTTCGACCTCGCCGAGGAGGCGGTTGCCGATGCGTACGTCGCGGCGCTGGAGCGCTGGCCGGCGGACGGGATCCCGCGCAACCCGGGCGCCTGGATCACGACCACGGCGCGCAACCGCGCGATCGACCGCGTCCGTCGTGCCCGCGTCTTCGCCGAGAAGGCGGCGCTCGTGGCCCGCGACGAGGCGTTCGACGCGTCGGCCCACGAGGGCGCGCTGCTCGCGGCCGCGGAGGACGAGATGCACCCGATCCCTGACGACCAGCTGCGGCTGATCTTCACGTGCTGCCACCCGGCCCTCGCGCCCGAGGCCGCCGTCGCGCTGACGCTGCGGACGCTCGGCGGGTTGTCCACGCCGGAGATCGCGCGGGCGTTCCTGCTCCCGGAGCCCACGCTCGCGCAGCGGCTGGTGCGGGCGAAGAAGAAGATCCGCCGGGCCGGCATCGCGTACGAGGTCCCGGGCCCGGATCGGCTCGCCGCACGCCTCGCGTCCGTCCTGCAGGTGCTCTATCTCGTGTTCAACGAGGGCTACAACGCGACGTCCGGCGAGGCGCTCATCCGCCGCGAGCTGTGTGCCGAGGCCATCCGCCTGGCGCGCGTCCTGGCGGCGCTCCTGCCGGCCGAGCCCGAGGCCCTGGGCCTGCTCGCGTTGATGCTCCTCACGGATGCCCGGCGGCCCGCACGCGAGGGGCCGGACGGGGCGCTCGTGCTGCTCGAGGACCAGGACCGCGGCTGCTGGGACGCGGCGCGGATCGAGGAGGGCATCGAGCTTGTGCAGCAGGCCCTGCGCATGGGCCGCGTGGGCGCTTACCAGCTCCAGGCCGCGATCGCCGCGGTCCACGACGAGGCACTCACGGCGGCCGACACCGACTGGCCACAGATCCTGGGCCTGTACGGGGTGCTGCGGCGGGTGGCGCCATCGCCCATCGTGGACCTCAACCGCGCCGTGGCGCTGGCCCAGGTCTCGGGTCCGGAGGTGGGCCTCGCGGCGGTCGATGCGCTGGCCGCGGATCCGGCCCTCGCCGAGTACCGCTTCCTGCATGCGACGCGCGCGGACTTCCTCCGGCGGCTGGGTCGCTGGGGCGAGGCGGCGGAGGCGTACGCTCGCGCCCTCGCGCTGGCACCCAACGGGCCGGAGCGCGCGTTCCTGGAGCGGCGGATTGTCGAGGTCCGGGCGCGCGGCCTGAGCTGAGCCTCATCCGTTGCAGCGGGCTCTCGCGGCTCCTGGCTCGGCCTGGTGCCGGATGGCCGGTGCTGGCGCACAGCTCACGGGCGATCCGGTCGATACCGGGGATGACCTCCTCGACGCGACCCCCGATCTGGCTCCCACGCGAGTCAACGCGTCACGGCGGGGTTTCGGCCCCCAGCCGAAGGCGAGTGGCGGCCGGCTCAGCCGGTGACGAAGACCTCGCTCATCAGCCCGACGTTGTTGCCGTCCGGGTCCTTGGCGAACGCCATCCAGAGCGTCATCGTCCCGTCGCGGTGGACCACGTGCGGACTCTCCCCGAAGACGACGCCGCGCCCCTCGAGGATCGCGACGGCCTTGTGGATGTCGCGGACGCGGAAGTACAGGGTGGCGCGGCCCGCGAACTCGGGGTCCTCGGGGCCGGCGAGGTACAGGCGGACGCCGTCGGCGTCAAAGAACGCGTTGCCGGGATAGGCGAACAGGAATGGGATGGCGAGCTGGTCGCGGTAGAACGCGGTCGCGCGCTCCACGTCGGTCACGGGGACCAGGACCTGGCCGAGCGTGCCCAGGCCGAATGGCTGGTCGGTCATCGGGTCGCGCGTCGGAGCCCTCTGCGTCCATCGTCCGGACGGCTGGGCGGACAGCATCGCCGGTTCTCCGACCTGGCGTTCGCTCGCCGGACGTGCCACGCGATGGCGCGGCGCGCGATGGTGAGGCGCGACCTGTGGCCCAGGCGCGTCACGGGGCACGCGCGAGGACGGTCCGCCGGGCGAACCCGTCTACAGGAGGCCGAGGCTCGAGACCAGCAGGACCAGCGACAGCAGCACCAGGACCGCTGTCGACACCCAGCCGATCGCCCTGAGGATCCGCCCGGACGCGAGGGGCCCCATCAGCTCCCGGTCGGACGCGAGCAGCATCACGAACACCAGCACGAACGGCAGCAGCAGCGCGTTGAGCACCTGCGCGCTGAACATGACCGTGATCAGCGGCAGCCCCGGGATCATGACGAACAGGGCCGCGAACCCGATGAAGAAGGCCAGCAGGCCGTAGAACGCAGGCGCGTCGCGCCAGTTCCAGTCCACGCCGGTCTCCCAGCCGAACGCCTCGCAGGTCGTGTACGCGGAGGACAGCGGCACCACGCCCAGCCCCAGGAACGAGGCCCCCAGCAGGCCGATGGCGAACACGAGGGCGGCCGCGTCGCCCGCGATGGGCGCCAGGGCCTGCGCGGCGTCCGAGGCGGATGTGATCTTGAGGCCGCCCTGGTAGAGGGTGGCGGCGCAGGCGACCACGATGAAGAACGCGATCACGTTGGTCAGCAGCGTGCCCGCGAAGACGTCGACGCGGCTGCCCCGGATGTCCTCCGGTCGCAGCCCCTTGTCCACGACATAGGACTGGATGAAGGCCTGGCCCCAGGGCGTGATCGTGGTGCCGACGGTGCCCACGACCGCGAGCCAGTACGCGGGCGACGCGGAGAGCTGGGGGCTGATCAGCGAGTGCGCCGCGAGCGCCCAGTCCGGCTTCGCCTCGAACGCCGAGAACACGTACGCGGCCGAGACCGCGACGCCAACGGCGACGAACAGGTACTGCACGCGGCTGTACGACCCGAGCGCGATGAACGCCACCACCACCACGGCGGCGATCGCCGCGCTGACCTGGGGCGGGATCCCGAAGATGCCCAGCGCGGCGCCGATGCCCGCGAACTCCGCCACGATGGACCCGAGATTCGCGGCGAGCATCAGGAACGCGGCGAAGACGGTCCAGCGCACGCCCCAGCGCTCGCGGATCAGGCTGATCAACCCCTTGCCCGTCGCGAGCCCCAGCCGGGCACCCACCTCCTGGGTGAAGAACAGCACGACCTGGCTGGCGAGGATCACCCACAGCAGCGTGTAGCCGAAGTTGGTGCCGGCCAGCGAATAGGTCGTGATCCCGCCGGCGTCGTTGTCGGCGAAGCCCGAGACCAGCCCCGGACCCAGCACGGCGAGCGTGGCGGCGAGCCGCACCCGCCACTGCGGCAGGCGCGGGAGCGGGCGGCGCACGACGGCCCGCCGGCGACCGGTGGGCGGTGCGCCGACGGCCGCCCCGGGATCGAGGGCGTCGTTGGGCGGGGGCGTCTGCGGGCCGGCCACGGGCTACCTCGAGAACACGCGCGGCAGCCGCTTCTTCCAGGCGCTCGGGATCACCGTGTCCAGCGCGTCGTCCACCGTGACGATGCCCATCAGGACGTTGTGCTCGTCGACCACGGGGACGGCGAGGAGGTTGTAGTGGGCGACGACCTCGGCCACCTCGTCCTCGTCGGCGCCGATGGCGACCGCGACGGGCTCCCGGATCATGACGTCGCGGATCGGCGTCGAGGGCTGGGCGACGATCAGGTCGCGCAGCGAGAGGACGCCCGCGAGCTTGCCGTCGTCGGTGGTGACGTAGACGTAGTAGATGGTCTCGGCGTCGGGCTCCAGCTCGCGGAGGCGGTCGATCGCCTCTCCCGCCGTGAGGTGCTCGGCCATCGCGATGTACTCGGTCGTCATGATGCCGCCGGCGGTGTCCTCGTCGTAGGCGAGCAGCTCGCCCAGCTCGTCCGCCTCGTCGCGCTCCATCAGCGAGAGGATCTCGTCGCGCATCTCCTGGTCCAGGTCCGCGACGAGGTCGGCGGCGTCGTCCGGGCTCATCTCCTCGAGGATGTCCGCCGCGCGCTCCGGCGTGAGGTCCTCCAGGATGTCCACCTGGCTCTCGGGCTCCATCTCCTCCACGGCGTCGGCGAGCGACTCGTCATCGAGCGACGCGAGGACGCCGGCGCGGTCGCGCGGCGCGAGGTCCTCGAGGATGGACGCGAGGTCGGCCGGGTGCAGCTGGGCGAGCTTCTTGTGTGGGACGCGGAGCTTGACGCTGGCGATGGTGGTGTCGAGCGGGTCGACGTCCTCCCAGTCGATGTAGCGCTCCGGCACCGAGACGCGGAGGTTGCGCGCGATCGTGCGGAAGCCGCCCTCGATGCCGAGCCGCCGCAGCAGGCCCGCGGCGCCGACATCAACCGCGACGACGCGGTACGCCGTTCGAACCTGGTCGAGGCGCACGTCGTTGACCCGGATGACCTTGCGGCCCTCGAGGTCGACGATCTGCTTGTCCAGGAGGTCCGCGCGCAGCAGGATCTCGTTCTCGCGCTGGCGGAAGGCGCTGATGTCGATGGTGTGGACGCGGAGGCGCGCACCGTCGTCCTCGAACGACGCGACGTCGCGCCAGGGCAGGAAGACCCGGCGCCGGCCGGTGCGCATCACGAGGCCGGTGACGGGCGGGTAGGAGCCGCCGATGGCGACGATGAGGTCCGCGACGCTGCCGATCGGCTCGCCCGCCGGATCGCGGACCGGCAGGCCGAGGCACTGGCTCAGGAAGCGCATAGTGGCCACCTTGCTGGGCGGGGGTCGTCTCGCCCGCGGTGGCCGGGCCGGCCGGGACCGGTGTGGCGTCAGCGGACCGAGAGGACCTGGGCGTGGCCGGCGGGTTGGCCGGCCGGACTGGGTCCGGTCTCCACGTGGAGCGCAATCCTCGTGCGGTGATGGGCGCCCGCCGCCCGGGACGTGAGCGTGAGGGCAGGCGGAGCGTAGTCCCGGGCGGCGGGCCCGGTCAACCGCGGCCATGTGGCACCGCGCGCCGTACCATCCGCCCCATGGGAACGCTGAAGGTGGCCCTCGTCCAGCTCGAGGCCGGCGACGACGTCGCGGCGAATATCGCGCGGGCCGCCGGGCTCGCCCGCGAGGTGGCCGCGGGCGCCGACCTGGTCGTGCTGCCCGAGTACATCCAGCACCGCGGCTCGCCCGACGGCTACCGCGCCTCCGTCCGCCCGATTCCGGGTCCCACCACCGATCCCTTCGCTGCCGTCGCGCGCGACACCGCGACCTGGATCCTGGCCGGTTCCCATGCGGAGGCGTCCGGCGACCCGGCCCGGCCGTACAACACCGCCGTCCTGTTCGACCGGCAGGGGGTCATCGCCGCGACCTACCGCAAGCTTCACCTGTTCGACGTCGCGGTGGAGGACGGGCCGTCGGACACGGAGTCCACGCGGGTGACGCCCGGCGACCACGCGGTGGTGGCCTCGATGGACGGGGTGGGGCTGGGCCTGTCGATCTGCTACGACCTGCGG
>JBBSCF010000027.1:0-46274 GCA_038250545.1 Candidatus Limnocylindrales bacterium | reverse complement strand
TGGCCCTCGCTTGCCCCGGGGGGGGCCCCCTCGCGGTGCCCCCGCCGGTCCGGGGGCGCCCGACCACCCCACGGGACCCCGGTCCCGGGACAAGGAGAAGTCCATCATGTTGACTCGTTTCCGCTCCCTGGTGACGCCGCTCGCGATTATCGCGGCCGCGATCCTCGTCTTCATGGAGAACCCCTGGATCCAGCCGCCGGCGGGTTCGCCGCTGCTCGGCATCGCCACCGTCGCGTTCTGGCTCCTGGCGATCGTCGTCGTCGTCCTGATGTTCGAGGACCGCAGGTCCCCCGACGCCGAGGTCATCGAGGTCGATGGGCCCGCGTTCACGCGCTACCTCTTCAGCAACACCCGGGCCGGCCTGTTCTGGCTTCCCATCCGCATCTTTCTGGGCTTCGAGTGGGCCGTCGCCGGCTGGCACAAGCTCGCGGGCACCGGCTGGACCGATGGCGGCTCGTCGCTCCTCGGCTACTGGAACAACGCCGTCGCGGTGCCGGCGACGGGCTCCGCGCCGATCACCTTCGATTGGTACCGGTCCTTTCTCCAGGGGCTCATCAGCGTCCACGCCCAGGGCCTGTTCGGCTGGCTCATCGCGCTGGGCGAGCTGGCCGTGGGCGTCGCGCTCCTGGCGGGTGCGCTCGTCGGCGTGGCCGCCTTCTTCGGCGTGGTCATGAACATGTCCTACCTGCTGGCCGGCTCGACATCGGTGAACCCGATCATGTTCGCGCTCGCCATCGGGCTGATCCTCGGCTGGAAGGTCGCCGGCCACTACGGCATCGACCGCTACCTCCTCCCCAGGCTCGGCGTGCCGTGGCAGGCGAAGGTGTCCAGCGTGACGGGTCGGGCTGCCGGCGGGACGCGTCTCGACGCTCCGGCGCACTCCGCCTGATGTGAGACGGGACTCGGAGGATGCGATGAACGGCCTGGTGCCCGCGATCCGCGGGATCGTGGCGGTCCTGGTGGTCCTGGTCGCCGTCGTCGGCATGTTCGTGATGGTGCGTGCGGCGGCGATCACCGACCCCCAGGCCGCCTGTGACCAGGCCGTCGCCGAGGCCATGGCCATCGACCCTTCATCCGACACGGTCGCGGCGGTTGACGGCGCGATCGCCCGGTGCGGCAGCCTCGAGGCGTGGGTCAAGGCGGCGCAGCGGCATCCGGACGCGTTCGGCGGCCAGGACCCGACGACCCTGGCCCGGGACCGGTGCGGCGTCTCCTCCGGCCTGGCCGGCGCCCCCGTGTGCGCGGGAGTCCTGGGCAACTGAGCGGACGCGCCCGGTCGCGGCGCCCGCCCGGCCGGGCCGCGTCAGCCGGCGTCGATCTCCGGATCCAGCCAGC
This sequence comes from Candidatus Limnocylindrales bacterium, assembly GCA_038250545.1. Taxonomy (GTDB): domain Bacteria; phylum Chloroflexota; class Limnocylindria; order Limnocylindrales; family CSP1-4; genus CAIXZV01. The sequence continues at coordinate 44,939 of JBBSCF010000027.1, read as the reverse complement.
CCTTCTGCTCGGCGATCCGGACCGCCTCGGCGCGGTTGTGGGCCTCGAGCTTCTGGATCGCGACGGACAGGTGGTTGCGGACGGTTCCCTCGGACAGGAAGAGCCTGGCGGCGATCTCCGCGATGGTCGCGACCTCGCGTGATGCGGCCAGCACGTCCCGCTCGCGCGAGGTCAGTGGATTGCCACCCTCACTGAGCGCGGACACGGCGAGCGTCGGGTCCACCGTACGCTTGCCCTCCATCGCCCGGCGGATCGCGGTCGCGAGGGTCTCGGTCGGGGCGTCCTTGAGCACGTAGCCGATCGCGCCGATCTCCATGGCCCGCCGCAGGTAGCCGGGCCGGCCGAACGTCGTGAGCATGATGATCCGGACCGCAGGGAGCCGCTCGCGGAGGAGCGACGCCGCAGCGAGACCGTCGATTCCGGGCAGCTCGATGTCCAGCAGCACGACTTCCGGCAGGGTGCGCTCCGCCGCCGCGACGATCTCGTCTCCGCGGGCCACCTGGGCGACGACCTCGATGTCGCCCTCGAGCCCGAGCAGGGTGCTGAGCGCTCCGCGGACCATCGTCTGGTCCTCGGCAAGCAGGACACGGATCAACGCGGTCCTCCGGGGTTCCTGGCGGCAGGCGTGGCAAGGGGATCCCCGTTCCCGCCGTCCTCGGGTGATGCCTGGGTGTCGAAGCCGTCCGCCCGGCCGGGTCCGTTGGCGACGAGGGGTCCGTTGGCGGCCAGGGGCACGAACGCCGCGAGGCGGAATCCCCGCCCCTCGGCGGGTCCGGCCTGCATGTGACCGCCGACCGCCTCGACCCGCTCCCGGATGCCCCGCAGGCCGCTGCCGAGCCCACCCGGCGCGTCGGCGGACCCGTGGCCGTCATCGGTGATCTCCAGGCGCAGGCCCCCCTCGGTCGTGGCGGCATCGATCGCGCAGTGGGTGGCGCCGCTGTGGCGGACCATGTTCGTGACCCCCTCGCGGACGATCCAGCCCAGGAGGCGGTCCGTCTCCTCGTCGAGCTCGCGGTCGGGCGGGTGGATGTCCACGACGACGCCCGCCGCCGAGAGCGCCATGCGCGCCGCGGCCAGCTCCGTGTCGAGCGTGATGCGGCGGTAGCCGGCCACGGCCACGCGCACGTCCCGCAGCGAGTCCCGGGTGACCGCCTCGACCTCCCGGAGCTCCTGCGTGGCCCGGCCCGGATCCCGCTCGACGAGCCGGCGGGCGAGCTCGACCTTGAGCGCGATCACGGACAGGCTGTGGCCGAGGAGGTCGTGCATGTCGCGGGCGATCCGGAGCCGTTCCTCGGACACGGCCAGCCGTTCCCCCTGCGCCCGGGCCCGACGGAGGTCGCCCACGGAGTGCTCGAGCTGGCTGAAGATGAACACCAGCATCCCGGCGAGGACGACCTCGAACCCCGATTCGAGCGCGTCGATGGGCACCGCGTCCGCGGCGACGAGGACCAGCACCGCGAGCGCGGCGATGGCGAGGGTCGCGGCTCCCGCCGAGCGCGACCCCGCGATCCGCCCGGCCGCGGCGCCGGTCGCGATGAACAGCACGGTCCAGTCGATCCGGGGCTGGGCCAGGGCGATCGCGACCGCGAGGAGTGCCAGCACGACCGCGGCCCGTTCGGGCCGGGCGACCGTCCGGCCCGCGAGGTCCGACGGGATGGCCCACAGGTACAGGCCAGCGAACCCCGCGAGCGCCGCGAACACCAGCATCTCGTCGATGGTGGGCTGGCGTTCCCCCAGGACGGCAAGGAGCGGGCCGACCAGGAACACCAGCACCCCGACGGCCACGCTGCCGGCGAACCACCCGGCCTTGCGGTCTGCGGGCAGGCTGCGGAACGCGCCCAACCGGCCGGCCCGGCGAACGGGTTCGCCGGGCGCGACCGGCGGCGGCGTCTCCACGTCAGGCGCCAGGGCGCTCACGCGCGGCGACGGCTCCAGGCCAGGAGCGATCCCAGCGCGAGGGATTCGGCCGCGAGCAGGGTGAGGTCATGGGCGCTGAGTCCTTGCCCGAGCAGGGCGTGCCAGCCGAGGTCTTCGACCGCGAACGTGGGCAGTATCCGCCCTATCGTACCGATGGCCGCGGGCAGGATCCCGATCGGCGCGAGGAGGCCGCCGCCGATCGCGAGCCCGACGTAGATCGCGAGCACCGCCGTGACCGCGGCCCGCCGCCCGAGGAACATGCCCACCGCCATCCCGACCAGCGCGAAGGGCACGGACCCGACCCAGATCGCGAGGGCCAGCAGGAGCCATCGGACCGGTGCGACATCGGCCCGCCCGCGGACCGTGCCGACGCCGAGAATGGCGCCCACCACGACCACGGCCAGGATGGCCAGACCGGCGAGCAGGAGCGCGGCGATCAGCCGCCCAGCGAGCATCTGGACCCGCGTCAGGGACGCCAGGCGCAGGGCCACGACCCAGCCGCCGGCACGATCGGCTGCCAGCCTGCTGCCGCTCGCGGCGAGCCCGGCGCCGAGCGCGGCCAGGGTCGCGAGCTGGTCCACGGCGAAGATGCCCTGGACGAGCTCGCGCCCGGATCGTCCGCCCGCCCCGTGCGTGGCCAGGACGTCGGCCAGGAGCAGGCCCAGCGGGGCGATGACCGCCAGGAGGAGGTACTGGCCGCTGCGGAGGCCGCGGACGAGCTCGAGCCGGGCGTAGGCCAGTACGCGCCGGGCCGGGCCGGGTCGAGCCTTCCGCCCGGCTGACGACGGGCCCAGCGTCCGGAGCACCCGACCGAGGGCCGCCGTCACGAGGAGACTCCCGGCCGGGGGTCCTCGAGCAGCCGTCCTCGCTCGAGGCGCACCACGCGGTCCGCGTCCGACGGGACGACGGCCCCCGGCGCGGTCGCGATCAGCACTGTCCTCCCCTCCTCCCGGAAGCGCGCCAGGTTGGCGCGCACGATCGCCTCGGAGACCGGGTCGAGGTCGGCGAAGGGCGCGTCGAGGAGCACGAGGTCGGGATCGCCGGTGATGGCCAGGGCGAGCCGCACCAGCTGCCGCTGGCCGCCCGACAGGCGTTCCGGCCCCAGGTCCCGGCACCGGCCGAGCCCGGTCCGGGCGACCAGGTCGGCCAGCGGGATGGGCGACGCCTGGAGGGCCGAGATGAAGCGCAGGAGGTCGCCCGTGGTCACGCCGTCGGGTAGCTCCGAGGAGGCGAGCATGGCGCCGACCCGGCCCGTCGCGACCGCGACCCCCGGATCCATCCCGAGCACACGGACCTCGCCTCCGTCGAGGGCATGGAGCCCAAGGACCGTCCCGATCACGGTCGACGCGCCGTCCCCGGCGGCCCCCGTGAGGACCACGGTCGACGCATGCCGCACCGTGAGCGACACGTCGTGCAGGGCGGGCAACCCCGGATGGCGCACGGTCACGTGGGTGAGGACGAGGGCGGCGTCGGTCTCGCGGGCGGGGTCCGGCTCCCGGGTATCGGGGGCAGGCGGTCGTGCGGCGACGCCCTCGTGAAGGATCACGGCCGGCCGGCCTCGGCGGCCGCGGCGCGCCGGGCGATCTTCCGGGGGGAGCCCGGGGCCCGGGTGGCGCGCCCGTTGCCCGGCCGATGATGCGCCCGGGTCGTCCCCGGCCGCGACCGGTGCGGCGGCGGACCACCCTGGACGATGCGCGCGACCGTCGCTCGGTCGATGACCTCGTTGGCGAGCAGCTCCGTTGCCAGCGCATCGAGCGCCTCCCGGTGGCCGGCGAGCAGCGAGCTCGCGCTGGCCTGGGCCGTCTCGAGGAGCTGCCGCACGCCGGCATCGATCCGGGCCGCCGTGGACTCCGCGTACTCGGTGCGCAGGGGGTTCCCGGCGGGATCGTCGATCGGGAACGAGACCGGCCCGACGTCGAGGCTCATCCCCCACGCCCCCACCATCTGGCGGGCGATCCGCGTCGCCTCGCGCAGGTCGCTCTCGGCCCCGGTCGTCGGCTGCCCGAAGACGAGCTCCTCGGCCGCGCGACCGCCGAGGAAGACGGCGAGCTTTCCGACGAGGATGTCCCGCGGATAGTTGTGGCGATCCTCGTCGGGGAGCTGCAGCGTCGCCCCGAGCGCACGCCCGTGCGGAACGATGGTCACGCGGTCCACCGGGTCGGCGCCCGGCGTCAGGCTGGCGACGAGCGCATGGCCGGCCTCGTGGTACGCGACGAGGCGTCGCTCCGCGGGGTCCCGCAGGCTCGCGTGGCGGCTGCCGAGCGTGATGCGGTCCATGGCCGCCGCGAAGTCCGCCGCCTCGACCGTGCCGTGGTTCGACCGCGCCGCGAGGAGGGCGGCCTCGTTGACGAGGTTCGCCAGGTCGGCGCCCGAGAGGCCGGGCGTCTGGCGGGCGATCGCCGCGAAGTCGATGCTGGGTCCGAGCTCGATCGAGCGGCCGTGGATCCGCAGGATGGCCTCCCGACCGTCCCGGTCCGGGTAGCCCACCGTGATCTCGCGGTCGAACCGGCCGGGACGCAGGAGCGCCGGGTCCAGGACGTCCGGCCGGTTCGTGGCCGCGATGACGATGATCCGCGTCTGGTCGTCGAAGCCATCCATCTCGACGAGGAGCTGGTTCAGGGTCTGCTCGCGTTCGTCGTTGGACATCGGGCCCGTGCTCCGGCGCCGGCCGACGGCGTCGACCTCGTCCACGAACACGATCGCGGGCCCGCTGGCCTTCGCCTTGGCGAACAGGTCGCGGACGCGTGACGCGCCAACCCCGACGAACATCTCGACGAACTCGGAGCCCGAGATGCTGTAGAAGGGGACCCGCGCCTCGCCGGCGACGGCCCGGGCGAGGAGGGTCTTGCCCGTTCCGGGAGGGCCCACCAGCAGGACGCCCCGCGGAAGGCGTGCCCCGACGCGATCGAACGCCGTCCGATCGCGCAGGTAGTCGACGATCTCGCGCAGCTCGGCCTTCGCGTCGTCCTCGCCCGCGACGTCGAGGAATGTGACGTTGGGCCGCTCGGCCGTGTAGACGCGTGGCTTGCTGCCGCCGAAACGCATGATCCCGGCGCCGGCGCCCTGCATCCGGCGGACGGTCCAGACGCCGAACCCCAGCAGCAGCGCGATCGGGAGGAGGCTGCCCAGCAGGTCGGGCAGGATGCCTGGCGGGCTCGTCGTGTCCGCGACGGTGACCACGACGCCCTTCGCGATCAGCGCCGGCAGCAGCCCGGGGTCGCCGAAGGCGGGCATCACGGTCTGGAAGGGGACGCCGCTCGCGGTGGCGGGGGCCGCGGTCCCGGTTGCGGGCGCCGCGCTGGCGACCGGCGCCGCGCTCGCGGCCGGTGCCGCGCTCGCAGCCGGCAGCGCCGGGCTGGTGGCCGGTGCCGCGCCGGCGGCCGCCGCGGGAATCGCCACGAGGAGCTTCCCGGTGATCGTCTGGCCGCTGATGTCGACCGTGCCGACGTTGCCGGCGGCCAGCTGCGCCCGGAACGTCGTGTAGTCGAGCGTCTCGGGCCCCCCGCTCGGCAGCAGGGAGGCGAGGTTCCAGCCGAGCAGGAGCAGCATGACGAGCGTCCACCAGGTCAGTGGGAGCCGGGGCCTGGGGCGGGGCGGGGTTTCGGGCTCGACGGGCCGCTCGGCGGGTTCCTGGGGTGGCTGCATCGTGATCTGCCTTGTCGTGCCTGGGCCATACGTGGGCAGGCCCACCGTACGGCCCGTGCACGGGCCACCAGAAGTCACGGCTGTCCGGATGCCCCCGTGACGGATGTCATCCCCCGGAATCCCGGCGCCCGCGGGGGCCGACGGTTCGCCACGTACACGGCCTACTCCATCGCCTGCTTCATCGTGTGGGCGGTGATCCTGACGGCGGCGGTGGCGTACGGCGTGGATGACATCCGGCAGGGCCTGCTGTTCGTCTTTGCCGGCTGGGTTCTCGGCTGGCTGTCCGCCACGATCGCCCGATCGGTCTATCCACCGCCGGGCGCGCGTCGCCGGTCGTCCTGGACGCCGGGCGAGCCAGGATCCATCCCGGCCCGCATCAGCGGCACAGGCGCGGCCGCCTCGGCCACCGGATCCGGGGGAAGCGGCACCTCGAGGCTGAACTGCGCGCCGCCACTCGGGCGGTCCTCGTACCGGAGGCGGCCGCCATGCGCCTCCACGGCCGCAGCTGCGGTCGCCAGCCCAAGCCCCGTGCGCCCGTCGCGGCCCGCCGGCCGGGCCCCGAACGGCTGGAACAGCCGGTCGCGGATCTCCGCCGGGACCCCGGGACCGCGGTCGAGGACGTCGACCGCCAGGGTGCCTCCGGTCGCGGCGGTCGGCGGTGTCGCATGGACGATGACCTGGACCTCCGTGCCCGGCGCCGACTCCCGCACGGCGTTGGTGAGGAGGTTCCCGATCGCCTGCTCGATGCGGACCCGATCGACCCGGACCACCGCGTCCGGTCCGCCGACCGTCACCAGCACGCCACGTGCCGCGGCGACGGGCGCGTAGCGCGTGATCAGCCCCGCGACGAGGTCCCGGATCGAAACAGGCCCGCGGAGGAGCTCGCGGCCCGAGGCGTCCGCTTCCGCCAGGCGCAGCAGGTCCGACGCGAGGGCCGCGAGCCGGACGGCGTCGCCATGGGCCATGCGGATCGAGGCGAGCAGGGTGTCCGGGTCGTGTCCGTGGGCCGCCGCCAGCTCGAGCTCCGCCTGGAGCGTGGCGATGGGCGTCCGAAGGTCGTGCGAGGCGGCGGCCACGAAGCGCCGCTCGCGCCGGACGGTCTCGGCCACCCGGTCGAGCATGTCGTTGAGGGTCCGGCCGAGACGGCCGAGCTCGTCGTCCGTGGCCGGGACCTGGAGCCGGTGCCCGAGCTCCCCGGTCCCGATGGCGTTGGCCTCGCGAACCATGACGCTCACCGGGTGCAGCGCTCGCCCGGCCAGCCACCAGCCGCCCCCGAGGCCCGCGAGCGTCGCGATGAGCCCGGCGAACAGCATCAGCCGCGCCAGGTCGGCGAGGCCGGCCTCGATCTGGGCCAGCGGGCGGCCGGCGACGATGACCGTGCCGTTGGGGCCGGCGATGGCCTCGATGGCGTAGGCCGTCCACGATGCGCCGATCCGGAGCGTGCTCCTGCCCAGGGCCGGCCGTGCCAGGCCTGCGGGGGCGTCGTGGCTCGCGCTGGCGAGGGAGCCCGACTGCGTGAACACGGCGGCGAAGATCCCGCGCCAGGCGGGGTCGGCGGTGTCGGCGCTCCCGGTCGCGGACGCGCCGAGGCTCGAGGCCACGTCCTCAGCCCGCGCCGCCAGCTCCTGGTCGCTGGTCTCGCGCACCATCCGGTCGTACTGGGTCCAGACGACGGTCCCGACGATCGTGAACAGCACGACCAGGGTAACGGCGTACCAGAGCGTGAGCCGGAGGCGGATGGTCACGCGCGGCGCCTACGGGCCGGCGACGGCCGGCGGGTCCAGCCGGTAGCCGACACCGCGGATCGTCTCGATGGTGGGGATCCCGCGCCCCGCCCCGAGCTTCGAGCGCAGGTACCCGACGTAGACGTCGACGACGTTCGAGGTGCCGTCGTACGCCCAGTCCCACACGTGCTCGATGATCTCGGTCCGGGGGAGGGTCTCGCCCGCGCGGCGCAGCAGCAGCTCCAGGAGCGAGTACTCGCGGGCCGTCAGGGTCATCGGGCTCCCCCCGATCGACACGGTGTGGCCCGCGGGGTCGAGGTCGACGATCCCCACCCGGACGTGGCTCGGACGCGGGATCGCGCCGCGCCGCACGAGGGCGCGCAGGCGAGCGGCCAGCTCGGCGAACGAGAACGGCTTCACCAGGTAGTCGTCGGCGCCGACGTCGAGCCCGCGCACGCGGTCGTTGACCGCCTCGCGCGCGGTCAGGACGATGAGGGGGCTCCAGCGGCCGTCAGCGCGGAGGTCGCGGCACACGCTGAAGCCGTCGCCATCGGGCAGGTTGACGTCCATCACGATGGCGTCGTAGTCGTTCTCGCGGCCCATGAAGCGCCCGTCCTCGGCCGTGCCGACGACGTCCACCGCATAGCCCTCGGCCATGAGGCCGCGCCGGAGCAGGTCCGCCATGCGGACCTCGTCCTCGACCACCAGCAGGCGCATCGCTGCCGCCTCCGTTCTGCGGGCGCCCTGCCCGCGCTCTCATCGGATTCCTACCGGGCCCTCACCGTCCGCAAACGTGCCATGGCTCGCGTGAGGCGATCGCCACGTTCGCGAAGGCCTGATGCCCCCGGTGGCCATCGGCTCCACGACCCGGGTCCTCCCTCGAGCGAGGACCCGGGTCTTCTTGCGTCGGCCGCGTCGGCGGTCGCACGCCCCATGTGCGCATGCACGGATGAACCCACGCCGTCGGGCGGCGGTCAACCGAGGACGGGGCATCGTTCTGTGAAGAATCGGACACCCGCGGCCCGTGGCTCTCACCCGGGGTTCACGGTGTCCTCATGGTCGGAGCGGGACACTGTCGCCCAGGCGACCGATCCCGCGGTTGTCGCGCACGGGAGGCTTCGGTCATGACGCTCACCCAGACATTTGCTCCGCGCCAGCGCGAGGCTGCCGAGCGACCGGCGATCGTGGTCCCCTCCCCGGGATCGCCGGTCGCGGCGGCCGACCTGGCGCGCATCCTGGACGACCTGGTCGACGCGATCGACATCCGGGAGGCCTATGAGCCGGAGGTCGCCGGCTGGGATACCGCCGCCGCCATCAGGCGCCTCGAGCGCGAGCTGGCCCACGCCTGGGCGGCGGCGCCCCACTCCCTCGACCGGGCGCAGGGGGCGCGGCGATGGCAGCCATGATGGCCCCGGCGCCCCGGCCCCCCTCCCGGGTGGCCGGCGCCGGCATGGACGCACCTCCCGGCCGGGTCGGGATGGCCGCGGGCGCCCGACGAATCGGTCTCGGGATCCACCATCCGCTGTGCGAACGCGCGCTCGCGATCTGGCCCGGGCTCGATCACACGCAGCTCACCCGGACCCATGGAGACCCACGCAAGGTCGCGCGGCTCGTCGCCCGGCGGACGATCCATTCCGAGGAGACGATCCTGACCCTGCTCCAGGGCGGGTGACCCCGACCCCGGCTCGCCCGTCGATGCGGCGGCCGTTCGCCACACGGCGTCGTCAACGGTCGCTGCCCGGGCCGTCGACCCACCGACCCGTGTCGTGTGCGAGCATGCCGGCGATGGCCGATCCCAGGTTCGCGCACCTCGCCGACTTCCACTCCCTCCGCGGGCTGGAGGTGCCTCGACGTGCTCGTGAGCTGGCCGGCGACGGCGAGCCGGAGCTCGCCTGGCGCAATGAGCTCGACGGCCTCACCTTCCGGATCGGCGACCGGTTCCTGAAGTGGAACCCGCGGTCCACTGGCATCGACCTCGAGCGTGAGCGCGTCCGGCTGGAGTGGCTCTCGGCGCGCTATCCGGCGCCGCGCGTAGTGGACCACGGCACCGAGGGTGACGCGCAGTGGCTGCTCACCGAGGCCCTGCCGGGCGGCTCGGCCGTCGGCGACGAGTGGCGGGTGCGACGCCCGGAGGCGGTCCGCGCCATCGCCGCGGGCCTGCGGACGATCCACGCCATCCCGATCCACGACGTGCCGCCGACCTGGACCGCCGAGGTCTGGGTCGGACGACAGCCGCCGTCGATCGGTGCCCGCCCGCCCATCGACGACCCGGTGCTCGTCCACGGCGACGCCTGCGCGCCCAACACGCTCATCTCGAGCGAGGGCACCTGGACCGGCAACGTGGACTTCGGCGACCTCGCCATCGGCGACCGCTGGGCTGATCTCGCGATCGCCTCGCTCAGCCTCGACTGGAACTTCGGCGAGGGTCACCAGCCGGAGCTCTTCGACGCCTACGGCATCGCCCCCGACGATGAGCGCATCCGCTACTACCGCCGCCTGTGGGCGCTCGAGTCCTGACCAGGCCGGTCGGTCCGCGACCCGGTTCAGAGTCGATTCGCTGGTTCTGTCGAGGAGCTCGACATCAGGATCGACGGGAACGACTCCCAACTCTGTGACAGCTACCGCGATGTGACCCGTGGGCGAGTCACCGGTGGGCGGACGTCCGGCCGACCCTACGCTTCGGCGTGGGTCAGCGTCAGGTCCCGGTGGATCCGCCAGGTCCCGTCCGCGCCGCGGTGCCAGGTCTCGGCGAACCGGCCGTGAGACCGGATCATCTCGCCGGAGCGCCTGCCCTCGCGGGGGACGAACCCCATCCGCCACGCCCCCGTCGCGTACGCCACCGACGCGTCCAGCGGGTCCACCTTCGTCCAGGCCAGGTCGATCTCGAACGTCACGTCACGGTACTGCTCGCGGGCGAAATGCACCATCTCGCGCAGGCCCTCGTGGCCGACCGCGTCCGGGCCGTCGCCGTCGACGATCGCGCCGCCGGGCTCGAACAGGTCGCACAGGGCGTTGGCGTCGGCGGTCGCCAGCGCGGCGGCGTATCGGGCATTCCCAGCGCGGAGGGCGTCGCCCACCGGGTCGTCGGGCGGCTCGAGCTCCGCCGGGTCCACCCACTCCAGACCCGGTGCTGCGCCGCCCTGCGCGTCGCTCACGCGTCCTCGCCCGGCCCCATGGACTCGGCCTCGATCGCGAGCACCTTCTCCACCCGCCGCTGGTGGCGCGGCTCACCGGAGAACCGCGCCGCGAGGAACGCGAGCGAGCACTCGGCTGCCGGCTCGATCCCGATCACCCGCGCGCCCAGCGTCAGCACGTTCATGTCGTCGTGCTCCACGCCCTGGTGCGCGCTGTAGGTGTCGTGGCACACGGCCGTCCGGATGCCGCGCATCTTGTTGGCCGCGACGGACGCGCCCACGCCGGACCCGCAGATGAGGATCCCCCGGTCCGCGTGCCCCTGCTGGATCGCGAGCCCCAGGCGGTGCGCGAAGTCCGGGTAGTCGTCCTGCGGGTCCGAGCCGTCGCCCCCGAGGTCGACGAGCTCGTGCTGGCCCGCGGTCAGCGCCGCCAGCTTTGCGATCAGCTCGTCCTTGAACGCGGCGCCCGCGTGGTCGGCGGCGAAGACGATGCGCATGACCGGTGCCTCAGTGGTCCCCGTGCGGGGTGTGGAGGGTGGCCTGGCGGCCGTGGAGCCCGTCGCGCACGACGCGCCGGGCGACGTCCGCGACTCGGTCAACGGTGAACCCGAACTCCTTCAGGATGGTGCCGGCGGGGGCACTGGCGCCGAAGTGGTCGATGCCGATGATCGCCCCCTCGTCGCCCGCGTACCGCTCCCACCCGAGCGAGATGCCCATCTCGACGGTCACGCGCTTGCGGACGTCCGGCGGCAGCACGGACTCGCGGTAGGCCTGGTCCTGGTCCTCGAACCGCTCCCAGCAGGGGAGCGACACCACGCGCGTCGGGATCCCGTCGGCCTCGAGCGCCTCGGCGGCGTTGAAGCAGAGCTGGAGCTCCGAGCCCGTGCCCACCAGGATCAGCTCCGGCGACCCACCCGAGGCCTCGCGCAGGACGTAGCCACCCCGGCGCACGCCCTCGCGCGCGAGGTCCTTCGTGCCCGGCAGCGTCGGCAGCTTCTGGCGGGTCAACGCCAGGGCGACGGGTCCGGGGGCGGCCCCCTCGATCGACGGCCGCTCCACCGCGAGCGCCCAGGCCGCGGCGGTCTCGTTGGCATCGCCCGGGCGGACGAACCACAGGTTGGGGATCGCGCGCAGGGCCGCGTAGTGCTCCACCGGCTGGTGGGTCGGGCCGTCCTCGCCGAGACCCACGGAGTCGTGCGTCCAGACGTAGGTCACGTGGATGCCGGACAGGGCGGCGATTCTGACCGCGCCGCGCATGTAGTCGCTGAACGTGAGGAAGGTCGCGGCGTAGGGGATGAACCCGCCGTGGTACGCGATGCCGTTGACGATGGCGCCCATCGCGTGCTCGCGGACGCCGAACCGGAGGTTGCGCCCGGCGTGGTCGGCCTCGAAGTGGTCGTAGCCAAGGGCCTTGACGTCCGTGAGGTTGGACTCGGACAGGTCCGCGGACCCGCCGAACAGCTCCGGGACGGGCCCGGCGAGCGACTGGATCAGGTCCTGGCTCGCGTTGCGCGTCGCGACCTCGGAGCCCGTCTCGTACACGTTGAGCCCGGCGTCCCAGCCGTCGGCCAGGCGGCCGGCGATCCGGCGCCGCAACTCCGCGGCCTCGGCGGGATAGGCGGCGGCGTAGGTGTCGAGCGCGGCGTCCCACTCGGCCACGGCGCCCTTGCCGGCATCGACCGCGCGCAGGAACAGCGCGCCGGCCTCCTCGGGCACGTAGAACGTCTTGTCCGGGTCCCAGCCGTAGGCCTCCTTGGTGAGGCGGACCTCGTCGGGGCCCAGCGGCGCGCCGTGCGCCTTCTGGGTGTCCTGCTTGTTGGGGCTGCCGAAGCCGATGTGGGTGTGGACGGCGATCAGGCTCGGCCGATCGTCCGCCTCCGCGGCCTCGATGGCGGCGTTGATCGCCGCGATGTCGTTGCCGTCCTCGACGCGCTGGGTGTGCCAGCCGTAGGCGTCGAAGCGCGCGGTGACGTCCTCGGTGAACGTCCAGGCCGTGGGGCCATCGAGCTGGATCCGGTTGTCGTCGTAGAGCGCGATGAGCTTGCCCAGCCTGAGGTGGCCGGCCAGCGACGCCGCCTCGGCCGTGATGCCCTCCTCGAGGTCGCCGTCGGAGCAGATGACGTACGTGCGGTGGTCGACGATCTCGTGGCCGGGACGGTTGAACTCCGCGGCGAGGCGGCGCTCCGCGATGGCCATGCCGACGCCGTTGACGAACCCCTGGCCCAGCGGCCCCGTGGTCGCCTCGACGCCGGGAGTGAGGCCGAACTCCGGGTGGCCGGGGGTGATGGAGCCCCACTGGCGGAACGACTTGAGGTCATCCATGGAGACCGCGTAGCCGGTCAGGTGGAGCATCGAGTAGAGGAGCATTGACGCGTGGCCGGCGGACAGGACGAAGCGGTCGCGGTTCGGCCAGGCCGGGTCCGTCGGCGCGTGGCGGAGGTGCTTGGTCCAGAGCGCGAAGGTCATGGCCGCCATGCCCATGGGGGCGCCCGGGTGCCCGGAGTTCGCCTGCTGCACGCCGTCGATGGACAGGGTGCGGATGGTGTCGACGGCAAGCCGCTCGAGCTGGTCCGTGGGCAGGGTCATCGCTGTCTCCGGGTGCGTGGGACGCAAGGGCTCCGACTGCGGGCGCGGTCGGCTGCGCGGGCAGCGCGGCGGGTTGAGCCGCGAGCCGCAATCGTACCGCGTCGGCGGATCGCGCTCCCTCGGCGATCGCCCGTCGGCGTTGCGGCGGTCCCGCGCCCGGCCGCGGCGTATGCTCGCAGCCATGCCCAGCCTGACCGCATCCCGCCACCTCTCCGCGCCGCGCCGCCGTCCGGCGCCGCCGACCGGTCCCGCAGTCGTCGTGCTCGGCGATCTCGTGATCGACGTCGTCGTGGCGCCTGACCGGGACATGGTCCGCGGCACGGACGTGACCGGGCGCGTGCTGCTGCGGCAGGGCGGGTCCGCGGCGTCCACCGCCCGCTGGCTCGGGCGGATCGGGGCGCGGAGCTCATTGATCTGCGCCATCGGGCGCGACGCGCCGGGCCGGGCGCTCGTGGCGGCGACGGCGGCCGACAAGGTCACGGTGCACGCGGTGCGCGTGGCCGGGGCGCGGACCGGGCGGATCGGGGTGTTCGTGGAGCCGGGCGGGGAGCGGTCGTTCGTGACGGAGCGCGGCGCCGCGCTGCGCCTGCGTCCGGAGGACCTGCGCCCACCGTGGTTCGATGGCGCCGACGCGCTGCACCTCCCCGCCTACTCGCTCCTCGACCAGCCGCTGGGTCTCGCCGGGTTGGCGGCCGCGAAGCTGGCCCACGAGCGCGGTGTGCTCGTCTCGGTGGACCTGTCCTCGGCCGGGCCGTTGCTTGCGAGGGGCCGCCAGACCGCGCTCTCGCTGGTCCTCATGGCGGCCCCGGACCTGCTGTTCGCGACCAGGGACGAGTCGCGGGCGCTCGTGGGCGCGAAGCACGAGGAGCGGCTGTTGGACCTCGCGCCGATCGCCGTCGTGAAGCGTGGCCGGAAGGGCGCGACGATCCTGGCCCGCGACGGCCGGACGCGCCTCAGGTTCGAGGTCGCCACCACCCCCGTCAGCGCGCCCGACACCACCGGCGCGGGTGACGCCTTCGACGCGGGCTTCCTCGCCGGCTGGCTGGAGGCGCGCCGCAAGGGCCTGCCGCTGGCCACGGCGCTCCAGCGGGGCGCGGTCCTGGGCAACCGGACGGCGCACCGCCACCTCTCGAACCCGCCGGGAGAGCTCACCTTCGGCTGATGTTGGCGGCGGGCGTTGGACGCCCCGGGCCGGCTACGGCCCCGTGAGCTCCGGCAGCAGGTCCGCGCTCGCCTCGGCGCGCTCCAGGGCTCGGAGCTCGGTCCGCTCGATCCAGGGTCGGGCGGCCGCCAGCGCCTCCCGTGCCTCGGCGCCCTGGAACAGGCGTGCCTCGTCGGCCGTCAGCCAGCCCGCGACCCACGCCGTCTTGACGATGTGGGCGCGCGTCGACACCAGCCGGCGCAGGCCGTCGGCCAGCTCGGGCCAGTCCATGCCGATGGCCTGGGCCTCGATGATGACCACCTCATCGTTGAGCACCGCCGCGAGGTTCTCCCAGAACTCGTCCATGCTCGAGACGGTCGCGTACTCGGCGACCACGATGTCCATGCCGCAAGCATCGGACACGGGTACCCGGCGCGCGATGCCCCGAATGGGTGCCCTGAGGTCCTACCGCCCGATGTGGGCGTCGAACCAGTCCAGCATCCGCGTCATGCGGTCGATCCGGCGATCGATCCGTCCGGTCGCCTGGATCCCGTGGTACTCCTCGGGGTAGACGACGTATTCCACGGTTCGCCCCAGCCAGCGCAGCGCGGCGAACAGCTGCTCGTTGTCGGCGGGCGGGCAGCGCCGGTCCGCCTCCGACTGCAGCATCAGCAACGGCGTGTGGATGCGGGCCACGTTGCGCAGCGGCGACTGGCGCCACAGCCGCTCGATGCCCTCCGGGGTGGTTGGGTCGCCCATCAGCGCGGCCCGGCAGTACTCGGGCCCGGTGTCGCTGTGGGCCCAGGCGGACACCTGGTTGGTGACGCCGTTCTCGGAGACCGCGGCCCGGAACCGATCCGTCGTGCCGATGAGCCAGTTGACCATGAACCCGCCGTACGAGAGCCCCAGCGCCCCGAGCCGGTCCGGGTCCGCGAGGCCCAGGGCCACGACGTGATCCAGGGCGGCGTGCACGTCCTCGGCGTCCGGACCGCCCCACTCGCCGAGCTGGGGGCGGATCCACTCGCCGCCGTAGGAGCAGGAGCCCCGGATGTTGGGCAGGACCACGCGGTAGCCGCGGGCGCAGAGCAGGATCACCTCGAGGCTCGGGGCGGGCGACCAGGCGCCGAGCGGTCCGCCATGGATGTCGACGATCGTGGGCAGCGGCCCGTCGTCCGCGCCGTCAGGCGAGGCGATCCAGGTCTCCACGGGCCCACCGGGCCCGGGCGCCTCGACGCACCGCATCTCGGGCCACGCGAGGCCGTCGACCCACGCGGAGCCGATGGTGGTGACGACCCGCAGCCCGCCCGAGCCGTCGGCGAGGCAGACCTCCGGCGGCCGGGCGTCCAGGGAGGCCAGCACGGCCACGCGCCCGGCGGCGCTCGCGAATGCGTGCGCCCGCGTGTCGCCGCCGACCAGCCGCACGGGGTCACCGTCCGGTTGGCCCGTGGCGGGGTCCACCCGGAAGCGCCACGGGTGCGAGCGTCCGCGGTCGGTCACGAGGCTGACCATGCCGTCGCCGGCCGGGTCCCAGCGCGGCGCGACGCGCGGGTCCGCCTGCCAGCCGTTGAGGTCCCCGTCGGACCAGTCGCCGACCGGCCGGTCCAGGTCCGGCGCCAGGGTGACCGCGGGCGCGGATCCGTCGGCGGGCCCCACCACGAGGGTCGGGGCGAGGTCGTCGAGGGCGTCGGGGTCGTCGACGCCCACGGCCGCAAGCCAGCGACCGTCAGGCGAGTAGGAGGGGGCGCGGACCGGGCCCGCGAGCGCGAGGACCTCCCGGGGCTCGGGCATGGTCTTCCCGCGCCCGGCCGCCGGCACCTCCCAGATCGAGGTGCGCGGCCGGCGGTCCGCGTCGGGGCGCGGGTCCGCGACGAACGCGATCGCGCGCCCATCCGGGCGCCAGCACAGCTCGGAGACGCCGCTCGGGACGGCCGTCAGCCGGCGCGGGACGCCGCCGTCGACCGCGTCCACCACGTGCACCTGGGCGCGCTTGTCGAGGTAGCCCTCGTAGTCGTAGCGATAGTCGAGGGTCGTGATCCGGCGGGCCAGGGGCTCCTTGTCGCGCTGGACGACTCCCACGGCCAGCCGGTGCGGCTCAACCTGCGCCGTGAATGCCAGCCGCGTCGCATCGGGCGACCAGGCGAGATCGCTCGCCGCCAGCTCGCCCGTCGCGGGGGCGACGGGCTCGCCGCCCGCGAGGTCGAGGACCCGGATCCCGGTGGTGGCCTTGTCGTCGGCGGGATTGCCGCGGGTAAAGGCCACGCGCCGCCCGTCCGGCGCGATCACCGGTCGCATGTCCCGCACGGTGCCCGCCGTCAGCCGGCGCGGCTCCCCGCCATCGAGCGGCACGAGCCAGAGGTGCGAGACGTAGCGCTCGCCCTCCACCGTCCGGCGCGTGGTGACGACGAACGAGCCGTCCGGGGCGATGTCCAGCTCCTCGAGGACGACCTGGTCGCGGAGCATCAGGGGTGTGGGGGGCCGGGGCGTCCGGCGGCGTGACGTTGCCATGACATGAGCCTAGTCGTCCGGCCGCAGGCGCGCATCGGTCGTATCACCCGGCGTACCCTCACGGGCATGATCATCCCCGACCGCCTCACGATCGCCCCGGAGGTTGCCGACGCACTCCGCTCCGGCACCCCCGTCGTCGCCCTCGAGTCCACGCTGATCAGCCACGGGCTGCCGTACCCGCAGAACGTCCAGGTCGCGACGGCGTCCGAGGCGGCGGTCCGGGACGCGGGCGCGGTGCCCGCGACGGTGGCCCTCAACCACGGACGGCTCCTCGTGGGCCTCTCCGCGCACGAGCTCGAGGCGCTGGCCACGGCGCCCCGGGGCTCCGTGCGCAAGGTCTCACGACCCAACCTGGGCCTCGCGATCGCCTCGGGCGAGTGGGGTGCGACCACGGTCGCGGCCACGATGATCGCCGCGGAGGCGGCCGGGATCCGCGTCTTCGCGACCGGCGGCATCGGCGGGGTTCACCGGGGCGCCCTGGGCGGTGGCAGCCGCGGCGCCAACGCGACCTTCGACATCTCGGCCGATCTGGACGAGCTGGCCCGGACCCGGGTCGCCGTCGTGTGTGCCGGCCCCAAGGCGATCCTGGACGTGCCGTTGACCCTGGAGTACCTCGAGACGCGCGGCGTGCCCGTCGTCTCGATCGGCATCGATGAGGTGCCGGGGTTCTACTCGCGGCTGTCGGGCATCCCCGCACCAGGTTCCGTTCCGGACGTCGCGGCCGCCGCCGCCGTGATCCGTGCCCACGAGGCGATGGGCCTGACCTCCGGGCTCGTGATCTGCAATCCCGTGCCGGAGGCGGACGCCCTGCCGCTCGACGTCGCGCGGGCCGCGATCGAGCAGGCGATCCGGGAGGCGGACGAGGCCGGCATCTCGGGCGGCGCCGTGACGCCGTGGCTCCTGGCCCGGGTCGCCGAGAGCACGGGCGGCGCCTCGGTGCGGGCGAACATCGCCCTGATCACGAACAACGCGCGGGTGGCGGGGGAGCTGGCCGGGGCCCTGGCCAGCTGACGGGTCGCCCGTCCACCGGCGACGCGGAGGCCAGTCGTGTTCGATGGTTCCTGTCTCGGTGTTAGACGGATGTCTTCCATAACCCCGGTCCGAGGTGCTACGCTCCGGGCCCCGCCCGCCTGTCCCGAGGACCGCATGTCTGCCGCGCGTACCGGCTCGCCCCTGCCCCCGGCCATCTCCGTGACAGGGCTGCGTCGCGTCTATGACGTCAAGCCTACCCCGGTCACGGCGCTCGACGGCGTCGACCTGGACGTCGCCCCGGGCGAGTTCTTCGGGCTCCTGGGCCCCAACGGCGCGGGCAAGACCACATTGATCAAGATCCTCACGACGCTGCTCCTGCCGACCTCGGGGCAGGCGAGCATCTTCGGCTTCGACGTGGCGACCGAGACCAAGCGGATCCGCCGCATCATGAACATGGTGGCGGGCGGCGAGCAGTCCGGGTACGGGATCCTCACGGTCCGCGAGCAGCTCTGGATGTTCAGCCAGTTCTACGGCCTCGCCGGCCGGGAGGGCTGGGCGCGCGTCGACGAGCTGATCGAGGCAGTGGGTCTCCGGGAGCAGCGGCTGCAGCGCGTCAGCACGCTGTCCACGGGTCAGCGCCAGAAGATGAACATGGCGCGCGGCCTGCTCAACGACCCGTGGATCCTGTTCCTCGACGAGCCCACGCTGGGCCTTGACGTCGCCGCCGCCCGCGGCATCCGGGACCTCGTCCTGCAGTGGAAGGCTGCCGTGCCGGGGCGCACCGTCCTGCTCACGACCCACTACATGGCCGAGGCCGACGAGCTGTGCGAGCGGATCGCGATCGTGGACCGCGGCCGAATCCTGGCCATCGGGACGCCCGCGGAGCTCAAGCACCGCGTCCAGCGCGAGTCGATCTTCCGCCTGGAGCTGGACCACCTCGATGGGGGCACGCCGACCCTCGCGCGCCTGCCGGGCGTGGTCTCGGCCGCCTTCGCCGCCGAGCCGGACCCCGAGACGCAGCGCGTGGCGGTGAACCTGGTCCTGGCCGAGGACGGGGCGCTGGGCGCCGTGGTGACGGCGCTCGGCGGCACGGGCTCCCAGATCCTCGCCCTGCGCAAGAGCGAGCCCACGCTGGAGGACGTGTTCGTGGAGCTGGTGGGCCGCGGCTTCGCCGACGAGGCGGATGCCGCTCCGGTCCCGGTCCCGGATCCGGAGCTCGCCCGGGAGCCCGGCGAGCCCGCGGAGTTCGAGTGATGAGCGACCCGATCGGCATCTTCGCCCATTCCCGTGGCGGGACGGATCCCCGGGAGGCGGCCGACTGGACCCGCCGCCAGGTCGCCGAGAACAACTGGCGGGCGCTGATCGGGCGCGCGTACCCGCGCGTGCGAGGGATCACCCGGGAGCCGTCGTGGATCTTCTTCGAGATCCTGCTGCCGTTCCTGACCACCTCGGCCTTCGTCCTCGTCTATCGCGCGCTCGGCGCCCCGGAGGCGTACGTGGGCTTCGTCGTCCTGGGTGGCGCCATGTCGGCGTTCTGGCTCAACGTCGTGTGGATGATGGCGAGCCAGCTCTACTGGGAGAAGAGCCAGGGCAACCTCGAGCTGTACTTCGCGGCGCCGATGAACCTCATGGCGGTGCTGCTGGGCATGGCGTTCGGCGGCCTGTTCATGAGCTCCACGCGCGCGGCCGCGGTCCTCGTGATCTCGACCCTCGTCTACGGCGTGCAGTTTCGCGTCGACCAGTGGCTCCTGCTGGTCGCGGTCTTCGTGCTCACGATGGCGGCCCTGTACGGGCTGGGGATGCTGCTCGCGAGCCTGTTCCTTGTCTGGGGCCGCGAGGCGTTCCACATGACAAACGTCTTCATCGAGCCCGTCTACTTCGTGTCCGGCCTCAACTTCCCGGTCGGCAAGCTCGGCGCGCTGGGCACCGTGGCCATCGCCCTCATCCCGTTCGCGGTCGGCCTCGACGCCATGCGTCAGCTCGTCTTCGCCGGCCAGCCGTACATCACCGGCACGCCGCCGCCCGAGGTGGAGGCCCTGATCCTCGTCGCCATGACCGTCGCCTTCGGGCTGGCTGCGCGCTGGATGATCCGCGCCATCGAGCGGGTGGCCCGGTCCCGGGGCTCGCTCTCGATCCGCTGGCAGTGAGCGCCCTGACCGCCGGCGAGTCCGGCTTCGATCCCGCCCGGACCGACGGCGGCGGCGTCGCGGGCACCATGCGCAACCTGCGGACGGCGCTGCTCCTCGGCTGGCGCGTGGAGTCCAACTGGACCGACCCCACGCTGTTCCTCATCTACACGGTCGCCAAGCCGATCGCGTCGCTGCTCCTGCTGGTCGTGATGATCTCGGTCATCGGCGGGACGGCGAGCGACGCCACGCGCACGTTCGTGGTGCTGGGCAGCGCGCTGTGGGCGCTGCTGGTGGCGGGGATTGCGGGGCCGGCCTGGTCCGTGCTCGAGGACCGCGAGCGCTACCGGATGCTCAAGTACCTCTACGTGAGCCCGGCGACATTCCTCGTGCTCCTGGTGGGTCGGGGCGGCGCCCGCCTCGCGGCGGGGGCGGTGGGGACGGTGATCGCCCTGTTGTTCTCGGTGATCATCCTGGGGCTGCGGATCGACCTCGGAGCCGTGCACTGGCCCCTTCTCGCCGTGTGCCTCGTCGCGGGGGTCGTTCCGATCCTCGCCCTCGGGATCCTGCTGGCGGCGATCTGCCTCCAGACCCGACAGGAGAGCTGGTCGTACCCGGACGCCTTCTCCGGAGCGATGTTCCTGGTCTCGGGTGTCGTGTTCCCGCTCGCCATCCTGCCCGACCCCGTCGAGCTCGTGGGGCTCGCCGACCCGATCACGTGGTGGGTCGCGGGCGTACGCCTCGCACTCGTGCCGGGCGGGCCGACGTCAATCGGCGGGACCGGCTCACTGTGGACTGCCGTCACCGGAACCGCCGCGCCGGACGCCGCGACCGTCCTGGGCGCCTTGTTCGTGACCGGGGCGCTCGTTACACTCGCCACGACCGCGATCTTCCGGTCGAGCGAGCGCCGGGCCCGAGACCTGGGGCTGCTCGACCGGACCACCGGCTCATAGCCATCCGACCCGGGGCAGCCCGACCGGTGGGCTGGGGCGCCGCAGCGAGGGAGCAGCCATGCGGATCTACGAAGGGAGCCCCCGGCAGGACTTCGAGGAGGTCTTCCGGTCGATCGGCGCCTTCCTGGACAGCCACGGCATGCGGGACGTCCTGATGCTCGAGGTGCCGGACGGGTTCATCGTCCAGGGCCTGGTCACGGCGGGCGCGACGACGTCCGCCTGGTCGGAGGCCGTGGGGTCGATCTCCAAGGAGACCCTCTCGTTCCTGGACGACGACATCGCCAAGTTCATGGAGGAGGCGGCGGCCCGGCGCGGGAGCGGAGCCGAGTCGGCGGACCGGGGCGGGATGTACGAGCGGGCGCTCCGCGTGATCGGCCACTGGCTGGACGAGCAGCGACCCAAGGACGTCTTCCTGTTCGAGCAGGTCGGCTCGTACGTGGTCCGGATCCTCGTCGGCGGCCAGTCGGGCGGCCACCACGACCTCGCGGAGTTCACGAAGGAGGACGTGGACCAGCTGATGAGCCACGCGCCCGAGATGCGCGCGAAGCCGAGCGGGGTGGGCTGAGGGCCTCCGGCCCGTGACACGCGGCCCCATCGGGGGCACAATCTCAAGCGTACCGTGTCGCATCGAAGGAGGCCCAGGCCGATGAAGGCGCTGAAGACCGTTGCCGTCGCGCTGGGGGTCACCCTCGGCGCCCTGATCGTCATCCCGCTGATCGTGCTCGCCGGGCTGTTCGTCTGGCTGAAGCTCACCGAGGAGGACGACGAGGAGGCGCTGGAGCTCGAGCAGGAAGGCGCCTGATCGACGCGCCTCCCCCGGCGGACGCCGAGCCCGCCGGCACCGCTGATCCACGCCCGACGCCCGCCGATCCGGCGGGCGTCTCCGTGCCCGGTACGGAGCCCGTGCCCGGTCGCCGCGCGCGGGCCGCGTCCCGGCGCGAGGCGCGCGCCGCGGAACGTCGCGCGGCCGCGGGTCCCGACGCGTACCGCCGGCCCTCCGCCTCCCCGCGCGAGCGGCGCCTCGCGGAGATCGGGGTCCTGCTCACGGTCGCGATCTGGTCGGCCAACTTCGTCGTCGTCAAGGCGGCCGTCGGCGTCCTCGGGCCGCTCACCTTCACGTCCGCCCGATATGTCGTCGCGACCGCCGTGCTCTTCCTCCTCGTCCGATGGCGCCTGGGGCCTGTCCGGCCACCCGCCCGCACCGCGCTCACGCTGCTCGGGCTCGGGATGCTCGGGTTCGGCACCTACCAGGTCCTGTTCAGCATCGGCATCACGAAGATCAGGGCGGGGGACAGCGCGCTGATCACCGCCGTCTCGCCCGTGCTCACCGCACTGCTCGCCGGCGCCGTGGGGATGGACCGGCTCACCGCACCCAAGCTGGTCGGCGCCCTGGTCGCGTTCGGGGGCGTGGCGGTGGTGGTGGCGGCGGGCCACGAGCTGGCTCTCGGCGCCTTCCTGGTGGGGGACGTGCTCACCCTCGGGTCGGCGGTGCTGTGGGCGGTCTATACCGTCGCCGGGACGCGGATGCTCCGGTCCGTGGATCCGCTCCAGGCCACCGCCTGGGCCGTGCTCGGCGGCACGCTGTTCCTGCTCCCGTTCGGGGCGTTCGAGGTGCTGACCTCGCCGCCCCCGGACGTCTCGGCTGCCGCCGTCGTCGCGGTCGTCTACAGCGGCGCGCTCGCGGCGGGGATCGCCAACGTGCTCGTGTTCAACGCGATCCGGCTCGTGGGGCCCACGCGGGTCACGGTCTTCCAGTTCCTCGTCCCCGCGGGCGCGGTGGCGCTGGGCGCGCTGTTCCTCGCCGAGCCCGTGGGGATCGCGCAGGCCGTGGGCGGCGCGGTCATCGTGCTCGGCGTGTGGCTCACCCGGCGGCCGGCCGTGCTGCCGCTGTCGTGGCGGGCGAGGGTGGCTGCCCGGCGCTGAGCCGGCCGGGTCGCTACCAGCGGTCCCAGCGGGCGAAGCCCTCGAACGGGACCCAGCCCCGCTTCAGGCTCGGCGACCGGACGTCGGGGAGCGGCCGGCCCACCGGCATGACCCCGATCGGTGTGAACTCGACGGGGATTCCGAGGAGCGCCTTGAGCGGCTCGATGTCCGGCCCGACGAACCCGCAGCCCAGCCCCTCGTCGACCGCGGCCAGCATCACGTTCTGCATCGTGGCGCCGATGTCCACCCACCAGAACGGGACGGGCCACTCGATCTCGCGGCCATCGTCGTCGAGCTTGTCCGGCTCCTGGTAGCGGCGGTGATAGATCGCCTCGCTGACACACGGGACGAACTGGGCGGCACACTCGCTGATCCACGGCCCGAACGCGTCGAGGTACGCCTCCTCGCCGCAGACCCTGGCGACGTCGCGGCGGCGCCCCGGGTCCGTGACGACGACCAGCCGCTGGCCCTGGGAGAAGCCGGCCGACGGCGTCCGCTGGGCGAGTCTCGCGATGCGCTCGATGACCTTCCGGTCCACGCCGCCCTCCTCGAACCGGCGGACGGCGCGGCGCTTCATGACGACGTCGGTGAACTCCATGGCGGCGACCTCCTGCCGGGGTTGGGCGACCCATGGTGCCACGCGGGGCGTGCGGCGACGGCCGCGGGCGGCGCCACGGTTGCGGCGGCCCGACCCCACGGCCCCCACGGCCCCGGTCCCAGCTCCCCCGCGGCCTGCCTGTGGGGCAGCAATCGCGCCCGGGAGGGGCGGGGAGGACCCCGGTGCAGGCGGCCACGGCGACGGCGACGCGCGGTCGAGATCAGGGGGGCGATCGGGGCGGCGCTCCGGGACCTGCGGGAAGACGCCGGACTCACGAACGCCGCGGTTGCGCGGGCGGCTGGCATGGATCCGACCTTCCTCGCGCGTCTTGAGCGCGGCGACCGCGCCGCGAGCGTCGGGGTTCTCACCGCCGTCGCCACCGTCCTGGGCGCCGACCTGTCGCTCCGCGCCTACCTGTCGCTCCGCGCCTACCTGTCGCTCCGCGCCTACCCCAACACGGGCCCCAGGATCCGTGACCGGTTTCAGGCGCCGATGGTCGAGGGCCTGCTTCGGATCGTGCACCCCCGTTGGACACCGGATCCCGAGGTCCGGGTCACCACGCCGGCATGCGGCGTCATCGACGTCGTGCTGGCCGACCGCATCGCCGGTCTGGTCGTGGCGTCCGAGTTCCAGAGCGAGATGCGGCGCCTCGAGCAGCAGATCCGCTGGCACCGCGAGAAGCAGGATCGCTGCCGTCGGCCGACCTGCGGGGGTTCCTCGCGGTGGATCGCCCGCCGGTCACGTCGCGCCTGCTCGTGCTGCGCTCCACGGCCGCGAACCGGGCACTCGCGAACCGGTACGAGGCCACGCTGCGTGCCGCCTACCCGGCTCCTGCCGCCGACGCGGTGGCCGCCCTCACGAGCGCCGGCGCGCCATGGCCCGGCGCCGCGATCGCGTGGATGCGAGGGAACACGGGTCATGCGGAGCTGATCAACGGCGTGCCGCGTGGCGTGCGATTGGGACGCTGAGCCACGGCCGCACCGGCAATCCGGGGTCCGCGCCGCGCACGAACATGGGGACATGGCACGCTCGCGACCCGCTGCCGCCGACGACCCGCCCGGGGAGCTTGTCCGACGCGCGGCGCGCGGAGACGTGGCGGCCTTCGGCGCGGCGGCCTGCCGACACCGTTCCGCAACCCCCGGAGCCTTGTCCCTGGGGCCGCGGATTCGGTAGCATTGGAAAAACCCCCGGAGGACCGCGACCCATGGCGAAGTATGTCTTTGTGACCGGAGGCGTGACCTCCTCACTGGGCAAAGGCATCACCGCCGCCAGCGTCGGCCGCCTGCTGAAGGCCCGTGGCCTGTCCGTCCGCATCCTCAAGCTGGACCCGTACATCAACGTGGACCCGGGCACGATGTCGCCCTACCAGCACGGCGAGGTCTTCGTCACCGACGACGGCGCCGAGACGGACCTGGACCTGGGCCACTACGAACGGTTCATCGACGAGAACCTGAGCCAGGGCTCCAACGTCACCACCGGCCGCATCTACTCCGCGGTCATCGCCAAGGAGCGCCGTGGGGACTACCTCGGCGGCACCGTCCAGGTCATCCCGCACATCACCAACGAGATCAAGGAGCGGATCGTCCGCGTCAGCCGGGACGGGGACCCTGACGTGGTCATCGTCGAGGTGGGCGGCACGGTCGGCGACATCGAGAGCCTCCCGTTCCTCGAGGCCATCCGCCAGATGCGCAAGGACGTGGGGCGGCACAACGTCCTGTACGTCCACGTGACGCTCCTCCCGGCCCTCGCGGCCACCGGCGAGCTCAAGACCAAGCCCACCCAGCACTCGGTCAAGGAGCTGCGCGGCATCGGCATCCAGCCCGACGTCATCGTCCTCCGCTCCGACAGCGAGGTGCCGGACGAGATCCGCGAGAAGATCGCCCTGTTCACGGACGTGGACGTGGACGCCGTCATCCCGGCCCCCACCGCTTCCACGATCTACGAGGTCCCCCTCCAGTTTGAGGCGTTCGGCTTCGGGCGGCTGCTCGTGCGCGAGCTGGGCCTGGGCGACCCCGAGGCCGTGCCGGATCTCGACGGCTGGCGCGCCCTCGTGAAGCGCATCAAGGCCCCCAAGCCCACCCTCGAGATCGCCCTCGTCGGCAAGTACATCGAGCTGCCGGACGCCTACCTCTCCGTGACCGAGGCCCTGCGCCACGCCGCCTGGGCGAACGGCGTGGACGCGAAGGTCCGCTGGGTCGATTCCGAGGCCCTCACGGCGGAGAACGTCGATGAGCGGCTCGCGGGCGCCGCCGGGGTGCTGGTGCCGGGCGGCTTCGGCCACCGCGGGATCGAGGGCAAGGTCCTCGCCGCCCACTGGGCCCGCGACCACGGGCTGCCGTACCTCGGCCTGTGCCTCGGCCTCCAGTGCGCGGTGATCGATTTCGCGCGCGAGGTCCTCGGCAACGCGGACGTCAACTCCACCGAGTTCGACATGTTCACGGCCAACCCGGTCATCGACTTCATGCCCGACCAGCGGGACCTCGAGGACAAGGGCGGCACCATGCGCCTGGGCCTGTACCCGGCCAAGCTGGCCGCCGGCTCCAAGGCCCGCGCGGTGTACGGCACCGAGGTCATCTACGAGCGCCACCGCCACCGCTTCGAGGTCAACAACCGCTACCGCCAGACGCTGGAAGGCGCCGGGATGCTCCTCTCGGGCACGTCCCCGGACGGGCGCCTCGTGGAGATCGTGGAGCTGCGCGACCACCCCTGGTTCGTGGCCAGCCAGTTCCACCCGGAGTTCAAGTCCCGCCCGGAGCGCCCGCACCCGCTGTTCCACGGGTTCGTGGCGACGGCCCTGGCGCTGCGCAACGGCGTGGAGCCGCGGCTGACCGCGGTGGGCCCGGGACCCGTGGCGGATGCCCAGCCCGACGGCGAGCGCATCGACCGCGAGCGCATCGACCGCGAGCCCGAGGCGACCTCGGCGTCCTGACGGTGACATCCGCCGCCGAGGACGTCATCGCGGCCGCCGCGCCGGGTCTTCAGGCAAAGATCGGGGCGTACCGGCGCGAGCACCGCCTGCCCGGGATCGCGGCGGGCGTCGCGACC
Source organism: Candidatus Limnocylindrales bacterium (assembly GCA_038250545.1). GTDB lineage: Bacteria > Chloroflexota > Limnocylindria > Limnocylindrales > CSP1-4 > CAIXZV01. Next base: position 18,670 of record JBBSCF010000027.1, on the reverse strand, counting down.
CGCGATGGGCTCCGCTGGTGGGCCGCGAGCGGCTTCGCCGACGTCGAGAGCGGCCGGCGCCCCGACGAGCGGACGCTGTACCGAGTGGCCTCGATCACCAAGACGGTCACGGCCACGGCCGTCATGCAGCTGCGCGACGAGGGCAGGCTGCGCCTGGACGACCCGGCCGTCCGGTTCATCCCGGAGCTCGAGCGTCTCGCGAACCCGCACGGGCCCATCGAGGACCTGACGGTCCGTCGCCTGCTGATGCACACCTCGGGCCTCCAGGGCGAGGTCCCGTGGCAGGACACGGACCGGTTCTGGCTCTATCGGCCCGAGGAGCTGCCCGGGATCCTGCACCTGGGCGCGGTCCGCGAGGCGAAGGCCAGGTGCTCGGCGGGGTCACCCTGGCCGAGATGCACCGGCCGGCCTTCGTCATCAAGCCGGACCTCACGGAGGGTCAGGGCCTGGGCTGGTACGCGACGCGGACCGCGGAGGTCGTGCTCGTGGGGCATTCGGGATCCCTCTGGGGGTTCCAGACGAACGTCTCGTTCTCGGTCGCCGGCAAGGTGGGCGTCGTGGTCCTGCTCAACGGGATCGGCAACGCCTCCAAGCTTGCACGGGAGCTGGTCGAGAGCCTGCTGCCGGCGCTCAGGGAGCTGGAGGATCGCGCCGAGGTGGCGCCGCTCGTCCCGGTGCCCGCCGCCTATCGCGAGCTGCTCGGGGCGTACCGGGACCCGGAGTTCGGCGACGACAGCGTGGTCGAGTGGCGCGACGGCAAGCTCGTCCTGCTGGAGGAGCGCCCGGGCATCCCACACCACGAGCTTGGTGCCCACCGACGACCCGCTGGTGTTCACGATGCGCGGCGGCCGGCCGGGTGGTGAGGCGATCGTCTTCGGCCGGGATGCCGCCGGCCGGATCGACCGCTGCAACCTCGCCGGGTACCCGGCCATGCGCGTGGACCTCCTCTCCCCGCCGACCTGGGGCTGAACCTCCGGCGCCCGCCACCGCACCCTGAACGAGCACAACACGTTGACGCCGCGCTCGGGCGTCCGATATGCTCTATGCATCCCCACCGGTCGCGCGCGACGGCACCCCGATTCCGCGCGATGCAACGGCCCGTGGCGCGACCTATCGTTCCCCGCCGGATCGTCCCGGTGTCGGACCCCACCCCTCTAGGTGTGCCCATCCCAATGCCGAACGGCCCCGACCAGCGCCCCAGCCGCAACCGCCGGCCACGCCGACGCTCCCAGACCACGAACCGCCTGCCCGTCACGGAGCAGGACGAGGTCGCGGAGCTCGAAGCCGCGCGCGAGCGCAACGACCTGGACATCCGTGACCTCGGCGAGATGTCCGTCCAGGAGCTCCAAGAGGTCGGCGTCAAGCTCGACATCGAGGACGCGACCTCCGATCGCCGCGACGACCTCGTCGACCAGATCCTCCAGGCCCAGACCGAGCGGGCCGGCCTCGACTACGCCTTCGGCATCCTCGACGTCGTCGATGACGGCTACGGCTTCATGCGCCGCCATGGCCTGCTGCCGAGCAACGACGACGTCTACGTCAGCTCCAGCCAGGTGCGCCGCTTCGGCCTGCGCATCGGCGACCGCGTCACCGGCGCGGTGCGCGCCCCGCGCGAGGGCGAGAAGTTCTGGGGCCTGATCCGGGTCGACAGCGTCAACGGCGTCGACACCGACACCGCCCGCCGCCGCCCGCACTTCGGGGACCTGACGCCGATCCACCCGATCGAGCTGATCAACCTCGAGTCGGACCCGAAGAACCTCAGCCAGCGGCTGGTCAACCTCGTCAACCCGCTCGGCAAGGGTCAGCGCGCGCTGATCGTCAGCCCGCCCAAGGCCGGCAAGACGATGCTGCTCAAGGCGATCGCCAACGGCATCAGCGCGAACTACCCGGACATCCTCCTGATGGTCGCCCTCATCGGCGAGCGCCCCGAGGAGGTCACGGACATGCGCCGGAGCGTCCACGGCGAGGTCATCAGCTCCACCTTCGACGAGCCGACCGAGAACCACACGCACGTCGCGGAGATGGCGCTCGAGATCGCGAAGCGCCAGGTGGAGACCGGCCGGGACGTCGTGATCCTGCTCGACTCGATCACCCGCCTCGCGCGCGCGTACAATCTCGCCCTGCCGCCCAGCGGCCGCACGCTGTCGGGCGGCCTCGACCCGATCGCCCTCTACCCGCCCAAGCGGTTCTTCGGCGCGGCGCGGAAGATCGAGGAGGGCGGCTCGCTCACGATCATCGGCACCTGCCTCGTGGACACCGGCTCGCGCATGGACGACGTCATCTACGAGGAGTTCAAGGGCACCGGCAACTCGGAGCTCATCCTCGACCGGAAGCTCGCCGAGAAGCGCATCTTCCCGTCGATCGACGTCCAGCGGTCCGGCACCCGCCGTGAGGAGCTCCTCCTCGAGGAGGGAACCCTCAAGATGGTCTGGACCATGCGCCGGATGCTGTCCGCGGTCGGGACCAACGAGGGCATCGAGCTGCTCCTCAACCGGATCTCGAAGACCGAGAGCAACGCGCAGTTTCTGATGACCCTGACCAAGAGCATGGACGACGCGGCCGCGGGACGGCGCGGCGGCGACTGACCGGTCGGGAAGCCCGGCCGACGCGGGACCAGGGACCGAACCCCGACTGATTCACCCAGATTCGGGCCATTCGGCCCGGGAAATCGGGCCCGTCACCTCCCAGCCGGCGCGGGACTGCCGTTTGCGGCGACGGCAACCTTTCTGGTAGGGTCCGGGAGTGTTCGGTCAGGCCGATGATGCGTCGGTCAGGATCGCGGGGGACCGAAGACCACCATTCCGAACCTCGGAGGACCCGGTCCGGCGCCCCCAGGCGCCCGTCCAGGCAGGGCCCCCGCGCTCTGGAGATCCGTATTGCAGCAGCCGACGGACGGCGCACAGCGCCCCGCTGACGCGACGCGCCGCCCCCGACGTGCATCCCTGATAGCCCGCTTCAACCAGCGGAGCGTCCGGGCTGCCCGCACCGCCCAGGCATGGCTCACGGACCATGCCGGTTCCCCTGTCGGCTCCGCCTCCACCTCGCTCCGGTCGGCCCTGCGGCCCCTCACCACGGCTGAGCGCGCCCTGCCGATCGCCGTCGCCTCGATCGTGGCCGTTGCCTCGATGCTCGCGGTCCTGCCCAGCGAGTCCAACGGCGCCGTCGGCAGCACCTCCGGCCGCGGCCAGGAGGTCCGGCTCGCGGTCAACGGCGGCCTCGGGCTGCCGGCCGAGGACCTCGTCGACCCGACGGGGCCGATGGCCGGGACCGTGGACGCGCAGATCCGCGGCAGCGGCACGACCTTCCTCCCGGTCGTGATCCCGCAGGACGTCGACACGACGCCGCAGGCCGAGCAGTCCACGGTGGGCCCCGGCAACTTCCTCGACGATGGCACGCTGGTCACCGGCTACGCCCCCGAGACGAACGTCGCGGACGGCTCGGACCTGATCCAGCGCTACAAGGTCAAGTCCGGCGACACCCTCGTCACGATCGCGCAGAAGTTCGACGTGTCGATGATGACGCTGTGGTGGGCGAACAAGCTCAGCTCCAAGAACGACCTCCACATCGGCCAGGTCCTGCGGATCCCGCCGGTGACCGGCCTCGTGGTGACGGTCAAGGACACGGACACCATGGAGTCGCTGGCGGGCCAGTATGGGGTCAAGGCCGCCAAGGTCATCGAGCTCAACGGCCTCGACGACCCGACGCTCGTCGTCGGCCAGACCCTGGTGCTCCCAGGTGCCAAGGGCGCCCCGATCCCCACCCCCAAGCCAACGCCCAAGCCCGCCGCCAAGCCTCATACCACCAGTGGGGGTGGCGGCAGCAAGTCCGGTACCAGCAAGCCATCCTCGCGCGGTGGTCCCACGACCTACACCGGCGGCCAGTTCCGCTGGCCGGTGGTTGGCGGCCACAACTACGTCAGCCAGTACTTCCACTCCGGCCACGGTGCCATCGACATCGCGGCGGACTACGGGTCGCCCGTGGTCGCGGCCGCCGGCGGGCGGGTGTTCTTTGCCGGCTGGAAGTCCAACGGCGGCGGCTGGCAGGTCTGGATCTCGCACGGCAGCGGGATGTATTCCACGTACAACCACATGTCGTCGCTGTCGGTCGGGACCGGTCAGTCCGTGGGGCGTGGCCAGCGCGTCGGGAACATCGGAGCCAGTGGCTGGGCGACAGGCCCGCACCTCCACTTCGAGGTCTGGCGCGGCGGGGCGCCGTGGTCGGGCGGCACCCAGACCAACCCGATGCGGTTCTTCTAGGGTCGGCACCCCCGGGAGGCCCTCGACCCGGGCCGTGCGACAATCACCCTGATGTTCCTTGACGATGTCCGTATCTCCGTTCGTGCCGGTGCCGGCGGTGACGGAGCTTCCACCATGCGCCGCGAGGCGCACGTGCCGCGCGGCGGTCCTGACGGCGGCGACGGCGGCCGCGGTGGCTCCGTGTACCTGCGCGTCGACGCCGGCCAGACGGCGCTCCACGACTTCCGCTTCAAGCACAACTTCAGCGCCACGCCCGGCGGCCGCGGGGAGCGGCAGAAGCGCCATGGGAAGGCCGGCGAGGACCTCTACCTCGCGGTCCCGCCCGGGACGGCCGTCATCGACCTCGCGACGGGCGGGCTGATCGCAGATCTCGTCGCGGTGGGCCAGGAGGTCATGATCGCGAAGGGCGGCCGCGGCGGCCTCGGCAACGTCCACTTCGCCACGGCGACCCACCAGGCCCCCAAGCACGCGCAGATGGGCGAGCCGGGCGAGGAGCGCGAGGTGCGCCTCGAACTGCGGCTCATCGCTGACGTGGGGCTCGTCGGCCTGCCCAACGCCGGCAAGTCCACCCTCCTGGCGGCCCTCACCAACGCGACGCCCAAGATCGCGGCCTATCCGTTCACGACCCTCGAGCCCAACCTGGGCGTCATGGACCTGGGCATCGACGACGGGCGGCGGCCGACGATCGCGGATGTCCCCGGGCTCATCGAGGGCGCCTCGGACGGCGCCGGCCTCGGACACGCGTTCCTGCGCCACGTCTCGCGGACCCGCGTGCTGCTTCACATCGTGGACGGCTCGGCCAAGGACCCGGCGTGGGACCACGCCGTGATCCGCGACGAGCTGGAGGCCCACGACGTGGCGTTGCTCGCCAAGCCGCTGCTGACCGTGTTCAACAAGATGGACCTGCCGGCGGCGCGCGAGGCCTGGCCCGCGTTCGAGACGGCGATGCGCGAGGCGGGCCTGCCCGTCCTGGCGATCTCCGCGGACCACGGCGAGGGCCTCGAGGCGCTGATCGACGCGGTGGGCGACCTCCTGCCGGACGCCGAGGGGCTGGCCGAGCCGCCGGATCCCGCCGGCGTCGTGGTGCACCGCCTCGAGGCGGCCGGTGACGGCTTCACGCTCGAGCGGGTGGACGGCGCGTTCGTGGTGCACGGCAAGCGGATCGAGCGCCTGGCCCACCAGACCAACTTCGACAACGAGGAATCCGCCGAGCGCTTCCAGCGCGACCTGGCACGCAACGGCGTGGATGCCGCGCTGCGCAAGGCCGGGGTCCGACCTGGCGATACGGTCCGGATCGCGACCGTGGAGCTGGAGTGGGAGCCCCTCGAGGAGGACCAGTGACGGACGCCACCGGCGGGCTCGCCCCGCTGGCCGAGGTGGCGCCGCCCGTCCCGACCGTGCCGGGGTCCCTCGGGATCCTGGGCGGCACATTCGACCCGATCCACCACGGCCACCTCGTCATCGCCGAGGAGGCGCGCGAGGCCCTGGGTCTCGAGCGCGTGCTCCTCGTCCCGACGGCGTCGCCGCCACACAAGCCCGGGCGGCCCGTGTCGGCTGTCGCGCACCGGCTCGCGATGGCCGAGCTGGCGGTGGAGGACAACCCCTCGTTCGCCGTGAGCCGCCTGGAGCTCGAGCGCGGCGGCGCGTCGTACACGGTGGACACGCTCGCCGCGCTTGCCGCGGAGGGCGTCGGGCAGCCCTGGTTCATCCTGTCAGCCGAGGCGCTCGCCGGCTTCCCGGCCTGGCGCGAGCCCGACCGAATCCTGGAGCTCTGCCGCCTGGCGGTCGTCCCGCGCGCGGGCTACGAGCCGCTGGATCGTGCCTGGGTCGCCGCCCGCTTCCCGGGCCGCGAGGACCGCGTGGGGTTCCTCCCCGGGCCTCTCTTGCCCATCTCGGGTAGCGTGGTGCGACGACGGGCCGCCGTCGGTCGCTCGGTCCGCTACCTCGTGCCCGATGCGGTCGCCCGCTACATCGCCGACCATCGGCTCTACACCGACCCCGCCTGGAGGATCCATTCCACGTGACCGAACCCGTCCACTCCGCCACCCAGCGACCGGACGGCCTGCCGGCCCGCGAGACCGCGGCGCCCAAGTCCGACCTCGCGCCGCTCGACCTCGCGCGGCGCATCGTGGAGCTCGCGGAGGACAAGAAGGCGGCCGACATCGTCCTGCTGGACCTTGGCGAGCTCACCACGCTCGCCGATGCCTTCGTGATCTGCTCCGGTGGCTCCGAGCGCCAGATCAGCGCCATCGCGGACGGCATCGTGGAGGGGCTGCGCGACGAGCGCGTCAAGCCCATCGGCCGCGAGGGCACCTCCGAGTCCCACTGGGTGCTTCTCGATTACGGGAGCGTGATCGTCCACGTCTTCACGCCGCCGGAGCGCGACTACTACGGGCTCGAGAAGCACTGGTCCGGCGCCAAGATCGTGGTGCGGGTGCAGTAGGGCGTCCGCTCCCCATTGGTGGGGTACCGGGTGCGTCGGTACCGACGGGTCATGTCCCCCGGGGGATCGCCCCCATAGATTGAGGGCAGGTCGTCGACCACAAGGGTCGGTGCCACCGGAGAAGTCCCGATGTCGGGCCTGCGTGACCGCTGCCCTGGCTGCAGCCGAAAGCTCATCATCACCCGCTTCGACACGACGTTCCGGCTCCCTGACCGGACCGAGCGGCTGTGCTTCGGCATCCCCGGCGGCCTCTGCGAGGACTGCCACCAGCTGTACGTCGATCCCGAGCTGATCGAGCTGCTGGACCTCGGCGAGGGCCGCTGCGTCTTCGCGATCGAGAGCGACATCGTCATGCAGGAAGAGGCCTGGTCCTCCGCCGACTGACGTCCCGGGCTACCTCGCCCGGCCGGGTCCCGCGCGACCCGCACGCGCCGCGGTCCTCGACCGCCTGTCCGCGACGCAATCGCGGATCCACAACGTGAACGCCAGCCTCACCTGGCGCTCCGTGCTCCCCGAACCGACCGCCCCCTTGATCATCGCGTCCAGCTCCAGCACGCCCTCGAGGGCGGCATCGAGCTCGGGGAGCGTCCAGCGGCGAGCCTGTTCCACCAGCTTCTGGGCCCGGAACGGGTGCCCGCCGATGGCCTTGACGATCTCCGGCGGCCGGCTGCCGGCCGCGATGTGGTCCGCGGCGATCAGCAGCTCGCGCAGGCGGCGGTGCAGCACCACGATGACGATGGGGAGCGGGGTGCTCTCGAGGATCCGGTCGAGCAGCGGGCCCGCGATGTCCACCCGGCGGTCCGCGACGGCGTCGGTCATCGCCCACGTCGAGTTCGGGATGACCTCCGGGACCAGGGCGCGCACGTCCTCGATGGTGATCGGCGCCGACTGCCGGTAGAGCGCGAGCTTGTCGAGCTCGCCCGAGGCGAGCGAGCCCTGGCGCTGGCGGTCCACGTCGCCCTCGCTGACGAAGCCGCCGACGCGGCGGGCGAGCTCGTCCGACGCGTCGCGCTCGAGGGTCAGGCCGCGTTCCTGCGCCAGGTTGCGCAGCCAGCCCGCGAGCTCGCCCGCGCGCGGCGCCGGGAAGGCGCGGGCCGTCCCGCCCGCCTTGATCACGGCGGCCTCCAGCCCCTGCAGCATCGCCGCGCGCTTGGTGCCGGTGTCGCCCTGCTCCACGAACACGAGCGCATTGCCCGGCGCGACGGCGCCCAGTGCGCGCTCCACGGCCTCGCGCGAGTCCTTCGAGCGGAGGAGGGGACCCGGGTCCGTCACGACGGCGACGCAGCCCCCGCCGAACATCGGCGCCGTGCCGACGCGCTCGGCGATCAACGCGGGGCTCGTCTCGGCGCCGGCGACCCGCCAGCGGTCCGGGGCGGCGCCCGTCTCCTTCTCGAGGCGGCGCGCGATGGCGATGACGGCACGGTCGAGCGCGAAGCCGTCGCCGCCGCGGTAGTACGCGATGACGGGCATCGTCACCGAGCCGCCTCCCGGAGGGCGCGAAGGGACCAGCGCAGGCGACGGACGTCCGCGGGTGCGACACCCGCGGCCGCGCACACCTCCCGCTCCAGGGTCAGGGCCCGGGCGTGGACACGATCAGCGACCTCGTCGGCCCAGCCGGGGCCGCTCGGCGGCCGGTCGTGCGCGCCCAGGACGGGCTCCCCGGGTCCTGACGGGTACCGGCGGCGCCATGAGCCGAAGCGCGATTCCATGGGCTCCAGGGCCTGGCCCGCGCGCTTGTCCGCGTAGGCCACGATCCTCGCCTCGAGCGGCGCGGCCGCCAGGCGTGCGGCGTCGGCCTCGTCCGCGAGCCGCGGCACCGGGTGGTCGCGGACGAGCGGCGCCAGCTCCGGCATGCCATGGGCCTCGAGCCAGGCCGCGGAGCCGTCGCCGTGGCGGGCGCCGGCCACGTGCCCGGCCGGGATCTTGTCGAGGTCGTGGAGCAGCGCGGCGGCCTCGACGGCGCGGACGTCGAGCGGGATCCCGTTGCGCGCGATCGCCCGGGCCAGGAACCCGGCGATGTCCGCCACGGCGCAGGCGTGGCGGAGGGACCAGGCGGGCGGGTCGAGGGAGAGCAGCAGGCGGGCGGCCTCGCGGCGCGCCGGGATCGTCATGGGATGGATCGTAGCCGGTGCGGACCGGCCAGGCGGCGAGCAGGGCCGGCGGCGTGGGCGGCACCGTGAGCGCGCCGGTCCCGCGCGCGCCCGACGTGGTCACGCGGAGCCCGTCGGGGCGCAGCTCCACCGCGATCGAGCCCTCCTCGTCCGTGCGGAGGATCGTGGCCCCGACCGCGCCGATGCGCTCCAGCGTGGACGGCGCCGGGTGGCCGTAGTCATTGCCGGCCCCGACGGAGATCAGCGCGAGGGTGGGTCGCGTGGCGTCCAGCAGCGGCGCGCTCGTCGCCGTGGCGCTGCCATGGTGCGCGACCTTGAGCACGTCGAGGTGCGGCAGGCCGAGCGCGACGAGGGCCGGGTCCACGTCGTCCTCGGCGTCGCCGGTGAGCAGGAAGCGGCGCCCGTTCGCCTCGCCGAGCAGGACGATCGAGGTGTCGTTGATCCCTCGGCCGGTCGCCGCGGGCTCGGCTGGGACACGGGTCATGGGCCACAGCGCCGTGAGCGACACCTCGTCCAGGCGGAGGCGGGCGCCAGCGGCGAGGGCGGCGCGCGGCGGCCCGTGCCGGAGCGCCTCGTCCCACGCCGCCCAACCCGGGCCGGGCCCGCGCATGCCGGGCTCGAACACCCGGCCCACGCGGTAGCGCTCGAGCACGCGGACCAGGCCCGCGACATGGTCATCGTGCGGATGCGTGAGCACGAGGAGGTCGATCCGCCGGTCCCAGGGCGGGATGCGGGCATCCAGCTCCACGATGAGGCGCTCGGGGTCCGGGCCGCCGTCCACGAGGAGCCGGCCGCCGGAGCGGCTCTCGACGAGGATGGCGTCGCCCTGGCCGACGTCCAGCATCACGAGACGGGTGGAGCGCGTCGCAGCGTCGCCGAGCGCGAGCGTGGCGATGGCGACCACGAGCGCCGCGATCACGAGGATGGCGCGGCCCGCGCGGGAGGGCGCCACGCGGGGGCGAGCCCGTGCCGGTCCGGCGCCCGCAACGCCCGGGCCGGCCCTCCCGCGGGCAGGCGACCCGGAGCGGCCGCGCCGAGTCCCGCGTCGAGCCCGGAGGGCACGGATGACGGACGGCGCCGCGAGCACCAGCGCACCGGTGGCGACCGCCGCCGGCAGGGCGGCCTCCGGCGGGATCGCCAGCGCCGCGAACGGCACGCCCGCCGCCAGCCGCACGACCGCCACGATGACATGGAGCAGCAGCCAGGCCGGCAGCCCGAGGACCGTCGCGACAGCCCCGGGCAGGCCCGCCATCGCGAGCGCCCCGCCCGCCATTCCGAGCACGCCCGCGGCCATGGCGGCGGGCACCAGTGGCACGACCGCGAGGTTGACCGCCGGCGCCACCAGCGAGAGCCGTCCGAACGTCACGAGTACGTCCGGCAGCGTCGCCGCCTGGGCGGCGAGCGAGATCCCCAGGCCCTCGGCCAACACTCCCGGCAGGCGCCCGCCCCACAGCCCGCCGATCCAGCGCCCCAGCTGGGTCGCCCAGGCGAGCAGCCCGGCGGTCGCCGCGACGGAGAGGCGGAACCCGGCGTCGCCGATCATGGCGGGCTCCGCAAGCAGCATCACGAGCGCGGCCAGGGCGAGGGCCGCGGGCGCCCGGCCCGCGCGGCCTGTCTCGCGCGCCAGCAGGACCACACCAGCCATGACGGCGGCCCGCACCACCGACGGCGAGGCGCCGGCCGCCACGACGTACGCGACGATCGTGCCGCCCACGGCGAGGGCGACGAGCCGGCGTGACCGCCCGCGCATCACGGCGCCGACGAGCCCGGCCACGATCGCGATGTTCCAGCCCGAGATGGCCACGACGTGGCTCACCCCGGCCGTGGCGAAGTCCGCGGCGAGCGACCGGTCAACACGCTCGCGCAGCCCGATCAGGATCCCCGCGGCGAGGCCGGCCTCGGGCTCCGGCAGGGCGGCACGGAGCGTGTCGCCCGCCGCGTCCCGCAACGGCTGGAGCGAGAGCCCGTCGGGGGGCGCGACGACTTCGACCCGGGTTGCGTCCAGGCTCCCGGCGGCGCCCGTCCGGCGGAGGTACTCGCCGTACCCGTCGTCGTCCGGCGGCGGACGGAGACGCCCCCCGACCTCGATCGCGTCGCCGGCACGCACCCCCGGGAAGGCCGGCAGCGTCGCCGCGACCCGGACGGGCCCGGGGTCCACGAGGAGGGCGAGGCGGGCCATCTGCGCGCCGTCGCGGGGCGCCCCGACGGACTCCACGACCGCCGGCCACGGCCCGGAGCCCCCGGGAAGCGGCGGCGTCGCCGGTGCCGCGGGACCCAGCAGCACCCGGACCGCGAGCAGCACCGTCCCGACACCGACGGCCACGACCGCCCGGGCCGGGGCGTGCAGCCGGCTCGTTGGCGGCGCCGCCAGCCCCATCGCCATCGCTCCGAGCCCCGCCGCGAGCGCCGCGGCGGACGGCAGCCCCAGCCACGCCCACGTCGCCGCCAGTGCGGCCCCCACCGCGAGCCAGGCGCTGCGGGGCACCCTCACGGGCGTCCCGCTCACGGCCCGACGACGACGAGCGGACGCAGCTTCTCCAGGGTCGCCGCCCCCACGACCTTGCGGGCGAGCAGGTCGTCCACGGTCGCGAAGGGCTGCGCTTCGCGGGCCGCCATGATCTTGGCCACCGTCGCGGGGCCCACGCCCGGGAGCGCGTCGAGCGCGTCGGCGCCGGCCGTGTTGAGGTTCACCGGACCGGTTCCCGCGCCACCGGAGGCCGCCCCCGAGCCCCCGGAGCCCGCGCCGCCCGAGGCGTCAGAGGCGTCGCCGGCGGCCTCGCCGCGGACCGGCACGCGGACCTTCTCGCCGTCTTTCACGACCGCCGCCAGGTTGAGCTGCGCGTCCACCCGGCCCGCGTCCACGGCGGCGCCGTAGCCTCCGGCGGCCTCGATCGCGTCGGCGACCCGCGACCCCGCGGGCAGGTGGTACACGCCCGGCCGCGCGACAGCGCCGCGGACGTCCACCACGACCTCGGTCGCCTGCGGTGCCGGATCCGTTGGCCAGGTCCCCCCTTGCCCGGCGGATCCGGCACCCAGGCCGGTCGCACCATCGACCCCGATGTCGGGCCCTTGCCGCGTGGTGACCAGGATGGCCGCGACGGCGACGGCAATGGCGAGGAGCGCCACGCCGATCGCCGGCCACGGCAGGCCACGCGATGTGGGCTCGGGCTCGGCTGATGCAGGTTCCGGTTCGGTTGTCTCGATGACGCGCCACGGCGCGCTGGAGGGCTCCACGGGTCGAACGTTCTCCCCGGCGGGCCCGGCGGCGGGCAATGGGGCGGAGCCCCGTCCCGAAGGGGGCACGTCCTGCGGGACGGGAGTCCGGGGTGAACCGTACGCCTCGCCGCTTATCTGCCACGTACACGCCGCCCGCCCATCGGCGACCCACCGGCGGCGGGGTAGGCTGTCGGGAGCACCGAGGAGCATCCGATGGCCGACGACCCCTTCCCGCGCGAGCGCGTGGCCGCCACCCTGCGCCGCATGCCGGCGTACCTGAAGCTGGCCTGGCGTCTGGCCCGTGACCCGCTGCTGAGCCGCACGCGCCGCGGCGCCGTCGTCGCCGCGGCCGGCTACCTCGCGTCGCCGGTGGACCTCGTACCTGGCGTGATCCCGGTCCTGGGGCAGCTGGACGACATCGCCGTCGGCCTCGCCGCGATCAAGTTCGCCCTGGCGGGCCTCGATACGGATCGGCGCCGGGAGCATCTCGCCGCGGTCGGGCTGGAGGACGTCCACCTCACCCACGACCTGCGGACGGTGGTCGCCACCAGCGCGTGGCTGGTCAGGGCCGGGGCACGCACGACCGGCCGGATCGCGCGCCACGGCGGCCAGATCGCGCTCCGCGGGGCCAGGGTGACGGGCCGGGCAACCGCCGGCGCCGCGTCGGTGGCGTCGACGGCCGCGGCACGCGCGGCACCGGCGGTCAGGCGCGCCACTGCGAGCGCAGCGACCGGCGCGAAGGGTCTCGCCGCGAAGGCCGGCCCGGCCGCGAAGGGCGCCGCCTCGCGGGGCGCGGCCGCGGCGAAGGGGGCCGCCGGCCGGCGCCCATCACTCCCGCGCCCGTCCCTCCCCGGTCGCGTGTCCATCCGCCGTCCCGCCGCCCCCGGTCCCAGCGAGGCGCCTGACGAGGGGCGCCTCGTCGTGGAGCCCGATCTCGTCGAGCCCCAGGGTCCGGGGGAGGATGGCCGCGCCCGATCCTAGGCGGCCCGCCGCTCCACGCGCGCGGTCGTCGCTCGCGGGGCGCGCGCGCCGCTCCACGCGCGCCGGCCTCCACGACCCGCAGGCCCGCGGCGATCACCCGCTCGCCCGGGCCGCCGCGCCTCGTCAGCCCTCGGGTGACCCGAGGCCGGACGGTCGAGCGTCTCGCGGATGCGGGCGCGCAGGCTGTCGGCCGTGAACGGCCTGGAGAGGTAGGGGAGCGTGGTGGCCGCCCCGGCGTAGCGCAGCTTCGCGTCGTCCGTGTAGCCCGACGCGAACACGATCCGCAGGCCCGGGTGGACCGCCGACAGCCGCTCCGCGACCTCGGGTCCGCCCATGCCCGGCATCGCCTGGGCCCGCGGCGTCGCCGAGATGGCTGCCTCGATCACCGCGGGGCGCCCACACCGGGCCAGCGCGGAGCGCGCCGCCCACGTCGTGGACATCCTGGAGGCCGCGACGGCGTCGATGGCCGCGGACGGCCGCCGGGTCGAGGTGACCTCGACGGCCGTGGCGCCGGCGCTCATGCCGTGGGCGACGCTCCCCCCACCCGGAGCCTGACCCGCGTCAGAGGGATTCGAGCAGCGGCCTGACCTCGGTCGCGAACCGGGTCATCGACTCCTCGTCGTAGTCCGCCGGGACGCCGACGATGAGGTGCCGGTACCCGAGCGCGATCTTGGGCGCCAGCTTCTCGACCACGTCCTCGACCGTCCCCACCGGCTGGTCCTCCCAGTGCTTCGCGATCCGGTTGCGGTCGAAGGCGGCGTGGTACAGCCGCTCGGCCTCCGCGCGGTCGTCGCGGATGAACACCGTGCCGATGCCGGTCGTGCGCTCGATCGCGGAGGGGTCCCGGCCCACGGTCTCGCAGTGGCGGAGGAGGACCTCCTCCTTGTGCCGCATCTCCTCGACCGTGCCGCCGATGTTGTTCATGTCGCCGTACTTCGCGACCAGCTTGAGCGTCACCTGCTCACCACCTCCGCCGATGCAGATGGGCAGGTGGGCCTGGATCGGGCCGGGCAGGTTGCGCGTGTCGTGGCTCGTGTAGTGGGGGCCGGTCGCGACCGGCTCGGTGCCGTCGAGCATCCCGCGCATGATCGGCAGCGCCTCGCCCAGCCAGCGGAGGCGCTCCGGAAACCCGGACCCGAAGTCGAGCCCGAAGTCCTGGTGCTCCTCCTCGAACCACGCCCCACCGATGCCCAGGATCGCGCGGCCGTTGCTGATGTGGTCGAGCGTGGTCGCCAGCTTGGCGGTCAGGGTCGGGGCGCGGAAGGTGTTGGCGCCGACCATGAGCCCGATGTGGATGTTCTTCGTCGCCTGCGCCCAGGCCGCCAGCGTGAGCCAGCCCTCGTAGTTGGGGCCGGTGCTGTCGCCGACGATGGGGTAGACGTGGTCCCAGGTCCAGAGGGTGTCAAAGCCCAGCTCGTCCGCCCGGATGCCGGCCTGCAGGAGTGCGGGCCACCCGGTGTACTGGTTCCAGCAAAGGGCGCCGATCCTGATCTTGGCCATGGGATGCCTCCGGGTTGGGCTAGGGGACGACGATCAGGGTACCGCCGAGATCGAGTCGACCGCCTGCTGCAGGCGCTGGCCCGGGACGCGTGACCCCGATCGGGCGGGTCACCGTGACACGGTCAGCAGCAATGCCTCAACTCACTCCTGCCCGACGATGTCGACCGAGATCTCCACCGCCGGAATCGTCCCCCTGTTCTCGAGCCAGTGGCGCGTGTTCTGATCCTCGGGCCAGCCTACTCCCGGCCCATAGTCCGTGTCGACGCCGTTTCGATGGTCAGTGATCGTTCCCTGCAAGATGTAGACCGTGCCTGGTCTGCCCTTGTGGTCGTGAATCGGGCCGAAGACGCCTCCAGGCTCGATGGTCACCATACGCATTCGAAGCTGGCGCCCTGCCATGCCCTCGATCTCACGGGCAAGGTCAACCGCTGCAAGCACCTTCACCGCGACGCCCTTCGTCTCAGGTGCTACCTGTTCGTTGCTCACTGTGCTCTCCTCTCTGTAGCCCAGGCCTATCGAAGGATCGGGCGGCGCCCCAGGCGGGCCGGACGTCATGAGCGAGGCGAGACGCGGCCATCCTCGATTCGCTCGCGCGTCGTCGAACACGCGCCGCGCAGCCTCAGTCGCGTAGCCGCGACCTCAGGTCCAGAGGGTGTCACAGCCCAAGGCTGGGGGCGACGATCAGGCTACCGCCGACGACGGGACCTGCCTGCGAGGCAGGGCATCCGGGGTCGACGCCCGCCGGACGTCCGCAGGAGACGCGTGGACCCGTCGATTGCGGCCCCGCGGGCCGGACGACACCGGTCGGACACCGGGCCCGGCGACCCAGGGCCGTGCCCGAATCCCGGGGCGCTACCCCTTCAGGACGATGTTGACCAGCCGCCCGCCACCCGCGTGGATCAGCCGCGCGACCTGCCGGTCGCCGATCGTCGCCACCACCTTGTCGCGCGACAGGATGAGCTGCTCCAGCTCGATGTCGCTGATGCCGGTGGGCACCGTGACCTTGTCGCGGAGCTTCCCGTTGACCTGGATCGGGATCTCGCGGGTCTGCTCCACGACCGCGGCCTCGTCCACCTCCGGCCAGCGCTGGACGTGGATGGACTCCCACGCCTCACCGCGGGTCTCGGCCAGGCGCGACCACAGCTCTTCGGTGATGTGCGGCGCGGCCGGCGCCAGCATCAGGAGCAGCAGCCGGACGGCCTCGTCCCACTCGGGAAGTCCGGCCACCGAGGTGCCGCGGTACCGCCCCAGCAGGTTGGACAGCTCCATGAGCTTCGCGACCATCGTGTTCCAGCGGAAGCCCTCGTAGTCCTCCGTCACGTCGCGCAGGGTCTTGTGGGCCGCGGCGCGCATGCGGTCGCGCGCGTCGTGCTCCCCCTCGCCGGCGGGCAGCGCACCGCCGGTCTGGTCGCCGGGCTCGCGGCCGTGCGGGTCCGTGGCGATCACCCACACCCGGTTGAGGAACTTGGAGACACCGCCGATCCCGGTGGGGGACCACGGGCCGCCCTGGTCCCAGGGGCCCATGAACATCAGGAACAGCCGGACGGCGTCGGCGCCGTAGCGCGCGACCAGCTCGTCGGGATCCTGGACGTTGCCGCGGGACTTGCTCATCCGCTCGCCGTCGGCGCCCAGGATCTGGCCCTGGTTGAACAGGCGGCGGAACGGCTCCCGCGCGTCGACCAGCCCCAGGTCCCGCATCGCCTTGGTGAAGAAGCGGCTGTAGAGCAGGTGCATCACCGCGTGCTCGGCGCCGCCCGTGTACTGGTCCACCGGCGTCCAGTCGCGGACCATGTCCACGTCCACCGGCGACGCGTCGTTGTGCGGCGAGAGGTAGCGGAACCAGTACCAGGACGAATCGATGAACGTGTCCATCGTGTCCGTCTCGCGCCGTGCAGCCTTGCCGCACTGCGGGCAGTCCACGTTCAGGAACGCCTCGTCGCGGGTCAGCGGGTTGTCGCCAGACCCGCGGTAGTCCACGGTCTCCGGCAGCAGGACGGGCAGGTCCTGCTCAGGGACGGGCACCGGGCCGCAGTCGGTGCAGTGGATGACCGGGATCGGCGTGCCCCAGTAGCGCTGGCGGCTGATCAGCCAGTCGCGCAGGCGGTAGGTGACCGCCGGCTCGCCCTTGCCCCGCTCGGCGAGCATGGCCACGATCTCGTGCCAGGCCTCGGACGCGGGCTTGCCGGTGAACGCGGCGGAGTTGACCATGACCTCGTCGATGGTGTGCTCCGTGAACGCGGACGTGAGCTCCTCGTTGGGGTCCGCGTCCTTGGGCATCACGACCTTGACGATCGGCAGCCCGAACGCCCGGGCGAACGCGAAGTCCCGCTCGTCGTGGGCCGGGACGGCCATGATGGCGCCCGTGCCGTACGTGCCCAGCACGTAGTCCGCGATGTAGATCGGGATCCGCGCCCCGTTGACCGGGTTGATCGCGTCGGCACCGATGGCGACACCGGTCTTCTCCCGGTCGGTCGACAGCCGGTCGATCTCGCTCTTCGCGGCCGCGGCCGCCACGTAGGCGTCCACCTCGGCCTTGCGCTCGGGGGCGGTCAGGGTCGCGACCAACTCGTGCTCGGGGGCCAGGACCATGAAGGTGGCCCCGAACAGCGTGTCCGGGCGCGTCGTGAACACCCGCAGCGCCTCGCCGCCGGCATGGTGGGCGGAGGGGGCGGTCTCGAACTCGATCTCCGCGCCGGACGAGCGCCCGATCCAGTTGGTCTGCATGATCCGGACGGGGTCCGGCCAGTCGATGCCGGAGAAGTCGAGCAGGTCGTCCGCGTAGTCCGTGATCCCCAGGTACCACTGCGGCAGCTCTCGCTTCTCCACCTGGGCGCCGCAGCGCCAGCAGCGCCGTTCCGTGCCCTCGACCTGCTCGCGCGCGAGCGTGCCGTCGTTGGGGCACCAGTCCACGGCGGACACGGCGCGGTACGCCAGGCCCTTGTTCATGAACTGGACGAACAGCCACTGGTTCCAGCGGTAGTACTCGGGGTCGCAGGTCACGACCTCGTTGTCCCACGCGAACGTGGCGCCCATCGTGCGGAACTGGCCCCGCATCTTCTCGATGTTCGCCATCGTCCACTCGCGCGGGTGGAAGCCACCCTTGATCGCGGCGTTCTCGGCGGGCAGCCCGAAGGCGTCGAAGCCGATCGGCAGGAAGACGTTGTCGCCGTGCATCCGGTGGTAGCGCGCGATGGCGTCCGTGGGCGTGACGATGTACCAGTGGCCGATGTGCAGCGCGCCCGAGGGGTACGGGTACATCGTCAGCAGGTAGAAGCGCGGCCTGGTGCGGTCATCGAGGTCCGTGTCGTGCAGACGGAGGTCGGCCCAGCGCTGCTGCCACTTGGGTTCGATGGCCGTTGGCTCGTAGCGCTCGGCGCGGTCGCGCGGCTCGCGGGCGGCGGTGCTGTCGCCGGTGGGCTCGATGTCGCCTGTCGTCGTCACGGATCCGTCCCTGGTTGGAGGTAGACAAAACCCCCCGCCGGTCCCGGCGAGGGGTCAGGTTGTCGGCGTTAGCGGGGTGTTGGTGGAGCTAAAGGGATTCGAACCCTTGACCTTCTGAATGCCATTCAGACGCTCTCCCAGCTGAGCTATAGCCCCACGGTCTCGTGCTCTGTCAGAGCTGCTTCCTGAGCGAACGGGAGTCTAGCACGGTCGTAGGCGGCCGGGCCGCCCCTGGCGGACGTGGGCCACTACGCTCGGAGAGACGATAACTGCGCCGGAAACGCAGGCCCGGCCTCCCTGGTTCCCGGTTGGTCGGGCGAGTCCTCTCGCCCCGATCAAACAGATGTTCTATTTGTCCGCCACGAGTCTGTTGGTGCCGGCACAGCCGTCCCGTTCACGCCGGGGCCTGCTATCGCCGCGAACCCCAGCCCGGGCGCAGTGGCGGAAGATCGGACGGGCCGGGGTTGCGCGGGCGCCGATGCTCGCCGTCGTCGCCGTCCCAGCGGCGCAGGTATGCATCCGGAATGGTGCCCCAGCCCCAATAGGGCAGCGGTCTGGCCGGTGTGATGCCCAGGGTCCCTTGGTCGCGTCCTGAACCCGCTGTAAAAGTGAAGACGGCGTAGGCTCCAAAGCTGACCTTGCAAGTCGCAGAGGAGACCACGCCGTGGATCGAAGAATAGCCCCCAGCGTCCAGATCGAGGCCGCCATCGAGGCGGCGCTGC